>JAJDVT010000121.1 GCA_022826005.1 Gemmatimonadota bacterium | reverse complement strand
CGCCGGTCAGACGGCTTCTGTCACGACACACGCGCACCCTCCTGCGCCGGTACCACAAAGAGGGCCTGCTGACGGCGCCGATCGCCGAGCGAAGGGTGAAGGACCGTTTCGTCGAGATGACGGAGGGCGAACGGGAGCTTTACGAAGCCGTCGAAAGCTACATTTCCCGCACATACGGTCAGGCGACCGGTACCCAGCGAACGGCAGTCGGGTTCATCATGACCGTGTATCGCCGCCGCCTCGCGAGCAGTTGCGAAGCGTTGGCGAGTACGCTTCGGCGGCGGCTGGAGTCAGCGGAGGGCGGGGTGGGGGAAACGGAGGGCCAGTGGAACGAAGACTTGTCGGACGACGAGCTCGCCGATGACGTCATTGGCGCTCCCGAGGATGTCGCCGAGGCTGCGGACGAGGCCCTGAGGCTTGAGGAAATGGGCGACATTCGCCGGTTGATGAAGATGGCGGAGCGACTTCCGCCCGACAGCAAGATCGGGGAACTGCAACGGATTCTGGGCAACTTGCGGGGGAAGAGCGGCAAGGCCAGTCAGGTCATGGTGTTCACTCAGTACACCGACACCATCGACTTCCTGCGTGAGGAACTCGGCAAGGACTCTTCCCTGCGGCTGATGTGCTTTACCGGGCGGGGCGGCGAGGTGCCGCACGCTGGCGGACTCTGGCGGGCGATCAGCCGTGACGAAGCGAAGCGCCGATTCCGAGAGGGAGAAGCCGATGTGCTGCTCTGCACCGAGGCGGCCGCCGAGGGCTTGAACTTCCAGTTCTGTGGCGCGCTCGTGAACTACGACATGCCCTGGAACCCTATGCGAGTGGAACAGAGAATCGGTCGAATCGACCGGCTGGGTCAGAGACACTCGATCATTCAGATATTCAACCTCCACTACCGCGACACGGTGGAGGCGGACATCTACCGGGCGCTGGCGAAGCGCATCGGACTCTTCCACGGCGTCGTAGGCCAACTTCAACCCATTCTCGCGAAAGTGTCGGGAACGATCGCCCAGGCGGTGTTGGAGGGTCGGGCCTCAACCGACGAAGGACGGGCGGCGGTGGCGCAAGAGGTGGATCGCGAAGCCACCGAAGGTGCACCCGGAATCGACATCGACGAAGCTGCGGATACCACGTTCGCCTTGACCGACCGCCCAGCGTCTTCGGTGACAATGGACGATCTCGACCGCGTGATCCGACGGCCCGAGCTCCTACCTGATGGGTTCACCGCGCAGCCGCTCGGGCCGCGTGAGTATTCGTTGACCGTTCAGGGGCGCGAATCTGCGATTCGTATCACCACCGATGCCGACTACTTCGAAAGGCATGCTGACAGCGTGGTGCTCTGGTCACCGGGCGGGGAAGCCTTTCCCGTAGGTTGGCCGCCTGTATCAGAGCATCAGCAGTGGAGCAAGGACACAACCCTGAGGGGGATTCTGAGTGAAACGGGGTGAATGGGGCGGCTCCCGTGCAGCCCCGCTCCGCGCCGCGCATCGCGGGTATGAATACCAAGACATAATGGCGGCTATCAAGCTGCCAGACCTGCTGCTTGGATCCCTCGCCTCCCTGACTGCGGAAAAGAAGCTATATCCGGGAGATCCGTTCGATGACTTGATAGCCGAAGCACCTGACGGACGGCGTGATCGGATTCAGATAAAACACCGGGAAGGGGACTTAGACGTAGACCTGCCACTGTCTACCTTCACGAACAATCAACGACGACTGCGCCTCGACAAGCTCGTAGCGGCCAGTAGGCAGGAACGCATGATGGCCACACCGAATCGGCCGTCGACGTTGAGAGTGCTTCTTCGCGACCATCCCCCAACTGACTCTCGCCTCACTCGGATTCTCCGACCGACTGATCCGGACCCAGGCCCATTTGCGATAGGAATGCGAACGGTCCGATTCAGATTCGATTCGAACGCAGTCTGGGAATGGGGCCAGAGACCCGACGCCCCTAGTGCTCTTGCGTTCATACGGAGCGGCGAGTCAGCGAAGGCCGACCTTGAGACGCTGAGTGACCTGTTGGTAATCGAATTGGCGGCACCCGAGGCCAGCTTCGATCTGGCTCAACCCAAGGCGGCAGAGAGGCTCCTGCTTGATCGCGTTCGACTCGAAATCGGTGCCGAATGCTACCCCAACGCCGAGCGGTCCGCCATCGACGTGGCGGCCCATTTCGTGGCTTTCGCCCGCGCGATGCGGCTGCGCGACCAGCTTGCCACACCGGATGAGTTGAGGCGTCAGGCCAATCTTCGATCAGACTACGGTGCCGTCGCGCGGGCAAACCCCGTCAACACTACGCTTGAGGTCACTAGGGAAGGCGTAGTCCGCCAACTCATTGCCGCAGCCGAGAGGGCCGCTGCGACAGCTTCGCCGCTTGTGGTCGTGGCGCCGCCTGGTCATGGAAAATCCTGGATCAGCAAGCAGCTTTGCCAGTCGTTGATGGAGTCCGAATGGGTCGTCGCCGAACACTACTGTTTTCTTGACCAGCAAGACCACGAGCTTGAGCAGAGGGTGCAATCTGATCCAATGCTTGGCAGCCTGCTTCGCGGTCTCGCCGAGGCCGACCCAAACCTCGTGGCAGAGCTGCGCCCGCTGTATGCCGTCAACGAGGACACTCTAGTGGCGGCCGTTAAGCGCGGTGTGGAAAAACACGGACGGGTAGCGCTCGTTGTCGACGGACTGGATCACGTTACCAGAGTAGTCGGGGCAACCGTAGGTCGAAGCGACCCAGCTCACCTGCGGGCGGAAGAGCTAGCCCACTTGCAGCTCCCTGAGGGCGCGACCGTGGTCGTCCTAAGTCAACCGGGCCAGCATCTGAATCCGCTTGAACAGGTCGGCGGCCACACCGTCGAGTTGCCTGGCCTTTCCCTTCCTGAGGTCAGGGAACTCGCCGAACGAGCTGGAGCCATCGCAGCCATCGAATCGGAAGGCCTCGGACCACAGGTTGGGGACTTCGTCAACTCACTCTGCGAAAAGAGTGATGGCAACGGTCTCTACGCAACCTACATTTGCCGAGAACTCCTCAAGGGGCCCGGAGCGCTGGTGGATCCCGCGGAGATGGTTGATACCCTACCTCCCTTCGACGGATCACTGCGGGCCTACTACACTCATCTGCTGTCTGCCGTGGACAGCGGTGGCCGGCAACTCGGCGACCTTCTGGCGTTTCTGCCGTTCTCCGTGACGCGTGCTGAGATCGGCGAAATCCGACCTACGCTTGCCCACAGAGTAGATGTCGTGCTCGACCAGCTTGTCCCCGTTCTTCACGAGGTGGCAAGTCAGGGCGGTGTCAGGGTCTATCATGAGTCTTTCGTGCGTTTCCTACGGGAGTCCATCCTAGATGACCCGCGGGCGCGACTCGCGATCCTTGCCGAGATCGTCGACTGGCTCGATGGCCGGGGGTTCCTCATGGACGCTCGGTCTTTTCGCTACCTCCTACCAACCCTCGTTGAAGCCGGTCGGTACGCCGACGTAGTGTCTCGGGTACAGGTGAACTATGTCTCCCGCGCCGTCGCAGCAGGTTTCACCGCCCGTAGCATCGTCGCGAATCTGGCCACGGCAGTTAACGCAGCTGCGCAGATAGGAGCCTGGCCCGACATCATCAGGTTTGTGGAACTCGCGAGAGCTGCGGAGACATACGAATTCGAGCGTCTCGATTCTACAATGGTGGAATTCCTCGATATCCCTTTGGCTCTCCTCGGACCGAGTGTGTTCGTGAGCAGGTTGCTATACGATGGTCGGACAACCGTGCCAGCGCGAACAGGCCTGCTCCTTTGCGATCAAGTGGATGCCGCCGGCGAGTCAGCCCCGTGGCGGGAATACCTCACCGCCTTTGAAGTTGAGAAGAAGAGTGATAACACGGTATACGGGTCGGGGTCCAATCAACTGATAGAGCTGGCTACCCTACGAGGGCAACTGCGCCTCGCGGAGAATGTTGACCTGGCTGGACTGGCAAGAAAGCTACAATCTGCGGAACTCCCAAGCAGTGGCGTCGTTGATGCCGTGTCAAACACCCTTGGTCCTGACGCCATGGAGACGGTCATTCGCCACCTGCCTGATCGTGCGGAATACGAACTCGCGATGGCAGAGCGATCCGGGGACGAGTCGGTGTCGGCCAGCATTAGATGGGCCAAAGCCGCCATAGCAAGCGGTCTGCCACCGGGTCGAGTCCATCGTCTACTTTCCCTGGGACTCTCGGTAGACGAGATCGACCAGTCAGATCCAGATCAACGTCGTAGTCGACTTTTCGAGCTAACCAGGACAATCCAAGATTCAGGGATCCAATTCCGTCCGGCGCCGATCTTGGATTGGCTTGATGCGTGCGCAGTAGCAGCACGACGGGATCCCCTTGCCCTAGGCGCAGTCGAATCGATCCTCGACGCCGATGGCTGGTATGGGAGTTGGCTTCAGTTTGCTGTAGCGTTGTGTCGTGCGGAGGTGGTTGGCGCGGATGAGCGGCCCGAGGCAGCACTTGAGGCACTAACGCTCCTGACAGCGGTCACGGATCCGTTCTCGGGCGACCCCCGCGCCTGCGACCTATTCGCCTTGGGAGGTATAATCCACTCCACTTTGCAACGCGCCCTTCAGCTAGTGGACGACGCTTCTTGGCGTGAGGCAATTGACCTCTTGCGTACCACCAGCAACCAGACCACTGTCACTCTCCAAGGTGAACTTGGTGGCCCGATCCCTCCGGACGAAGTCCTAGGTCTGGTGATAGCTGGGACGACCTCAAGCCGATTCAATGAATCCCGTAAGGTCGTTAGGTCGATACTGACAAAGGAAACGGAACGCCGATTTTACACGGATGTAGCCCGATTTCAGCTTGCAGCAGCGCGGCTTGCTCTTGCCGCCGATGATCGCGACGAGGCGCAGATCCTTTGGGAGAGTGCATGTGAAGCGTTGGTCGGCTACGGAGTACGAAAGGATGCCACGATCTACGAACTACTGGACCCCTTCCCCGATCTGATCGAACTGGACCGCGCCCAAGCGCGAGAACGCCTTCCGGGACTGCAAGAGCTGTGTGAGCGAGTCGTGCTCCATACCGACCGCAAGGGCACGCGCGGAGCACCGCAGCGCTGGTGGAAGTTGCTGGCCAAGGCCGACCCGATTGCGGTCGCGGAAATGGCTGCGCCAGAATTGCTAGCGAGCTGCAACCTCCCCTCCTACAGGCTGACGACAGCGATAAAGGACCTTTGGAAAGAGCAACAATCGAATGCACCACCGCACATAGCCGCGGCACTACGGCTGGCCATTCGGCCCGGTCTGACTGCACTTGACGCAACCTGCCTCAACCGACTAATCGAACCAGTCGGACCCTCCACTGCGGTGTCGATCGATTGGTTCCGCTTGGTACTATCGCGTGTCGATGAGCGTCCAACATCCTATGCTGTCACCGACAGTCAAGAGCTTGTTGATCGAGATAGCGAAAAGGTGGATGAACTAAACCGAATCGCCTCCTTGGTCGGTCAATGCCACGTTCTACCTTGTGCAACCAGTCGGACCGTTGAATCAAGTAGCGCATCGTCAGACCTTGAAACAGCAACGCGGTCCAAGAATCCCCATCTTGAAGTGTTTGACGACTTCGGGACTGGACCAGCTGGCATTCGAAGGGCGATAAGAACGTGGAAGCGTCGCCCTTATCGAGCGAGTGCGCCAGAATGGTCAAGAGAGCGGTTTACCAATGCCATTGGATATCGGCTCCTAGAACTCTCGCTTCAAGATCGAGACGCGGACTGCGTGACGGCTATTCGGTATCTGGCGAACAACGCTGGCGTTGACCAGACAGGGCGATTGCTCGGTGACTTGGCTCGTGGGTTTGAGCTACATGGCAACGCGCAACTTGCGACGCTGTGCCATACACTTGCGTGGACCCGAACCCGCGGAGGAGGCGGTTGGAACACCTTCGGCGGGAAGGACGCCCTGGAGAGCCTCGGAAGTGCCGTAAAGATCGATGAGAGAGCCACGCTTGGTACCCTAGCTGAAGAAGTGGCGTTCTTTGTTCGTTCAAGTGGATACGGTACGTATGGGATAAGCAGGGCCTTGGTGGTGGCCATAAGTCGAATCCGGTGGTCCAGTCTTGACAAGATGCTACCGTTCGTCGTTTGGGATCAGGCCTATGAGGTCATCCGGAATCGCCTCCCACGCCAAGGGAGTGACGATGACCCCGTGCCGGCATACCAGCCAGACACCATTGAGAGACCAGCCTTCGAAGGAAGGGTAGCATCATCCCCAGGCGGCGAGGGCGACTCGGAGGCTGCTGCCTGTGCATTGACGATGGGCCTAGTGGCTGGCCTGTCGAGTCCGGCGCGAGAGGACAAGCGAAGGACCCTTCTAGCGATCAAGCTGCTGCTAGCCGAAGAACCGGACCTGATCGGCTTGGCGTTGCGGAAACTGCTCCACCAGATTTCTGATCCGACGACCTTGACGTGGTTGCTCTATGTGTTGCTTTACTCCGAGTCGTCGACTCAAACCGTGGTTACCGCCTGCGAACCAGCTCTTCGGAAACTGGCGTTATCGCGATCATTTCTCATAGTCCGTTCGCTAGCGGCCGAGTTGCTCGCGCTCCACGGGTTCGACCCGCCGCCTCCTCCGGTTGCGGATGATGGCGTTACGCTCGGTTCAACGGAGTACTCAGGGCTGTGGATCCCGGCGGAAGGTACGGATTTCGGCCGCTCATCGACTTCTTCAGCTCGGGATAACGCCGATGCCAATGCGGATACAGAAGGGCCATACGATCCCGAGCTCATCGTGACCCATTTCGGCGGTGATCGAGTGGCTCAAGCCGACACGCTCGTGCCCGGATTCCGCGCAACGGTGGAAAGGGAACTCGCTCAAGCACTTCGAAGCGAGTCCTTCGAACAACGACGGGGTCGGCAGCTTAGGGCGCTTGCCAGTCATGTTCGCAAGATACAACCGAACGCGGTGATCGGAGTAGAGGAGAGGTTCGAAAGGATCGTCCAGCGCACAGGGGCTGCTGCTCGCGCGTCGCTCGCCCGAAGCGGTGAGATATTGGTGTCTCCGCTGGAATGGGAAGCCCAACTCGCACGGCAACTGATCCTAAGTCCCACGACCAGCCTAGCACTCGAGTTCGTCAGAATACCCCGTCCAAGTCTTTCGCCCCCACCGAGCGCCATCTCGGCAGTGTGGGGTAGGATTAGGGCCTCGGTGACCAATAGCGGAACTGAAGTAGGCGATGATGGCTTGAGCGGGGCAGAAGAGGCCGGTCATGGTCGGCTCAGTGCGACGGTTCGTCTCGCGTCGTGCAAGCGGGCACCAACAGTGATTGAGGGACCATACAGGGGTTGGCGCGTAATAGCGTCCTACGAAACCCGAGAAACGGTTCACGACGATTGGAATCTGCCACAGAGCTTTACGCGGCGGGCCTGTGCACTCGAGGCTAGGGGACGGGACGACTTCACGGGCGTTAACTACCCGCCTCTTGCTAAGGGAGACGCTCGCCGATGGTCTACAGTCGTCCGGAATGTTCCCGCTGATGTGCGGTACCCAGACGGTCCTCTGGTTGGGATCGACCAGGAAAGCTCGGTTTTGCGCATCGGAGGCGAACAGCTAGGGCCAGCTGATCCCCTGCTTGCTCCCACAAGACAGCTGGTGGCGGCTGCAGAGCTGGAGCCGGAAGAGGAACTAGTTATGAACGACGCCGACGGGCAAGGTCTCGTTGTCCAGACGTGGCGTAGCTCGTATGACGTCGACGACTACCAGCTTGAGAGGCCATTGTTGTGGGGTTCCTGGATGCTACTGAGCCCGTCCGCATTCCAGCGACTCAGGAACGCCTACGCCAATCGCCTAGTCTGGCGGGAGTTCATCTTTGCCAATGGGCTTCATCAGGAAAAATAGCTGCCAGTGGGTGAACCGGAAGGTTCCAGGAGCCTTAGATCGGACTGCCAGCCCATGACGAACGACTGCGGATGGACCACGACCGCGACTCACCGACATCACATACGGCGCAGGGCTGAAGGAACCACTGCCCGACCATCCGGCACTCTCCCAGCCGATCCGACTTGTTCAGTGCTCACTCACGCGATTCCACCTGCGTCACGGGCTCAGCGCCTGATGCACAAAACGCGGGTTATTCTGAATAGGTCGCAAGGCGGGTGACCCCCGCGACGACCAGCGCATCGACGATTTCCTGCCATCTGGGCAGAAGGTCGGCGGCGACAGCCGCAGACCGGTTTTCGATTAGCCAAGTGGCAACCATGAAGCTACCGGCAGCGATGCGGTCGGGATCCGGGAGGACAAGGGCCTTTAGCCACGGTAGTCCAACGCGGACCTGATCCTCAGGTGAGAGTACGCTGAGGAAACCGATGAGGTGATCAACGCAATCTGCTGTCCCCGCAGCGACCACTAGCCATTCCTCGACCGCGGATCGCATGGTGCGGGGATTCCACCACTTGATCGGTTGGTCCTCAACCTCACGGTACAAGTAGTGCCAATCTTTAGGCGCGGTGCTGGGAATGAGGGAAGCCAGGGCCATATCGCCGTAGTGACCACCCTGAAACGGCGTGTGGCCAGACGCGTTCAATTCCAGTACGTGACGAACTAAGCCAGGCCAGATTCGCCGTGCCGTCGCTGCCCGGCTTGAGGTTTCCTCTGCTGCTGCCGACAACGCGCGTAGCATCGTGCCGAGCAGTGCCGGGTTGTTGGCATAGGCGTCGATGTGCTGGTAGATGCCTGCGTCGTCGCCATTCTGTGCGAGCGTCAAGAGAGCGCGGGCGCTGACGAGAGAATGCGAGCCTCTATGGTCCGCGTGATGCCGTTCCTGTCGTAGGAGGGACCTACGCTGAGCGGCAAGGAGCGCCGAAAGCAGAACACGTGCCCGCGCTGATATGCAGACGTTGGCCAGCACTGCGGGACCGAGAGCTCGTATCGCCGCGTCGAGACGAAACGTTATGATTGAATCGTCGTCGGTAGCGGCAAGCGACTCGGCCAAGGGCTCCTTGAGCGCGACCACGGTACGTCGTCCGGTGTCGGGGACCCAAGGACCCACTATGCAGTCTCGCAGCGTGCTGGTGACGAGCGACAACCCCAGCTCGTGATGGCAACGGTCGTCGTTTGCGCAGGGCGCCTCCCACACGTGATCCAAACGCCGGACAAGGTAGAGTCGCACTTCGTTCGCGACTGCCTGGGCAAGGTTGAGGCCGGCAGCCAGCACGCGTTCGATGGATGTTTGTTGGCTCCCGTTGCCGATAACGGCTCGTATCGGTTCAGAATCCGGTAGGAGCAGCAACGGAAGCACTCGAGCGGCGCTGCGATCGGCACCCTGATCAAACAAGGTGTCTTCGTACTCAAACGGCCGAGGCTCCACCGCGCCCTCTCCGACCTGAAGCACGGTCTTTGCAGCGAACGAGAGTGCATGATGTGGCAGATCACAAGCATTCAAGAAATGCGCTTCCAGTGCGGCCGCAGCTACCAAGGCGGCCGCGTCCGAAGGATCATACACGGAGAACGATGGCGGATTCTCAAGGAGTTCTCGGGCGGTAGCAAGGTCAGCCGTCAACTGATCAGGTGGCTGGAGATCGGTGTTCCCCTTCGCTGGCTCGACGTGATACCGCACCCCCAGTTCAAATGGCCTGCCGCGTGCGTTCCATATCCGCATTGGCCTCTGCCAACCCTTGCACTACATCATCTGGCGGCGCGGCTTGGATGTATACACCGTCCGAAGTCTGACGGGCTTCGTACATGTCGCGATCGAGCCGGCTGGCCCAGGCACGCACTGGCATTAGCTGTTGTTCGATAAAGGAGGCGTGATCGTCCTCTGCCTGCTTGGACTCCTGCTCAAGTAGCTGGCTGATCTGCCGCCGGGCATTGGCAACAAGCGTCGCCCCAACCGCACGGAGCGCCGCAACGCGTTCTTCGGTGGCTCCAAGGACTAGGAACATGGCGACATGGTTCAGCGACCAGCCGCGGCGCTCGGGTGCCACGAGCCCCTCGGAGTCTGCTGCGAACCCTGAGTTCTCATTTGCGACGCGCGCGAATTCGTGGTGCCAGATGAGCGGTTCGGCAAGGTAGGGATCTAGTAGCTGATCCGCATCTTCAAGATGCCGCACGAGCAGTCCGACGATGAGACCGACCATCGCGAGGTTCTCGCAGCCATCGAACAGCACCTGAGTCAATCTGCTCAGTGAAACGCCGGAATCGACCAGCTGGTCGCATGCTCGCTCCAGTGCTAGCAACGCGCTGAGGCATGGATAGGGTCCGACTCCCGTTCCACGGTACCAGCGCCAAACGTGTTGGTCGCCAACATAGAGCTTCCGCTCGCCAGTAACCTCTAGTTCGGCAACCTCAAGTTCGGTTTCGTAGGCGCGGACGCTCTCATCTTCGGCCGGTTGGTCACCTTGAATAGCACGAGCCAGGCCGACAGCACGAATGACGGCTGCATGGTTTAGAAGGCGGTTGAGAACTTTGGCACCGCGGCGGAAGTCGACCTGAAGGAGGGACATGAACGGCCCGAGATGCCATGCAGCGAACGGGTCCGACAAGCTGCGCCGTCGGTGTCCGCGGACGCCGTCGCAGAGGGAATCAGAGCCGTCCGCCTCGTCGTCGACGTAGTAGGCTTCGGTCAGATGAGCCAAGAGGCTTTGCCCAAATAAGGCGAGCGCACGGCTGGCAAAGAAATCGTCCACAGCCGGAGCGAGCCACGATGGTGCATCCCGTGCAACGCGACGCAGGATCGCCTCACCCTCGTGGCCGAGATCTGGACCGAGCAGTCCAAGCAGCTCGAGGACTATCTCGCTCGTAATCTCATGGGGAATCCCAGGTCGCTTTCGGCGCCGTCGGATCTCTGGTACCGCCCACCCATGCTTCTCTTCGAAACGGCGTTCTCTTTCGATCTCTTCAGGTGTTCGAGCGGCACGCTTGGCGGCCAGTGCTGCCTGCTTCTTGGCGAAGCGACGATCGGCCGCGGCACATGCCTCAACGAGGCGATCACGCAGCAGGACGCGCAATGGATTGCCAGCGGGCGTATTCGTGGCAACGTGAGCGCGCAGCCAGGACCTCAGCAAGCCCTTGGCGTCGTCCCCGGATCGCCAAGGAGTGCTGTCGTCGAGCAACAGTGTGACGACCGGCTCCACGGCGACGATGTCAACGATGCCGTTGTCGTCACGCAGCCGCTGATCGACAAGGCGGGCGATCCGGCGTATCCCGGCACGCTGGTCGGCAAGCAGTCCGGGCCATGCGTCCCTGAGCACAGCGCTGGGATTCGCGATTGTGAGCAACGCTTCGGTAGGCACGTCTTCCCAACGCGCACCATGACCAGCCTTGACGAGTTCGGCGAAAGAACCCTGCAGCGCAGCGAATCTGCCGCGTAGAGGAGTCCCCGCCGTATTGGGCAGTGCCAAATGCTCTTGACAAGCGAGCCGGGCGGCCGAGAGCGACCAACGCGGAGCTCCGGCTGCCTTGATTCGCGAAACCGGACTCCTCTCGGCCAGCAGCAGGCGGGCGAGTGCGTAGCGCCTCACTTCGTCATGTGCGAACTCCGGGCCGATCCTGAACGGATCGCTGGGGGACGTTCGTAACAACCCGTCTTGCCGTAGTCCGTCGAGGGCAGTGGAGTCAATCCTGCTCATGACTTCTAGGCGGTCGCCTCCGATGAGATCTAGTTCGGCAAGGCGAAGCAGGGCGAACTCGCGTGCATCTGGAGATCCCTTGTCACTCATCTCTCGGCGTCGCACCAGGCCCGACCAAACCTCCCGCATCGCATCTGCATCGCTTAGCGGAACGTCGTGGACACGGCCTCGTACGAGCAGGTCAACAACAACAAGTCGGCGCAGGACCTCGCGTGACTGCGGATTCGCGTAGAGTCTCCTCAATTCCGCAAAGGTCTCGCCGATTTCGGCTATCTCGGCATCGGTCAGCGTTGGGATCCCACACTCAGTAACACCGCCCGCGAAGCGCTCGATCAGCGGGCTGCGCACTGCCGCGGCACTCTCCTTGGAAGTCACGGCAACTACGGCCATCTCGGTTTCTTTGGCGGCGTCGACCAGGTGACGAAAGGCGTGTTCCATACCTTCGATGACAGCATCAGCACCATCAATGACGAGCAGTCGCCTGGGTGCACTCAGTTCTTGGAGAAGAGTCGGAAGCGGTCCACCTAACGTTGCCTCGAACTCGACCGGCTTTTGGGGGATATGGCGCAGGTTGACACAGAAGATCTGTAGGCTGTCGGGGTCAGCCTTGCTCGCGGCTGCGAGCCCCAACAGGGCAAGTGCACTCTTTCCGACGCCTGACTCGCCGGTCACTACCACAGCGGCAGCCTCCTTTGTGAGGCTCACCAGTTTCGCAGCCAGTTCGCTTCGATCAAGGCGCACTTTGCGAATGCCGTCACCAGAGGTGATTTCTGCACGCACCGAAGCGAGCGCCGCTTGATGAAGGCGGTCGAGTATTAGCCAGGCGCTCTCTCGGTGCCGCTTCGCCGGGTTGATTAGCAAGTGGGTGTCACGTCGTAGCATCACGAGATCAACTCGTGCGGCCTTGGGTGCGTATTCATTCGCAAGAGCCACGAGGCGGTCGCGGAGGCGGATCGCGGCTTCCAGACCGGACCCTCGGCCCAGTGGGATAAGACTGTTCGCCACGTTTGACCAATCAGTATCGTCCGGGGACTCGAGGCGCGGCATACGGACCTCGAGGCGCGTTAGGAGTTCCCAAACGCGCCTCCGTATCTGCGTAGTGTCGACTTCACCGACATCGAGGTCCGTAAGCGCACGTTCAACCAGCGCCTCGATCTGCCCCAGTCTCCGTCGAACGCCGATATCGTGTCTGCCGGGGGAATCGACACATTCGAAGAAGCTTGGTGCGTCCGATTGACCCCCAGCGAGGCTCACCAGTTGTGCGAGTTGCCGAGCATGTCGCTGAGGTCCCGCGACAACCAAGCCCCAACGGTGTTCCGGTCCGGCCTTGGGTGTATCGACCAAAGCTCGGACGAATCCCAGGAATAGCCTCCGCGTTGATTTGTCACTCTGAACGAGTTTGGGCGACCGACGCACGGCGATGGCAAGCACCAAGGATGGCTGCGACTCGTCCGAGTACGCTGCACTAACCACCAGATCGTCGGCGGGATGGGCCGGGGCCTGTTGGAACGCGACGTTCACTACGCGGCGGCCGTCTCCAAGCTCGCTCGCGCCATCGCCAGCGAGCATGTGCGCCAGGTACTTGACCGCCACCTGTCGCTCGAAGGTGACGCCACCGCCCCCTGTCGCATAAGGGCTCATTCCTTGGGGCGATTCCGGCGCACCACGACCGCCCCGGGGCGTTTCGGACGCGGTCGTATCCTGCGGGTTGTCTTCGGTCATGTCGAAATCTACCGACGGGAAACCCTGTGGAGAACCGCGCAGTCGGCGATCAGCCGACGCCTCGGCTCGAACAGGTCCGAGGTGCCGTTGATGGAGCAGACGAGCGAGAGGTCGGACCGGTGGAACCACTCTTGACGGCGGGAAACTGTCCGGTTGGCGACTCGACCTTGACTTCCTCCCCGGCCCGAAACTCCGTCCGCTGCCCTCTGGCCCGGCCGCCTGTTCATGCTCCACCCAGACGCGCGCTCGCATTTCGTCCGCGATTCCGGCAAATCTCCGGCTCTTTCGATCCGGTCGACCGTGACAGGTCCATAGGGGCAAGAAGGAGGGATCGTGCGGTCCTGGTTGGATTTGCGTAGCTTCTTGCTTGGACTGGGGACTGCCTAGGGGCGGCCTTACAAGCAGGAGGTCGGCGGTTCGAATCCGTCAGCGCCCATGCCGATGCGTCACCTCGCCCTGCGCCTGTGTCGTGCCGGCGAGCATCACCGGCTCGTGGGGTCGGGGCGGCCTGTGGAAGGCGGGATCCGGCGGAAGCCTACGATCCTGTTGAGGCGCAGATTGCGATCCGCGAAATCCGGGAGCGTTTCGAGTTCGCATTCCCTGAGGGCTCGGCGGATGGTACCGACCACCTTCGCTCCGCGGTGCCGGCGGTGGAACCAGCCGAGCAACCTCCAGATCGGCACACGGACCGTTCCGCCGGACAACACGATCTCCCTGATCGTCTGCAGCTTCGCCTCGCCATGCTCCCTGCTATAAGGGTTCACTTCACCAGTCCTCTCCGGTGCGAGGGAAGGCCGCTGGTGTCAGGCACGCCATGTCGAGTCGCATGAACAGCGATATTCCATTACGATTGCGCTGATTATCGTGACTATAACGCGATAATTCGTCTGTATTAGCAATAATCTCACGATAAGCGGGTTCCAGCAACTGCAATCCCCGGCCCGGCTCGCCGTCCCGTTGCCTCCGCCGCAGTTGGGTCGCGCGCGAAGAAACACCCTGCAAGGGGCGACCGAATCGGTTACGCCGGTCGGGTTGGAATGAAGGGAGCGGCGCGCCGCAGACGCGACGCGCGCGCCATCATCCCACGTACTCCCGCAGCTTCCCGACCTGCTCCTCGTCCCCCAGCACGATCACGTCGTCGCCCGGCTCGAGGACCGTGTCGCCAGGCGGATTGAGCAGCACCTCTTCGGGCGGCGTGCCCTGCTTGCGGATCGCGACAACCAGCAGCCCGGTGGCGTCCAGAATCCGCGCTCTGGCCAGCGTGGTCCCGGCCACCTGCGAGCAGGTGCCCACCGTCGCGTGGTCCAGGTGCCGCGACAGATGGCTGCCGGGGGCGGTGACGTCCAGGAACGACGCAACGGCGGGACGCACCAGCACGGACGCAACCCAGACCGCGCCGGCAACGTTCGGGCTCACGACGTGGTCCGCCCCGGCCCGGCGCATCTTGTCGATCGCGCGCTCCCCCTCCGCCCTGGCGACGATGACCAGTTCGGGGTTGAGGTGCCGGGCGGACAGACAGACGTAGAGATTGTCGGTGTCCCCGGAAAGGCAGGTGACAAGACCCTTGGCGCGCTTGATGCCGGCTTCCTCCAGCACGCGGTCCTTGGTCGCGTCGTCCTCGATGACGCGAATGTCGGGGGACACCCTGCGCAGCGCCCGGATCGCGTTTTCGTCACGCTCGATCAGCACGAACGGCTGGCTGGCGTCCTGGAGCTCGTGCACGACCTGGACGCCCATCCTGCCCCCGCCGCACACGATCACGTGGTCCCTCATGCGTGAAACCTCCTTGCGTGTCTTGCGTCTCCGGTACTGGTTGCCGAGGTCCATCCTGACCATCGCCGCGGTGATCAGCGCGAACCAGGCCGCTAGCCCGGTCAGGCCCCCGGCCAGCACGAACGTCGTCCAGTAGCGGCCCGCCTGGCTGAGCGGGTGGACTTCGTGGTACCCGACGGCCGTGATGGTGATCACCGTCATGTAGAACGAGTCGGCCCAGTTCCAGCCCTCGATCCAGCGGTATCCCACCGCCCCGACCAGCGTGAGGGCGATGAAGAAGGCGACGATCATCCGGACCTGCGAGCCGCGGAAGATCATGGGGGCCTCGCCGGTGACGGATGCGCTGCCGGGTCGCGCGCCGAGTTGCGCGTCCGGGGACGGGCCCCGAAACCGGGATGGTTCATGGCAGCCGCTCGAAGATCAGGTCGCGCACGCGCCCGCCCGTGACGGTGAAGGCGGTGATGCGGCCGGCATCGCCGCGCACGAAACGCACCCGGGGGAAGAACCACTGGTCGCCGGTGAAGGTGTCGGGGCCGGCGGGCGTGAGGATGGTGGGGGCGTTGCGCCAGTGCGTGGCGACGAGGCGGCCGTCAGCGTCGAGAGCGAGTTTGTAGCTGCTGTCCAGCTCGGGGCTGCGGTAGGTGCCGGTGTATTCCTGGAGTTGGGCGGTGGTGGGCCTGGGGCGCCCGGGCCGGGATTCGGGAACGTCCAGTTCCGCGGCTGGCCGCTGTTCGGCTGTCTCGTTCGGTTCGGGGACCGGTTCCATCAGCTCGCCGAGGTAGACTTCGGCCACCTGGCGAGCCCGGCCCGCCGGATCGCAGTCGCTGACGTTGCAGAAGACCGCGATCGAGAGGTTCTGCTCGGGGAAGCGCGTGAAGTTGGTGCGAAAGCCGACCCAGGAGCCACCGTGCCCGAAGGTGGGCAGCCCGCGGTAGGTGCCGACCGAGAGGCCGTGGGCGTAGCTGATGGTGTCGCCGCCGGTGAGGATGCCGCGGCGGCGCATTGTTTCGACGAGTGCTTCGCCACCGACCTCGGCCGTCTCGTAGTTGCGCATCCAGAGGATGAAATCGTCGATGCTGGTGTGGAGGGAGGAGGAGGCGAGCGCGGTGAGCTGGTCGGGCTGGCGGCGGAAGGCGGGCGGGGCGGAGTCGGACATCGTGGTGGTGTCCGCGGGTGTCGGCGGAGCCGGGGCATACGATTCCGCCCGCCCCCGCACCACTTCCGTGTAGTCGTCGGAGAAGTGCGTGCGGGTCATGCCGAGCGGCGCGAAGATGCGCGAATGGGTGTATTCGCGGAAGGTCATCCCGGACCGCACCTCGATCACGCGCGCGAGCAGGTTGTAACCGGTGTTCGAATACGCGTACTCGGAGCCGGGCGGGAAGTTGATCGCCTGCTGGTTGTGGAGCATCCGCAGGATCTTCTCGAAGGAGATGACGTCGGTGAACTCCACGCCGGCAAGCGCCATGGTGTGGGGCCAGTCGCGGAGGCCGCTCGTGTGATGGATGAGGTGGCGCGGGGTGATCGTTGCGCCGAAATCGGGCAGCTCGGGGACGTATTCGCGCACGTCCGCGTCGAGGTCGAGGCCGCTTTCGGCCTCGAGGAGCAGCGCGGCCATGGCGCCAAACTGCTTCGAGATCGACGCGATATCGAAGACGGTCGCCGGGGTGATCGGGACGCCGTGATCGAGGTTCGCGAGGCCGTACCCGGCGCGGTGGACGATCTCGCCCTCGAAGAGGACTCCGACGGCTGCGCCGGGGCGGTCGCCGCGCAGGTCCGCGAAGATGGCGTCGACGCGGGGGTCCGTGGGGCCACCTGAGCCGGGCGAGGTGGGGGCGCAGGCGGGGAGGGTGGTGCTGAGTGCGGCCAGGGTGGCCAGCGCGATCGAGGTGGGTATGGTCATGGGCGTGACGGGACGCGGGGTGGGGCGGGATTGCGGTTCATCGGCGTTCAGGATGACGACGCGGCACCCCGATTGCAACGCGTGAGGGCGCATGTGGCCGCGGTTGCACCCGCAGGGACCGCTAGATTACGGTGTCACCAGGCAAGACAGGCACCTACAACCGCGAAACCCGATGTCCGCTCTGGTCCGCACCCTCTTCGAACGACGCGTTCCCCACACGCTGGCGATCTACGCCGGGGCATCATGGGCGGTGATCGAGTTCGTCGCTTTCGCCGTGGACGAGTTCCTGCTTTCGCCGCACCTGACGAGGGTGGTGCTGGTCGGACTGCTCCTCCTTCTGCCCACCGCCTTCATGCTTGCCTGGTTCCACGGCAAGCCGGGCAAGGACCGCGAAGAGATGCCGCGCACCGAGAAGATCGGGCTGCCGGCCAACCTGCTCCTCTGCGCGATCGTGTTGTGGGTGCTCTTCGGGGGCAAGGATCTGGGGGCAGCGACCAGGACCGTCACGGTGCAGACGGAGGACGGCGAAGAGATCCGGATTACGGCCGTGAAGTCGGAGTTCCGCAAGCGGACCGCCCTGTTTCCGCTGGAACCGGGCGCGGGGCTGGGCGAGGAAGAGACGTGGACTGCCTACGCCGTCCCGCTGGCGATCGACTACGACCTGATCACGGACGATTTCTTCCTTCCGATACCGACCCGCACGCTTTCCTGGGGTCTCCAGCGGCGCGGATACTCCGACCTGCTCGGCGCCCCGCTGTCGCTCAAGCGCGAGATCGCGCGCGAGGTCTTCGCCGAATACGTGGCCGTGGGCGAGATCGACAGGGTGGAGGGCCGTTACCGGGTAACACTGGCGGTGCACGAGGCGAAGGACGGATCGATCGCCGGCCAGACCGTTCACGAGGGAAGCGAACTCCTCGCACTCGTCGACGAGATGTCCGAGGCGATCAGGGTCGCCCTCGGTATCCACGGCCGCGAGGGTGTCGAGGACCTTCCGGTTCGCCAGATCCTGACCGAGGATGCCGCCGCTCTGGAGGGTTTCGTCAAGGGGATGTTCGCGGTGGAACTGGAGCAGGATGTGGCCGGCGCAATCGAGCACTTCACGACCGCGACGACCCTCGACCCCACCTTCACGACCGCGTACCGGGAGTTGGCCCGGTGGTTGAGGCGCCGGGATCGGCCGGAAGAGGCGCTGGCGGCGATAGAGGCGGCGATGGTGAACCTTCACCGGCTCCCGGAACGCGCCCGCTTCCAGGTGCGGACCGAGTATTACCTGCAGACCGGGGAGGCGGACAGAGCTGCAGCCATCCTCGAGATGTGGCTCGAGCTATACCCCGAAGACCTGAACGCTTTGGACGCCAAGTGGCGAAACCAGAATCTGCATGGCGACTGAGCTGGCGTGCTGGCAACGGTCACCGAAATGCGCCGCCTCAATCCCGGGAACGGCTTCCTGCTTCAGACGTTGGCCGAGTTCCAGGAAGAGCTGGGGCTGTACGAAGAAGCCGCGGCAACCCTCACGGAATACCGGGAAAGGTTTCCGGACGATGAGGGAGGCGCGCTGCTGATGGCCGGTTTCCGGCGGCGGCGCGGTGAACACGACATGGCGCGTGACATTCTGGCCAGGGCCGTGCTGCTCAATCCGCTGTCGGAGAGACCCGCCCGCGACCTCGCCGATCTCGACCTGGAGACCGGACGGTTCGAAGACGCCCGCAGGGGGTATGAACGGGCACGCGACCAGGCCCGCACCCCGGCGGCCAGGGCGGACGCGTTGCTGCGGCTCAAGCGCTATCACCGCTTTCGCGGGGAGCTGGAAGCCGCGATCGGGACCGCGAACGCCTGGATCGACGAGCTTGCGCGTGCCGGATTTCCTGTGCCGGCCTATGTCCGCCTGGAAGATGTCGTGCTTTACCTCGACGCGGGCCTGGTCGGTGAGGCGGCCGCTGTGCTGGAGGAGGTGGCCGCATCCGATCTGTGGCTGAGGGACTTCCGCGTGCCGCACGGCAGGATCCTCGTCGCGCTCGAGTCCCAGGGCGTCGAGGCCGCGCTGGAGGTGCACGAGCCAGCGGCCGAGGTGGCGGACACAAGTGGATACCTGAACTTCCGTGCGACCTTGACCGCGGATCTCGGCATGATCCAGGAGCGCGCTGGCGACTACGCCGCCGCCGCCGAAAGTTACCGGGCGGCCCTCGACATTCTGGCTGACGGTGGCACCCTTGCCTGGAGCACGGACCGGGTCGACTTCGGCCTCGGTGCCGCACGCGCGCTCCGCAAGGCGGGCCGGCTGGGCGAGTCCGAGGCCGAACTGCGCCAGGTCCTCCTTCACATTCCGGCCCATCCTCACGCCCACCTGGAGCTGGCCCTGCTGATGGAGGAGCGTGGAGACACGGTCGGCGCCATCGAACATCTGCAGAGCGCACTGGCGGCCTGGGAGAACGCCGACGAATCGTACGAGCCCGCGCAGGAGGCCCGAAGCAAGCTGGCGGAACTCGGCGGCTGACCGGATCCGGCGGTTGTAGCGCCGGCATTCGAACAACAACAAGTAGCACCCGGCCCGCATCGGGCGCCGGGGACGCGAGGCGCACGACCTACGTCACGGTCGAGACCGAAGACGGCGAGGTCCTGGAGGGGCTGGGATTCCCCGATCTGCTGGGCGGGGGCGACCTGCCCCCGCCCCGTAGCGGCCTATCCCTGCTTCACCCACCGGTACCGCACGATGTAGGGCACATCCAGCTCGTCGAGTTCCACGCCCCACACCGCGTCGGAATCGACCAGCATCACCCGCAGTTCGGTGGGGGTCAGTGCCCGCGCCAGGGGGATGCCGCCCGCATCGAGGACCCACCACTCGTTCAGCCGATCGTCCGTCTGCAATTCGACCGGCTCGAACCGTCGCAACCAGACGCTGCCATCCCGTCCGACGATCATTTCGCGCACCGGCGGGACGTATGCCGGGGCGTAGGTCGCTTCGCGCATGGCTCTCTCGTATGCCGCCCTGGTGGTTCCCTCGAAGAACCCCGGTTCGATGCGCTGGGCCAGGTCATGTACGTGTGCGTCGATGCGCTCGGAGGGGAGCGGTACGGGTTCGTACGGCACCCCTGCCGCAAAGATCGTATCTCCGTAGAAGTCGATCCGCGCTACCGTCATGCGGGCTTCCCCTTCTCCGGTCCAGGCGCGGCGGTGAAGCACCGTCAGGCCATGTTCCGAGACCGTGGACAGGACGTGGTCTCCGAAGGGCTGGTAGCCGAGACCGGCGCCCATCGGGGTGCGAACCTGCCGGACGTCGCGGGCTTCGTGCGGGTTCACCCAGATGACGGAAAGCGTGTTGCCCTCGGCGTCCATGCGAACGACCGGCGTCTCGGTCACCAGTCCGTCCGCGATCCTCCACAACGCCGCGGGGGTGCGCTTCAGGATGGATCCGTCGCGCAACGGGACAAGGGGCGAAGTGAAGTTGACGTCCCGGGGGTTCAGGTTGGCCCCGGACGCTCCCGACCCGAGAAACGTGCCGCCGGCATCGAAGTAACTGATGCGAAGTGTGCTGATGTCGGAGACCCACAGCGTGTCCCCGAAGAATCCCATGCTCGACGGAAAGCCGAATTCGGCCGGCCCCTCGCCACGGCTCCCGAACGAACCGGCCGGCTTGCCGTCCGGGGTCCACCAGCGGATCAGCGCTTCGCGCGAATGGAGCGAGTAGAGCCGGCCTCCGGGGCCTGTCGCCAGCTGGCTGACCCCCGCAAAGGCGTAGTCCGGGTCGTCGACCGAACCGATCCTGACTTCCGGTCCCTCGGTGGTCCATGTGGCCGTGAAGGCGACGCTGCCAGGCGAGGCCGCGTCCTCTTCGCAGGATGCCGCCAGCAGGGCCGCCAGACACAGCCCGGGCAACGGCACCAGGGGTTGGCGGTTGCGACCGAAACGCGCAATGGTGATCATGATGAACATCTCGCTGGCTCCCGGGACATCGTGTCCAAGTCCCTCACTTTCGTGCCTGTTCGCCGCTCAACCCAGGCGGGCACAACGAGTAAACAGAACATGACAAATAGTAAACTACTCTTTACAGTGTGGCCAACTGACCGCAGGGTATGGGGACGGGCTGCCGGTCTCGCCCACCATCTTGTACCCCCGATCGCCTGTCTGGTTCTGTCCGTTCTGCCCGCACAGGCCTCGGCCCAGGGCCGCCTGGAAGGTACCATTCGGGCCGCTGCCACCGGGCAGCCGCTGGCGGGCGTCCAGGTCGACATCCCCGACCTCTCGCTGGGGGGGATCACCGGGCCGGCCGGCGGCTACGAGTTGAACGGGATTCCCGCCGGCACCCACACCGTGAGGATCACGCTGATCGGCTACACGACCGAGACCCGCGAGGTCTCGATCGCCGACGAGCAAACGGCGCAACTGGACATCGCGCTCAACCAGACCGCGATCGCGCTGGAGGGCCTCGTCACGGTCGGCAGCCGGTCCCGCCCCCGCACCGCCACCCAGTCCGCGGTCCCGATTGACGCGATCACGGGGCGGGACTTCATCGAGCAGGGCGACACCGACGTGAGCGACCTGCTGCGCACCGTCGTGCCCTCGTTCAACGTGAACCCGCAGGCCGTGGGCGACGCGGCCCGGATCGTGCGGCCCGCGAGTCTGCGCGGCCTGGCGCCCGACCACACCCTCGTGCTCGTCAACGGGAAGCGGCGGCACCGGGCGTCGATCATCATGTGGATCGGCGGCGGGTTCGCAGATGGCGCCCAGGGGCCCGACATCTCCACGATCCCCGCGATCGCGCTCCGCCAGGTGGAGATCCTGCGCGACGGGGCGTCCGCGCAATACGGCTCCGACGCCATCGCGGGCGTCATGAACCTCATGCTCAGGGACGCCCGCTCGGGCGGCAGCATCGAGGTCCGCACCGGCAGCTTCTACGAGGGCGACGGCGAGTCGTACACCGTGGCGGGCAACATCGGGCTGCCGCTGGGGCAGAGCGGCTTCGCAAACCTGAGCGCGGAGTACGGCGCCGCGAATCCGACCAGCCGCAGCGTGCAGCGGGACGACGCGGCGGCGCTGATCGCGGCGGGCAACACGCACGTGCGCGATCCGGCCCAGATCTGGGGCGCGCACGACGTCGACAACGACCTGAAGCTGTGGGGCAACTTCGGCCGGTTCTTCGGCGACGGGCTCCAGCTCTACGGCCACGCCAACTTCGCGAGCGAGACGGTCGCGGGCGGCTTCTTCTTCCGCAATCCGAACACGCGCCAGGGCGTCTTCAGCATCGACGGCGGCCAGACGCTGCTCGTCGGCGACGTGCTGGATGCGCACGACGGTGTGCTGGACGGCTCCGCGGACTGCCCGGTCGTCACGATCACAAACCACGTTCCCGACCCGGCTGCACTGCAGCGCGTCCTCGACGATCCCAACTGCTTCACCTTCCAGGAGATGTTTCCCGGCGGCTTCACACCCCAGTTCGGCGGCGACGCCACGGACATGTCGGTGGTCGCGGGGCTGAAGGGTGAGACGCGCGGCGGACTCCTCTGGGACGTCAGCGCGGTCTTCGGCCAGAACGCGGTCGACTTCTTCATCGACCAGACGGTCAATGCGTCGCTTGGGCCCGAGTCCCCCAGCTCCTTCAAGCCCGGCGTCTACCAGCAGCGCGAACTCGGCGTGAACGCCGACCTGAGCTACGCGCTGAGCGACATGGTCAGCCTGGCGGGCGGGGCCGAGTTTCGCGACGAGCACTTCGAGATCGGCATCGGAGAGACTGCAGCCTGGCGGATCGGCCCCTTCGCGCCCCAGGGCTTCAGCTCCGGCTCGAACGGTTTCCCGGGCTTCAGCGACATCGCCGCCGGGGGCTGGCACCGGGCCAACTACGCGGCCTACGGCGACCTCGAGATGCGCGCGCGCGACGACCGCTGGACCGTCGGCGCAGCGGTCCGGCTGGAGGATTTCGAGGACTTCGGCACCACCGCGAACGGCAAGCTGGCCGCCCGCTACGGGCTCACCGGCGCGCTGGCGGTGCGGGGGAGCGTCAGCACCGGCTTCCGCGCACCCACCCCCGGCCAGCAGAACGCCTTCAACGTCTCCACGCAGTTCGCTCCCGACCGCCGCGAACTCGTCAACAACGGAACGATCCCGTCGACTTCCGCAGTGGCCGAGATCAAGGGCGGTAGGCCGCTCGACGCCGAGACTTCGGTCAATGCCAGCCTCGGTCTGGTGGTCGACGCCAACCCCTTCACCCTCTCCGCCGACTACTTCCGCATCGACCTCTCGGACCGCCTCGCGCTGAGCCAGACCTTCGAACTGGACCCCGCCGAGGCCGACCGCCTGATCGCCGAAGGCATCACCAGCGCCCGCAACCTCGCCAACTTCCGGTTCTTCACGAACGACTTCGACACCCGCACCCAAGGCGTTGACGTGGTGGCGGCCTTCGCCCCGCCGGGGATGGACGGCGACACCGAATTCAACGTGGCGTTCAACTACACGCACACAGCGGTCACGCGCCACAACCCGGACGTGCTGGACGAGGTCCGCATCCGCCAGCTCCGCGACGCCCTTCCCGGCATCCGCTGGGTGGGGTCGGGCAGGCGGACGTGGAGCGGCTCTCTCTCCACCCTCGCCCGGCTCAGCTACTACGCCGGCTGGTTCGACTCCCGCGACGACCGCGACTACCCCGGCGAGTTCCTGGTCGACCTGGAGGCGTCCTATGCGATCGGTGCTTCGACCACGCTCACCGTTGGCGCGCAGAACGCGCTGAACCAGTACCCGGAGGAGAATCCCAGGGCGGCCATGGTGGCGGGGAACCGGTATAGCTCAAACTCGCCGTTCGGGTCCAGCGGCGGGTTCTACTACGTGAAGATGGGGTACAGCTGGTAGCAGCGGCTCGCTCAGCCGGCAGGGGCCCGCTCAGCCGGCCGGGTGCGCTCCACCGGTCCCGCGCTCTCCCTCGGCGTTGGCGGCACCCCCGGGCTCCGGGCTCCGGCCGTGCTCGCGAAGAAACTCCGCCGTTCCCTCCGGCAGCAACAGGTTGTCGGCGATCTCCGCGACCTCCTCCGCTTCCTCCCACGCGCGCTCCAGCAGCCACAGCTCGCCCTCCAGCGCACGCCGCTCCTGCTCCTCGTGGAGCGCCATCTCGAGCGCGAGCTTCTGTGGCTTCTCCATCTTGTTCACGTAGCCCGGGACGCCCTTCCGGTCGCTGAAGCGGTCCCCCTCCGCGATTCTCGCCAGGTACTGCTCGGGGTGGCCCGCGGTCTCGATCAGACCCACCGCGTCCTGCACCATCTGCTTGCCCCCGCCCATCGAGTTCATCTTCGGCAATATCGCGCCGGCGAATCGGCGCGCCTCGGTGCCCTCGTACCAGACCTTCTTGCTCCGCTTGCGTACCTGCACCTTGAAGCCCTGCTCGTCGTCCGACGGGCGCAAGCGAGTGCCCAGGAGGTCCTGACGCTTGAGCTTGATGACTCCTCCGCCGTCGGGACGGAGCTTGACCATTGTCCGCGCGTTCATCCACAGGTTGATGAAGTTGCCGCTCTGGCTGAGCACAGCGCCGCTGAGGATACCGGCGGCGGCCCCACCGACCACGATGCCGCCGAAGGCCGCGATTCCGGCCGCCCCGTAGAGAACTGCCCGCCGCATCCGCTTTCCGAACTGGTCCCCGTAGCGCCACGCCGCGAACTCGGGCCGCAGCGGCGCGCCCACACGCACCAGCGTCAGCCCCTCAGGGTGCCGTGCCAGCCCGATGTTCTCCGTCGACACCCGGATCCGCGTGTCCCGAAAGATCCGTTCGCAATCCTCGACCGCCTCCCAGCGCTCCTCCAGCGGCGTCAGGTTCCAGCGCTCGCACCTGCGGCACACGACCCAGAGGCGGCCGCGGACGCTGTCGAACGCCAGGCGTCGGCCGACGGGAAACGACTCGATGACCTCGTTTGCGCCGAGTGGCTTGTGGCAGAACATACACGACTTGTACACGCCGATTCTTGTCCGTCGAAGGGTTCAACCGCACTATGACAACGTACGACCGACGCCGCTGAACCGCTCACTTGCCGCTCCCGCCCGGAGCCGCCAGGAGGAACTGCATGGAGTCCGCGAACACCGCGCTCATCACCGACCCGATGGCCCTTTTCGGATTCCTGGCCGCGCTGGTTGCCCTGATCTTCTGGGTCTCGGAGCTGCCGCGCTTCAAGAGGTTCTTCGAGTTCGTCCCTCCGGTCATCTTCGTCTACTTCGTCCCGATGCTGACGACGACCGCCGGGATCACGCCGGGCGAATCAGCACTCTACGGCTGGAACTCGTCCTACCTTCTCCTCTTCGCGATCTTCATGCTCATGGTGTCGGTGGACCTCCGGAGCGTCATGCGGCTCGGCCCGGTCGCGCTTTTCATGGTCGCGGCGGGGACCGTCGGAATCGTCGTCGGGGGGCCGATTTCGCTCCTGATCTTCCGCGACATGCTGCCGGCGGATGCGTGGCAGGGCTTCGCGGCGCTCTCGGGGAGCTGGATCGGGGGTACGGCGAACATGATGGCGGTCGCCGAGGGCGTGGGGACTTCCGCCGATGCGCTGGGACCCGTGATCGTGGTGGACACGGTGGTCGGGTACGGGTGGATGGGTGTGCTGATCGCGATGGTGGGGCTGCAGGCCCGCTGGGACCGGCGCACCAGGGCGCGGACCGACGCGGTCGAGGAGACCAACGAGCGCCTGGAGGCCATCAGCCGCGACCGCCAGCCGATCACCCTGCGCGACGCCGTCATGATGATCGGTGTGGGGATGGCGGGTGCGGTGGCCGCCAGGTTCGCAAGCAACGGGCTGCCCGCGCTCGGCGACCCCGCGATCATCAGCGGCACGACCTGGGCGGTCCTGATCGTGGTCACCGGCGGCCTGATCCTCTCCTTCACGCCGCTCCGGAAGCTGGAGAAGAAGGGCGCGTCCCACCTCGGCTACACGGCCCTCTACCTGCTCCTCGCCGGGATCGGGGCCAGGGCCGACCTCAGGGCGGTGCTCGACGCGCCGGTCTACCTGCTCGCGGGGGTCGTCTGGATCGCGATCCACGTTGCGATCCTGCTCGTTGCGGCCCGGCTCGTGCGCGCACCGCTCTTCTTCGTCGCAACCGGGAGCATGGCCAACATCGGCGGGGCGGCGTCGGCGCCGGTCGTGGCGGGGGTGTACCACCGCGCGATGGCGCCGATCGGGCTGCTGATGGCGGTCGCGGGGTACATCCTGGGGTTCTATGCGGCGCCGTTGTGCGCGTGGCTGTTGGGGCTGGTGGGGGGGTGAGGGGGGTAGCAGAGTCTCGCCATGTTCACGACCTGCATGTTCTGCAAGAGACCCCTCGGCACCAACGAGGTCATCGAGACTTTTCCGGTCGGGCGGCGCCTCGCCTTCGACGCCGAACGCGGTCGCCTCTGGGTCGTGTGCCGCAAGTGCGAGCGCTGGAATCTCACGCCGCTGGAGGAGCGTTGGGAGGCGGTGGAGGACTGCGAGCGGATCTTCCGGGGCACGCGGGTCCGCGTCTCGACCGAGAACATCGGGTTGGCGCGGCACCCGGAGGGCCTGACGCTGGTGCGGATCGGCGAGCCGTTGCGTCCCGAGTTCGCCGCGTGGCGATACGGGGACCAGTTCGGGCGGAGGCGTAGGCGGGTGGGCCTCTACACCGCGGCCGGGTTGGGAGCAGCCGCGGCCGGAGGTTGGGTAGTGGGCACGGTGGTAGCGGGCAGCATCCTGATGATGCTTCTCATCGGGACTCCCTGGCAGCAAAGGCGCAAGGTGGTCGAGATCCCGCGGGATGGCCGGCGTACGATCGTTGTCAGGAGCATGGACGTCAGCACCGCTCGCCTTCGCCTGGCGGAGGACGGCGCGAGCCTGCGACTCCAGGTCAGCGACTACTCGTCGTTGCTTGGGGAGCAGATCTGGCTCGAGGGTGAGGATGCGCGCCAGGTGGCGGGAGTCATTCTGCCCGCCGTCAACAAGGCCGGTGGGAAGAAGCGGACCGTTGCGGACGCGGTGGAACTGATCGAGGCCGCGGGCGGTCCCGAACGGCTGGTGACCGATCTTGCGTCGTCGGACGACTTCAACATGAACGACGGATCGCCGGGCTACATCTGGAAGATGCCCGTTCCGACCCGGCTCGCCCTGGAGATGGCGCTCCACGAGGAGCAGGAAAGGCGTGCGCTGGAGGGCGAGCTGTGGCTGCTGGAGCGCGCGTGGGAGGAAGCCGAGGAGATCGCGGGGATCGCCGACAACCTGCTTCTCCCGGAGGGTGCGCACGACTTCGTTCGGGAACACCGGCGAACACCGGCGCGTACGGGAGGCCGGGGGGAAACGGGGGGTGCGCCAGATTGAGCGGGAGAAGCGAGTGAGCAACCTGAGGGTCGACTATCGGGGAGTCCGCAGCGATTCGGGCGACGCTTCGTCAGCGACGGCATCGGCCGAACGTTCCGGCAGTGGGCGACGCGCCAGGCGGTTTCGACCGTTTCGCCTCCCCCTGCTCCTCTTACGCCGGGTTGCCTTCGCCTTCCTCCTGGCGGTCGTCCCCTTCATCCTCCTCATCCGGGGCGGAGTCTTCGCGTACCACCAGTGGGGACTCGGACCCTGGCCCTCGCTGGCGGTTTCGGCTGCGGCCACCGTCCTCCTTCTGGCTCTCTATGCATGGGCCATGGGCCGCCGCCTCCGCGCGGGGAAGGGGCTGAAACGGCTGCTGACCCGCGGCGCGGCAGCCATTGGCCTCGCCTACGTCGCCTACTCGCTTCTCTACGTGGGAGGTGCCAACGTCAAGTCGGAGGAAGTGCGGGCCGAATACGCGTCGCTGCACCCGCTGCTGCGCGTGGCCGCGAGCACCCTGATCCTCGCCGACCCCGAGTCCGTGATCACCGACGCCGGCCGCACCCCCGACTTCTACCGGCGCATGGGCCTCTCACCCAACGAGTCGTCGCTCCACTTCGAACAGGAGGACGGCTTCGTACACGCCCTGGACCTGCGCACCACCGGCCGTCCCGAGTGGCGGAACCGCGCCATCGAGCTTGCGTTCTGGGCGCTGGGTTTCCACTCGCTCCGGCACAAGGGGACGGCGGATCACTTGCACGTTTCGCTGAGGCTGCCGGAGTAGGGGAGGGTCAACCCGGGCGGGCAAGCGGTGCCGAGACGGGCATTACCTTGGGGTACTTCGGGACTAACACTAACCCCCGTACATCTCCGTAATCAGTCGGCGGAGTTGCGCGGCGACGGCGGGCGAGAGCCGGTCGATTCGGTTCCGGAGCCTCTTCTTGCTGATGGTGCGGATCTGGTCCACAGCGATTTCCGCGTCCCTGCCCGCGCACTCGATCTGGATGCGGCTTCGCCACCCGGGGTGAAGGCTTGTTGTGAGCGGGCAAACGACGACCGTGCCCGCAAACCGGTTCATCTCGTTCTGACTGACCACGACCACCGGACGCACCTTGTGGATCTCGGCACCGATGGTGGGGTTGAGGTCGGCGAAATGAATGGCGTAGCGGTGCGGAAAATCGGCCATCAATCAAGGCCGTCAGCCACCGCGACGTCCAGATCGCTCCAGTCTTCGTCGGTGTCGGCCATGGCCTGGTAGGTCTCCTTCCAGGAAAGCTTGTGGGTCGTATCGCGCCGGAGCAGGATACCGTCCTCCGTCTCTTCAAGGACGATCGACTCGCTCCATCCGTACTTTTCGCGCACAACCTTCGGGATTCGGATACCCTTGGAGTTGCCGATTGCGACCAGCTTGGTGCCCGTGATTCGCGCTGTCTTGCCCATTGGGTTGCCAAGCCTCGATCAGATGTGGACGAATTGACAGGTGGAGCTTACATAATGTAATGTGAACATGACATTCACGAGGAGAATGGTGTGTAATTACCGTAATTACATCACGGATCGGTGTCAACTTCCGGGAAGTCCGGCCCACCGGCTTTTCGGGCCCGCGCTCCGGGTGGGGCGGCCGATGGGGCGTCGGTCGCCCCCTCAGTTGTGCTCGTGCCCGCCCTCGTAGTGCCGCCGCAGCGCGTCGCCGCCGAAGTCGTTCTCCAGGTCGCGCCACACGGAATGCACGTGGTTCGCGTTGCCCTGGGTGTTGTCGTACTCGATGAGGAACTGCGGCGCATGCACGCGGTAGTAGTGGCCCTCGCCGGGCTCGGCTGAACCGGCCCACGCGAAATACACATCACCCGGCGGGATCTCGTCGCGGATGCGGGCCATCCACGCGTGCGCGCTCTCGGCCTCCATGTTGCCCACGTACTCCCGGATCACGCCCATCAGCATCTCGCGCTGCTCGTCGGTGAGCTGCGATGCCGGGATCCCCTCGAAGGCGTCCAGCCGCGCTTCGCGGTCGTTGCCCGTGATGATGTCGCGGGGCGCCTCCGCCGCGATCACCGCCATCTCGCGCTGCTCGGGCGACAGCATGAAGAGCAGTCCGCGCGCCAGGTCCTCCTCGCGGCCGAGGGGGCGCCAGCCCGCCTTCTCGCCGGACGGGACGGTCGCCGGGTTCGCGCCCAGGAAGGCGGGCCCGGTCACGATCAGCTCGTTCGCCGGAGACGAGAAGTTGAGCGACAGGTGGTGGCCCTCGAAGCGCCATCCCCAGGGTCCGCCCGCGTCGGGATCTCCGAAAATGACCACGTAGTAGTCCTCCGGATCGCGCCGCTGGGGCCGGCCCTCGAGGATGCCGAGGACCCGTTCCAACTCGATGATCGCGTTGGCCTTGTGGTACCCCTGGCTGCTCATGGTCGTCTGCAGGAGGCCATGCGCCGCCGCGCGTTGCTCCATCGTCATGTCCTTGAGCGGGAGGCCGTTGCGCGACACCGGGGTGAAGGCCCAGTTGAAGCGCTCCTCGTCCGAGAGGGCGTAGGTGGCCTTTGCGCGCGCTTCGTCGTCCAGCAGGGAGAGGAAGGTGGCGGCGCGCGCGGCGATGTCGCCGGGGCCTGCGGAGGCTGCTCCGCCGCCGATGGCCGACGCAGCGTCCGGCCTGTCCAGGCCGACCAGCCCGCCCGCCGAACCGCCCATCAGCGCCCATCCCCCCAGCACGACCAGTACCCCCAGCGCGAATCCCGCTCCGAACCGCTTGATCTTCTTCGACCGTTCCATCGTTCTCCTACCCTTCTTCTCGCTGAATCATCGCTGCCACCTCCTGCACCTCGTCGAGCACCCTCAGCAAGTTCCCGCTCCAGAGCATGGAGATCTCTTCCTCGCTGTATCCGCGCCGCACCAGTTCAAGGGTCACGTTGAAGGTCTCGGATGCATCGTCCCATCCTTCCACGCCGCCGCCCCCGTCGAAGTCGGAGCTGATTCCGACATGCTCGAGGCCGATCAGGTTGACCATGTAGTCGATGTGGTCGACGAAGTCCGCGACGTTGACGCGACCGGGCACGCCCGCCGCCTCCGCCCGATCGAGAGCCACGCGCTGCACCTCGGCCATCGTCTCCCGGTAGGCGTCGCGCTCCTCCATGCCGAGCCGGAAGACCTGCCCGCGCCCGAGAATCTCGAAGTCCATCTCGGCCGCGACCTCCGCCTCGGACTCGGCCAGCACCTCGCGCCGCGCCGAGGCCTTGTCGGTGCTGACGAAGCTGCCGAGCGCCACCGCCTGCACGACCCCGCCGTTCCCGGCGATCGCACGCAGCGTCTCGTCGTCCAGGTTGCGGCTCACGTCGCTCAGCGCTCGCGCCGATGAATGCGACGCCATGATCGGCGCCCGGGTCAGTTCCAGCGTCTGCATGATCGACTCCTTCGACGGGTGGGAGATGTCGATCATGATGCCGAGCCGGTTCATCTCGGCGACCGCCTCGCGCCCCATCTCGCTGAGACCGTTGTGCAGCCAGTTGCCGTCCTGTTCGCCCGAGTGGGCGTCGGAGAGCTGGCTGGGGCCGGTGTGTGCGAGCGAGATGTAGCGGGCGCCGCGGTTGTAGAACTCCTCGACGCGCCCGATGTCGGTGCCGAGCGGATAGGCGTTCTCCACGCCGATCATCGCGACCATCTTCCCCGAATCCACGATCCGCCGCACGTCGTCGGAGGTCAGCGCCAGCTCGATCTGCTCGGGCGCGTACTCGTTCACGAGCCGGTGGATCGCGTCGAACTTGTCGACCGCGTTCTCGTAGGCCGTCGCGAATCCCTCCTCGTTGAGCAGACCCTGGGAGGTGTAGACGACGAACCAGGCCACGTCGAGCCCGCCCGCCGCCATCTTCGGGAGCGTGACCTGGGTGGGCAGGTCCATCGTGTAGTTGCGTTCGTCGGTGAAGTTGGCGGTGCTGATGTCGTCGTGCGTGTCGAGGGTGATGACCCGGTCGTGGATCCCCTGGGCGCGCGCGATCAGCTCCTCCTCGGTTTCCTCGGCCGAGGCGGCGTCGTCGCCGGGAGCGCAGGCGGCGGCCGAGAAGGGGAGGGCCAGGGCGGCCAGAGCGAGGGGGATGGGACGGATGGTGCGGCGAATCGTCATGTCGGCTGCTCCGATTACTCCGGTGGAACGGGGGTGGACCGGCCGCGCTGCCACGGCCCGGCCACTTCGATTCAAGATAGGCGCCCGCGGGGCTGGCCGCACCTGGGATCGAAGTGGGTCCACACGGGACTTGTCGAGAGCAGACCGCCGGCCTGGGCAGGACCGTCCCCGTCTTCTGTCCGCGGCTCCCATCTCCCTCCCGTCACCGTCCGCCATTTTTCCGCCCGTCGACGGCGGCTACCTTCCTCCGGTACTCTGGACACCCCGCTCGGCGGCAAGTGTTATCACGCCACGAGATAGTGTTATCATCCGCCCACGGCCCGCCCACGGCGACCACTCCCATTCCCACAGGCCACCCATGGCGTTCACCGACTCCAACCGCCACCGACACTTCTCGCCCGAGAAGATGCAGAAGCTGAACCTCTTCGAGACCGACCAGATGTTTTGCGACATCTACTGCCTTCGGCCCGGCCAGGCCCAGCACGTCCACACCCACGCGGGCGCGACCAAGTTCTACTATGTGATCGAAGGCGAGGGACGTTTCACGGTGGGGGATCGGCGTGTCCGCCTGGGCGCCGGTGCCGTGGCGTGGTCGGAGCCGGACGAGCCGCACGGCGTCGCCAACGATTCGGACGGCGACCTGGTGCTGCTGGTGGCGATGGCACCGAACCCCAACCGGTAGGGTGCCCCGGCCCGGCCCGGCTATGCTCCTTCCTGGTGTTGAGTCCCGACGTGTGTGCATGAATTGACAGGGGGTGTCGAACCGGCCATCGTCCGCGATACCTGCGGATCGGTCGGAGCGAAGGGACTTCATGATGAGACACATGGCGGCCACCGTCTTCGCCGCGGATTCGGTCCTCCTCCTCTTCATGCTAGGCGGAGCCGTGTGGTCAGTGGCGTTCCCCGCGAAGCGGATCTGGCCACCGCCGGGCCGCCGCTCCTGGCAATGGCTGCTGACGTGGGCCTGCTTCTACGCGTCGATCGCCCTCAGCGCCGCCCTGATCTACCTCGACTGGAATTCCTGGCTCTTCGAGAGCCCCCTCCGGTTCATCGTGGGAGTCCCGCTGGCCCTGCTGGGTGGCCTGCTCGCGCTGTGGGGAATCGTGACGGTGGGCTGGAGGAATACGTCAGGGATGAAGGACGGTTTCGTGTCCTCGGGTCCCTACCGGTTCACGCGGAATCCGCAGTACGTGGGTGACATCGTGTTCTTCATCGGCGTGGGCGTCATCGCGAACTCGGCGTACCTGTGGATCGCCCACGTTCTGCTGTCGCTCTGGTTCGCGGTCGCCCCGCTGACGGAGGAGCCTTGGCTGGAGGAGCAGTACGGGGATGCGTACCGGGAGTATCGGGGGAGGGTGCCGAGGTTTCTGTGAGGGGGTGCATCGTACTCCACTCCATTCCGGGCCCAGAGGGGGCTCTTCCTTTCAGATGGATCATACGGTACATTCATGGGTACTAATTGGTTCCTGAACTGAGCTACGATGAGCAAACGGCGATCATATGAGCGGTTTTCCGAATGAAGCCCATTTGGACTCGCCCCGACACAGTCCAAGATGGGAATCAGCCTCACGTACGAGGGCGGCTGGTCGATCTGATCCGAACTGGTCGTCGGCAGTCAGCGTTTTCGAAGCATCGACCGACCGTGGTTCGTCCTTGGGAAGTAGTCCACCCGGACACCGGGCTACCGCTTACCAAAGCCACGATGTGGGGTGTGATCGAGACACTTCTGGATTTGGGTGTCCCGCTCGAGGAACTCGAGTTGCGACAACCTCCCGGCGAGAAGGCTTGGGTCTTTCGCGCCAGTCTTTCCCCCGAATCGGTGGCCGTCTACGTGAAGCTCCAACTGTTTGGGTCCCGGGTTCTCCTTCGAAGCTTCCATGAGGCAGAGTACGACGATGACTAGAATCGCTTCTTCCCCGACCGTTCTTGGCTTTCACCCCGGACCAGAGTCCTGCGAATTGTGTGGAGCCCCCGGGCTCCAGACGGAGTTGGTTAGAGATCCGTTCATCTATGGCGCTGGGGCGGACGCGGTGGAACTCACTGCCGAGTTCCCTGTTCATACGTGCTCGCGCTGCGAGGTTTCGTACACGGGCGAAGTGGCTGAAATCGCGCAGCATGAGGTTGTCTGTCACCATCTCGGAGTACTCACTCCGGCCGAGGTTCGCGGGCTCCGGAAGCGTCACGGCCTTTCGCGGGCCGCCTTCGCGCGCCTGACAGGGTTCGGAGAAGCGAGCGTTGCACGTTGGGAACGCGGTGAGGTGATCCAAAACACATCCAGCGACCGATATTTGAGATTGCTGAAGGATGGGGCCACGATGAACCGCCTGCGCGGGCTCGCGATGTCCACAATCTCGACCGGTCCGGTTTCGTCCATTTGGGGGAGTTCGGGTGCGTTGGATTCTCATGAAGTGCAGCGCTATCGTGAGAGTAGCGCGGGTTGGACTCCCGGTTTGGGAATCGTCGCCTGATGTACGTCGTCACGTTCTATTCGTACAAGGGCGGTGTCGGCCGGACTCTGGCGCTGCTAAACGTGGCGTACGAATTGGCGGATTCGGGCCACAGCGTACTCGTGGTGGACTTCGACCTGGAAGCTCCCGCCATCCATTCCAACCGTTGGAGGAGGGCGACGAGTGGAGAATCCTCGACAGCTTGGGAGAGCAGCGACCGCCCGGGGATAGTGGAGTACGTTGGAGACTACCTCGAGACCATGCGGGTTCCGAGAGCTGACGACTACATCGCAGACGCAACGCCGCAAGGATGTGACGGGACCATTCAACTGATGTCATCCGGTGTGCTGGACGAGAGCTACAGCACCCGGCTGAACAAGATCGATTGGAATGACCTCTATCTGGCGCGCGACGGATATGTGATGTTCGAAGACTTGAGGGCTCAGTGGGATGGGGTTGGTTACGACTACGTACTGCTTGATTCGCGCACCGGCTTCACCGATGTGGGTGGAATATGTACTCGCCATCTCCCTGATGCGGTGGTTCTGATGTTCCGGCCTGACGACCAGAGTCTGCGGGGGATGGAGTCCATTGTGGAGGCAATCCGGAGCGAAAAGCCGACGCCCCGTCGGAAGAGAGGGGTGGACCTTCATTTTGCAATGGCGGCGATCCCGGACGCCGATGACGAAGACGGAGTACTGGAAGAGCGTCGGGCAACTTTCCGAAAAAGACTCGCGATTCCACCGGGACGGCTGCAGGAAATCAGACACTACCAGAGCATGGATCTCCTGACTCAGCCAATCTACACGGCTGTGCGGCCGCGTACGAAGCTGGCACGTTCATTTCGGGAACTCACCCGGCAGATTCGAGCTCTGAATATTGCTGATCGAGAAGGTGTTCTGGAATACCTCCGGGAGGCTCGGGATGGAGTTGCAGCCCCTGGGCATTTCGACCGGCTAGACCGGATCCGGCGCCGCTATGACGCAGATCCGGACGTGCTGACCGCACTGGCTGACGAGCACGATTCACGGGGTGCCATTGTCGAAGCCGCCGAACTCCTGGAACGGATTGCGGAGTTTGCCACTCTGACCCCCGTACAACTGTTTCGGCTGGCTGAGGCCCGGCATTTCACGCGTGATCCCGATGGCGCGCTGCGGGCGCTCAAGTCGTTCTTCCAAGATCCTTGGACGGACTTACCCGAAAGTGATCGTCGCAGGTACAGTTTGGTGTCGCGGGGACTCGGCCTGCTGGAAACGCTTGAGGCGGATCGTGTTGCATACGTCGAACACAGTCCCAAAATAGCAGACCTTCCGCCACCTGCGCGGGCCCTCGTGGCCAAACGACTGGATCTCTCGGCGTGCGAGCGACGAATTGCGATAAGGATCCTAGAGGACACTCTCACCTCGGAAGAGGGTTCAAACCGCCGAAGGAAGGATTGGCAATGGGAGCTTTCTTTCGCACGCATTGCGGTAGGTGACTGCGCGGAGGCTGCCAAGTTCCTGCAACGGGCGCTAGCGGAACCGGCGACTGGCACACTTGTACCCACGGCATTCAACTTGGCCATGGCACTGTGGGGTGAGTCCGGGGTAGTCGACCCCGAGGCGTTTGCAGGCGTATTGGCCCACTACGATGCAGAAGACGATAAGGACTGGCTCGAAGACGATGCGAACAAGCTCCAAGCGCTTGCAGTGGCAGAGTGGTTCGGCAACCGTCCAGACGACGCCACCCGGCACCTGGCGGAGGCGGAGGAGGTGCTTCGAGTTAGTCACCAGCGCAGCGAAATCAGCGGCTGGTCATACACCCGCGTTTCGACTGCGACCTTTGGGAAGCACTGCAATGAGATCCGCCGTCTGTTTGCTGGTGAAGACATCAAACCGGTCTTCATGCGTTCGCGCAAGCACAGTGCGGAGGACCGATGACTTGTGACGCGAGTAGGGGTCTTCCTCAACCGACAGACCACGATCTCAGCCGACTTCCAGTGCACGACTTAGGGAACTTTCCTCACCCCCGGCCCTCCACCCGAATCGTCAGGATATCGATGTCGTGATACTGCTGGTGCCGGATCGACGACGCATAGTGCCGCAACAGCCGCAGCGGGGTCTCGGCGTCGACCGGCACGTTCCCGGCCACCTCGGTCAGCATCGTCAGCTGGTCCTCGAGGTTGGCCTGGTCGGTGGTGGCGATGAACTCCAGGTCGGCGGCGTTGCCGTCAGCGCTCGCCAGCAACAGGAGGCGCCGCTCGGAGTTGCCTGCGCCCTCCCCGCCGTTCGCCTCCTCCGGGTGGCCCGCACCTTGCCCGCCGGTTGCTCCGGTGTCGCCCGCGCCATCCGCCTCCGCGCGCGTCAGGATCTGCATCGTCTCTTCGCCGACGGCGCGCAGCCGCATCTCCATCGCCTCGTCCCATCCCTTGCGGGCGGCGAACTTCGTCAGGAAGGCGTCCACCTCCGGCCAGGTCTCCGCCGTCAGGCGCGTCTTCAGGCGTGATCGGCGCCCGCCGGTCAGCTCGGTGAACAGGGTCAGCCCGATCACCGCGAAGCCGCCGACTGTCATGCCGTTGCCGAGGAGTTCGCCCCAGGGGCCCGTCCAGTATTCCGGGTAGATCCAGTCGAGCTGGAAGGCGATGCCGATCCAGAAGGCGACGCCGACGACGAGTCCCTTGCGGTAGTCCAGGCCGTCCTGCAGCAGGATCTTCATCCCGAAGACGAAGATCAGCGCCACGATGATGACGAAGTAGGCGGCGACCACGGGGCCCGGGATCGCGATGATCAGCGTCACGAACTTGGGCAGGAAGGCGAGAGCGACGAAGACGATGCCAACGCAGACGCCCACCGCGCGGGAGGCCACGCCGGTAAGCTCGGCGACGCTGATGCTCATGCCGTAGGTGGTGTTGGGGACCGTTCCCGCGAGGCCGGAGAGCAGGTTGCCGACGCCGTCGGCGGAGATCGCGCCCTGGATGGACTTGAAGTCGATCGCGCGCGGTCTGCGCCACGACACCCGCTGGATCGCGATGCTGTCCCCGAGCGTGTCCATCGCGCCGACCAGCGTCACCATGATGAACGACGGCAACAGCGCCCAGAACTCGGGCCGGAAGCCGAGGTCGACTCCGGGATAGGCGATGTCCGGCAGGCCGATCCAGGCGGCCTCGGCGACCGTGCTCATGTCGTAGATGCCGAAGCCCAGGCCGGCGGTCAGACAGCCCGCGAGGATGCCGATGGCCGGAGCCCAGAGGCGCGGGGCGCCGGAGAAGCGCAGCGGGATGAGGACGGTGACGAGGAGCGTGACCAGCGCGGTGACCGGGGCTGCGGCGGGCGACGCTCCCTCCGGTACCTCGGCCAGCTTGCGCAGGATCATCGGGGAGAGCGTCACCGGGATCAGCATCAGCACGGTGCCGGCGACGGTGGGGGTGAAGATTCGCCGCAGCAGCGCCATCCTGGCGGCGAGCGCGAACTGCACGAGGGAGGAGGCGATGATGAGCGTCGCCAGCATCCCGGGCCCTCCCTGCTCGATCGCCGACACGCTCACCGCGAGAAACGCACTCGTGCTCCCCATCACGAGGATGTAGCCGGCCCCGATCCGGCCCACCCGCCGCGCCTGGATCGCGGTGGTCAGGCCGCTCACGATCAGTGCCGCAAACACCGCCCACGACAGGTACGCGTCGCCCCCGTCCCGCGACGGTGATCATGACCGTCGGCGTCAGGATGATGCTTGCGATGCAGATGATCGCGTACTGGACGCCGAGTCCCGCGGTCATCGGGAGCGGGGGACGCTCGTCGGGCTCGTAGCGGACGTCCTGGCGGGCGAGCGCGGGGTTCGGGCCGGCCATCAGCGGTGCGCTCCGGTGGCTTTGGCCACGGAACCGGCGGACTGTGGCGTGCGGGCCGCAGTCTCCGCGGCGGGGTCGACCGCTGTTGCCGCAGGTCTCCATCGCTCGGGCTCAGCCTCCAGCCTCTCCACCGCCCCCCGCAACACCTCCAGCGCCAGGTCGATCGTGTCGAGATGCGTGCGGAAGGCCAGCGCGGCCATCCTGAGCACGAACCGGCCATCGATCGTGGTGGACGACAGGAAGACCCGCCCGTCCCGGTGCGTTTCCTCCACCAGCGCCTGGTTGAACGCGTTCGCGTCGCCCGACTCCGGCACCCACCGGTAGGTCACCACGGTGAGCTCCGGCTCCGGTCCCACCTCGAACCCCAGCGCGCCCACCTCACGGTGGAAGTACCTCGCGAGCTCGAGCTTCTCGCGCAGACATGCACGGAACGGCTCCTCGCCGTGCAGCAGCAGCGGCAGCCATACGCGCAGCGCGCGGAAGTGCTTGGTGAGCTCCGGCGACACGGCGGCGGGCGACCGTCCTCCGGCCTCGGCCTCGACCGTGTCCTGCATGTAGCTGGCGTAGTAGGCGTGCGCGTCCTGGAGGGCGCCGCGGTTCCGGACCAGCACCGCGCCCGTGCCGTAGGGAAGGAACATCCCCTTGTGCGGGTCGAGAACCACCGAGTCCGCACGCTCCATACCGGCGAGCGCCGGGCCGCACTCCGGCAGCATCGCAAAGAAGCCACCGTAGGCGGCGTCGACGTGGTACCAGAGGCCCTCGCGGCGGGCGATATCGGCGATTCGCGCGAGCGGATCGATCGCGCCGGTATCCGCGGTGCCCGCAGAGGCGAGCACGAGCCAGGGTTTGAGCCCCCCCGCGCGGTCCGCGGCGACGGCTTCCGCGAGCGAACGGGGGCACAGTCGCCGGCCCCGGTCCACCGCGACGTCCCGGCGCACGGTTTCGCCCATTCCCGCCACGCGCAGCGCCTTGTGCAGACACTGGTGAATGTGCGGCGAGGCGTACACGACCGCGCGCTCGAAGTCGCGGGCGCGAAGGCCCGCCGCCTCACGCGCCGCAACAACCGCGATCAGGCTCGCGATCGACCCGCCCGAGGCGAGGTTGCCATCCGCGCTCCCGGGGAACCCGACCAGCCTCGCCATCCAGTCGAGGATCAGGTCCTCCATTTCGACCGCCCCGGGCCCGGCGAAGCGCACGCCGGCGTACTCGTTCGTCACCGCGGCCAGGTAGTCGGCGAGCGACGAGGCGTAGAGCCCGCCGCCGGGGATGTAGGCCAGATGACCCGCGTGCGACGGCAGGAGCCCCGGCCGCACGACCGACTCGTCGATCCGCTCGATGAGCTGATCCATCGGCCGGGGGCCGGGGCCGACCTCGTGGTCCCGGAGCGTACGGACGGCCGACTTGTCGTGGTTGTAGGCGGGAGTCTCCGGGAGCCTGTCGAGGTACTGCCGGGCGTAGGCGTGCGCCGCGCTCAGGAGCCGGTCGCGCTCGGCCGCGTCGGGGTCGAGGGACCGTGACGCCCGCTCGAGTTCGAGAATCCGGGAGCGTAGGGTCATCTGCGAGCGGGGAGTGGGAATGGCGGGGTCGGGACTGGAGGAGGCCTGGGTGGTTGTCGCGGGTGCCACCTTACCACGGATCGTCCGGGAACACCACCCGCGGCCCTTCGCCCCGCTGCTCCACGGCGTCCAGGTATTCCTCGTCGCACGAAGTTTCCCATTGCCCCGGGCAACGTCACTCCTGATCGGTCTCCTGACTACCCAGCCGGGTGCGCTGCACAATGGCCCGGTCGATCAGGCCCTCAACGGTCGGATCGACGTTTCGCATCCGGATACGGGTCATGAATGCCCGTGGTCCCATGGAGACGAACAACCGACCGAAGACCTCGTCGGCAAAGCTGCTTGTGAACACGCCCACTCCCTTGAAGTCGAAGACGATGGCAGGGTGGTCCCGCAGCAGGTTTTCGACTACCCGGCGAATGTGCCGCCCCCCCTTGCGGGAGCCGAAATGCGAGGACGCCCTGTCTGCCATCTTCATGACCAGCAGGCCCGAGTCGTTCTCGAACGCCCGTTCCACGAAATCGTGCGGGGGGTCGTGGGGCTTTCCCCTGAAACGCAGGGCCCGCTCGAGCAAGCCGGATTCGTCGAGTCCGATCTTGCAGCGGACGGAAGTCCCCAGGTAGGGAGCCGGGGGACTCCAGGTCCTGAGGCCGCCGGCGCCGACGCGCCGCAGGACACCCCGGTTCGACCTGATCTCGAATTCTCCGCCGGACAGAGCCGCGACCTGATAGCTGCCGAAGAGACCATTGCCGGCGTTCCGTTCCCTGTCCCGTGTCACGCCTTCGGTGATCGCGTCCCGCAGCGCCGCCTGATCGTCATCCTGCCCCATGCTTGCGGCTATTCCGATCCCCGCGTCGGCGACAACGAACTCCACCGAATTCGATCCCGTGTAGGCGGTGGCCTGAACGAATCCTCCAACCGGAGACTCGGCGTGCATGGGGACATTGTCCATGATCTCGCCGAGCGACCACTCAACCGCTTTCAGCATGTCGCGGCTCGTGTCCAGCGTGCCGAGAATCAACTCCAGGACTCTCTCCAGGATTGCCTCCTGGCCGTCTTCGCCGTCTCCGTGGAATCGGAGGGCGGGCATGTGGCCCTGGGAGTGTCGATTCGGTGGGTGGTTCCCCGGATCGATGTGGTGGGCCCAATTGGTGTTCAGGAACAGCCTTCCCAGGTCCCTGTCCACCGGTGGCCTCAGAACGAATGTGATCCGCTGCATCTCGCGGTACCGCACGACGAGTGGGATCACCGGAAGCATTGTGGACTGAAAGAGGGCTGTACATTCGGAAAAGTCCAAACCGATCTGCAAGTCTTCTTCACGACCTATCGCCCGATGGAGCGCCGCGCAGAGCCTGGGCAGGTCGTCCGGGAAGACCCCGTCCGCGACCAGAATCGAGTTGCCCTTTCGCTCGATTGTTCCCATTTGTGCCTTCGGTGTGCGACCGGTGATCGGCCGGGCCCGCGTTGGCGCGCGCGGCGAGGGTCCACTAGCATAGCCGGAACCGGTTCAGGGAGCGAGACGGCACGGGGCTGCCGGCGTCCTGGGTGAAGTGCCATCCGGACCTGGTCACCGGGCCCGCCGGCGAGTCAACCTTACTCGTCCGGCTCCCGGCCGTCCTCCTGCATCCGCTCCGCGACGAGGCGGCATAGTCCGCTGAGCAGAAGGATCGCGATCAGCAGGATGACCAGCAGTCCGAGCGCAACGAACGCCGGGCCGAAGCCACGCGCGACGCCCGCGCCGGCCGCAGCCGCGAAGACCAGCGCGAGCAACGCCAGTGTGCGAAGGTCGGAACTCAGCCTGCCGAACCGTTCGAGAAGAGCCTGGACCCTGGCCCGGCGGCGGCCGGCGACAAGACCGACGGCCTTCGCCAACACGGTCACAACCGAGCCCCCCAGCCCGTCCACGACCAAAGCCGTCAGCATGTCCATCGCGATTCCAGCCCGAAACTGCGAGTTTACCGCCACTCTACCCTTCCAACGATCCGGCCCCAGGTCACAATATGACCGATCAGGCGGTGTATCGCATCATCGACGTGTCCTTCGTCGCCTTCCACGTCCTGCTGATCGGATTCAACCTTTCCGGCTGGGCGTGGCGGAGGACCCGTCGCCTCCACTTCGTTGCCATCACCGCGACGCTCCTCTCCTGGTTCGGGCTCGGGGTGGTCTACGGATGGGGGTACTGCCCCCTGACCGACTGGCACTGGGACGTGAAGCGGGCGCTGGGCGAAACGGGGCTGCCGGCTTCCTGGGTGAAGTACTACCTGGACAGCCTGACGGGTGCCGACTGGGACTCGGGTGTGGTGGACGTGCTGGTGATCGGGTCGGGGATCGGCGCGTTTGCCGTGTCGCTGGCGCTCAATCTGAGGGACTCGCTCCGCCGGCGGGCCACGGATCGTTCCCGCTCGACCGGTACGGGATATGGAAGCGCCGGTCGGCCATCAGCAGATGGACCCGCCTCAGGAAGTTCGAAAGGGCGGCCCGGCGGTCGCGTGACATCGAGGCAAGGAGAGTTGGCGCAAGGGGCGAGCCGATCACCGCGTACACGACACTGATCAGCCAGACGGCGGGTTTCATCCATTCAAGCACCTGGTCACCTCCCGTTCTGGCGACATGGCGGGCAACCCCGCCACATTAGCCGCTCGCAATGCACCGCAAACACCGGACTCAAGGGTATCCTAATGAATACGTTTCAGCCCAGGCAATTCTTCACCAGAGCTGCGGCAGTCGCTTCTGCTGCTGGCGCCATCGCTGCTGGCGTCACCGTCGCTGGCGCAACCGCCGCGCCGGTGTTGGCGATCAGCGCCGCGGCACCGCTCCACGCCCAGGAGTCCGCTGGCGACCCCACCCCCGCCCGCTGGCAGACCAGCCACTCGATCGTGGTCGGCGGCGAAACCGTGGAGTACGACGCCATCGTCACCGGCGCCACCCTCACCAGCGACGACGGCGAGCCCGCCGCCGAACTCTGGTACACGGCCTACTTCCGCACCAACGGGGCGCCGTCCCCCGAGCGCCCCATCGTCTTCTCCTACAACGGCGGCCCGGGTTCGGCGTCCTTCTGGCTGCACATGGGGATCATGGGGCCGCGGCGGGTGGTCACGCCCGAAGTCGGCCCGCAGGGTGCGCCTCCCTACCCGCTGGAGGACAATGCGTACACGATCCTGGACATCGCGGACATCGTGATGGTCGACCCGATCGGCACCGGGTTCAGCCACACCCTCGGTGAGACGCCCGGATCCGACTATTGGGGCATCGACGAGGACGCGCGCTCGCTGACGCAGTTCATCCGTCGCTTCCTGAGCGAATACGACCGCTGGAACTCGCCTCGCTACCTCCTTGGCGAGAGCTACGGGACCACCCGCTCGGCGGTGCTGGCGCGCCACCTGCAGGGCGCCAACATCGACCTGAACGGGATCGTGCTCGTCTCGGCGGTGCTCCAGTTCAATACGATCCAGTTCGCGCCCGGCGACGACCTGCCCTACATCGTCAACCTGCCGTCGTACGCGATCACCGCCCGCTACCTGGACGCGCTGCCGGGCCCGAATCCGCCCGACCTGGAGGCCTTCATGGCCGAGGTGGAGGAGTGGTCGCTCACCGAGTACGCCACCGCGCTTCTCGCGGGCAGCACCCTCGACGCGGACACCCGTGCCCGCGTTATCGACCGGATGCACCGCTACACGGGGCTCAGCCGCGACTTCATCGACAAGAGCGACCTGCGCGTCACCGCCCCGGCCTTCGAGGCGGAGTTGTTGCGCGACGAGGGCCGCGTCGTCGGCCGCCTGGACGCGCGCTTCACCGGCCCCGCGGGCGATGTCCTCGGCGCCCGCCCCTCCCACGACCCCCAGTCCACCGCGATCAGCTCCGCCTACACCTCCGCCTTCAACAGCTACCTCCGCGGCGAACTCGGCTACGACGGCGACCGTGAGTACGTCCCCAGCGGCGGCACCCGCGACTGGAACTGGGGCCGGCTGGGCGGTGGGGGCGCCTTCGTGCGCGGCGGCGGCACCCCCAACGTCGCCGTCGACCTCGCCACAGCCATGAAGCGCAACCCGGCGCTGGAGGTCCTGCTCATCAACGGCATCTACGACCTCGCGACCCCCTACTTCGCCGCCGTCTGGACGATGGACCGGATGGGGCTGCCGCCGGAGCTGCGCGACAACATCGAGCGGGCGGACTTCGCCGCGGGGCACATGATGTACGTGGAGCAGGCGCTGCTGCCGCAGTGGAAGGAGGTCCTCGACGGGTTCATCCTGCGGACTTCGGGCGGGCTCACGCCGGTGTCGCAGTAGGCGGCGGGTGTACCACCGCATCGTCTGCCTCACCGAGGAGCCGACCGAAATCCTCTACCGCCTGGAGGAGGACCGGCGCATCGTCGGCATCTCTGGGTTCACCGTGCGCCCGCCCCGCGCCCGCAGGGAGAAGCCGAAGGTCTCGGCCTTCACCAGCGCGAAGATCGACCGCATCCTGGAGTTGCGCCCGGATCTGGTCTTCGGCTTCTCCGACATACAGGCCGACATCGCCGCCGAACTGATCCGGCACGGCGTGGAGGTCCACATCTTCAATCACCGCTCGGTGGCCGAGATCCTGCGCACCGTGAAGGTGATCGCGGGGATGGTCGGATGCCCGGAAAAGGGGGAGCGGCTCGCCCGCGAGCTGCAGGAGGGACTGGACCGGATCCGCAGCCGCGCCGCCGAACTCCCGCGCCGGCCGCGGGTCTACTTCGAGGAGTGGTACGACCCCCTCATCTCGGGGATCCGCTGGGTGTCGGAGCTGATCGAACTCGCCGGGGGCGACGACTGCTTCCCCGAGTTGCGCGCCGGGTCGCTGGCGAAGGAGAGGATCGTCGCCGACCCGGACGAGGTGGTGCGCCGCGCCCCGGACGTGATCATCGGATCGTGGTGCGGGCGCAAGTTCCGCCCCGAACGGGTGGTGGAGCGCGATGGCTGGTCGCGCATCCCGGCCGTCGCCGGCGGCCATCTCCACGAGATCAAGTCGGCGCTGATCCTGCAGCCGGGTCCGGCGGCGCTCACCGACGGAGTCGGGGAGCTTCATCGAATCATCAGCGGCTGGGTCCTGGCGCAGACCGACGGGAAGTGATCCTCCCGTCCGCTCTTGCGCGCCGGGCGTGACTTCCGAAATTGACTCCGATAGGTTGGCAGCAGGTTTTGTCGGAGGAGAATAATGCCTACACAAAGGTACAAGTCATTTGAGGACTTGGCGCAGATCGACCACGGACGGCGCCGGACTGCCGGGTCACGCGCGCCGACACCGGTCCCCGGCACCGAGAGACTTTGGGTCGAGGCGCACGTGGCGCCCCACGCGGAATCATCCGCGGAGCAGCAGTGTCGCGCGATAGTGCTCGAGTGGGCGCAGGAGGGTTTCGAAGATCGGCTGCCGCGCAAGGCCCTTGGTGGCCGCTCGTTCTCGCATCGCGAAGTGGACGCGTCTTGCAGGGGGGTAAGGGTTCGAGGCTCCGGGAGGGATCTGTGGGGGCTGCAGATCGAACGGAGTTCCGGACCGGGCAGGCAGGTGGTCAGCGCGATATCCGTGGCTACCGTCCCGGGCCGCTCGTCCGTGATCGGAATCGAGGTGCACGACCGTTCCGTGGTGCCCGGCGATGCGGTCGCGGAGTACCCGGCGGAACTGCTGGCGGAGATCGCGGGGCGGGTGCCCCTTCTACAGGGCGAAAGGAGATTGGCCCGCGACCCCATCGTCCTCGACACCGATGAGGCCATGAGCAGCTTCGTGCAGATGCTGGTCGATCCGCGTCGCGCCATGCCTTTCGCGGTGGTCTCGGTCCCGCCGGAGGAACCGGACGTGGAGATGCTGGAAAGGCAGTGGAGCGACCTGGCACGGTCGCTGGCGGGCCTGGCCGTCGTGTGGGTGTTGCCGCCGGCGATGACCTTCCGCCTGAGCGATACGGTGGGCAAGCCGCTCTCCGTGTTTCTGGGCGCGTGGCGGTTCTACCGGCCCGGCTTCAACGATCGAACGGACCGGACTCTTCATCCTCTGGTCCTCTGGAACCGCCTCACGGACGATCGTGGGATCGGCACGACGACGAGGATGTTTCAGCGGCTGGCCGGCGAGGAACGGGTGCGGCTCGGAGATGGCGATCGCAGGACGCTCGGCTTTGACGCAATCTCGAGGGAGGCGGCGGGGGCTGCCCGCGGCCCGGCGAGGCTCGTTTCGTTCTTCCGCAAGTCTATCTGGGGCGCTCCCGCGGTATCGGCTACGGGCGACTGGGGGCGCGGTGCCGGTCGCCCGGGGGGCACGGCGGATGGAGGCGCCGCCGGCAGGGCGGGTGCGGCCCTGGTGCGGGACCAGGCCGCGGCGGCAACGGGTGCGGGCGCAGTCGAGGAGATGCCGCTGCTGCAGCGCAAGCTGAGGCAGGCGCGGGACAAGGCGCGAACCAGGGGCAACCGCTACCAGCAGGCCCGGCAGAGGGCGGATGTCGCCGAGAAGGAGCGCGACGAGCTGCGCCGGCGAGCGGAGCAGCTCGCCGGTCTGGTGCGGTCGCTCGGGGGCGACCCGGACGCCGCAGTGCCGTTCCCGACCGCCTGGAGCGAAGTGGCTGCCTGGTGCGACGATAGTCTTGCGGACCGGGTTTCGCTGACCGGGTCGGCGCGGCGGGAGCTGAGCGGCGCCGAGTTCCTTGACGTCGGACTCGCGGCCCAGTGCCTGAACTGGCTCGGCAACGAGTACCGCGACGGACGCATCCAGGGCGGAGACCCGGATCTGCACGGGCGGATCGACGACATTGACGACGGCGTGTTCAATCTCCCGTGCGGGGGAGACGCCTTCGAGTGCACCTGGGACGGCCGCCGCCACAAGGTGGACTGGCACATCAAGCGGGGCGCGAACACCCGTGATCCGCGGCGCTGCCTGCGCATCTACTACTTCTGGGACGACCACACGGAGCAGGTTGTCGTGGCCTCGCTGCCGGCCCACCGGAGGAACGCGCTGACGTGAGCCCGGGCGGTTCCCCTACCGCTTGCCGGCCGCCACCCGCTTCTTCTCCTCCTCCAGGTCCTCGCGTGCAATGCCATCGGTGATCCACTTCGGCGCCGCTTCGCCCTTCAGGTAGTGCCCGAACCACTCCAGGATGCGGCGATGGTAGTCCTTCTGGTTCGCCTCCTGGCCGAAGCCGTGGCCCTCGCCCTCGTAGACGAGCAGCACCATCTGCTTACCCGCCCGCCGCGCGAAGTTGTAGAACTCGGTGCCCTGGTCGAAGTCCACCGTGCCGTCGTCGTCGCCGAAGGCCATGAGCAGCGGAGTCTCCATGTTGTGGACCTCGTGGATCGGGGAGTTGCGCCGGTGCGCCTCGGGGTCCTCCCAGAAGGGAACCTCCATGCGGCCCTGGCCGGTCTCCCAGTGGCTCACTTCGGCGATGCCGCCGCTCCAGTGGATCTGGCCCATGAAGCTCACGAAATTGGTAAGGGGCGCGCCCGCCACCGAGGCCGCGAAGATGTCGGTGCGGGTCGGCAGGTAGGTGGCCTGGTAGCCGCCCCACGAGTGCCCGATCAGCCCGACCGCGTCCGGGTCGGTGACCCCCATCTCGACGGCCTTGGCGACTGCCGCGCGCACGGACTCGATCGCGCTCACCCCCGGATCGCGCGCCCGGTAGACGATATCCGGCAGCAGGACCGCGTACCCATGCTGGTTCCAGGCCGTGTAGCTGTAGTAGTCGGTCTCCCTGGGGACCCGGAACGAGTGCATCTGGGGCGACAGCATCTCATAGGTATAGACGATGGTCGGGACCGCTGTTCCGGGCTCGTAGGCGGCCGGATAGAGCAGCACGAACTGCAGGTCGCGCCCCGCCTCGCTGACGAAGTCGACCAGCTCGGCCCGCCCCCACGCCACCTCGTCGATGAAGGGGTTGATCTCGGTGACCTGCACCGGATCGGAGAGATCGGGTCCGGCGAGGAAGTAGTCGGGCGGGTCGTCGAAGGCCATGACCCGGTAGACCATCACGTCGGCGCTGTCCGCGCGGGTCAGGCCGCCGACGGAAGCGTGCTCCAGGATGAGCGTCTCGGCAGTGTTCCAGCCGCGGGTGAAGCGGGCGTAGCCGCGCTCTTCGGTCTTCTCGTTGTAGAGGGACAGGTAGGGGCGGGAACGCGGATCGATGCCGGGTTCGTCGTCGTCGTCGTCCGGGATGAGGCCGGTCATGCGGTAGGCGATGCCGGTCTCGGCCCCGCGGGTGAGCCGGGTGGGGTTCGAGCCGTCGGGCTCGATGCGCCAGATGTCGTACTTGTCGTAGAGGAGCAGCGCCGCGTCGTCCTCCAGCCAGCCGGCCGGGCCGAACCCCACCGGCGGAGTCACGTCGGTCGGCGTGTCGTACTCGACGTTGCCGAACTCGGCGTCCACCGAGGAGGTCAGGTCGTACTCCTCGCCGGTGCGGAGATTCAGGGTGTGGTAGGCTGAACCGTCCCAGCGGACCATCCAGCCGCCCCCCGTGCTGGCCCACTCGTAGCGAACCCGGGTGAAGATCCGGCGCCGCTCGCCGGACCGCGTGTCCACGGCCCATACGTCCCGGTAGGGCCGGCCGAACATCGCGCCCCAGGGATAGGGTTCGTCGGTCTCCTCCAGCGCGGTCTCCCATCCTCGGAGAAGCTGGGAATTCCTCTCGAAGTCGGAGCCGACGACGCTCACCCGGCCTTCGTCAAGGCGCCAGATTGCGAGGAGCGTGCGGTTGCCGCCCCCGAAGCGGCCCTGGGCCGGGAAGAGATCGACATCCTTCGTGTGCCAGATCTGCACGCCGGGCAGGTCGGGCTCCTCTTCCGGGGCCGTGGGGGCCTCGTCCTCTTCCTCGCCCTCGCCCTCTTCTTCGCCTTCACCCTCTTCCTCGCCCTCCTCAGCCCCCTCCTCCTCCGCGTCCTCGTCCTCATCCGCCTGCAGCCCGAACGAGATCATCGTGCCGTCCTCGGACCAGGCCGGGCCGCGCCCCCCCACATCCAGTGTGTCCGGGACTCCGGAGGTCGATCCGTCCAGGACCATCGTGGCGCCACCGCGGTCCACACCCCGCCAGGCCAGCACATCCCAGGCGGTCTCCTCGGCCGACGCGTCTTCCCGGGAGCGGAGCACGGCCAGGTCGTTGGAGTCGGCGCGCCAGCGGAGGCTCTGGTAGCGCGATCCCGAGGCGTCCGCCGAGCGGACCGTGCCGGCCACGGCGTCGTAGAGCTGCACGCCGTTGCCCAGGTCGCCGCCGGTGGCGATCACCATCGCCAGCAGGGAGCCGTTCGGACTCCAGGTCATCGCGGAGACGTTGGCGAATGCGGTCGTCGCGCCGTCCGCGAGGGTGACGACGCGCAGGTCGGCGCCCTTGCCGCGCGGCTCGCGGGGCGCGGTCCCGCGCAGCGCCAGGAATCGCCCCGTCGGGTCGAGGCTGCGCGAGGAGACGCCCTCGAACTCCTGCGTCTCACCGGTACGCAGATCCATCAGCACGGTCTTGCTGCGCACCGGTTCCTCCGCGCGTGCGAGCCGCTCCCGCTCCTCGGGCGACACACCGGCCGTCCACATGAACCAGCGGCCGTCGGGGGAGAACTGCGCACCCGAACCCCACTCGAAGACCCGCGTCGAGTCCTCGTCCAGCTTCCGCAGGCGCAGCTCCGACGATTCGTCCACGCGGCTGACCGTGTAGGCGAACCACGTCCCGTCGGGGGACAGCGTGCCGAATCCGAGGCTCTCCCAGCGGCCGTAGTCGTCGGGGGTGACGAGGGGGCGGTCCTGGGTGGAGGCGGGGGTGGGGAGGAGGAGGGTGGGGAGGAGGAGGGTGGCGGCGGCGAGCGCGAGGAGCGGGCCGCGCAGGGGTGGGGAGGGGGGGAGGGGGGTCATGGGGCTGTCGCCTGCCTTTCGGGTCGGGAGATTCGTCACGGATATGATATCGCTGTGGGCGGGGACCGGCAGGGGGATGGCAGGCGTCCCTGGGGGCGCAACGTGGTCCTGAATCCCAGCCACCCGGACTTTCGCGCGGTGCGCGTAGCGGGGGAAGGGCCCGTGACCTGGGACGCGCGGCTGTTCTGAGAGGTGTGCCGCCACCCGGCTTTCGCGATATAGTGGACTTGCGGCGGCTCGCCCGGCCGCCAGCCCCACCTCACATCCATCCTGCGCCCCCGGAGTCACCCCAGTGCAATACTCCCTTCTGGGAAACAGCGGACTCGTCGTTTCAAGAATCGCCCTCGGCTGCATGAGCTTCGGCAGCCGCCAGTGGCGCCCCTGGATCCTCGAAGAGGACGAGGCGATGCCGTTCTTCCGGCGCGCCGTCGAACTCGGCATCAACTTCTTCGACACCGCCGACGTGTACTCGCTGGGAGTGAGCGAGGAGATCACGGGCAAGGCGGTGAGGGAGTACGCGAACCGCGACGAGGCGGTGGTTGCCACCAAGGTCCGGATGCGGATGGGGACGGGACCGAACCGGGGCGGGCTGTCGGCGAAGCACATCGTGCAGTCCTGCGAGGCGTCGCTCAAGCGGCTCGGGCTTGAGCGGATCGACCTCTACCAGATCCACCGTGCCGACGCCACCACGCCGGTCGAGGAGACGCTGGCCGCGCTGGACCGCCTGGTGCGGGACGGCAAGGTCCTGTACGTCGGGGCCAGCTCCATGTTCGCGTGGGAACTGATGAAGATGCTCTCGGTGTCGGAGCAGGGCGGCTGGGCGCGCTTCATCTCGATGCAGAACCACTACAACCTCGTGTACCGCGAGGAGGAGCGGGAGATGATGCCGCTGTGCGTGGACCAGGGGATCGGCGCAATTCCGTGGTCGCCGCTGGCGCGCGGGATGCTGACGGGGAAGCGGTCGCGGGGGGGGCAGGGGGGCGCGGGCGGCGGGAGCGCGGGTGTGGGTGAGGACGCCCCTGCGGCTCGGGACGAAACCGACACGCTCACCGACGAGCTCTACGACCACGACTCCGACTGGGACGTGGTCGACGCGACCTTGCGGGTGGCGCGGCGGCGGGGGGTCGAACCCGTGCAGGTGGCGCTGGCATGGCTGCTCTCGCGGCCGGCGGTGGTCGCCCCGGTCGTGGGCTTCACGAAGGTCGGGCAGATGGACGCGGCCGCCGCCTCGGTGGACCTGGTCCTGAGCGACGAGGAGTGCGCGGAACTGGAAGCCCCGTACCGCCCCCACGATGTGCGGGGGTGGCTGGGGGGTGCGGTGCGGCTGCCGGGGATCAGCTCGTGAGTGGGCGCGGAGCGCGTGTGGATGGCGCGGAGGGGGGCGCCGCCATGTCGCAATCCTCCACATCTGCGCGTCCCGGGATCCCGGGCCTCACCCTCACGCGGGCCGACTTCGAGGCGGCGTACCGCAACATCGCCCCGCACGTCTACCGCACGCCGATGCTGACCAGCCGCTCCCTGAGCAGCGCGTGCGGCCTGGACGTGCGCCTCAAGGCCGAGCTCTTCCAGCGTGGCGGCTCGTACAAGGTGCGCGGCCCGCTCAACAAGATCGCCAGGCTGACCGAGATGGAACGCGCCCGCGGGGTGATCTGCTCGTCGGCGGGCAATCACGCGCAGGGCGTGGCGATCGCGGCGCGGCACTACGGGGTGCGCGCCGTGGTCGTGATGGCGGTGAATGCGACCCGCGCCAAGGTCGCCGCCACCGAGGGGTATGGCGCGCGCGTGGTCCTGCACGGCAGCATCTGGGACGAGGCCAACGAGAAGGCGCTCGAACTCGTCGAGTCGGAGGGCTTCACCTACATCCACCCGTTCGACGATCCGGATCTGATCGCGGGACAGGGGAGCGTCGGGCTCGAGATCATGGAGCAGTTCCCCGAGGTGGAGACGGTAGTCGTGCCGATCGGGGGCGGCGGGCTCATCTCCGGTATCTCGATGGCCGTGAAGTCGATCAATCCGGGGGTCCGCGTGATCGGCGTCGAGTCCTCCGGCGCGCCTGCCATGAAGCGCAGCGTCGAGGCGGGCGAGTGCATCGTCCTCGATGAGATGGGCTGCATCATCGACGGGCTGCGGGTTCTGCGGGTGGGGGACAACACCTGCTCGGTCGTCTCGCGCTTCGTCGACGAGATCGTCACGCTTCCCGACGAACAGATCTTCGACGCCGTGCTGTGGCTGATGACCAGGACCAAGATGGTCACCGAGGGTGCCGCCGCGTCTCCGGTGGGGGCGCTGCTTCAGGGGCTGGTCGTTGCGCCGCGCGGCACGAAGACCGTGTGCGTGCTGAGTGGCGGCAATCTCGACGTGGAGCAGCTGCGCGGGCTGTCCTGGAACTAGTCCCGGGAGCGAGGGCATGAACGGATCCGCCGGACCCGCCGCCGACCGCTACATCGTGCGCCTTGCCGCCGAAGTGGCCAGCAAGTCGAATCGGACTCGCCGTCGCTTCCAGAAGCGTTTGGGAGCGAACCTGGAGGACGCACTTCGCTCGGCAGGTGTTCGTGGGGAGGTTCGTGACAGATGGAGCCGGTTATTTGTCACACTATCTGTCAAGAACGCCCTGGACAGCCTGGCGCAGACACAAGACACCGCGGACCGGGCCACGGGCGACCGGGCCACGGGCGACCGGGCGACGAGCAATGCCGACCATGCCATGCGGGCCGCAGCCCGCGTCTTCGGCCTCAGTTCCTTCTCCCGCGTCGACGCCGAGATCGACGCCGACCTCGACGAGATCGTCCGTGTGGGTCACGACCTCTACAGGGGCGCGGTTCGCGGCCGCCGTTACGCGGTTTCCGCCCGCCGGATCGGGCGCCACCCCTTCTCTTCGAGGGACATCTGCGTCGACCTGGGCGCCGCCCTCAACCCCTACGGCACCGTCGATCTCACCACGCCGGAGATCACCGTTTCCGTCGAGGTGCGCGACCAGCGCGCCGTGCTCTTCAGCGGCAGGTCCGAGGGGCCCGGCGGCCTTCCCCTCGGCGTGCAGGGGAGGGCGGTCTGCCTGATCTCGGGCGGTTTCGACTCGGCGGTCGCGGCGTGGCTGCTGCTCAAGCGTGGCGTCGCCCTCGACTACGTCTTCTGCAACCTGGCCGGACCGGCGTTCGAGCGTTCCGTGATCGAGGTGACCCGCGTGCTGGCCGATCGCTGGAGCTACGGGGACCGGCCGCGCATGCACGTCGTGGACTTCGGCCAGGCGGTGAAGGAGTTGCAGGACCGCGTGACCCCGCGCTACTGGCAGGTCGTGCTCAAGCGCCTGATGTACCGCGCCGCGCAGCGCGTGGCCGCCCAGATCGGGGCCGACGCCGTCGTCACCGGCGAGTCGCTCGGCCAGGTGTCCTCCCAGACGCTGCGCAACCTGCGCGCGATCGAATCGGTCGCGGAACGCCCGGTGCTGCGCCCCCTCGTCGGCTTCGACAAGGAGGAGATCATCCGCATCGCGCAGCGGATCGGGACTGCGGCCCTATCCGCGCGGGTGAAGGAGTACTGCGCGATACTGGAGGGCAAACCGGTCACGGCCGCGAAGGTCCTGGCAGTGGACCGCGAGGAAGCGCCGCTCGACCCCGCCCTGGTCGGCCGCGCGGTGGACGCCCGCAGGGTGCTGCATCTGCGCGGCCTGGCCGACGACGACCTGCGCCGGGACTACCTCTGGGTCGATGCGCCTCCCGACGGCGCCCGCCTGATCGACTGCCGGCCCCCGCAACAGGACGACGGCTGGCGGCACCCCCGCGCCCGGCGCGTCCTTCCCCGCGACTTCCCCGACCTCGCCGCCACACTCGACAGGGACGCCCGATACGTGCTCTTCTGCGACAACGGCGTGCAGTCGGGACAGTTCGCGAATCTGCTGCAGGCGGTGGGGTACGAGGCGTACGCGCTGAGAAAGGGCACGAAGGCGGTGCGATCCGGGAGGCGGCTCGACTGGGCGGGTGGAACTGCTTGACAGGGGTGGATGGCCCCGCCCAGTGTATCATAACTCGGACACCCCGGCGGATTCGCGCTCGACACCATTGATGCAGCTGTACTGTAGCGGGCAACCCCCGCTTTGTGGTGCTGTTGACTCGGGGGATCCCCGACGCTGCGGAATGGCGCCGCTGAGGTGTCCGTGGATAGTTTCCGCATCACACCTGGGGCGGCGTACTGCTCTGCGTCGTGCATGTGGAGTCGCGGTGGCAGACAAGCCAGGTGCTCGAGAGCTGGTATTCCGGGTCAGGAGGTAGCGTTGAGGCGCTTCGGGGCGGTTGTTCCGGGGTCGATCGCTCTGGTGGTGTGTGCCTGGGCCGCGGGCTGCGGCGGCGACACCACCGAGCCATCCCCTCCCGAGCCCCCCGCCCGTCCGGCCGCGATCACGGTGACCCCGCCCACGGTCGAGTTGGCCGCGCTGGATGCGACCGTGCAGCTGCGCGCCGCGGTGCGCGACCAGAACGGCCAGCCGATCACGGGAGCCACGGTGACCTGGACGAGCAGCAACACGGGAGTGGCTGCGGTGGACGGGACCGGGCTCGTCAACGCGGCGGGCAACGGGACGGCCACGGTCACCGCAACCGCGGGAACGGTGTCGGCGAGCGCGGCGGTGACGGTGTCCCAGTTGGCAATCGCCGTAGACCTGTCGCCCTCCATCGATACCGTGCTGGTCGGCGATTCCCTACGCCTCTCGGCGACGGCCGAGGACGCGAACGGCCATGCGGTGGCGGGGAGCCGGTTCAGCTGGTCGTCCAGCGACGTATCGGTTGCGACGGTGGACGAGTCGGGCCTGGTGCGTGGCGTCGCCGGAGGCGCGGTGACGATCACCGCTACTTCGGGAGCCGAGCAGGGGGCGTCGGAACTCACGGTGCTTCACCCGGACCGGCCCGTCCTCGTGGCGTTCTACGAAGCCACGGGAGGTCCGGGTTGGACGGCGAGCGACGGCTGGCTCTCGGATCGGCCGGTCGCCGGGTGGCACGGAGTGACCACGGGTCCGAACGGTCGCGTCACCGGTCTGGACCTCAACGCGAACAACCTGGTCGGCGCGATTCCCCCGGAGGTGACCGGCCTGTCGCACCTGGCGATCCTGGACCTCGAGCGGAACCAGCTGGCAGGGCCGATTCCTCCCGAGCTGGGGCAGTTGCATGCCCTCAGGGAATTGAACCTGGGCGTCAACGGTGATACGGGCCGGATTCCGCCCGAGCTGGGCGCTTTGGCCAACCTGGAGGACTTTCGCGTCCGCCGTAACGATCTTTCCGGACCGATCCCGGCGGAACTCGGCAGCCTGCACAACCTGATCCGGCTCGGCATCGATCGGAACGCGTTCGAGGGGCCGTTGCCGTCCAGTTTCCCGGACCTTGCTCGCCTTCGCATTCTGCATTTCATCGGCAATGAGACGCTGTGTGCCCCCGGCTCGGCGGATTTTGCCCCCTGGCTCGCACAGCTCGAGGTCTACGTGGGCCCGCTTTGCGACGAAGAGGACCGGGAGGTGCTGGAGTCGCTGTACGAGGCCACCGGAGGGCCGGACTGGAATAGCTCCGAAGGCTGGCTGGAAGACGGTGCCCTGGCCGGTTGGCATGGGGTGGAGGTCGACTCCCTCGGGCGCGTCACGACGCTCGATCTGTCAGGCAACGGGCTGGTGGGCAGCGTCCCGATGTCGCTTGCTCAACTGGTCGGCATGACGTCACTGCGCATCGGCGACAACCCCGGCCTGACCGGCGCACTCCCCCAGTTGCTGTCCCTGCTGTCGCTGCGGGAGTTCCGCTACGACGGGACCGGGTTGTGCGTTCCCCGCGACGGGGACTTTCGCGACTGGCTCGCCTCCATCCCGTCCTGGGAAGGCTCGGGGCTGGATTGTCCTCCGCTCTCCGACCGGGAGGTCCTGGAGATCCTGTACGAGGTCACCGGCGGCGCGCGCTGGACCAACAACGCCAACTGGCTGTCCGACCGCCCCCTCGCCGAATGGTTTGGCGTGGCCACGAGCGGAGAAGGCCGCGTTGTCGAGCTGAGTCTGTTTGGCAACAACCTGACCGGTCGGATCCCGGGCGAACTGGCACACCTTTCCGCCCTGGCGCATCTGAACCTGAGCTGGAACAGCCTCGCGGGGCCTATCCCGCCCGAGTTGGCCAGCCTGTCCGGACTCGTACGGCTGATCCTCGGCCAGAACGACCTGGCGGGAAGTATCCCGCCCGCGCTGGGCCGTTTGTCGCGCCTGGCGATCCTGTACCTCGACGGAAACGACCTGACGGGACCGATTCCCCCCGAACTGGGAAACCTGTCGCGCCTTTTGCTGCTGGCCCTGCCCCAGAACGCGCTTACTGGACCGATCCCTCCTGAGCTGGGCAACCTTTCCGACTTGAGGTATCTGGATCTCTGGGGGAACGCGCTGACGGGACCGATCCCGGAACAGCTGGGCCAGCTGTCCGTTTTGCAGCGGCTCAACCTCGCCGTCAACCGGCTTACGGGGTCGATTCCCGCGGAGCTGGGCGACCTGTCCGGACTCGACGAACTGTACCTCGGCAGAAACGAGCTCACGGGACCCATTCCCCCTGAACTGGGGCGGCTGGCGAGGCTCAGACTGTTATACCTCGACAACAATGAATTGACGGGACCGATCCCCGGCAGGCTGCGCGGCCTGTCCAACCTGACTCAACTGAGACTCGACGAGAACAGACTGACAGGATCAATCCCGGCCGAGATGGGCTGGTTGTTCAACCTTTCGATAATGAACCTCGGAGGTAACCGCCTGACGGGACGGATTCCCCCTGAACTGGGCAACCTGTCCAGGCTGACCCGGCTGGAGCTCTTCGGGAATGGGCTGACGGGGCCGATTCCCCCGCGACTGGGCAACCTGTCCACCCTGGTGCGGCTGCGGCTCGATGGGAATGAACTCTCGGGAGCCATCCCTTCCGCACTTGTCAACCTGTCGCGACTGCGGTTCCTCTGGCTCATGGGCAACCAGCTCTCGGGCACACTGCCGCCCGAGATCGGAAGGGACATGATCAGCCTGAGGCGCATGAACCTGAGCAACAACTCCGACCTGCGCGGCCCGCTCCCCTCGAACCTGGCGGATCTTCCTCCGCTGGAGGAACTGGTCGTGACCGGGACCGGCCTTTGCGCCTCCACCGATGCCCGCTTTCAAGGCTGGCTGGCGTGGGTAAAGCATGCGCAGGTCGGACCCTGCGGGTCGGAGGCCGGTTCGCGGGCGTACCTGACCCAGGCGGTGCAGTCGCTCGCGGTCCCGGTTCCCCTGGTGGCGAACAGGGCGGCCCTCCTCCGGGTGTTCGTGACGGCCCCGGGCGCTACGACCGAACACATCCCCCGTGCACGGGCGACCTTCTTTCTGGACGGCGCAAAGACGTACGTCGCCGACATCCCGGGCTCGGAGACCCCGATCCCAACCGATTTCGGGGACGCCGAGGGTGACCTCGCAAAGTCGGCGAACCGGTGGATTCCGGGGTCGGTGGTGCAGCCGGGACTCGAGATGGTGATCGAGATCGATCCCGACAGCATCCTGCCTTCCGGGCTGGGTGTGGCGAAGCGGATTCCCGAGGAGGGCCGCGCACCGGTACTCGTGAAGACCGTGCCGCCCCTGGACCTCACGGTCGTCCCGTTCCTGTTCGTGCGGGGGCCGGATTCCACGATCGTGGAGATCGCCTTGGCCATGGCGGCGGAGGAGCAGGCGAACGAGATGCTCTGGGACGCGTATACGCAGCTCCCGATTTCCGGCTTCAACGTGAACGCACACCAACCCATTCTGACCTCGACCAACGACCCGGTCGACCTGCTGCTCGAGACCCTTATGGCTTATCGATTGGAGGGCGGACGCGGCTACTACATGGGCATCATGGAGGAGCGGGTTGTCGGGGGACAGTCGGGGGTCGCCTACGTTCCCGGCCGCGTCGGTTTCTCGGCAGCCGATCCTCTTGTGGTGGCACATGAACTGGGGCACAACCTCAATCTTGCCCACGCGCCGTGCGGGGGTGCCGCGGGCCCCGACCAGGCGTTTCCCCATCTCAACGGGTCGATCGGCGTCTGGGGATACGACCCGCGCAATGGTGGTGCGCTTGTACCGCCGGATATGCCTGACTTGATGAGCTATTGCGGCCCTCCCGCCTGGGTGAGTGACTACAGCTTTGTCAGAGCCCTGGGCCATCGGCGTGCCGGCGCGGCGAATGTCGCCGCGGATGCAAGTGCTCGAAACGACGGGCCAACGCGGACGATTCTCCTCTGGGGAGGGGCCGCCGCGGACGGCAAGCCGTTCCTGGAACCCGCCTTCCTGGTGGATGCGCCGCCCAGCGTGCCGGGGGTCCCCGGCGAATACGAGCTCATCGGCCGTTCCGCCGGCGGGGAGGTACTGTTCTCGGTGAGCTTCGGCATGATGGAGATGGCCGACACCGACGGGAGATCCTCCTTTGCCATTGCGCTGCCCGTGCGGGCCGAGTGGGCAGGCGCCCTGGCGAGCGTCATCCTTGCCGGGCCGGGCGGGGCGGCCAGTCTGGATCTGGAGACGGATCGGCCGATGGCCATCGTGCGCGATCCCGAGAGCGGCCAGGTGCGTGGGGTCCTGCGTGGCGCCGATGCCCTGCAGGCCCGCGCGATTGCGGGCGGTCTGCTCGCCGCGGACGCGACGAGAGCCGCGGAGGTGGCAGGTGCGACCGGGAGTGTGGAGGTACTCTTCAGCCGGGGCGTTCCGGCGGCAGTGGAGAGGCGACGCTGACGCGTATCGGATGCTCTCATGCAACATGACCGGTGAGTCTCCCAAGACCGTAACCAACTTCGGACGAAACATCCGCTTTGCGGCCGCGGCTCTCTGCCGGCCCCGCTCCGAAGCGGAGGTTCTGCGGATTCTGGAAGCGCACCGGGACGGGACTGTGCGAGTTGTGGGAGCGGGGCACTCCTGGAACGGGGGGATCGAGTCGCCGGACGCGCTGCTGGATCTGCGGCACATGCGGCGAGTTCGCCTGCACGAGGACCGTGCGCGAGTGACGGTCGGGGCCGGATGCCGCATCGGCGATCTGCTGGCACACCTGGAGCGGAATGGGCTGACGCTCCCTTCCATCGGCCTGATCGACCGGCAGACGCTGGCTGGAGCGGTGGCCACCGCAACCCACGGGTCGGGGGGGCACTCCATGTCGCACTACGTGGATGCGCTGCGGATCGCCTGCTACGGGCCGGGGGGCGCCGCGGTGGTCCGAACCGTCGATTCGGCCGGGCCCGGGATCGCTGGGCGCCACGACCCGGACCTTGTGTTGCGCGCTGCCCGGTGCGCGGTCGGGGCCCTCGGAGTCGTCCTGGAGCTCACTCTCAGGTGCGTCCCGCAGTACTACGTCAGGGAGCGGTGCGTGTGGGTCGGTGACCTGGATGAAGCTCTGGAAAGGGAACCCGGGGCGCCGCTGCAGCAGTTCTACCTCATTCCGCACTCCTGGGAGTACCTGGTACATGACCGCAGGGTCGCCGCGAGCGGCCGGCGTACCGGAGCCGCCGCCCTCTACCGCGTTTACTGGCTTGTGGTGATCGACGTGCTGCTGCACCTCGGGATCAAGCTGACCGCATCGCTGCTGCGGAGTCGGCGGCTCGTCCATCTGCTCTACCGGCGCCTCCTCCGCCTGTTCATCGTGCCGGGGTGGCGCGTGACCGACCGCAGCGACCGCCAGCTGCTGATGCGGCACGACCTCTTTCGCCATTTGGAGATGGAGATGTTCGTGCGGCGAGCTCACCTTGCGGAAGCCCTGGAGTTCGTGACCGAAATCCTGCGGGCGGCGGATGACGCCGCGTACGAGGTGTCGCCCGAGGTTTGGATACACATCGAGCAAACGGCTATGCAACCTGCCTTCGACGAGCTGCGGGGCACCTGCGTCCACCACTATCCGATCTGCGTTCGCCGCGTCCTTCCGGACGGCACGCTGATCTCGATGTCATCCTGTCACGGTACGGAAGTGGAGGACTGGTACGCCATCAGCCTCATCACCTACACCGAACCGCGGGAGCCCTTCGAGCGGGTCGCGCGCCTGATCGCCACGGTCCTGGCGCGCGCGCACGGCGCCCGCCTCCATTGGGGGAAGTGGTTCCCGCTGGGCGGGAGCGATGTCGAGAGGATGTACCCGGGACTGCCGTCGTTCAGACAGGTGCGCGACGACTTCGACCCTGGGGGAGTATTCCGCAATGCCTTCCTGAAGGATCATCTTGCGGGCGCCGACGAACGATAGAGGTAGACCGCGGAGGAATGTAAGCGTCGTGGGGCGCGGTACCCTGCCGCGTTATCCGGTCAGGGCGGCGCGGGTCACGGACCATCGGGCTGAGGGGTAGCTCCGCCAGCATAAGTATAGTATACTCATTCCATGAGTAAGAGACTGCAAGTGGTGCTGTCGGAAGCCGAACTCGACGAGATCCGGGACGCGGCGCGGCGCAACCGCGTCACCGTATCGGCGTGGGTCCGGCGAACGCTGCGCGCCGCCCGGGAGCGTGAACTGCGCGGGGGGGGCGTAGCGGTGCGCGAAGCTCGTCCGAAGTACCAGGCGCCCGAATCCGCCGGCCTGCAGTTCGTCGACCTGGAAGTGAGAGTCCTGGAGAGCGACGTGGAGGCGGTGCGAAGGCGCTACGGTCTCCGTGACTGGAACGCGGCCGCGAGGGAAGCGGTCTGCCGCCAGGCGGTCGTGCCGATGACAAAGGAGGAGGCGCTCGCCATGCGTGGCCATGGTTGGGATGGGGACCTCGACGAGATGCGCGCGGGCAGCCCGGGCGATGTGTGGTGATTGTCGACACCTCCGTCTGGGTTGAGTATCTGCGCAGAACGGAAAGTGCATTCGACCTGTGCCTGGATGCCGAAATCCAGGCCGGCCGTCCCGTCGCCACGCCCGCGGCCGCCGTGATGGAACTGCTCGCGGGGTGCCGCACGGAACCCGACGTTCTCAAGCTGACGCAGCTGTTGTCCCGCTTCGAGGTGCTCGTCCCGGATTCGGTGGCGGACTTCCAGCACGCCGCCCTCCTTTACCGCACCTGCCGCGGGGCCGGCTACACAATCCGGTCGATCGTCGATTGCCTGGTTGCCGCGGCCGCCCTCCGGACGCAGCGACCCCTCCTGGCGCGCAACCGCGACTTCGAGGTGATCGCCCGGTACACGGGGCTGGAGCTGGTGGTGCCGCGGACCTGCTGACCGGGCTGGACGGTCCGCGCGACGACCAGCCGCCAGCCCGGCCGAACCGCCCGCCCGATGGCCAACCCCGCACCACATTGGCGACGGCGGCCGACCGTCCGGCCCGCCTCTCGCCCGGCGTTGGCGCACCCGGAGCTTTTCGCTATCATGACCTGCGTCCTGACGCCTTCCAACATCCAGCATGGAACCACTCCCAAGAGGCACGCCATGACACTCCGAATCAACGACATCGCGCCGGACTTCGACGCCGAGACCACCGACGGACCGATCCGCTTCCACGACTGGATCGGTGACGGGTGGGCGATCCTATTCTCGCACCCGAAGGACTTCACCCCCGTCTGCACGACCGAGCTCGGCGCCGTCGCCGGACTGAAGGGCGAATTCGCCAAGCGCAACTGCAAGGTGCTGGGGATCAGCGTGGACGGGGTCAGCGACCACCACGCCTGGTCGAAGGACATCGAGGCCTCCCAGGGCCACGCGCTCAACTACCCGCTGGTGGGGGATCCGGAGCTGAAGGTGGTGAAGCTCTACGACATGCTGCCGGCCGGCGCGGGCGACACGAGCGTCGGACGCACCCCGACGGACAACGCGACGGCGCGGTCGGTCTTCGTGATCGGCCCGGACAAGCGGATCAAGGCCACCCTCACCTACCCGATGAGCACGGGGCGCAATTTCTCCGAGATCCTGCGGCTCCTGGACTCGGTGCAGCTCACGGCGAAGGAGCAGGTCGCCACGCCCGCCGACTGGCAGGACGGCGACGACGTGATCATCCTGCCAGCCGTGTCGAACGAGTCCGCGCGCGAGAAGTATCCGGACGGGTGGGAGGAGCCGCTTCCCTACATGAGGATCGTGCCGCAGCCGGATTAGGGGGCTACCCGATCAGCGGCCGCACCCTCGGCTTCACGATGAACAGCCCCTCGCGGCGGCTCGAAATCACGACCGTCCCGCTCTCGAAGTAGGGGTAGACGCTCCAGGTGCCGTCGAAACCCGCAGCGTCGTCGCTCCACGGGGTGGTGTCGAAGTGGCCCACCTCGACCGGATTCTCCGGGTCAGTGATGTCGAGCACCCGCAGACCCGCGCGGTTGTTGGTCATGTAGAGCCGGTTGCCACGGACGTAGAGGTTGTGGTCGGTTGCCTGCGTGTCGCTGTAGTACTCCGTGAGCAGAAGCGGGTCGTCGAGGTCCTCGAGGTCCCAGACCAGGGTGCGGGTGGCCTCGACCAGCCCGTTCACCTCGTCGAGCTCGTCGTTGGAGTAGAAGTAGCGGTGGTCTTCGGTCAGCCATCCCTGGTGTGCGTACGCGATCGCGGGGTAGTTGGCGGACGAGACCGCGACCGGGTTGTCCTTGTCGGTCACGTCCGCGACCGAGAGCGCGGTCTCGTTCGAATTCACGCAGATCTCGCGGCCCTGGTACTCCTCGTCCGGGCCGTGGTAGATCACGCACTGGGTGTCGTGGGAGTTTCCGGTGCCCCCGCGACCCGTGTTGGGGTGCGCGAAGCAGCCCGCGAAGACCGGGTTGAGGGGGTCGTTGATGTCGACCATGTGCGAACCGCCGCCGCAGGATTCCGTGCCGGACGAACCCACCAGGTACGCGAAGCCCGTCTCCTCGTTGATCGCCACGTTGTGCGACGAGGTGATGCCCGTGTAAAGGGCGTCGGCGTCGAAGGTCTCGGGCTCGGTGACGTCCCGAAGCCGCGTCAGGTCGAACACCTGCATGCCGTGCTCGCCGGCGCCGTCGGCCACTATGAAGGCGTGGTTGTTGAAGACCTTGGCGTCCCGCCAGACGGCGGCCCGGCTGCCCGGAGTCATGGGCAGGTAGCCGAGGAAGCGGGGGTTGGAGGGGTCGGTGACGTCCACGAACGAGGTCCCATCCATCAGGCACACGATCGCGTACTCGCGCCCGGTCACGGGGTCGGTCCAGCCCCAGACGTCGTTGAGGCGCGCCCCCCGGGCCCCGCCCAGCTCCTCCCACGGGACGAAGGCCAGCAGGTCCACCTCATCGCAGTCGTAGCCGGCGGCCTCGCCGTCCTCGCAGGTGACTTCGCCACCGGTGATCGCCGGGAGCGGCTCGTGGTCGGCCACCAGACGGGCCGCGTGCTGCCATTCGCCGGATTCGCGGGAGAATACGGTCACGGCACCGAGTCCGTGGTCGGCGGACGGGTCGGCCAGCACGGCGGTCTGGTCCCCGAGGTGCAGCCCGGCTCCGGTGGAGGCCAGCGCGCCGTCCGCGCTGTACGGCGGCGAGGCGCCCGCAAACACCCAGGAGTTCTCGGTGCGGTGGTACTCGGAGAATCGCTGCGCGCCGCCCACCAGCAGGGTCTCGCCATCCGTCGCAAGTGAGTGTCCATAGCCCGGTCGCATCTCGTCGTCCCCGGGCTCCAGCGCGCCCACCGATCTCCAGACTCCGTCCACCTTCGCGTAGCGGTAGACGACCGGTTCCTGCAGCTGCCCCACGAGCACCTCGCTTCCCGCAAGGGCCACGGAGAAACCGAAAAACGTGGACTGAGACGGGGCTTCCGGATGTGAGAGCGTCCCGGCCGGTTCCCACTCGCCGTCTTCGCCGGGCCGCTTCTCGAAGAGATGCACGGCGTTCTGCGTGGGATCGCCGACGACCACGAGGCCCTCTCCCAGCGCGAGCGCGGCCGAGCCCATCCGGTCGAAGGACTCGGGCACGGTGAACATCTCGCCGTCCGACAAGTCTCCGTCCATTCCGACCCGATGCACCACCATAGCGTGTCCGTCAGGCAGCCCGCCCATGCTCACCAGGAGCAGGTTGCCGAAAGCTGCCATGACATTCCCGTATTCCGGGTTGTGGGTGACTGCTCTTATCCAGGGGAGCTGCTCGAAGACCGGGCTCGCGGCCCCATCGAGACGGTAGGTGGCGACGGTTCCGGAGGATGGGTACTCCTGCCCGCCTCGCGGGGCGCCGGTCGCCACGAAGACGAAGTTGCCGGATTCCGCCAGCGCCTTGCCGAAGCCGGTGCCGGGAGCCCCGCTACCGCCCAGCCGGGCGACGCGGGTCCATTCATTGTCAACCTGCGCGAATACCCAAACGCTTCCCGGCTCGCGTTCGTGGGCGGACTCGCCGACCAGGATGTAGCCGTCGGCGATGAGGACGGAGCCGCCGAAGGCCTGGGGGGAGGCGGGGGCGGGGAGGGCCGCGAACAGGGCCGCTGCCGCGAGGGTCGGGATTATTGCGGATCTCTGCATTTCGGGAATTCCTCCGGATCGTCGGAATCTGGCTGCGTAGCTCGTTGAATCTATGGGCGAACGCCTCCCCTGCCAGCCCGTTGACGATTCCCGCGCGGCATTCGGTCGGACTGCTTGACATTCCCGTCCGCGGGCGACACCTTCCGGGTCGCTGTGTTGAAAATGATTCTCAATATCAAAGACGTTCATAATGGTCCCAACGCCCGCTGCAAGACACGTTCGCTCGATCCCGCTCGGCCCGCCCACTGCCACGGCTCTTCTCCTGTGGAGCCTGACGGATGTCCAACGGCCGTCACCCCGGGTCGCGCTCCATTGGACGCCGAGTCGCCGGGTGGGCCCACACGCCAACCCGCCAATGAGGACGATGTCCCCGGAGTGCTCGTGATGGCGCATGGCGGCGGTCCGGAGTGGAACCGCCAGGTCGAAGCGACCGTTGCCCATCTTCGCGAACGGCTCCCGCTCGCCATCGCCTTCGGCATGGCCAACCCGCATACGCTGCAGGCCGCGCTGGATTCGCTGGACGAGCGCGGGGTCGGGATCGTCGCCGTGGTGAGACTCTTCATCTCGCCCGAGTCCTTCCTGCACCAGACCGAGTACCTGTTCGGCCTTCGCAGCGACCCGCCGGCCCGCGGGATGATGGGGCACCGCATGGTGGACGGGGGCGAACTCGAACCGCTCACGGCCACTCCCCGGATCCTCCTCGACCACCAGGGACTGATGGGCTCCGGGCAGGCCTCGAAGATCATGGTGGAGCGGGCTCTCGCCAACGCCCCGAACCCCTCTGAGACGGGGGCGCTCCTCATCGCGCACGGAATGGGCGCCGAGGAGCAGAACGAGCGCGTGCTCGCCTCGATGGAGACGGCGGCCGCGGCCCTGCGGGTGGCGGGCATGGCGGAGGTGGCGGTGGCGACGTTGCGGGAGGACTGGCGAGGCCCCCGAAGTGAGGCCGAGCGCGAGATCAGGGCCGCCGTGGACCGCATGGGCCAGCGCTGGACCCGGGTCGTCGTGATTCCCTACCGCCTGTTCGGCTTCGGTCCCTACGCCGGCGTGCTCGAAGGGCTCGAGTACGTGGACGCCAGGGGGTTGCTTCCCCATCCGCTCGTTTCCGATTGGGTCGCCGCCAGGGTGACCGAGACCTTTTGCGCGGCTGGTGTAGATTCTCCACTCGGTCCGTGCGACGCAGCACTTCCTGACCGCTCCAGATAGCGCGTACACCCCAACCAGGAATTCAAGTTCAAAATGACTCCAGGAACCCACCGGGCGCTCCGCGCGTCCATCGCAGTCCCCGCAATCCCCGCAATACTCGCCGCCCTCGCCGGCTGCGAGTCCGACACCACGACACCCCCCGAGGTCTTCGAGGAAGGACGGATCACCGTCGATGCCACCTCCCCGCTGGGCTTCACCTACCTCGGTCTGGCGGACGAAGGGGCGGTCGTGACGCCGCCGGACCCCGCCAGCTCCACCGAGTGGCACATGGGACTGCGCCGTTTCCTCGTCACCCTGAACGGCGGCGTCGCGGGCCCCGGATCGGTCGCGGCGGTCAACCTCGGCAACAACGCCGGCGCCACCGCCGACCAGGTCGTTGCGCTCAGGGAGCAGGATGGCGAGGCCGCCTTCCAGGCCATCACCGATGCCGACATCCCCGCCGCCGCCTCCTTCGTGGAAGACGGCCTGGCCCCCGATCCCGGCGCGTCCTGGTTCCGGTTCGAACCCCGGCTCGGCACGCTCGTCGCCAATCCCCAGGCCGCCTGGAAGACGCGGGAGTCCTCCGGGCGCCGATTCGCCATCTTCCGCGTCACGGCGCTGCAGATGGAGGGACAACGACCCGTGGGGCTGACCGTCGAATTCCGCCGCCACGATCCGGACGGGACCCTCGGCGCCGCGGCGACGATCGACGGCGACCTGACGCGCGGACCGGTCTTCCTCGGCCTGGCGGACGGGGCGCCAGCCAGCCCGGCCGGATGCGGCTGGGACATCGGGGTCACTCCGGACCTGTCCATCGAAGTCAACGCGGACTGTGGAGCCGGCACCTTCCCGCTGGACCCGGCACAGGACTTCACCGCCCTGCAGCGGGCGGACGACGCGCCGGAGTACGGTGGCTTCCTGTCGGCGATCAGCGGAGCCTTCCCGGCGACGGTCGACGACGCGAGCGGTGTTTTCTGGTACAATATCCAGGAGAACAGCCGCATGTGGCCGACCTACAACGTCTTCCTGGTGCGCGCGGATGAGCGCGTCTACAAGGTGCAGATCACGAACTACTACGACGCCTCGGGTACGTCGGGCCATCCGACCGTGAGGTTCCAGCGGCTCAGATGACGGTGCCGCGACGCCCCGGATTGTGCTGAATTGCACCACTGCGCCGTGGTTCTGCGCGCCGTCCCCTTGCTGAGCCGCGCCGCTCCGCCCCGGTTTGCCGCAGCGCTTGCGTTTGCCGGCGCGCTGTGGTCCGGATCCGCCACCGCCCAGCCCCAGGGCCGCGTGCAGGACCGTGACACGAACGCCGCGGTCGCCGGGGCCTGGATCAGCTGGTTCGCGGCGGCGGAGGACGCCCGGCGCGACATCGGCCGGCGCGCTGCGGGTCGGGCACTGGATCCGGGCGCCCGGAGCAGCGATCAGCCGATCGTCCTGACCGACGAGCGCGGTGCCTTTCAGGTCCCGGCCTCGTGGGGCCCCGGCGGCGCCATCCGGGTCCGGACGGTCGGTTACCACGAACGCATCCTCGGCTGGGCTGAAGCCGTGGAGGCGGGGTGGAAGATCGTCCTCGACCGCGATCCTCTCGCCCTTGACGAGATCGTCGTCACGGCCGGCGGGCGGCCGCGACGCCGCTCCGAAGTGGCGGTCCCTCTGCAGACCGTCCGTCTGGCCGAGATCCAGGCTTCGGGATCCCCGTCCGTCGACCGCCTGCTGGCCGAGTTGCCCGGGGTGCAGGTCACCGCGGGCACACCCGCGGGTTCGAACCTGCGGATCAGGGGGATCGGCGGGGCCCGGGTGCTGGTACTCCTGGACGGAAGGCCCGTGCCGGGTTCCCTGATCGAGAAGCGCGACCTGAGCCGCATGTCGCTGGCGGGCGCCGAACGGGTGGAGGTCGTGAAGGGACCGCTCTCGTCGCTCTACGGGTCAGACGCCCTCGGGGGAGTGGTGAATGTCATCACGGCCCCCCCGGCCAGCGGGCTGAGGATCGATGGTCGCGCGCTTTCCGGCGGCGCCGGGCGCAAACAGGCCGACCTGACGGCCAGCGGCGGAGGACGCCTGACCTACCGGGCCACCGGGGCATGGCGCCAGGAGGACCGGATGCCCGGGGTGATCACGCAGGGGACCGAGGGCTTCGCGCGGGTGTGGGACCTGCGTTCGGAGATCGACTTCGACGCGACTGCGGCGTGGAGCGTCGGGGGCGGCGTCAACTACCTGAGGGAGCGGCAGCGGTGGCCGGTGGGGGGCGGCTTCTCCGGGTTCAACGACAACCGCGGCGTCTCCGGCTGGCTCGAGGGGCGGAGGCTCGCCGGTCCGGGGGAATGGACCGGCACCCTGTTCGTCCAGGACTACGACCATCTCTACCGGAGCGCGCGCGGGGACGCGCCCATCGCCGGACCGGACGACGAGCCCCAATGGGAACGTGAGGCCCGGCTGGGGGCATCGTACTCGGCTGCGCTCGGGGCCCACCGGTTCGACGCGGGGCTGGAGGCGTCCCGCCGGATGATCCGGTCGCCGGACAAGCTGATCGAGGAGCGCGTTGGCGACAGCCAGGCGGCCCTCTTCGCACAGGACGCCTGGCGGGTGGGCCGCGCGACCCTCACCGGCGGGGCGCGCCTCGAGTGGAACGATCGCTGGGGATCCAACCTGTCGCCGACGCTGGGCGTTAGCGGTTCGGCCGGGAAAGGCGTGCGGCTCCGGGCAGCCGTGGCCCGCGGGTTCCGGGCCCCGTCGTTCAAGGAACTGACCTGGAACTTCGTCAATCCGGGCGGAGGCTACGTGCTTCAGGGGTTTCCGGAGCTGTCGCCCGAACGCTCGTGGAACGCGTCCGGAGGCGTGGAGTGGAACCCGCGTCCCGGTTTCCGGATCGACGCCGAGCTGTTCTCCAACCGGGTCGAGAACCTCATCGAGCCCGGGTTCGTGGGCAACACCCCGTCCGGGCTCCTCATCTATTCGCCGCGCAACGTGGCCGAGGTGACCACCCGCGGCTTCGAACTCGGGTTGCGCGCCGTGTCGCACCGCGGTGAAGTCGTTGCCGGCTACGCATACCTGGACGCGCGCTCACCGGATTCGGACACGCCGCTCGACCGGCGCCCCGCCCACTCCGCCCGGGTGCGCGGATCCTGGGTCGCGAGCGAGCCCACCGGGTTCCGGGTCGACCTCACCGCTCACCTGACCGGAGAGGCGCCGATCCTCGGCCGCGGGAACGACGGTGCGCTCACCCGCGTGGCCACTCAGGAACGGTTCGCGGCGGTGGACCTGCAGGCCAGGATCGACCTGTGGCGCGGCCTCGCGCTGACGGCGGGCGTCGACAACCTCTTCGATGCGCGCCCGGGGGGCTGGCAGGGAATGGTCGAGCGCCGGTTTCGGGCTGGTCTGGCGGTGCGGGAGTCGTTTGGGGGCTGAAGGGTCCCCGGGACCCGGAACTACCGGATCCCCTCCGGCAACCGTCGCACCACCACCGTCGGAACCTCGAACCCATCCAGTTGGACGTAGGCCACCAGCCCGTCGGGGCCGAAGGCGTTGGGCATCCGCGAGTCGGGAATCGTGCCGAGGTATTCGCCGCCGGGCGTGATCAGGTCGATGGGTCCCGGCCCCACCGCCGTCAGGCCGGTGGGGTCCGAGACCAGCGCGTTCAGGCCCATGGCCAACGGATCGATGTCGGTGAATCCCCGGGCGGGGGTGCGAAGGATCCAGATGCTCCCCTCCCAGGTCGTCTCCATCCCCGAAATCAGCGGGATCGGGCCCTCGTATTCCGCCTCCGCGATTCGCCGCCGCCAGGCCTCGAGTCCCCCGAACATCCCCACCACTTCGGCGCGGTCGCCCCCTTCGGCGACATCCGCCTCCAGGTTCCCGGTCAGGTATTCCTTGAGAGCCCTGACGGTGCTGGCGTCCCATTCACGCGCGGGGAGCGGGCGAACCAGGACGGTGCCGACGCGGCCGCTCGGCTCCGCGATCCTGACCGCGTAGGTCTCCGTGTCGGAGAAGGCGATCCTGCCCCCGGGAAGGGGTCCGAAGAAGAACTCGCCCTCGGCACCCGGCCTCGATGCTCGCGCCACTTCTTCCTCGCGTGCCTCGTCCCCGTCCAGAGACACTCTGAGGACGGTACGCGGCCCCGGTCCCGCCTTGATGCTGCCTCGCGGCGGAGACGTGGTGGAGTCGACCACGAAACTGCGCGCAATGACCACCCGGGCCAGAAGCCCGCCCTCCCACCGGTCCACCTTGCGCAACCTCGGGTCCGCGCTCCTGACGTAGAGCAGAGGCGGCGTTTCCCCCCGGACGACTCCCGGATAGCGGGCCCATCTTTCGAGAACTCCCTTCCGGTCGAACAGCTGATACGCCAGGTGCCCGTTGTCGGCCACGACCGTGCCTCCGTCGGGGAGGGCGAGCGCGTGGGTCGCATTGCGAAAGTCCCCCGGGCCGTCGCCGGGCTGGCCGAACCGCACCACGAGCTCGCCGCGCGGGTCGACTACCAGCACGGACAGATCCCCACTGGACCAGTCTCCGATGTGCAGGTTGCCCTGTGCGTCGAATCCCATGGATGTGACGCGGGTCAGCAGTTCCCAGTCGCGCACGCCGTCGCCGATGCGGTAGACCTCCGGGAATCCGGCGTCGAGGATGCGGTCTTCAAGAGGGAGTTCGACGACTTCCTGAGCGGTGGCCGGGTTGCCGGTGAAGGCGAGCGCGGCGAGGGCGAGGCCCGCCGCGAGGGTGCGGTTCCGGGGTTCGTGTCCGGCAGGCAGCTCCGGTGCACCAGGGCCGCCGGAGCAGGGGATGGAAGGGATTGATCGCGACGGTTTCTGCAACTTGCGTCGACTCATCTTCAAGGACTCCTTCTCATGCTTCGCTTGCGCTCGATTGACTTCGCGGCCTGTCGCCGCCACAAGGGAGTACGATGGCGGAAGTGCATTACGTCACGGATTGTCGAGCAGGTTTGCCAGGACCTGCACAAGGTGCTTCGCGTGTCGGCCCGTGCCCGCCCGGATCTGGGTCCGGCAACTGAATCCGTTGGCGACGACGGTGTCGCCCGGAGCGGCGGCACGCAGGGCGGGGAAGAGGCCGAGTTCGCCCATGGCGCGCGAGGTGCGCAGGTGTCTGGCCGTGTAGCCGAAGGAGCCGGCCATGCCGCAGCAGCTTGACTCGATGAGGGTCGCGGGGGCGCCGGTGGTGGCGTGCAGGGCGTCGGCGGTGGCCGCGGCGGTGCCGGCGGCCTTCTGGTGGCAGTGGCCGTGGATGTGGGTGGGGGGCATCGCGGCCTGCGGCGCGCTGGAGGTGGCGGCCTGTGCAGGGGACGCGGCGGGGGCCGTGGCGGACGCAGGCGGCCGTGCCGTGCCGTGCCCGGACGGCCGTGACGCGAGGAACTCGTCGATGAGGGAGGCCTGCTCGGCGACTGTGCGGGCGTCTTCGCCGGGACAGAGGGTGAGGGCTTCGTCGCGCAGGGTGAGGAGGCAGGAGGGTTCGAGGCCCACGATGGGCAGCCCCTGCTGGGCCAGCGGGGCGACGGCGGCGATGGTGCGCTGCAGTTCGGCGCGAGCGTGGCCGAGCAGTCCCGCGCTGATGTAGGTGCGGCCGCAGCAGAGCGGTCTTCCCCGGGTGGGGAGGGGGCGGGGAGCGACGGGATGGAAGCCTAGCCGGATAAGCACGTTCGCGGCGGCCCGAGGTACATCCGTGTCAAAATACCTGGTGAATGTGTCCACAAACAGGACAACCGGTTGGCCGTCAGGGAACTCATCAAGCCTCAATGCATGCATTTGTGCCAGATTATTGGGTGAATCTGTCAAAGAATCTGTCACGGCCTCAGACGAGACCGTCGCCCTGGAACCCGGATCGCCTTGCCGGCCGACCCCCGGCGGGGCTCCCAGCTCCTCGTCGCGGAACGGATTCGCATCCCACTCGGGCAGCGGCTGCGCGGCAGCGATCCCCGTCGTGCGCTCGACCATCCAGGCCAGCATGCGGCTCCGGTTGCGCAGGTTGAGCAGCCGCGGGGCGCGCGAAGCGAGGGGAGCGACCCTGGGCAGCGAAGCGAAGAGGCGTTCCCGCAGGGGAGCACCGCGTTGCCGGTTCCGGTGATGGAGGACTTCGGCCTTCATCGCGGCCATGTCCACTCCCGCCGGGCACTCCCGCTTGCAGGCCTTGCAGCCCACGCAGAGTTCGAGTGCATCGGCGACCTCGTCTCTCAGCAGTCCCTCGGGCCCCAGCTGCCCCGTCAGCGCCAGGCGCAGCACGTTGGCGCGGCCCCGCGTCGTGTCCACCTCCTCACGGGTCACGCGGTAGGACGGGCACATCACGTCCGGGTCCATCTTGCGGCAGGCGCCGTTGTTGTTGCAGGCCTCGACGGCTCGCTGGAAGCCCCCGTTCGCCGACCAGTCCATCGCCACCGGGAGGGGCGTTTCTCCGTAGCGCGGCCCGTAGCGGAAGAGCTCGCGATCGTCCATCCGGGCGGGTGCCACGATCTTTCCGGGATTCATCATCCCGGTGGGGTCGAAGGCTTCCTTGACCTCGGCGAAGGCTCGTGCCAGCCGCCCTCCCAGGAGGGGCTCGATGAACTCGGAGCGCAGGATCCCGTCGCCGTGCTCTCCCGACCAGGAACCGCCCAGCCGCACGGCTTCGCCCAGCACCTCCTCGGCCACCGCGCGGAAGGCGGCCACGTCCGCCGGGTCCTTAAGGTCGAGCGCCGGGCGCACGTGCAGGCACCCGACCGACGCATGCGCGTACCAGGTGGCGCTGGTGCCGTGCCGCGCGAAGATCTCCTCGACGGCGCCCCCGAACTCGGCCAGCGCGGGGAGCGGAATCGCGCAGTCCTCCACGATCGAGACCGGCTTGCGGTCGCCCTTCATGGACATCACCACGCTCAGCGCCGCCCTCCGCACGGCCCAGATCGCCGCCTGTGCGGCAGGGTCCTCGGCGCGCCGCACCTCCCCCCCGCCCCCCGCCCCCCCATCCCCCACCACCTCCGCGAGCCGCGACAGCTTCGACCCCAGCGCGGCGTCCTCGTCGCCCGCGAACTCGACCAGCAGCACGGAGTGCGCCGACGCGGGGATCAGCTCCTCGACCGTGCTGCGGAACTGCGCGTTGTTGCGGGCGAGCACGGTCAGCGAGTCGTCCATCAGCTCCACCGCCTGGGGTCCGAGCGTCACGATGTGCTGCACGGCGTCGAGCGCGGCCGGCAGCGACGGGAAGCAGCAGAGCCCGAGCACCCGGCGCGCCGGCCGCCGCGCCAGCTTCAGCTTCAACCGCCGGAAGAAGGCGAGCGTGCCTTCGGAACCCACCAGAAGCTCGGCCATCGACGCGCCCGGCTTCAGCAGCCGGTGCAGGTTGTAGCCGGCGACGTGGCGCAGCACCTTCGGCACGCGGGCCTCCAGCTCCGCAGCCTCGCGCTCGGCGATCCCGAGGACCCTTCGCACCAGCTCGCCGGGGGGAGCCGCGTCGCTCGTTGCCTCCGGGCCCGCTTCAGTCTTCGCCGTCGCAGACGCATCCGCGCCGGGGTTCGCCGTCAAACTCGCTGCCGCCCCCCCGCCCCCGAACCCCACCACCCGCCCGTCCGCCAGCGCGGCCTCGATCTCCAGCCCGTTGTCGGCCCTGATCCCGTAGCGGATCGAGCGCGCGCCGCCGCTGTTGTTGCCTGCCATTCCGCCGATGGTGGCGCGGCTGGCGGTTGCCACGTCCACCGGGAAGAAGAGCCCCGTGGGAGCGAGGCGCCGGTTGAGCTGGTCGAGGACGACCCCCGGCTCGACCCGCGCGCTGCGGGCCTGGCGGTCGACCTCCACAACGCGGTTGAGGTAGCGCGAGGTGTCGATCACGAGCGCGTGCCCGACGGTCTGTCCGCACTGGGAGGTTCCCGCGCCGCGGGGCAGCACCGGCACCCCCTCCTCCCGCGCGATCGCCATCGCGGCGCCGACATCGTCCAGGGTGCGGGGCAGCACGACGCCGAGCGGCGCGATCTGGTAGATGGAGGCGTCGGTGGCGTACAGTCCGCGAGTGAGAGAATCGAAGCGGACCGGCCCATCGACGTGTGCGCGGAGCCGCGCCGCGAGGCGGGAATGTGCGATGCGCTCCTTCCGAAAGCGGCTGGCGCCCCGGCCCTTCACGGGCGCTTTGCCGCTGACGGGACCGCCCCCGTCCGGTTTCCCCCCGGATAGTAAAGACATTTCGGAAACTGCCGACTATGTTCAGTGATCACAACAGCGCGCTTACGGCGACGGCGATGGTCGCAAAGCGCGTCGGTGCACCACACCCGGCAACCCATCCGGAGGCATGAATGCGGCCACGGCGGCAGACAGTTCACGGAGCGGGGCGCGCATGCGCGGCGGCCCTGGCGACTCTCCTCGCAGCCGCCTGCACCGGCGCCGGCCCCGACGACAAGCTCGAAATCAGCTTCGGCCATGTGGGTGCCCCCGGGTCGCTCTTCGCACTCACAGCCGAGGAGTTCGCGGCCCGCGTGAACGCCCGTCTGGAGGGGCGTGCCGAAGTCGTCGTCTACGGGTCGAGCCAGCTCGGCGGAGACGAGGTCCTGCTGCAGAAGCTCAAGCTGGGCACGGTGGAGCTGGCGCTGCCCTCGTCGATCATGTCGTCACGGATCCCCGAATTCGGGATCTTCGAGATGCCGTACATCGTGAGCGACCGCGGTCACATGTCCAGAATCGAGGAGGCGGTGGTCTGGCCGCAGCTGGCCCCTCTCGCCGAGGCCCGGGGCTTCCGCATCCTCGCCGTCTGGGAGAACGGTTTTCGCCACGTCACCAACAACCTCCGTCCCATCCGTGTGCCGGCCGACCTGGACGGACTCAAGCTCCGGACCCCTCGCGGCACCTGGCGGGTCAAGGTCTTCCAGCATTTCGGCGCCAATCCCGTGCCGATGGCCTTCTCGGAGGTGCTGCTCGCGCTGCGCACGGGGAATGTGGACGGACAGGAGAATCCGCTCGCGCAGATCCACGCGTCCAAACTGAACGAGGTGCAGGGGTTCCTCTCCATGACGGAACACGTGTACACGCCCGCGTACGTTACGGCCTCCAGTGAGCACTGGAACGAGCTCCCCGAGGAAGTTCGCACTGTGATCGAGGAGGAAGCGCGGGCACTGCAGGAGTTCGTTTACGAGACCGCCAAGCGGCTGGACCGCGAACTGCTGGTGGCCTTGTCCGATACCGACATCCAGGTCAACTGGGTGGACAGGAACGCATTCCAGCGGGAGAGCCAGCCCGTGTACGCCGAGTTCGCCGGTGAGGTGCCGGGAGGACAGGAGCTGATCGACCGGGTTCTGGGCCTGTTGCAGGAGTAGCCCGGATGCATCGCCGGCCGATTGCAGCGGGGACTTGCTCCACGGACTGCTGACAGTGTCCAGGGTCCCGAGCGGCTGGGTCACCCCGGTGCGGCAGGTCTTTCGGCGCGCGATGGAGGTGGTGGTGGCGGTGCTGGTGGCGGCGCTCGCCGTGGTCGTGGTGCTGGGCGTCGGGTTCCGCCAGGCGGGCAGCGCGCTGGTCTGGTACGACGAGGTGGCCGCGATCCTCCTGGCGTGGCTCACCTACTACGGCGCGGCGCTGGTGGCGCTCACGCGCGGCCACATCGGGGTGCCGATGCTCGTCGAGCGCCTGAAGGGCCCTGGGCGCGCCGCCGCCGTGATCGTGGGAGAGGTCGCGGTCATCGCCTTCTTCCTGATGCTGGCGTGGGCGGGCTGGCAGGTGCAGAGCGCGCTTGCGGGGGCCTCGCTGGTGAGCCTGCCGGCGGTTCCCGCCGCCGTCGCCCAGTCGGTGATCCCGATCGGGGCGGTGCTGTTCGTCGTCGCACAGCTGCTGAGCCTGCCTGATGTGCTGGGGGACGACGCCGATGCCGGTGCGGAGGGCCCGGACGGAAGCGAGGCCGTCGCGGGGTCGACAGGGAGCGGCGTCCGATGACCCTCGCGCTGTTCATCCTGCTCCTCGTTCTCGTCCTCATCAACGTCCCCATCGCGGTGGCGCTGGGGCTGATGACGGTGATCGCCATCCTGGCATCGAGCGGCTTCGACGCGCTTCCCAACGCGGGCCTTCTGATGTTCTCCGGGACCACCAGGTTCCCCCTGATCGCGATTCCGCTCTTCATCCTGGCGGGCGCGATCATGAACCGGTCGGGGATCTCGCGGCGGCTGGTCGCCTTCGCGTCGGCGGTGTTCGGGTTCATCCGGGGCGGCCTGTCGATGGTGAGCATCTCGGCCTCGATGTTCTTCGCCGAGATCTCCGGGAGCGCGGTGGCGGACGTCGCGGCGCTGGGGTCGATCCTCATCCCGGCGATGAGGAAGCGGGGCTACTCGCGCAGCTTCGCGGCGGCGGTGACCTCGTCCTCGGCAACGCTGGCCGTGATCATCCCCCCGTCCATCCCGATGATCCTCTACGGTGTGATGTCGGGGAGTTCGGTGGTGGAACTCTTCGTGGCGGGGATCATCCCGGGGGTCGTGGGCGGGATCCTCATGATGTTCGTGGCGTACCTGTGGGCGCGCCGCAACGACCTCCCCATGGAGGAGGCGTTCCAGCTGCGGCGGGTGTGGCGGACCTTCCGGGAGGCGGGGTGGTCGCTGCTGCTGCCGCTGATCATCCTGGGCGGGATCTTCAGCGGGTGGGTGACGGCCACCGAAGGGGCCGGACTGGCGGTGGTCGCGGCGCTCGCGATCGGCGGGCTGGTGTACCGGGAGCTGAACCTCAAGGGACTCAGGGAGGCGATGCTGGAGTGCGGGCACCAGACGGCGGTGGTGATGTTGCTGGTGGCGGCGTCGGCGCTGCTCGGCGACTTCCTCACCGAGTCGCGCGTGCCGCAGCAGGTGGCGGCCGCGATCACCGGCCTGACCGACTCGAAGCTCGCGATCCTGGCGCTGCTCAACGTCTTCCTGCTGGTGATCGGGCTCTTCCTGCATTCGGCCGCGGCGATCATCCTCGTCGTCCCGATCGTGATGCCGCTGGTGCTGGCGATGGGAATCGATCCGGTTCACTTCGGCCTGATCGTCACGCTGAACCTCGGCATCGGCCAGCAGACGCCGCCGGTGGCCTCGGTGCTGGTGACCGCCTGCTCCGTCGCGAAGGCTGACATCTGGAAGGTGACGAAGGCCAACCTCTGGTTCATCGGGGTGCTGCTCGCCATCCTGTTGCTCGTGACTTACCTGCCCGCATTCTCGCTTGCGCTCGTCGAGCTGTTCTACCGATGAGGGGGACGTGCGCGGTGACGCCGGAGGGGCGATGAGTGCGTCGGCGGGCGGGGGCGCGGACGGGACGGGGGTGCCGTCCAGACGCGTGCGCACAAGCCGCGACGAGGGGATCGTGACGGTGACGCTCGACCATCCCCGCAGGATGAATGTGCTGGACCAGGCCGGGTGGGAGATGCTCGGCGAGGTCTTCGAGGAGCTGGCGGGCGACGACTCCGTGCGGTGCGTGATCGTGGAGGGGGCGGGGGAGGCGGCGTTCTCCGCCGGGTCGGACATCTCGGGGTTCGCGGCGCATCGGAGCACGCCCGGGCAGGTGACGCGGTACGCGGCCGCGCTGAGGCGGGGGATCCAAGGCGTGTGGGACTGTCCGCACCCGACCGTGGCGGCGGTGGAGGGGCTGTGTGTGGGGGGCGGGCTGATCATCGCCGCGTGCTGCGATGTGCGTGTGTGCGGGGAGTCCAGCCGTTTCGGCGCTCCCGTGAACCGGTTGGGAGCCACGATGGCGTATGAGGAGATGGCGCCGCTGCTGGCCGTGGCCGGTGCGGGAGCCGTGCTGGAGATTCTCCTGACGGGCGACCTTGTGGACGCGCGCCGGGCCCGGGAGATGGGGATCGTGAACAGGATCGTGCCGGATGGGGCGGTGGGGGAGGGGGGGCGGGAGATCTCGCGCAGGATCGCCGCCGGGGCGCCGCTGGTGAATCGCTGGCACAAGAAGTTCGTGCGCAGGTCGGGGCAGCGGCGGCCGCTTACCGAAGCCGAGCGCGACGAGGCTTATGAGGCGTTCCAGACGCGGGACTACCGGGAGGGGATCGCGGCGTTCATGGAGAAGCGCGCGCCGCGGTTCAGGGGGGAGTAGGGTGGGGGCGGAAGATGCGGGTCGGCCGCCGGGGGCGGAGGGTGCGGCGCGGAGCGGCCCTCTCGCCGGCGTCCGCGTCATCGAGCTGGCGCACGTCATGGCGGGGCCGGTGTGCGGGCGCATGCTCGCCGACATGGGTGCCGATGTGGTCAAGGTGGAGCCCCCGGGACCCGGCGACCCGACCCGTGCTTTCACGCCGCGGGTGGCGGGGGGGACCGCGGCCGCCTTCGTCATGGCGAACCGCAACAAACGCGGCATCGTCATCGACCTCAAGACCGGGCGGGGCCTGGAGGCGGCCAGGCGAATGCTCGCCCGGTGCGACGTTGTCATCGAGAACTTCCGACAAGGGGTCATGGGGGACCTGGGGCTCGGGTACGACTCCCTCCGCGAAGCCAACCCGGGCCTCGTCTACTGCCAGATCACCGGTTTCGGACGCACCGGGCCGCTTGCGGACCGCCGCGGCTTCGACCTCATCGCCCAGGGGATGACGGGGCTGCTGAGCATCACCGGCGAGGGTCCGGGCCGGCCCCCGGTGAAGTGCGGCCCGCCGCTCACCGACATCACGGCCGGGATCCTGGGTGCGATGGGCGTGGTAGCCGCCCTGTACGCGCGAGAGTTCACGGGAAGGGGCCAGCGCGTCGACACCTCGCTCTTCGAAGCGGGCCTGATCCAGACCCTCTGGCAGGCGGCGGTGGCGCTTGCGACCGGCGAGTCCCCCGGCCCACTCGGCTCGGCCCACCCCCTGGCCGCCCCCTATGAGGCACTCCCCACCTCCGACGGCTGGATCACCGTCGGCGGCTGGAACCAGGTCAACTGGCTGCGGATGATCGAGGTCCTGAAGCTCCGCGAACTGGCCGACGATCCCCGCTTCGAAACCAACGCCGACCGGATGGCGAACGTGCAGGAGTTGCGGGAGCTGCTGTCCCGCCGGCTGAGGACCGGCACCGCGGAGACCTGGCTGCGACGCCTGGAGGCGGCCAACGTGCCGGCCGGATCGGTCTCCGGCATGATCGAGGCGCTGCGGCATCCGCAAACGGTCGCGCGGGAGATGGTGCTCACGGTGTCGCAGGCCGGCCAGCCCGTCGAGACGCTTGGCATGCCGATCAAGATGTCGGACGCGCCGGCCGTGCTGCAGCGCGGGGCGCCCGCTCCGGGCGAGCATGGCGAAGAAGTTCTCGCCGATTACGGCTTCAGCGAGGAGGAGATTGAGCAGTTGCTCCGGTCGGGCACGGCGGGCAGGTTCAAAGCATGAGCAGGCAGTCCCGCTGTATCCGCTCCAGGTGGTGTTCCCCCAAGGACGGGAGGCGATAGCCGGTGGATTCTCTGATGGTAGACCTGCAGGGCCTGTGGAGCGACGCGGTCGACTATGCCGAGCCCCGCTGGCTGCCCAGCCTGATCGTCCTCGCACTCGCCGGGATCATTTTTGTCGTGGCCGGCTGGATACTTCGCCGACTGCAGCGGCGGTTGGCCGCCCGCACCGAGACTGACCTGGACGACGAGTTCCTGCGGTCCCTGCGCAAGGCGGTGCGCCTCACGGTGGTCGCATGGGCAATCTCGCAGCTTCTGGGCGAATGGGTGCCGCACCTGGTCACCGAAACGGCCGACGGCGAAGTGCTGAACGATGTCCAACCCCAGAACTGGGTGTGGGGCATCTGGACGATCCTCGTCTTCCTTCCACTCAGCCGCTTCGTGGGCCACCTGATGACCACCTTCGAGACGCGAGTGATGTCGAGAACCGACACCGCCCTCGACGAGACGGCTCTGCCGATGGTCAACAAGTTCATCCGGTTCCTCGTGGTGGCCGTTGGCGTGCTTCTCGCCCTCCCCCAGCTGGGCGTGACCATCGCACCGCTCCTGGGAGGCGCGGGCGTGCTGGGGTTGGCCTTGTCGTTTGCCGCCAAGGACACGCTCTCAAACCTGATCGCGGGTGTTCTGCTCATCATGGACCGCCCATTCAAGGTGGGGGACAGGATCGAGCTGTGGAACGCGCCCCGCGAAACCGGCACGTGGGGAGACGTGATCGAGATCGGCCTGCGCGCGACCAAGATCCGCAATCCCGACAACCTCGTGGTTGTGGTCCCCAACAACGAGATTATGCGGCGCGACATCATCAACTATACGATGTCGGGTGAGGACATCCGGCTGCGGATTCCGTTTTCCTGTGCCTACGAGTCGGATATCGAACGGGCCAAGGTGCTGCTGAAAAGGGCCGCAGGCGAGGTGAAGGGCGTGAAGCTGGATCCGTCACCGATCGTGATCGTACGCGGTTTTGGGCCGTCGGAGGTGAACCTCCAGCTCCGTGTGTGGATCCTGGAGGCGCGGCATCGGCGCCGGATCGCGGATGAGATCACCGAAAAGGCAATGGTGGCTTTCGCCGAGGCAGGGGTGGAGATCCCCTATCCGAAGCGGGAGCTGTACATCAAGGCGGGTGGCGTGGCGGGACGGCTCCCAAGTGGGGAGTAGGGCGGGACCGGGTCCGGTGCCTTTCCCGCTCCTCGAGTTCGCGGGATTCCATTGTCGGGGCGGCTAGCCCCGCACCGGTTCCCGGCCCATGGTCGGCGATCAGGTCAGGAAACGCCCCCGTAGCCGTCCTTGATCCCGAAACGCGTCCCAAGCAATTGCCACTCCTCGCCGAAGTGTCTATTTCCGTCCATCCCGACCGGCGTGGTCCAATGCCTCGCCTCGTGGGCGACCCCCCACAGGAACTCGTTGGCCTCACTACGCTCCAATTCCCCAATGCTGAGCGTCGTTGATTGGGAGCCCCACATTATCCTGCCGTCACGCCTGCTGCCCAGGCCCGGAGCTCAGCAGCATTAATCGGATCTCCGTGGCGAGGAATCTGCGCCGGGACCGCGACGAATAGCGCCAGCGCTGCGAAATGGTTATTGCGCGCGCCTCATGTCCCCGGCCCCCGGTGAGGATCTGGATAGAGGTCCGGGTCCCAAAGGTGTGGATGAAACCGGCCGTCCGGGCCCCAGCCCTTAAGATCTTGCGGATGCCGCGCCTTCTCCGCCCGCAACCGGTCCAGCAAAAGCTCGATTTCGGCTTCGTTCAGGGGGATCGGGTTGAACCATTCGTCTTCGATACAAGCCGGAGGTAGTTCTACACCGTTACACCTTTCGGAGGGATCATGGCCTTTGGCGTAGTCCCGGATCTCTTTCTCGTCGAGATCCGGGTCGATCCCTCGATCGGTCACGGGATTCATATACCTCCATTGCTCCACCTCCGCCTGCACCTTCGCAACGGCCTCCTCGTCGATGTCCGGAGTCACGCTGCCGACGTTGCCCGGCCCGCAAGCAGCCAACGTGAGCACGGCCGTGAGCGCGGCCAGGGTCAGGGTTTCGGTCCAACGTTTAATCATGTCCCTCGTTGGTGGGGTCTGGCAGACCGGAATCAATCCGGCCCCATTCTCCGTTGCTTGGGATGGTCACCTTAGAATACCCAATCGCCCGGTGTCAAAGGCTGCATCGGACGCTGCTGTAAAGAGAAGGGCAACAGTTGCGACAATGGGCGGCGCGAGGCGTTTCATCGGGGTCCCTTTCGCGGGTGTCTTGAGCGGATTGGCTGCGCCCTGGACCGCGGCGGGCGGGTGGCGGGTTGCCTGCGGGTGCCCTGTTGCAGCGACGCCTTCGAGTCGGCATTCTCCTCGGTCAACACCGAATAAGCCTATCCCCGGGAGGAGGATCGCCCTGAGGCACATCACAACGATCAGTGCCGCCGCTTGTCTCGCGTTTTTCGCGGTCGCGTGCGGGGCGCCCGGCAACCCGTCAGGGACCGAAGCGGGCGGGACCGGAGCATCCGCAGCTTCGTCAGTCAGTGCCGACGCCGTCCAACCCCCCGTCGTATTCAGCCTCAACGGCTCCGCCAAGCGCTACTGTTCCGCGATCTGGGTATCGGAGCGTGACCGTGACGAGGCCCTGTACAGCAGCGTCCTGCTCACCGAAGAGGACGTCAGCGACTACGAGAACGGGATGCTGGTGTTCGAAGTCGACGACGAGCGCCGCGTCGTGACCGTTTCGACAGGCGGCGCCGAGGGGCGCGCACGGCACTTCGGCGACCAGGGGTGCGTGATCCTGCCGCCCCACAGCGACAATGTCTTCTTTACGCCCCGCGAGGTGGTCAGTGCCCTGCCGGATGCGGCGGCGACGCCCTGGCCGATGGGGGACATTCTTCCCTACGAGCCGCTCCCGGACGGCGTGAACGAGGAACTGCTTGCCGAGGCCGTGGAAGTGATGCTCGGCAACCGGGACGACAACCGCGCCGCCTTCCTCGTGGTCCACCGCGGGCGAATCGTTGCCGAAGAGTACGCTGGGGGCGCGCACCGGCACATGCAGCTCGAGAGCTGGTCGATGGGGAAGAGCATGACCGCGACCCTGGTTGGCCGCCTCATCCAGATGGGTCACCTGGAGCTGTGGCAGCCGGCGCCCGTGCCGGAGTGGCAGAACTCGCCGGGTGATCCCCGTGCGGCCATCCGCATCGCCGACCTGCTGCGCATGTCCAGCGGTCTGCGCTTCACCAACTCGGGTGCGACCCCGGAACAGATGGCGCTGTCGTTCATCGCCGGGCAGCGGGACCACTGGCTCGGGTACGAGGCCCCAATCGACGTGTTCAGGTTCTCGATCAGCCGCGAAGCAGAGTTTCCTCCCAACACCGTCGGCCGCTACCGCAACTCGGATCCATGGACGCTGGGCTACATCGTCAAGCACACGGTCGAGAACGAGCTGGACGAGGAGTACCTTACGTGGCCGCAGCGGGCGCTCTTCGACCGGATCGGGATTCGCCGCTTCGTCATGGAGACCGACGCCTACGGCAACTTCCTGCTCACCGGATACAACTACGGGACCGCCCGCAACTGGGCCCGCCTGGGGCTGCTCTATCTGCAGCGAGGAATGTGGAACGGAGAAAGGCTCCTGCCGGAGGAATTCGTGGACTTCGTTCAGTCGCCGGCTCCGGCGTGGGACCCGCCCGTGTATGGAGGACTCTTCTGGTTGAATCCCGCGGACGAGTCGGGGCGGGGAAGCCGGGTTCCCACGCTGCCGCCCGATGCCTACAACGCGGCGGGAGCCGGGGATCAGCGCACGTACATCATCCCGTCGCGGGAACTCGTGATCGTGGTGCAGAGCCACCGCTCGCCCGCGGCCCACGCGCCGGACCGCAGGGAACGCGAGTTCGAGGCGCTGGGGTTGGCGGTCAGGGCTGTGGACCCGGATTGGAACTGGCAGGAGCCATGGTGATGAACGCGCGACTGTTTCCGGACCTGGACGCCGTGAACCGCGTGGTGTCGGCACTCGATCGCGACGGACATCCGGTTCGCGCCGTCACGCTGTCTCGCAGCTACGCAACCAGGGCGGAGGATCTGTGGGACGCCGTCACGAACGGCGAGCGCATCGCGCGCTGGTTCCTGCCGGTCAGCGGCGAACTGGAGCCCGGCGGCCGCTATCAGCTGGAGGGCAACGCGGGCGGGGTGATCACGGCTTGCGAACCGCCGTCGCTGCTCGCGCTGACATGGGAGTTCGGCGGGGACGTCAGCTGGGTGGAGGTGCGGGTTGCAAAGGGCGGGCCGGGCCGGGTACGGCTGTCCCTCACGCACACACAGCGACTTTCCGGGCACTGGGACCGTTTCGGGCCCGGCGCGACCGGTGTCGGCTGGGAAATGGGTCTCATCGGCCTGGCGATTCATGTGGAGCAGCCGGGCGAGCCGATGCCGGATGAGTCCGTGTTCGCGACCGCGGAGGGCAAGGCGTTCATTGCGGGCAGCAGCGAAGCCTGGGGGGAGGCGGCGGTTGCGGGCGGGGCGGATCCCGAGACAGCGCAAGCGAGGGCCCGGCGCACGACCGCGTTCTACACGGGGGAATCGGCCTAGCAGCCCGCGGACACAATCCCCCCGGCATTCGAGCGGTCAGGAATCCGGCTGGGTTCCCTGTCGTCCCCCGCCGTCACGCAGGGGAATGCTCGTTACAGCCGCGTAGACGGCACCGAAGAGGGCGCCCCCCAACGAACTGGCGGCGAAGCCCGGCAAGGCTCGCTCCCCCAGCGCCGTGCCGAGTGCCGCCCCGGCCAGCGCGGCGAGCCCCAGCAGGGCGATTGCGCCGGCTCGGGCCTCCCGGCCGCGCAACATGAACCACTCGATACCCGCGCACGCCGCGATCCCGACACCCACGGCGGGGATCACCGCACCCGCAGGGTCGCCGGCGTCCGCCAGCGCAGCCAGCGTGACCAGTCCCGCCGCTCCGCCCCCGGCGCCGGCGGCCAACCCCGAGATCGTGCGCCCCGTGACCCGCTCGAAGTCCCCCCAGGGATACATCCGTATGGCCGCGATCCCGGCCATGATGCCGCCGAACGACACGGCCCCGAGAACTATGTTGAGCAGGACCGCCCATAGGGGGAGGCTTGCAATCTCGCTCACCGTCCGGCTGGCGGAGTCCGCCAGATTGGAGAAGACCACGCTTCCAATCGCAATGGCCAGCATCCAGCGCAGCCGAGAGTCCCTCGCCTTCGCATCCGATTCACTCATCCTGGATTGACTCCTTTACGCGGGTGTTCGTCGCTCACCGTCCTGCCAGGTCCGCATCCCGAATCGCCCGGAACTCGTTCCCCTCCCGCCAATTCGGCCACTCGTCGGACATTACCAGCCGGTGGCCGACGCGGAACAGCAGTGCCAGGTCGTCCAGCGCCCCCGTCAGGTCCCAGGACGGGTCGAACTCATCGGACGGCTTGTGATAGCGGTTGCTAACGTAGTCGGTACGGCGCTCGAGCGTCCAGGCTTCACCGTGCTCGACATGATCGACGCCCGAATCGGTGTAGAGCGAGGGGACGCCCACCTTCGCGAAGCTGAAGTGGTCGGAGCGGTAGTAGTAGCCCTTCTCGGGCTCCGGGTCCGGCCGCAGCGTGCGTCCCACGGCGTCGGCGGCGTCGGCCAGGTAGTCGTCCAGCTCCGACGCTCCCATTCCCACAACCGTGACATCGTTCATGGGGCCGTCGACGTTCATCCCGTCGATGTTGATCGTCGCCACGGTGCTTGCGGTCGGGTAGACGGGATTGGCGGCGTAGTAGGCGGACCCCAGCAGCCCTTGCTCCTCGGCGGTGACGGCCAGGAAGAGCACGGACCGGGCGGGGGGGATTGGCAGCGCCGAAAACGCCCGCGCGAGCTCGATCAGACCGGCGGTGCCGGTGGCGTTGTCGAGAGCGCCGTTGAAGATCGGGTCCTCCATGGCGGGGTCGTCGCTGCGGCCGAAGTGATCCCAGTGGGCGGTGTAGATGATGTACTCGTCGGGCCGCTCGCTCCCGGGCAGCAGCGCGAGCACGTTCTTCGACATTGAACGCCGGATGTCGTTGGCGACGGTTACCGAGGTCGAAGCGCCCAGGGGGACGGCGCTGAAGCCGGGCTGGGCGGCCGCCTCCGCCAGCGCGTCGTAGTCGTGACCGGCGGCCGCGAAGATCTCTCGCGCCACGTCCAGCTGCACCCATCCCTCGACCTGGACGCGGCCCGTGTTGCCGTCCGCCCCTTCCTGGCCGAACTGCGGGCCGGTCCAGCTCCCGCTCACGACCTCCCAGGGGTATCCGGCCGCGGCTTCCTCGTGGACCACGATCGCCGCCGCCGCCCCCTGCCGCGCCGCTTCCTCGAACTTGTAGGTCCAGCGCCCGTAGTAGGTCATCGAGTTGCCGCGGAAGACGGCTTCGTCCTGGGTCGCGAAGCCCGGGTCGTTGACCAGCATGACGACGGTCTTGCCGGCGGCGTCCACCCCCTCGTAGTCGTTCCACCCGTACTCGGGCGCCACGATGCCGTAGCCGACGAAGACGAGTTCGGAATCGGTGATGGATTCCGTCGCGACGACGCGTTTTGTCCAGGCGACAAAGTCGGTGGACCAGGTGTAGGCGAGGTCGTTGGCCGGGCCGCCCGCCGGGTTGCCCGCCTTCACCGCAAGCGTGGGCTGTCCCTGTTCGGTGAGCGCGACGAGAGGGACTTCCTGGAAGAAGGAGTCGCCGTTGCCGGGCTCGAGGCCGGCCGCCTGGAACTGGTCGACCAGGTACGCGACGGTGAGCTCCTCGCCGGGCGACGAGGGGGCGCGGCCCTCGAATTCGTCGCTGGAGAGGGTCCGGATGGCGGCGGAGAAGGAATCGGCGGACATGGCGGCGATTGCGAAGTCGGCCGGACCCATGTGAGAGGTGTATACTTCGCAGGAACCGGTCAGAAGGGCGCAGGCGAGCAGCGCGGCCGGAACGGTGGAGTTGGGGCGGGTCGTCATGGTGGGACCGTCTTCCAGAGGGTGGTTGTCAACTCGGCATTACCAAGTGTAAAGTGTGGTTTACATATTGAGCTTCAGATCGGGGATACATTGGCGTTGAGCGTTCGGCACAGCGACATTCGAAGCGTCCAGTGTGCAGGAGGGAATCAAAGATGACGATCAAGCCCATCAGAAGCGAGGCCGACTACGATGCGGCGCTGGTAGAGATCGACCGCCCGAGGGGCGTGACTCCGGGCACGCCCAAGTCTGACAGACTGGAGGTATTGGCAACCCTGGTCGAGAGATACGAAGCCGAGCGCCGGAGCATCGACGCCCCGGACCCGATTTCCGCGATCCATCATGTCATGGATCCGGGTGTTGGCTACGGAATGGAGTCTTCCGGCCGATGTGCTGGTACGTGAATACGAGCTCGCAACGGGGTAATCGGAACTCCGTGGCTCGGCTCGGAATCCCCCCATGGGGAGGTGCCTGGAGCTCGTGGGCATCCACCGGACCTGGCCTCGCGGCCTTCCTCGCCGTCACGACCCTCCTCTGCCACCTCGCCGTGAGCCCGCTGGCCGCACAGCAGGAGCGGACCTTTCGCCCACTCCGGTCGCTGGGTGCGGGCAGCGAGCTGACGGCTTCGGTAAGCCTGGGCGACGTGAACGGAGACGGGGCACTGGACGCGGTCGTCGCCAACGGCCGCCACTGGCCGGGGCAGAACCGGGTCTACCTCAACGACGGGCAGGGCGCCTTCACCCTCGCGCGGCGGTTGGGGGAAGAAGAGGCCGGCAGCTACGCGGTCCCGCTCGCCGATCTCGATGGCGACGGGGACCTGGACATCGCCGTGGGGAACGACCGCACCCGCAACCTCGTCTTCCTCAACGACGGCAGAGGCCGCTTCGAGGCCGGCGGCACCTTCGGGGCCCCGAGTTCGACGCGAAGCCTGGCGATGGCGGATCTGGACGGCGACGGACACACGGACATTCTGGTGGTGAACCGGGGACGGAGAAACTTCATCTTCCACAACGACGGGTCCGGGACCTTCGGCGCCGGGATTCCCTTCGGGTCGGGGGACGACTCCACGATCGATGTCGCAGCCGCGGATCTGGACGGCGACGGGGATCTCGACCTCGTGCTCGCCAACCGCGACGGAGGGGCGAACGCAGTCCACTGGAACGACGGGACCAGCTTTGCGCGGCGCACCGGGTACGGAACCGGCAGTGACGAGACGCGCGGTGTGGCGGTGGGAGACGTGGACGGCGATGGCCGCCTGGACATCGTGACCGCGAACATCGGCGAGCAGAACGCGATCCATTTCGGTGACGCGGCGGGACGGTTCGAGCGCACCCTGCCGTTTGGCCCCGGCGACGACCGGAGCTACGCTGTCCGCCTCGCGGATCTGGACCTCGACGGGGATCAGGACATCGTCGTGGCGAACGTGGGCGGACGGAACGCGGTGTACTTCAACCGCGGCGCCGGGGCCGCCAGCCTCGACGAGTTCCTCTTCGGGTGCGTGGACTGCGCCACATACGGGGTGGCGGTGGGAGATCTCAACGGGGATGGTTTTCCGGAGATTGTCACGGCCAATTCGGGAGCGCCGAACGGGGTGTTCGGGAATCTGGCGGCGCGGAACTGAGTCGGCACTGCTCCGGCCTGCTCCGGCCCGTTGCCCCGGCGGGAACACGCCGATAGAGTCCAAACGGTACGAATCCACCGGACGTGGGGCACGCCACCCCGCGTCGACCATTTCACCGACCTCCGGGAAGACACGAGATGCACACGACCAACAAGGACTGGTGGCCAAACCAGCTGAACCTGAAGGCTCTTCAACGCCACTCCCGCTCGGCGGATCCGATGGGCGAGGACTTCGACTACGCCGAGGAGTTCAAGTCGCTCGACCTGGACGCCCTGAAGCAGGACCTCTTCGAACTGATGACCACATCGCAGGACTGGTGGCCGGCCGACTACGGCCACTACGGGCCGCTCTTCATCCGCATGGCCTGGCACAGCGCGGGCACGTACCGCATCAGCGACGGCCGGGGGGGAGGGGGCGCCGGCACCCAGCGCTTCGCCCCGCTCAACAGCTGGCCCGACAACGCGAACCTCGACAAGGCGCGCCGCCTGCTCTGGCCGATCAAGCAGAAGTACGGCCGCAAGCTCTCGTGGGCCGACCTGATGATCTTCGCCGGCAACTGCGCCCTCGAGTCGATGGGCTTCAGGACGCTCGGATTCGGCGGCGGCCGCGAGGACGTGTGGGAGCCGGAGGACATCGACTGGGGGGCCGAGGACACATGGCTCGGGGACGAGCGCTACAGCGGTGACCGCGAACTCGACGAACCCTTCGGCGCGGTGCAGATGGGCCTCATCTACGTGAATCCGGAGGGGCCGAACGGAAAGCCGGATCCGGTCGCGGCAGCCAGGGACATTCGGGAAACGTTCCGCCGCATGGCCATGAACGACGAGGAGACCGTCGCGCTCATCGTCGGCGGGCACACCTTCGGGAAGGCGCACGGGGCCGCCGAGGTGGGCCGCCACGTCGGTCCGGAACCCGAAGGCGCAGAAGTGGAGGAGCAGGGCCTCGGCTGGAAGACCAGCTACGGCACCGGCAGGGGCGCCGACTCGGTCACCAGCGGGATCGAGGGCGCGTGGACGACCAACCCCGTCAAGTGGGACAACAACTTCCTGGAGAACCTGCACGGCTACGAGTGGGAGCAGGTGACGAGTCCCGCCGGCGCGGCGCAGTGGACCCCGAAGGACGGCGCCGGCGTGGATACCGTTCCCGATGCGCACGACCCGTCGAAGAAGCACGCCCCAATGATGCTGACGACCGACCTTTCGCTGAGACTCGACCCCGTCTACGCGCCGATCGCGAAGCGGTTCATGGAGAATCCCGACGAACTGGCGGACGCCTTCGCGCGCGCCTGGTACAAGCTGACCCACCGCGACATGGGGCCCGTCACGCGGTATCTCGGCTCGATGGTGCCGGCCGAGCCCCAGCTGTGGCAGGATCCCGTGCCGGAGGTCGACCATGAGCTGATCGACGAGGCCGGCATCGCGGACCTCAAGGGCCGGATCCTCGCCTCGGGACTGTCCGTTTCCTGGCTGGTCTCGACCGCGTGGGCCTCGGCGTCGACCTTCCGCGGCACGGACAAGCGGGGCGGGGCGAACGGAGCGCGCATTCGCCTTGCGCCGCAGAAGGACTGGGAGGTCAACGACCCCCCCGTGCTGGCAAAGGTACTCGGGGTCCTGGAGAGAATTCGGGAGGGCTTCAACGCGGCGCAGTCCGGCGGGAAGAAGGTTTCGCTTGCCGACCTGATCGTTCTCGCCGGTTGCGTGGCAGTCGAGAAGGCGGCCAGGAACGCCGGCCACGATGTCGAGGTGCCGTTCTCGCCCGGCCGCACGGACGCGTCACAGGAACAGACCGACGCGGAGTCCTTTGCGGTGCTCGAACCGAAGGTGGACGGGTTCCGCAACTTCGGCGGAAGCGGAGACCCGGGATCGGCGGCGGAACTGCTGGTGGACCGCGCGGACCTGCTCACGCTGACCGCTCCCGAAATGACGGTGCTGGTCGGGGGCCTGCGCGTGCTGAACCTCAACCATTTTGGTTCCGAACTCGGCCTCTTCACCGACCGGCCGGGGACGCTGACCAACGACTTCTTCGTGAACCTGCTCGACATGGATATCGAATGGGAGGCATCGGCCGCGGGCGAAGACGTGTTCGAGGGACGCAATCGCGGTACGGGCGAAGTCTGGTGGACCGGCACCGGCGTCGATCTCCTCTTCGGCTCGAACTCGGAACTGCGCGCCTACGCCGAGATCTACGCCTGCAACGACGGGCAGGAGGCGTTCGTGCGCGACTTCGTGGCGGCGTGGAACAAGGTGATGAACCTGGACCGCTTCGACCTGGCGTGAGCAAGCCTGCCGCGGGCATGCGGCTGCTCGTCATAGGGGCCGGCCGTGGAATAGGCCCCGCTCAGTAAACCCCGGGAATGATCCGCCACTTCACCCGCGCCCGATACTCGGCCCACTTCTCGGCCCCGTACTTCTCGGCGCACAATTGGTCGTCCTGGCGCTGCCGGGCAATGAACAGCCCGACGATGAAGACGAAGTAGGTCCACGCCCAGGGATTGGCGAAGTGGCCGAATACCAGGGCGATCGCCAGCGAGAAGAAGCCCTCGCCCAGGTAGTTGAAGTGGCGGGCGACGCCCCACAGGCCGCTGCACAGGATCCTGCGGTCGCCGGCTTCGATGTGCTCCGGTTCGATGAGCCCGAGAAACTTGCGGTCGGGCCATCGCTTGAAGGTGTATTTCTGCATATTGGCGCCGCGCGCGATGCCCCAGCCGACCAGGAACAGCGCGGTCGATCCGACGAGCCAGACATCCCTCCACGCCGATGGAATCCCGGGATCGGGGTACACCGCCATGCCCCACAGCGGCAGGATGTAGAGCCACCCGTACACGATGAGGCCCCCCCAGAACATCTTGAAGCCCATCCGTTCGTGGATGACGTCGTAGGTGTACAGCTGGACGCGCTCGAAGACGAAGTAGTCGAAGACGTAGAACGTCAGGAAGCCCGCGTAGAGGAAGACGCCCGGGTTGGAGTCCTCGCCGAAGAGCCCGTAGTGGTACACGGCCCCGGACATGGCGTTGAGGGACAGCATGGTCCCACCCACGACGTACAGGTACATCTTGACATCGAAGCGCTCGCTGAATAACGACAGTTCCAGGGAACGCCCGTCCCACAGCGCGGCCAGCGGCCTCCGCGCCTTGCTCTGTCCACGTCCGAACACCGCCGGAATCGCCAGGAACAGGCACAGGACCGTCCCGCCGGCCACGGCAGGGACCGCGGACCGGTAGAACCAGTCGCGCGGCATCCCGGTGAGCTCGAAAGCCCACCCGGCCACCACGATCGCGAACACCAGAATGCCGTTCAGCCGGTAGTTGCGCGGCCTGCCGGTCTCCGGATTGACCACGTAGCCGGGGACCCGCCTTCCCGGCAGAACGATCTGCACCACGAAGAACACGGCGCAGACCACCAGCGGGGTGAGGAACCCCGCGATCGCTTCCGTGCGCGACAGTTCGAAGAGGTGGCCGATGCCCCGCCATTCAATCACGAGAGGATGCTCCCTTCCCGGGAGGGGAATGGGCCATGCCGTCAGCTGGGCCAGAGGAAGGGGATGCAGATCGAGGCCACGATCGCCAGCAGCAGGTTGAGCGGCCCTCCCACCTTCACGAAGTCCATGAAGCGGTATCCGCCCGGCGAATAGATCATCACGTTGGTCTTGTAGCCGAACGGGGTCACGAAGGAAGCGGACGCCCCGAACATGACCGTCACCAGGAGGGCGTAGGGGTTGAGCCCCGCGCTCTCGGCGACGAGGATCGCAACCGGGGTGAGCATCACGGCGGTGGCAGTATTCGCCACCACCGCTGTCATGACGGCGGTCAGCAGGTAGAACGCCGCGATCATCCCGGTCTCGCCGAGTCCGGAGGTCGCGCCCACCACGCCCGAAGCGATCCACGCGGCCGCCCCCGTCGACTCCATCGCCAGCCCCAGCGGGATGAGTCCGGCCATCACGAACACCACAAGCCAGTCAAGCTCGGCGTAGATCTCGTTGACGCGCACGCACCCGGTGAACACCATCAGCGCCACCCCTGCCATGGCCGCCGTGGAGATGGGGAAGATGCCCAGGCTGGCGACAAGCACCACACCGCCCATGATCGCGGCCGCAAAGGCGGCGCGCGGCCTGCTGCCCACCGGGTGGTCCACCTCGGCCATCGGGATGAATCCCGGTTCGTCGACCAGGCGGTCCAGCGCGTCCGGGTCTCCCCGCACCAGGAGGATGTCGCCCACGGAAAACTCCAGCTGCGCGATGCGGTCGGTGACCGTGGTGCCGTGGCTCTGGACCCCGAGCACGGTCACGTCGTAGCGCTGGGCGAAGTGAAGATCCCTGAGCGTTCGGCCCAGGAGCGCCGAACCGGGGCCCATAACGACTTCCACCATGCGTCCGCCGACCACCTTCTCGCTCGATTCCCGGGGCGGCCCTCCCTCGGGGATGTCCAGCTTCTGCCCCTGGGCCAGGCGCATCAGATTGGCGGCCGCGCCCTGGGCGTAGAGCCTGTCCCCGGCCTCGACCACGTGCTCGCCGGCCGGCAGGGAGATGATCCGGCCGTCCCGCTCGACCCCGACGATGACAACGTCGAAGCGCTCTCCCCAGCGCAACACGGCCAGTGATCGTCCGGCCGCGCGGGAATCGGGCCCCACTCTCAGCTCGGTGGTGAACCGGCGGACGCCGTAGCGGCTGGACAGGTCCGGCGGCTGCTCGCGGTGGGGCAGGTAGCGGCGTCCGATGGTGAAGAGGTAGAGCATTCCCACCGCCAGACAGATCAGTCCGACCGGCGCGATGGAGAACATGGTCAGTTCGTCGTACCCGCGCGCGGTCGCCTCCCCGTGCACGACCAGGTTGGTCGCCGTGCCGATGAGCGTGACCGTTCCCCCCATGATGGCCACGAACGACAGGGGCATCAGGTACAGCGAGACGGGCTCGTCGGCCTGCTCGGCAAGCGCCGCGAACACCGGGATGAACACGATCACGACCGCGGTGTTGTTCAGGAACGGCGACAGAAACGCCACCAGCAGGCAGAGGATGAACATGCGCAGGGTCTTGCCGCCCAGCGGCGCCGTGCGCGCCCAGATGCCGATCGCCGCCACCAGGCCCGTCTTTCGCAGCCCCAGCCCGAGCACCAGCATTGCCGCCACGGTCACCGTCGCCTCGCTGGAGAGGCCGGACAGCGCCTCGGCCGGACCGATGATGCCACCCAGCAGGAGCACGACCGGAACCGTCATGGAGAGCTGGTCGAGCCGGATGCGGTCCATGGCGAAGAGCACCAGGGCCGCAGCCGCAACCACCAGCACAAACGCAATTTCGTATGTCATGCCTTCGTCATCCGGCAGTCCGTGGATGAATCCGCCCGAGCACATCGCCGCTCGAATGCCGGGCGGACCTTGTCCACGGGCTGCTCGCTTCCGTTCGCCTCCGGGATCGTGACCTGTGCGTGACCACGGAGTATCTTAGCTCCGGCGGCCCGCGGGGCACACTCCGACCCCGTAGGGAGGGCAGGCTGATCGAGGAGGCACCATGGCGAACCCGAGCGATCCGACACGGCGCGACTTCCTTGCGCAGATTGCGGGCGTTGGAGCAGTACTGGGGCCGGGCGGCGAGATGCTCGCGCGCACGGCGTCTGTGAACCCCACGCTGCCGCCACGGCCTGGCCCGCCGCAGCAGGCCCCCCTCCCCACCCGCCCCATCCCCGGCACGGCCGAGACCCTGCCCATCGTCGGCCTCGGCTCGTCAAAGCCCGTCCTCGAGATCCCCACCGAGGGCACAGACCCCCTCGCTGCCGTGATCCGGGTCCTCCTCGAGCACGGGGGCCGCGTCGTGGACACGTCCCCGCGCACGCCGGAGATCGACGCCGAGTTCAGCAAGGTCCTCACCGCGCCGGAGTTCCGCGACCGCCTCTTCGTCACCATGAAGATCAACACGAACGGGGAGGCGGTGGGCGTCGAACAGATGCGCCAGAACCAGATGCTGGTCGGGCGCCGCACGCTGGACCTGCTCCAGGTCGAGAGCCTCCGCGACCTGGACACGCACTGGCCCAACGTGCTGGGGTGGAAGGAGTCGGGCGAGGCGCGCCATATCGGCGTCACCGTGTCGAACAATCGCCAGCACGACCGGTTCGAGGCGGTGATGAGGTCGGAGCCCCTCGACTTCGTGCAGATCAACTACTCGGTGATGGAGCCGCAGGCTGAGGACCGGCTCCTGCCGCTCGCACAGGACCTCGGGATGGCCGTCCTGATCAACCGCCCGTTCATGAACGGGAGCTACTTCGGGCGCGTGAGCGGACGGACGCTGCCCGAGTGGGCGTCCGAATTCGACTGCGCGACCTGGGCGCAGTTCTCTCTCAAGTACATCCTCGCGCACCCCGCCGTGACGTGCGTGCTGACCGAGACGACGAACCCGGAGCACATGGAGGACAACGTGGCAGCCGGCTTCGGCCGCCTGCCGGACGAGGCGATGAAGCGGCGGATGCGGCAGTTCGTAGCAGGCTTCTGAAGTTTCCCTTCGCTACTCCCCGCGCGCCCGATGCCGCGCCTCCCGGGCCAGCAGCGCGAAGTGCAGGAAACAGCGCCGCAGTCCGTCGCTCGAATCGTCGGGCGGCACAGCGGTGCGCCCTCACTCGCTCCGCTTCCCCTCCCGTGCTACTCTACACCGTCACCAGTTCCGGCCCGCAACGGGCCGCCGCGGCAGAACCCACAACTCCCTGGAAGCCACCCAATGAGCAAGAAGAGCGCAAAGGAATCCCCTCCGGCCCCGACCGCTGACGGGCCGGGCGCCCCCACCCCCGACCCCCTCGACCGCCGCAGCTTCCTCTCCCACGCGGCAGCGGGCGCGGCGGGCGCCGGCCTCCTGGCCGCATGCGGCAGCGACTCCGGCGAGGGCGGCGGGGACCTGGAGGGCGCCCCCGCAGTCCAGACCGCCCAGCGCATCCGGTGGCGCTGCGCCTCGAGCTTCCCGCGCAGCCTCGACACCATCTACGGATCCGCCGAGATGCTCGGCGAGATCACCTCGGCGCTGACCGGTGGCCGCTTCGAGATCCGCGACTACCCGGCGGGCGAGCTGGTTCCCGGCCTTCAGGTCATGGACGCGGTCCAGCAGGGCACCGTCCAGGTGGGGCAGAGCACCAGCTACTACTACACCGGCAAGAACCAGGCGCTGGCATTCGACGCCGGGGTTCCGTTCGGGATGACCGCGCGCCAGCAGGACGCGTGGCTCAACGAGGGCGGCGGACTCGATGTCGTCCGCGGCGTCTTCGCCGATTTCAACATCATCACCTTCCCGGGCGGGAACACGGGCGCGCAGATGGGCGGATGGTTCCGCCGCGAGGTCAACACGCCGGAGGATCTGCGCGGCCTCAAGATGCGCATCCCGGGGCTCGGCGGCGACGTCATGGACCGGATGGGGGTCACCGTGCAGGTCCTCGCCGGGGGCGAGATCTACCAGGCGCTGGAACGAGGTGCGATCGACGCCACCGAGTGGGTGGGACCCTACGACGACGAGAAGCTCGGGTTCCACCAGGCGGCCGACTACTACTACTACCCGGGCTGGTGGGAGCCGTCGGCTTCGGTGTCCTTCGAGGTCAACCAGGCTGCCTGGGACAGCCTTTCCGCCGACTACAAGGCGGTCTTCGAGGTCGCGGCGCAGGCTTCGGCGCGCCGCATGCTCTACACCTACGACGCGAAGAACCCGCCCGCGCTGCAGCGCCTCCTCGCGGGAGGCACCCAGCTGCGCCCCTTCTCGGACGAGATCATGTCGCTCGCACGGACCACGATCGGCGAGATCCTGGAGGAGAACGCCGCGGCCGACGCCCAGTACCGCCAGGTCTACGACCACTGGCGCAGCTTCAAGGAGGCTTCGTATCGCTGGTTCGGGACTGCGGAACTGAGGTACGCGGGGTTCGCGTTTACGCTGTAGGGCCAGCTGAGGAACGTCTTCGTTTGACAGAATGACAGCGCATTAGTCATTTTGCCTGTCATTATGACGACGCTGCCGCGATTCCTCACGCTTCCCCGCGGAAGCTTCTTCCTCTTCGGCCCACGTGGTACGGGGAAGACGACCTGGTTGCGCTCCGTGCTCCCCGGCGCGCTGGTCGTGGACCTGCTCAGGCCGGGAGAGTACCGGCGGCTGTCCGCGCGCCCCGAGCGGCTGGCCCAACGGGTACGCAGTGCCCCGCCGGGGAGCGACATCGTCGTGGACGAGATCCAGCGGGTTCCCGAACTCCTCAACGCGGTCCACAGCCTGATGCAGTCTGGAGGAGGTCACCGGTTCATCCTCACCGGTTCCAGCGCGCGCAAGCTCAGGCACGGCGGGGTGAACCTGCTCGCGGGGCGGGCCATCCTGCGCACCATGCACCCCTTCATGGCGGGCGAGCTGGGCTGCAGTTTCGATCTGGACGCGACCCTGCGCCTGGGCACCGTCCCGACCGTGGTGGACTCGGACGATCCCGCGTCCGCACTGGACGCCTACGCATCGCTTTACCTCGAACAGGAGGTCCGCGCGGAGGGGCTGGCGCGCGATGTGGGCAGCTTTTCCCGCTTCCTGGAGGCGGCCGCCTTCTCGCACGCGGCAACGCTGAACGTGAGCGAGATCGCCCGCGAATGTGAGACGAGCCGCAGTACCGTCGCAGGCTATCTGGAGCTTCTCGAAGACCTGTTGCTCGCCTTCCGCCTGCCCGTCTTCACCCGGCGTGCCAAGCGGCGTCTGGTGTCGCACCCCCGGTTCTTCTACTTCGACTGCGGGGTGTTCAGGAGCCTGCGTCCCGCCGGTCCTCTCGACCGCCCCGCCGAGATCGGCGGCCCTGCGCTGGAGGGGCTGGTCGCGCAGCACCTTCGGGCCTGGCTGGCGTACTCGGACTCTGACGCCCGGCTCTACTACTGGCGCACTCGCGGGGGATCGGAGGTGGACTTTGTGCTTTACGGTGCGCCGGGCATCTGGGCCTTCGACGTCATGAACGCCGACCGCGTGCGTCCGGCCGACCTCCGCGGGCTGACCGCCTTCGGCAACGAGTACCCGGAGGCGCAACGGGTGCTGCTCTACCGAGGTGAGTACCGGCTTCTGCGGAAAGGCGTACGTTGCTTGCCGGTGGCGGATTTTCTGGTGGGATTGAGTCCGGAGCGCGGTCTTGGCGATACCGTCAGTCGACCAGCCCCGTCACCAGCGCCGGCCACTGGATGATCAGCAGCAGCCCGATCAGCTGGATGACAATGAACGGAATCACCGCCCGGTAGAGGTCTGTCGTCTTCACCTCCGGGGGCGCCACCCCACGCAGGTAGAACAGGGCGAAGCCGAAGGGCGGCGTCAGGAACGAGGTCTGCAGGTTCATCCCGATCATGACCCCGAACCACACCAGATCGATCCCGAGGAGCGAAGCCGCGGGCACGAGCAGCGGGATGATGATGAATGCGATCTCGAAGAAGTCGAGGAAGAAGCCGAGGATGAAGATAGTCAGGTTGGCGACGAGGAGGAGGCCGATCTTCCCGCCTGGCAGGCCGGTCAGCAGGTCCTCGATCCAGATGTCCCCGTAGAGGCCGCGGAAGACGAGCGCGAAGGCGGTCGACCCGATCAGCAGGAACATCACCATGGTCGTGAGCTTCGTCGTTCCGGTGCAGGCATCCCGCACGACCTTCCACGACATGCGGCGGCGGGCGGCGGCGAGGCCGATCGCGCCGACCGACCCGATCGCGCCGGCTTCGGTGGGGGTCGCGACGCCGGCGAAGATCGACCCGAGCACGATCAGGATCAGCGCCAGCGGCGGGAGCAGGACCACGACCACGCGCTGAAGGAGCTCGCGGGCGGGGATGTCGGTCATCTCGGGGGGCAGCGCGGGCGCGGCCTCGGGCTTCACCGCCGCGACACCCATCACGTAGACCGCGTACAGCGCCGCCAGGGTGAGGCCGGGAATGAGCCCGCCGATGAAGAGGTCGCCCACCGAGATGCCGAGCTGGTCGGCGAGCACCACCAGCACGATGCTCGGCGGGATGATCTGCCCCAGCGTGCCCGACGCCAGAATCACCCCGGAAGAAAGCCGCGCCGAGTACTTGTAGCGCAGCATGACCGGAAGCGAGATGCTCCCCATCGCGACTACCGACGCGCCCACCACCCCCGTCGCCGCCGCCAGCATCGCGCCGACCACGACCACACCCAGCGCCAGGCCCCCGCGCATGTGCCCGAAGAGCGTGCCGATCGTTGTGAGCAGGTCCTCCGCCAGCCTCGCCTTCTCCAGCACCAGCCCCATGAAGATGAAGAACGGCACCGCCAGCAGGACCTGGTTCGACATCACCCCGAAGATCCGCTCCGGCATCGCGTAGAGCAGGTTCCAGTCGAAGAGTCCCAGCTCGACGCCGATGAAGGCGAAGAGGAGCGAGGCGCCGCCCAGCGCGAAGGCGACGGGGTAGCCGCTGAAGATGATCGCGAAGACCACCACGAACATCAGCGGAGCGAGGATGTTCTCCATCAGAGCCTGATCCCCGCGTGCGCGTTATCGGCGTCCGCGTCGGCGTCGGCACCGCTCCGCAGCACCCTGATATCCTTGATCAGCTGGACCACACCCTGCGCCAGCAGCAGGACGAAGGCCACGATGATCACCGCCTTTATCGGATAGCGCGGCAGCCCGCTGGGATCGGGCGATCCTTCGCGCACCACCCAGGAGTTGCGGATCGCCGGCCAGGATACCCACAGCACGAAGAGGCAGAACGGCATCAGCATGACCACGGAGCCGACCACGTTGATGAGCGCGCGCGAGCGGGCCTTCAGACGCCCGTAGAGCACGTCGACCCGCACGTGGGCGTTTTCCTTGAGCGCGTACCCGGCGCCGAGAAGGAAGATCAGCGAGAAGAGATACCACTGCAGCTCCAGGTAGAGGTTGGAGCTGAGGTTGACGCCGATCCACTTGCCGCCCCACCGCGCGAGCGCGTTGAAGGCGCCGATGACCACCATAAGCAGCACCATCCACGAGATGACGCGGCCCATACCGCTGGTAATGCGGTCGACGATGCGGTTGTAGAGGTTTTCGCTCAACGGCGTGCCGTGGTTTCGGGGTGTGGGGCCATCGCCCCCCGGGCCGCGCGGGGGCGAAACGCCCACACTATCACCGGCCTGGCGCCGTCTGCAAGCGGCAGCGGTCCTGTCCGCAAGTCACGGCCAGTCACTGGAGCAGGCTGCGGCCCGTCATCTCCGGCGGCTGCGTGACCCCCATCAGTGCCAGTACCGTTGGCGCGACATCGGCGAGGATGCCGTCCCGGAGCGTGGCTCCATCCCGCGCCCCCGCCAGAATCAGATGGACCGGGTTGGTGGTGTGCGCCGTGTGGGGCCTACCCTCGTCGTCCAGCATCCGTTCCGCGTTGCCGTGGTCGGCGGTGATCAGCGCCGCGCCGCCCACCTCGCCGATCGCGCCGGCAAGCCGCCCCATGCATTCGTCCACCGTCTCGACGGCCGCCACCGCCGCCGGGATGCTTCCGGTGTGGCCCACCATGTCGGCGTTCGCGTAGTTGACCAGGATGAGGTCGTGGCTGCCCTCGCCGATGTGGGCGATGAGCGCGTCGGTGAGCTCAACCGCGCTCATCTCGGGCCTGAGGTCGTAGGTGGCGACATCGAGCGACTGGATCAGGTGGCGCTCCTCCCCCGGGAACGGCTCCTCGAATCCCCCGTTGAAGAAGTAGGTGACATGCGCGTACTTCTCGGTCTCGGCCATGCGGAGCTGGGTGCGGCCGGCCTCCGCCAGCACCTGCCCCAACACCCTGTCCAGCGTGCGCGGGGGAAAGAGAACGGGGTGGGAGAAGTCGTCCCGGTAACGGGTCATCGCGACGAAGGTCGGGAAGGCGCCACGGGGGCGGCCGAAGTGGGGGAAGTCCTCATCGGCCAGCGCGGCGGTGAGCTGCCGCGCCCGGTCGGCGCGGTAGTTGAAGAAGAGGATGCCGTCGTTGGGCCGGATACCGGAGGGGTCTGCGGGTTCTCCCGGGCCAGGGCCACCTGTGGTGGGCGCCCCGCCGGAGCCGCCGGATCCTCCCACAACGGCCGGCGGGATGAACTCGTCCGTCGTCCCCTCTTCGTAGCACCTGGCGACATGCTCCGATGCCATCGCGACCCGCGGCCCGGTTGCCTCGGCGATCACCCGGCAGGCCTGCTCCGTCCGCTCCCACCGCTTGTCCCGGTCCATCGCGAAGTACCGGCCGGACACCGTCGCGATGTGGGCGTCCCGGCTGCGTTCGACCCGCTCTTCCAGCCACCGGACCCACTCCAGCCCCGCGGTAGGCGACGCGTCGCGTCCGTCGGTGATGATGTGGATCCGGGCCGGCAAGTGGACCCGGTCCGCCCAGTCCAGCAGCGCCTCGAGGTGGCCGATGTCGCTGTGGACCCCGGAATCGGAGCACATGCCCGCCAGGTGGAGCCTGCCGCCGGAGCGCCGAAGAGTGGCCGCGAGTTCGGCGAGCTCCGGGAGGTCGAAAAACGACCCGTCGCGGATGGCCGTGTTGATGCGGGTGAGATCCTGATGCACGATCCGCCCCGCACCGAGGTTGAGGTGCCCCACCTCCGAGTTGCCCATCAGACCGGGGGGCAGTCCGACGGCTGCGCCGGAGGTGGTGAGCAGGCTGGCGGGGCACTCGGCGAGAAGGCGGTCAAGCACGGGTGTTTGCGCCATCGCGACGGCGTTGCCCTGCCGCTCGATTTCGGCGGGATCGGAGGCGCCGACGCCCCAGCCGTCGCAGACGATTAGGACGACGGGGCGGGGGATTCGCTCCGCCGCACGCGATAGTTGTAACCCGGACATGACAGAATGTAAACTCTACTTTACTTTTATGTGACCCAATAGCCACCAAGGGCGTGATCGAAGGTGATTTGGCGGCCGGTCGGCTCGGTTTCGATGAACGTGGTTGAGGTCCCTCGCGGGGTGGCCGGGTGCGGTGTGCCCGTTCCGTGATGCCTGCCCGATCCGTGCGCTGTGCCGGCCCCGTGCGCGAATACCGTCCGTCCCCCCACCCACGTCCGCACCGGCCATCCCTGCAAGGTGGTGCCGTGCCAGGGGCTCCACCCGCACTTCGTGATCTGCTCCTCGTTGCGTACCTCGCGCGCGAACGACATGTCGACCAGAACCAGGTCGGCGTCAAAGCCCTCGGCGATGCGGCCCTTGCCGACGATGTCCCAGATGCGCGCGGGGCGGTCGCTCATCCAGCGCGCGAGGTCCTGGAGGGTGCACGCGCCCCGGTTGACCCGGTCGAGCATCAGAGGGAGCACGACCTCGACGGCCGGCACGCCCGAGGGGGAGGCGGGGTAGGGGGCCGCCTTCTCATCGAGGGTGTGGGGCGCGTGGTCGGTCGCGATGTTCTGGATCGCGCCGTCGCGGAGGCCCCGCCAGAGTGCGGCCCGGTCTTCCGCCGTCTTCAGGGAGGGGTTCATCTGCGCGAGGGTGCCCAGGCGGCCGTAGTCGGAGGCATCGAGGAAGAGGTGGTGGGGGCAGGCCTCCGCCGTGATGAGGTCATGGTGGGCGGCGAGGATGCCGACCTCCTCGGCGGTCGAGACGTGCAGGACGTGGAAGCGGTGGCGGTGGCGCACCGCGAGGTCGATCGCGCGCAGGGTGGCGGTGACGGCGGCGTGGTGGTCCCGGATGCGGGAGTGGTCGCGGACGGTGAGCGGGCGCTCGCCCTGGAGCCGCGCCCGGTTGGCGCGGACGGTGGACTCGTCCTCGCAGTGGGCCGTGATGGGGAGGGTGGTCTCGGCGAAGATCTCCTCGAGCCGCTCCTGGTCGTCCACCAGCATGTTCCCCGTGCTCGACCCGATGAAGATCTTGATCCCGGGGGTGGCGACGCCGGGGGTGTGCGCGGCGCGCTGGAGCTCGGCGACGTTGTCGGTCGTGGCGCCCATGTAGAAGCCGTAGTTGACCACGCAGCGGCGCGCCGCCAGCGCCAGCTTCCCGGCCAGCGCGTCGACCGTGACGGTCTGGGGCACCGTGTTGGGCATCTCCAGGAAAGAGGTGACGCCGCCGGCCGCGCAGGCCATGCTGCCGGTGCGGAGGTCCTCCTTGTGCGTGAGCCCGGGGTCGCGGAAGTGCACCTGGTCGTCGATCACGCCGGGAAGGAGGTGCAGCCCGGCCGCGTCCACCACTTCGTCCGCGCGGGTGTGCGGCGGCGCGTCGATGGCGGCGATCCGCCCACCCTCAAGGAGCACGCTGGCGCGCGCGTCCTCTCCCGGCAGGACGACCGTCGCGTCCCGGATCAGTGTGCGGGGCGGCACTCTAGCGGTCCGCGGAAGCCGGCGCCTCGCCGCCCTCGGTAGCTGCGCGGGGATCGTCCACGGCCCGCGAGCTCCTCGCCGGCCTCGGTATTACACGCGGATCTTCCACGGACTATGCGAAGTAGGGGTTGTCTCCGCTCGCGTGGTCGGTCACATCGTGAATCGCGGTCACTTCGGGGACCGACTGTGACACCATGCGCTCCACGCCCTGGCGCAGCGTCATCCGCGACATCGCGCACCCCTGGCACCCGCCGGTCATCTCGATGAAGATCTCCGTCCCCTGCACATCCACCAGGTTGATCGCGCCCCCATGCGACGCCACCGCCGGGTTGATCTCGGTGTCGAGCACGTGACTCACGCGCTCCCAGAGTTCACCCGTCGGGCCGATCTCGTCCATTGCGGCCGCCACGGCGTCGGGATCCGGAACAATCTGGAAGCCGCTCTCCTGAATGGTCTCGAGGTAGTCGACGGTGGCGCCGTCGAGCCGCTTCACGCTCTCTTCGTCCACCAGCACGGTTAAGGAGCCGGCGTCGACCTCGACATCGGTGGGCGCGCGGGTCTCCGCCTCCACCAGCGTGAGTTCGTAGCGAGGCGCGAAGGGACTGCCGTCCACGGCGACCCTGAGCGCCTGCAGCCCGTCCTCGTCCATGTCCATGAAGGACACGACCATGTCGCGGGCTCTATCCGTAAAGTTGAGTTTCATGCTATGAATAACGTCGAACGGGACTACTCCAGCAACCCTGCCAGCGCCGAGGCTCCCGCCAGACCCGTGTCGGAGCGTGCAAGCTCCTGCCGCTGGGCGCGGGAGAGCCATGTTACCTGGCTGCCGGTCGCACCCCGCGTGACGGCAAGCACGTCGTCGATCTGCTCGGCGACGGCCGCGACGTGGGAGATCACGCCCACCATCCGGCCCGTCCCGGCAACCATCGAGAGCGCGTCGATGGCGGAATCGAGGTTGTTGCGGTCTAGCGACCCGAAGCCCTCGTCGAGGAAGAGCGATTCGAGGCGTCCGCCGCTACGGCCCATCATCTCCACCATTCCGAGGGCCAGCGCCAGCGATCCGATGAACTGCTCCCCGCCCGAGAGGCTGGCAGGGGAGCGCGCCTGCCCCGAGTCGTTGTCCACGACCAGCCATTGCTGGTCCTCCAGGTCCCCCGGGTCGGCGAAGCTGTAGCGGTTCGCCGTCATCTCTTCCAGCATCCTGGACGCGTACACCAGCAGATCCCGTGACCGGCGCAGCGTGAGCCACTTGAGAAATGCTCCGGGCTTGAGCGCGGCGTCGAGGTCGCCCAGGGCGATTTCGAGGGCGGTGACTTCATCGGCTGTTTGCCGGAGTTTCAGGAGGTCTCCGAGGATTGCAGCGAATGCGTCGCGGGCCTCGATTGCCGCCCGGGCGGCGTAGCCTGCCTCGGTAGCGGCCTGTCCGGTGGAATGGACCAGGGCCTCGAGGTCGCCGGGGTCGGCGGGAGGGTCGAGTTGCTCGGCGATCCGGCGGGCCTCGCCGCCGGCCTCATCGGCGGCTTCGAGAGCGCGGCGGCGAATGTCAGCAGCCAGCTCGACCGCATCCGCCATCGCCTGGCGAAGCTGGCCGATCCCCACCCGGAGCGTCTCCGCGTCCACCGGGTAGTGGGTGACTGCGGGCAGCGCGATGTCGGTGGCCAATTCGCGAACGGCTTCCGCGAGAGCGGTCCGGTGGTCGGCCAGCGCCCGCACCAGGGCCTGCAAAGGCTCCTCGACCTGGGCCTTGCGAGTCTCGCCAAGATCCTTCAGCGCTGTCCTCGTCTCCTCGATCGCCGTCCGCAGGCGATTCCGCTTCCGGTCGCGGTGCTGAAGGATCTCCTCACGCTCCCGGGCCGCGTACGAGGCGCGGTCAACGGGTGTGGTGTCGACCGCCTCCAGCTCCACAGGGTCAAGGGGAAGTGTCAGCTGGGTCCGGAACGGTTGAGGGATGGACTGGATGTTCCGGTTCAGAGCGTCGAGACCCTCGCCAGCGGCTTTGCGGGTCCTGTCGATGTCGATCCGGGTGTGCTCGAGCGTCTGCCGGGCCGATTGCTCGGCCATGTGGGCACTTGTCTGCGTCTCGCGCAGCTCTTTGGCCTCGGCGCGGTGGTGATCCAGCGCCGCCTGGGCTTCGCGGAGACGCTGCGCAGCCTGGGCGAGAACCTCTTCGCGGTCCGGCAACGGCGTGCCCCCGGCCAGGGCAAGTGCGTCGCCGAGCCCGGCGACGTTGCGTAGCTGGTCGACCGAGTCGGCGATTTCGGACCGGAGGCGATCCAGATCCCTCTCGGTGTCCCTGATGCCTTGCTGGCCGGATTCCTGGTGCGCCTCGGCTTCGGCCACGGCCCTACTGGCTTCGTTGGCTTGTGTTCCCACCGCCTGTTGTGCCTTGTGGGCCACGTCCAGACCCGTGTCCTGCGGCGGAATCCAGCCCTCGGGGAGGTCCCTCTGGCAGACGGGACACTCGTCGCCCGGGCAGAGGCCGTGGGCCGCGTCGGCGGCCGCGTTGGCGCGCCGTGCTTCACTCAGTTCCTGGTCGGCCCTCCGCAGCCGCTCCTGCGCAACGTGCAGATCACGCCGCGCGGTCGTGAGCCGCGCGGTGACGTCGGTCATCACCTTCTCCCGCCTGGCCAACGCATCCGCCGTCGAGCTGATGCGCTCCTGGAGGTCGTGGCACTTCTCGTACCACCGCTCGGCATCCTTGAGCGAATCGCCGGCGGAACCGACTGCTACCTCGAGGGGCGGTTCGAGCGCCTGGTGCCGGGTCAGCCGATCCGTTGCTGCTTTAACGGTGTGCTGTGCCTGGGCATGGTGCTTCTTCGCCTTGGCCTCGCTGGCGATCGCTCCCCGGAGCGCCTCCGCTGCGCCCACTGCCTGCCCCACTTGTGCAGGGATCGCGTCCAGCGCGGCCAGGGTGCGCGCGACCTCGTGATGGTCGGGCCCGTCATCGGTCGGAATGCCGTTCAGATCCCGCTTCAGGCTGGCCTCCTTCCCCTCCAACTCCGTTGCTTCGGCCTGCATCCGGCGCTGGGCGCTCTCCACGGGCGCCAGCCGGTCAGCCAGTTCGTCCACGGCTGACGGGGTCACGCGCTGGTCGGTCTGCCCGGCCCTTGCGATCGTCGCCTCGGACTCACGGAGGATGTCGCGGGCGCGCGTCGAGCGGTCCCGCAGATCGGCCATTGCAACCGCTCGAAGGCTTCCCGCGTCGGCCTGGGAGGTCAGGTCCGCAAGGTGCGCCTCGGGATCATCCGGATAGTGCTGGACCTCGACTTGCAGCGCGACCGCCAGCGTCCTGACATCGGCCAATCCTTGCCCCACCACCTCTCCCGCCGCCTCCAGATCGTGGGTGCGCCACACCTGGCGCAGGATCTCGGTGCGGGCGGACGGCGCATCCTCCACCAGCAGACGGGCGAAGCGTCCCTGCGGCAGGATCACGGTGCGGAGGAAGGCGTCGCTGTCGAGGCCGACCAGCGCCTGCACCCGTTCGTTCACCGGCCTGACCTGCTCGACCTTCTCGAGCGTCTCGCCTCCGGGCCCGTAGTGAACCAGCTGCGCCTGGGCGGGCCGGAGGCCACCCACGCCCGCCCGCCGGTCCACCCGCGTGACTTCCCACTCCTCGCCGGCCACCTGGAAGCGCAGCACCACGCGCATCACGTCCGACGTGTCGTTCATCAGCTCCTGTTTGGACCGGCCCCCGAACGAGGTCTGTCCGTACAGGGCGTAGGTCATCGCTTCGAGGATCGAGGACTTTCCCGCGCCGGTGTCGCCGATCACCGCGATCTGGGTACGGCCGCCGAAGTCGATCTCGACCTCGGCCCGGAAGGAACGCAGTCCCTCGATGCTGATTCGAAGCGGGAGCATCCGGTCAGCCGTCCCCTTGTCGGCCGGGTTCGCGTGTGTGCGATCCGTCGTGAGAGCCTAGCGCGCCGCTTCCCGATCCTCCCCGCAGTGCGGCGATAACCCCCTCGGTTTGCGCCGACAGTCCGGTCAGCCCGAAATCCGGCCCGTCCTCGTCCCCCGATCCGGCCACCGCCTCGCGAAAGAGTGCCAAAACCGTGTCCAGGGGCGCCTTCGTCGCCCGGCCGGTCGCCGCCGTGCTCCGCCACTCCACGAAGAGGTCCTCGATTGAGGGCTCCTCGCCGTCTCCCCCCCCGGAGATCGCCTTGACGGGCCGGTTGGCCACCTCGTTGACCAGGTTGAAGATCACGCACTTCGGCGACCACTCGGCCACCCGGTCGGCCAGGTCGGGAATCGGTTCTTCGGACTTGACCACCGCCTTGAGGAAGCAGTCGTCCAGCGCCCCGTCTGCCGCTCGCGTCTCCAGTTCGCGGAGCGTTCCGTCGAAGCTCCGCAGCGGCCGCCCCGGGGGCAGCTCCCGTTCATCAACCTGCACGTCGTCGCCGATCGTGACCACGACGGCGTGCTTGGTCTGGCTGCTTTCGCCGTAGTCCAGCGGAATGAGCGATCCAGCGTAACGGCCGCGTGCGCTTCCAGGAAGCTGCTGCGGGTCGTGGATGTGTCCGAAGGCGCAGTAGAGCGCGCGGTGCAGGCCCCTGGTGTGTGTCGCGTGGTCCTCGCCGACCGTGAACCGCCGCTCGGAGTTGCCGGGACGAGCCCCGTCAACGTGCAGGTGCGCGGTGTAGAGGACGATCCCGTTCGGGCCCGCGGCCTCGCGTGCGCCGTCCACCACATGGTCGTTGAGGCTGCGGATGCCGTCGGCGTAGTCTCCCTCGAAGCGCGAGGCGTCGCCGGTGGCGTAGTCGATGATCGCGCCGGGCGGGATGAAGGGGACGCACGCCAGGGCGACGGGCACCTCAACGAGGTCGTCGAACTCCAGGACGCGCGGCCCGGTGACGAACCGGAGGCGCCGGGGCGAGGCCATGCCCGCCATGTCGTCGAGTACATCGAACAGCGCGCCCGAGTCGTGATTGCCGCTGATCACCACGGTGGGCGCGATCCGGGCCAGTCGCTGCAGGGCGGTGACCCCGAGCCGCAGGGCCGGGTAGGGGGGCCGGTAGGCGTCGAAGAGGTCGCCCGCGTGAATGATCAGGTCCGGGCGCTCGGTGTTGGCGATGTCCAGGAGCGCGCGTAGTGCGGCGCGGTGATCGTCCATCCGGTCGTGGCGTCCCAGCTTGGCACCGAGGTGCCAGTCGGCGGTGTGGAGGAGTTTCACGGCGCTATGCTCCCGTAGACCGCGCGGACCGGCGTCGACCTGAGGGACGGCAGCTCCCGGGATGGGGTTCTCGTCACGTTACCCATATGCCCATACCATAAACCCAGACAGCCATATCACGCTTCCCCGCGATTCGGTGGTTCCGGCTCGTTCGAACGCCCTGGGGGGTCGGGCGGGCGCCAACTCGCTCGCGCCGGCGTCACGCACGGGTGTGACGCACTTGATCCATCAGCTTACCCACCCCCCTCACAACTCTACCCTCGGACCCGACATGGCGGTGAGGTTGGACTGGATCGCCTCCGCCCGTTCCCGGTCCCGCACCTCGTCGGCCTCGGCCTCATCGGGGTTGGTGGCATAAGGCGGGAACGGAAAGCGCAGCGGGATCGGCTCCGGCACGATCGGCTGGGACAGCACCATCGTCCCGGGCATGAAGCGCGAAGCCCGTTCGCGCAACGCGGACGACAGGAAGCGGTAGGCGTCGGCCTCGCTCGCGTCGAGCCGTCCGGCCACCTTGATCGAAGCGTTGCGGGGAAGCGCGGGAGCGACCGCCGAAGCGGCCTGCTGCGCCCCCACCAGGAGCACACCCAGGGAACGTCCGCGCTCCGCGATGTCGACGAGCAGCTCCCGCAGCGGCGAATACCCCCTCGCCGGTGCGTACTTGTTGAGTTCGTCCAGGACCACGAAGCGCAGGGGAACGCGCCCCGTCCCCTGCTTCTCGCGCCAAACGCCGTCCAGCAGCGAGCCGACCACGAAGCGTTGCGCGTCGTCGTGCAGGGTGGAGATGTCGACCACGTGCAGGCGGGCGTTTTCCGACGACACGGGCTTCAGCCCGCAACCGATCAGTGGCCCGATGTGCTTGCGCAGCCGCAGCAGCCGGCGCAGGTAGGCCTGGCGGGTGCCCGACTGGGTGCGCCCGAACCAGGCCTTGATCGCCTCTTCGTCGTCCCGGTTGGCCATCTTCTCGGTGAAGTCGACGAAGTCCCCGAAGTCCGCGATCACATGGCCGGCACCCGCGGGTACGGACTCGGGTTCCCTCGCCGCCAGGCGGTCGGGGTCGAAGCTCGTGTCCTCGGGGACGGTCGGAAGGATCACCACCGCGCCGGACTCTCCGCCCTCGAGGCGGCGAAGGTGGCGCAGAAGCTGGATGCGGAACTGCTGCTCGATGAATCCAACCTGGGTCGAGCGGTCGTCCTCGGAGGTGAAGCAGAACTGGAGGAGCTGGTCGCGGATGAACTGTTCCGGGGTCCAACCGTAGGCGTGCACATCGGCGGTGTCGCGGGACTTGACGCCCGGCACCTTTCCCGAGACGCCGGGCCGCCGGGGTGCATACAGTCGCACCGAGCGGAAGGGACCGGGATCGCTGACACCCAGGGCTTGCCACTGGCCGCGTGCGCCCGGCCTGCCCGGGAACTCGGAGTTCGGACGATCGAGGTGGAGCAGGTCTTCACCCTTGGTGTTGAAGACGAGCGCGCGCACGTTCTCTCGTTCGGCGCGGCCTCCGAGCAGCGCCATCCCGCCCTCGGTTTCAAGGAGCTGGTAGAGGATATAAAGCGCATACGAGGTCTTGGTCGCGACGCCCGAGATGCCCGAGATCGAGAAATGCCCTCCGGAGCGACCGTCGACGAAGCGCATGTCGGCGTAGACGGGTTCACCCCCCATGTCCAGTCCGACCGGTAGCTTGCCCCGCTTCATCTCGTCCTCGAACAGGGCGACCGTGCGGTCGCTGCCGACGGCGCGCATGGCCACGGAACCCGCGTTCGGCGCGACGAAGAGCTCGGGAACGACGCGTAGCGCGCGAACCTCGGCAAGCCGCACGTGCTCGGCCGGAATGACCCGATCGACAACCCGGGCCGTATCCGAGGGCAGGTCGGCGCCCTCGAAGCGACTACGCAACTCGGTGACGATGCCATAGTGTGTGACTTGCGTCCCGTCGGGGAGTTCGTTGCGAACCGCGACCAGTTGGTCCAGCTGGACGCTCGCGTCGGGATCGAGCACCACATGAAACTCGCGCGAATTGCTGCCGTGTGATCCGTCCACCAGCCCGATCCGGGGGTCCGGCAGGGGTTTTCCGTCCTGGTTGGCAATCGCCTGGCCGTCTTGGTTGCTCACGCGGTCTCCTCATGTCGGTTGTGTTGCATGACGGCTTCTCGCACGGCACGCAACGCCAGCCGCGAGTCGCCGAGAAGGTGGTGGAGGTGCTGTTCCAACCGTGCCACCGGGGCGAGGTTGACCGGCGCACGGGCATCGCGGTGTGGCGCCGACGCGAAGGTGGGAAGCCAGCGCGCGGCGCGGTCCACCGTCGCGATGGCTTGGCTGCGCCCCGAGCTCGCTGGCACCTCAAGGCGCGCGACCCCCGCCCACGGCCCCGCCCAGGGACCGGGATTGCCCACGCGGACATAACACGCATAGCGGTCGTCCTTCATGGCGAACAGGCTCGTCCGCTCCCCCACACCGAGGCTCGGCACGGTCTGCCAGTGCTCGACCGCGAGCGTGCGCCTGTGGTGGGTCTTCACGTATCCGACCACGGGTGCCGCGCGGCTGCGGCGGAGGTAATGAAGCGGTCCGTCGAAGACGACCAGCCACCCTTCCGCGAACAGGCGGTTGGCGATCTCGGATTCGGTGTCCCGCATGACGCGCTGGAGGTGTTGCGGTGCCGCACGGAGTTCCTCGTTCTCGACCGAAAGGGACCTCCAGCGCCATCCGCCTGGATGCGGGCTCAGCCGCACCCGGTGCCCGCCGGAGAAGATCACCGCCCGCCCAATGTCCACGTGGTCGATCTCCGCCGGGCCGTCGCTGCCGATCAGAACCGCGCCCGCTCCCCACGCCCCCGCAAGACCCGTGATCGTCTCACCCTCCGGATTCGTGAGCGTCAGGTGAGCCTCGGTTCGGCGCACCCCGTCCACGAAGCATAGGCGTGCCGGGGGCCCCGCGTCCGGGGGCCGGTGAATGCGGAAATGTCCGCCGTCCTCCACTACGCGGCATTCAACGGTGTGCTGATCCTCTTCGTCTGCCCGAAAACCGGCGCCGTAGGCCGCGTCGAAGGGCTCGACTCCTATGAATGGGCGGCTCGTTGCAGTGTTCGCTTCGGGGTTGGCCATGTCGGTGGTTCGGGGGGTGGATCGGGGCACAGAGCCTCGCCGGACTTCATCTCAGGTGCCACGAAAGCTAGCATGTCAGGGTACCGCGCCGGTCGCCTCTGCGGCCCGGCACAGAGTGGAACCGTACACCCAATCCCCATGCAGACCATCGCCATCACCGGCGGCAACCGCGGCATCGGCCTCGCCGCCGCCCGCCACCTCGCCGCGGACGGGCATCGCATCATCCTGTTATGCCGGGACGAGCAGCGTGGCCGCGACGCCCTGGAATCCCTCACCGCGCCCCCCGGCGACGCGGGGCACCACCTCGTCGTCGCCGACCTGGCGTCCCTGGAATCGGTGCGCGCCGGCGCCCACGCCATCATTGATCTCGGGCACACTCTGGACGCGCTGGTGAACAACGCCGCGGTCCTCCCTGCGGAGCGAACCTTGAGCCACGACGGCTTCGAGATCCAGCTCGCGGTCACCCACCTCGCCCACTTCCTCCTGACCGACCTCCTTCTGCCCCGTCTGCGCCGCCATCCAGAGAAGAGTCGCGTGGTCACGGTGTCGTCGGCGGCCCACTCCGGTCCTCCCTTCGATTTCGACGATCCCGGATTCGCCAGGCGCCCCTACCGGCGCATCCGGGCGTACCAGCAGAGCAAGCTGGCCAACGTCCTCTTCACGCTCGCTCTTGCCCGCCGCACCACGGGCACCGGGATCGAGCCGGTGGCGCTCCACCCGGGCGTGTACGACACCGGGCTACTCAGGAACTACGTCGGACATGTCCCGGGCGGGGGACTGGCGGCAACCGTCTTCGCGGGGACGCCCGACCGCGCGGGCCCGATCCTTGCCGAACTCGCCGCCGGGCGCCGGGACGAGAACCTGGCAGGCACGTACCTTGACAAGGGCAGGCGGGAGACGCCGGCCAGGGCCGCACGTGACCGGGCCGCCCAGGAACGCCTGTGGGAATGGAGCGCGTCCACTGTAAAGCTGTCGGTTACGGAAGGGTAGCTCCGCCTATCACGCCATCACGCACGGACCCCGTGCACATGGGCCCGGAAGTCCTCCCGCAGAACCAGCAAGGCCGTGTTCACTCCATTTAGATCCCCGCGCATTTCGCCCCGGAATTCGGCGAGTTCTGCACTCACCTTCGCGATCTCGCCGCGCAGATCCGCGATCTCGCCGCGCAGCCCCGCGATGTCGCCACCGAGGTCGGTGCGGACACCGTCGATCTCTCTTCGCATCTCGCCGCGCAGATCCGCGATCTCTCCGCGCAGCCCCGCGATCTCGGCACCGAGGTCGGTGCGGACACCGGCAATTTCTCTACTCGTCTCGCCGCGCAGATCCGCGATCTCGCCGCGCAGCCCCGCGATCTCCCGTCGCGTCTCGCTGCGCAGATCCGCGATCTCGCCACGAAGACCACCGATGTCCTTGCGCAAGCTGGTGTACATTCGCCACATCAGCCCGAGCATCGCACCCCAGGCCGCCAGGTTTGCGCCAAGCGTGGCAAACAACTGCCAGGATTCCATCGCATCCTCCGCACCGGCGTCCATCCGACGCCGTCCAGGTGAACCTACCGCAGAAACACTTCGGCTGCCATACATGGTGCGGGAGGGCCGGGGGCGGAAGAATGGCAGGATGGGACCAGTTCGATCCCGTGTCCCCGAGCCGGAGCGCGCATGGACACGTCCACCGGGTGGCGGCCCTTCGCGTCTTCGGTAACTTACGGGCGCGAATCGGCGGGCCGTCGGCTGCTTGCACGCGCCGCGGCCGGCAATCACCAACAACAGAACACTGCGGGGACACCACGTGGCGGACCGGATGGAAAAGATCGTTTCGCTCTGCAAACGGCGAGGCTTCGTCTTTCAGTCTTCGGAGATCTACGGAGGGGCGGCATCGGTGTGGGACTACGGGCCGCTCGGGGTCGAGCTGCGCAAGAACGTGGCGGACGCCTGGTGGTCGGCCATGGTCCACGCGCGCGACGACATCGAGGGGCTGGACGCGGGAATTCTCATGCACCCGCGGGTCTGGGAGGCCTCCGGCCACGTTTCCGGCTTCACCGATCCGCTACTCGAGTGCAAGACCTGCAAGAAGCGCTGGAGGGCCGACCACCTGGACGACGCGTCCTGCGCGCGCAAGCCGTCGGTTGTCCCAGGCGGGCACGCCGATTGCGAACTCGGAGAGCCCCGCCTCTTCAACCTCATGTTCAAGACGTTCATGGGTCCGGTGGAGGAGGACGCGTCGGTCGTCTACCTGAGGCCGGAAACGGCACAGGGGTCCTACGTCAACTTCCTCAACGTCCAGCAGACCTCCCGCCAGCGCGTCCCTTTCGGGATCGCGCAGCTCGGCAAGGCGTTCCGCAACGAAATCACCCCGGGGAACTTCATCTTCCGCACCCGTGAGTTCGAACAGGCCGAGATGCAGTTCTTCGTCAAGCCCGGCAGTGACGACGAGTGGTTCGACTACTGGCTCGACCGGCGGCTGGGCTGGCACCGTGAGATGGGGATCCGCGCCGACAGGCTCCGCTGCCACGCCCACGGCCCCGGCGAGCTTGCACACTATGCCAAGACGGCCGTCGACATTGAGTACGAGTTCCCCTTCGGCTGGCAGGAACTCGAGGGCGTGCACAACCGCACCGACTTCGACCTCGGGCGTCACCAGGAGTATTCCGGAAAGCGGCTCCTCTACATCGATCCCGGCTCGGGGGAGCGGTACATCCCGTACGTGGTCGAGACCGCGATGGGGGTGGGCCGCCTGGCACTTGTGGCCCTGGTGGATGCCTACCGCGAAGAGGAGGTCGCGGGGCAGCAGCGGGTCGTGCTGGGACTGCACCCCGCGCTCGCCCCCATCAAGGCCGCGGTCTTCCCGCTCATGAAGAAGTTCGGGCAGCCGGAGATCGCGACCGGACTTCTGGGAGAGCTGCGCCGCGCAAGGATCCCCGCGGCGTACGACCAGGCCGGTTCGATCGGCCGACGCTATCGGCGGCAGGACGAGGCCGGCACGCCGTGGTGCGTCACCATCGACGGTGACACCGCCGACGATCAGAGCGTCACCATTCGCGACCGCGACTCGCTGCAGCAGGAGCGGGTGGGGCTCGATCACGTGGTCGGCTGGATCCGGGAGCGGCTGTAGAGGCTCTCGGGCCGCCTATGGCCTCCGGGCACCCAAGGCGATAGCGTAGGGCGACGGGACCGCCCCCAAACCACGCCCCAACCAGGAGCCACGCACCGTGTCGACCCGATCCGAAGTCTTCACCTCACGCTGGGGAATGCTCCTGGCCATGCTCGGCATGGCGATCGGCACCGGGAACATCTGGCGCTTCCCGCGCATCGCGGCCTCCAACGGGGGCGGCAGCTTCCTGGTGGCGTGGGCCGTGTTCCTGCTCCTGTGGTCGATCCCGCTGCTGATCCTCGAATTCGGGATGGGGAAGGGGACCCGGCGCGGCACGATCGGGTCGTTCATCAAGACGATCGGGCCGAAGTTCGCGTGGATGGGCGCGTGGGTGGCGTGGGTGGCGGTCGCAATCATGTTCTACTACTCGGTTGTGATGGGGTGGACGATCCGCTTCTTCATCGCGACGCTGAGCGGCGAGATTCCCACCGCGGTGCCCGACCAGTTCTGGGGCGCGTTCAACTCAACGCCGCAGGCGGTGCTGTTCCACGCGATCGCGGTCGGGCTCGGCGTCTTCGTGGTCGCGAGGGGGGTCCGCGGAATCGAGACCGCGGCCCGCTTCCTGATCCCGTCGCTCGTCATCCTGGTGGTCGTGCTTGCGGTCAAGGCACTCACGATGCCGGGAGCGTCGGCCGGGTTGGCCTTTCTCTTCACCCCCGACTTCAGCGAACTCGGCAACGTCAGGATCTGGCTCGAGGCGCTGACCCAGAACGCGTGGGACACCGGGGCCGGGTGGGGGCTGGTCCTCTCGTACGCAGTCTATATGAGGGCCCGCGAGGACACCGCGCTGAACGCCTTCGTGATCGGCTTCGGGAACAACTCGATGTCGCTCCTCGCGGGGATCATGGTGCTGTGCACGATCTTCTCGGTGATGCCGCAGGCGGCGAACGAGATCGTAGGCGCGGGGAACGAGGGGCTGACCTTCATCTGGGTCCCGCAGCTCTTCGCCCAGATCCCGGCCGGGCAGTTCTTCATGGCCCTGTTCTTCCTGGCGCTGGTCTTCGCGGCGTGGTCGAGCCTGGTGGCGATGATCGAGCTGGCTTCCCGGATCCTGATCGACCTCGGGCTGACGCGGCGCCAGGCGATCGCGGGCGTCGGGTCCGCGGGCTTCCTGTTGGGCATCCCGTCGGCGCTCCAGATCGGCGTCTTCCAGAACCAGGATTGGGTGTGGGGCGTGGGCCTGATGCTGTCGGGCTTCTTCTTCGCCTTTGCGGTGCTCAAGTACGGGGTGACGAAGTGGCGCGAAACCTTCATCAACACGCCCGATTCCGATGTGCGGATCGGGAGATGGTGGGACTGGGCCGTCCGCCTGGTCATGGTGGAGGCCGTGGTACTGATGGTGTGGTGGCTCTGGCAGGCCGGCGGAGAGGACTTCTGGTCGGCCGAGACGTGGACCCTGGTCTCCACCTACAACGTCGGTTCGGTTCTGATCCAGTGGGTGGTGGTGTTGCTGGCCCTCTTCGCGCTGAACGGATGGATGGTGCGACGGATCCAGGCCGGACGGGGCGGGGCGGCCGTGGCGAGCCCTGCCGACGACGGTGGTGGGTAGCAGGGCGAACTCCTCCGCGTGGCCATCCACGACGCCTACGCCCGGCTTACGCCGTACGAGCTCCTGTTCCCGGAGCCGGGATTCCCGGATCAGCGCTTCCCCGCTGTTGCGGATGAGGCGACGGAGCGCGGTGTGGACATCGGTAACCCGGCGGCGTTCGTAATGCTGGGGGCGGTTCAGGGGATCATGGCCGACCTGCGGGAAGAGGACACGGACGGCCAGGCGGCGCACGACCACGGCGGCGTCCTCTACTTTGCCTACCAGATGTGGCGGACCGGCGGCGTGGTGGTGCTCGCGCACCAGAAAACGGTGCGCGGTCTGCTGGCCGGGCATGGGGACGGACTGGGTCTCCGCGGCAAGTCATTGTGGGAAAAGCAACTTGGCGGGAGGGCGGGGTATCTGCAGCTCCCGCAGCACCTCGTGTGGATCGAGGAGGCGCGCACCACGGCGCCCGAATCCGTCGACGGCCTCTTCTGGCACGGCGACCACCGCGGCGCCCTCCATCTGGCCCTCGTGGCGGGGATGCGGAGCGACCGGCCCGGCTACCTCTTCGCCCCCGTACCCCCGCAGCCCCTGGGCTCCCTGCCCGGCTGGGCCTCGGGCCCGGCCCGCGAGGGCGGTCGCGACTTCGAGACCTCGCTGCCCGGCTCCGACCTCGACCAACTACTGGGAATCCGCACCCCGGCAGAGGTCTTCAAGCTCGCGGCCCTGCTGCTCGGCCGGCTGGCGCGGGAAGACCCCGCCGGGCATCTGCCCATCGCGGACGGTCACCAGGGCGGCATCGCCACGCCCACGCCCGCCCCCGACGCGGCCCAGCCCGGCGTCACTGCGGACGAACCTCCCGCCCCCTCAGACGCTTCCCCGACCACATCCCCTCCTTCCCCCACCCAGTCCCCCCCACCCACCACCCTCCCATGGTGCACCCTGTAGGCCCGGCCTGTCCGTGTGCCCGCCCACGTCGTAATCCCTGCCTGCCCGTAAGCCCCCTGCCCGTGAGCCTGCCCACCCCGTGAGCCCTGCCTGCCCCCCATGAGCCCCCGCGAGTCGAAAAAGGCCCGGACCGAGCGCGCCGCCACGATCTACGAGATCCTCCTCGCCGAATACCCCGGCGCGAAGTGCGCGCTGGAGCACGTGTCACCCTACGAACTGGCAGTCGCGACCATCCTCTCCGCCCAGTGCACCGATGCCCGCGTGAACATGGTGACGCCCGAACTCTTCCGCCGCTATCCCGACCCCGAATCTCTCGCGGCGGCCGTCCCCGCCGACCTGGAGGAAGTCATCCGCTCCACCGGGTTCTTCCGCAACAAGACCCGCAACCTGATCGGCATGGCCAACGCGCTGATCGAGGAGCACGGTGGTAGCCTGCCGCGCAACATCAGGGAGCTGTCGGCGCTCCCCGGCATCGGCCGCAAGACCGCCAACGTCATCCTCGGCAACGCCTTCGGGATCGACGAAGGGGTGGTCGTCGACACCCATGTGAAGCGGCTCTCCGGGCGCATGCGCTTCACCACCCAGTCCACGCCCGACAAGATCGAGCGGGACCTGATGGCGCTCTTCCCGCGCCGCGTCTGGACGATGCTCGCACACCTGCTCATCTACCACGGGCGGCAGGTCTGTCACGCCCGCAAGCCAAAGTGCAACCAGTGCGCGATCTCGCACCTGTGCCCGTCGAGCGCAGTGTGATGTCAAATTCGCCTTACATGATGTCAAGCAAACATTACATCGGTTTACTCCGAGCGTTGACCTGGGACCCCCGACGGTTCCCCGGGCGCCGCACCGAAAGGAGCTGAAATGCCCACCCGATCAGACGCTGCGGCCCTCCTGGAAGAATGGGTCGAGAGCGACGCGCTCAGGCGCCACATGTACGCGGTCGAGGCCGCCGTGCGGCACTATGCCCGCATGATGGGCGAGGACGAGGAGCTGTGGGGACTCGCCGGCCTCCTCCACGACCTCGATTGGGAGCGCCACCCGGACGAGCATCCGCAGATCGGGGTCGCCCACCTCCGCGAACTCGGCTACCCCGAGGAGGTCGTCCACGCCGTCGAAGCCCATGGCTACCCGGACCGCAGCGACGTGGTCCCCGAGACCCCCCTCGACCGCGTGCTCTACGCCTGCGACGAACTCAGCGGCCTGATCTACGCCTGCTGTCTCGTCCGGCCCAACGGCATCGACGACCTGAAGCCCAAGTCGGTGGTCAAGAAGATGAAGGACAAGGCGTTTGCGGCCGGCGTCCACCGGGAGGCCGTGCATCGGGGCATCGAGCTGATCGGGCTGCCGCGGGCCCAACACATCCAGAACGTGATCGACGGGCTGCGCACGGTGGCGGACGTGCTGGAGGTGCGGGCGGAGGACCAGGCCGCACGGCGCGCGCGGCGGGCGCGAGGGGGGTAGCAGGCCCGTTCACCGCGCCGTCCTCAAGCGCACACCGAACTGGGCCCGCCACTGCGAGGTGGGCACCTCGGGCACATACGGCAGCGCCGCCCGCAGTCTGCCCGTCGCGCGGTCCCGTTGCGTGGCGCCGATGTAGTGGGTGACGAGTTCGGTCTCCGGGTCGGGAGGTTGGGGGAGAAGGGGGTCTTCCTCGCCGACGCGCTGCCGCTGGACCTCGAACAGCTGGACCACCGGGTTTACGACCCAGACGATCCCCCGCGAGGAGTCTAGCAGGTTCAGGACGTTGAGCAGATCCAGGGAGATTTCGGCGGACACGCCGCCGGCAGTGACGGACTGTGCGATGCGGAGATCGACCTGATTCGACCACGGAGTTGCGCAAGTGTTGCGAGTCAGGATGCGGTTCCTCTGGTCCTGCAGACAGTCCTCCAGCCCGAACAGACCCTCCCACATCGTGCGGCTCGCAAGGCCCCCCGGGAATTGTGCGGAAACGTCGGGGACATTGATCAGGTCGTTCGAAAGACTCGACGCCCGCGGACCCGGGAAGCCATCCCCGTTCACATCACCCCGGTACACATAGGAGTACGGCGCGCCCGACTGCCCCACGTACAGAACGCTGATCCGGGTTCCCCCGAACCGGGGCGGAAGCAGGGCATGCGCGCTGGCGACCACCTTGTGGGGGCGGTCAAAGTAGGAGCGCTGGCGGCGCGGCCGGTTGGGGTGGTGATTCACCGGCGTGGACGCGTAATTGGAAGTCACATCGATGGAGGTGAGGTTCTGGATGTCCGCGGAGCGGGTGATCGAATAGCCGGCACGGAACCCCAGCGCCTCGCCGAACTCCTTCCTGAGCTCCAGTGCGGCGGCGAACGTAAGGTTGTCGTCACGGTTGGTGATCCGCAGGACCGGCCCGAACCGGTCCGAGTGCCGTCCCCCCTCCCAGAGCCGTTCCTGCCCGCCGCCGCTGCCCTGGGTCGCGGTTCCGAAGACCTCGCGGTTGGAGAAGCCGAAGCCCTCGGTGAACCCCTGTATCTCGCCGCCCACGCTGGGCTCTGCGATGAGGTTGTCGTTCTGGATGAAGATCTGGTTGAGGACGAGGTTGTACATCAGGCTCCCGGACAGCACGACTCCGCCCGGCAGCCGCTGGTCAAGGGCGACCATTGTGCGCAGGTCCTGCGGGAACCGGAAGTCCGGGTCGAAGTAGTTGACGACCGGCAGCGACTCGCCGAGTCCGAATGCGCACCGGGTGGGCGGGGGTTGCGCCGGATCGAAGGCTGGCGCCGCCACCCCCCGGCAGACCAGGGTCCGCACCGCCACTCCGTTGTTCTGAAAGGCATTGGCGAGCCCCGCATAGGCCGGCCGGCCCGTGAACACGCCGGCGCCCGTCCGCAGCTGCGTGCCCGCGAGCGGCCGCCAGTTCAGCCCGGCCCGCAGCGAAACATTGGCGTTGTTGCCGGGCAGCACCTCGGTGTCGATCCCGAACCGGGAGTACAACCCCCGGTTCCACGAAGGCCGGCCATGGAAGACCGGCACGTCGAAGCGGATCCCTCCCCGGAGGGTCAGGCGCTCGTCGGCCGTCCATTCGTCCTGCACGTACAGCGAGTACTCGCTCACCCCGAACCTGGGATTCGAGCCGTCCTCGGTCAGCGGGATGGTGACCTCGTAGCGGTCGGGCCGGTTCCGGGCCAGATGCCACAAGCTCGGGAATGTGTAGCTGCCGAGTTCGCCGGGAACGTGCCGGCGGTCAAAGTCGAACCAGGTGCCGGATGCGCCGAACAGGAGCGAATGGCGGCCCACATCGTAGCTCAGGTTGTTCGCCAGCTGGACGACGAGCTGCTTCAGCCCGTTGTCCTGCGAGAAATAGCTCGCGCCCGAACGGACATCGCGCCGCACCTGGAAGTCGCCGACGTCTCCCTTGAGGGTGACCTCCACCTGAGGCGACGCCGAGCGCCCCGTCTCGGAGTCGTCGAGGTGCTGGATGTTGGCGGCAAACTCGTTCGACAGTCCGCCGGAGAAGGTGGAGAAGAGCTGGAAGACGCCCGAGTGGCTGCGCGAGCGGATGTCGCTGCCGCTCGAGGAGAACTCGTAGAGGTCGCCGGGGAGGCGGTTCGGGTCCGGGTCGTCGTCCGCCGAGGCGAAGCTGTAGCGCAGCATCGCGTCGTGGCGCTCGCCCATCTCCCAGTCGAAGCGCGCAAAGAGGTTGACGATCGTGTTCTCCAGGGTGAGCGACCCGGCGGTGCCGGGGTCGGCCCCAAGGTCCTGAAGCAGGGACTGCATGCGCGTGACCGAATCGGCGACGAGCGAGAGCCGGAACTCGTCGGCCTCGCCCACATGGAACCCGTTCGGGGGTTCGCGGTTCCGTTCCCACTCGCCGGCGACGAAGAAGTGGGCGCGGTCCCGGCGAATCGGCCCACCCATCGTGAAGCCTCCGTGCGCGGTGGAAAGTTCGGGCCGGGTGGCGACATCGTCGATAACCAGCTCGCCCACCAGCGCATCGCTGCGGTAGAAGCCGAAGGCGGAGGTCTCGAACTCGTTGGTCCCCGACTTGGTCACCGCGTTCATCGCGCCGCCGGTGAAGCCGGATTGACGCACGTCGAAGGGAGCCACAAGCACCTGGAACTGCTCCACCGCGTCAAGCGGGATGACGCGTCCGCCCGCGCGGCCTCCGGCTACGTTATCCGTCGAAAGCCCGAAGACGTCCTGGTTGAGCGCCCCGTCCACGTTGAGCGTGTTGAAGCGGTAGTTGGCGCCGGCGACCGAGACTCCCTCTTCCGACACGCGCGAGAGCGGCGACAGCGCAGCGAAGTCGACGAAGTTGCGGGTCAGCGTGGGGAGTTCCTCAATGATCTCCGCAGTCACCAGGGTGGAGATGCCGATCCGCCCGGGGTCGAACTCGATGTCCCGCCGCGCCTCGATCTGGATTCCCTCGATCTCTACCGCCTCCGGGAGGAGCGTGACGTCAAGGTTGATGAAGCGGCCGAGGAGCAGTTCGAGGTCCTCGCGCGTCCGGTCTGCGAAGCCGATGCGAGTGACGGTCATGGTGTAGGGGCCGCCAGGGCGCAGGCTGCGCAGGGTGTAGCGCCCGTCGGCCGTGGTGATGGCCGTGTTGGTCGCCCCGGTTTCGGTGTGCTCCAGGGTGACCAGCGCGCCCTCGACCGGGGCGCCCTCCTGGTCGAGGACGCGTCCGCGCAGCCCGGCGGTGGAGATGCCCTGGGCGGAGATCGGGACGGTGCTTGCGAGGGTCGCCGCAAGGCCGATCACAAGGGCGTTCAGCCTCGGTGTAACGTGCAACAGGGTTTTCAAACGAAAAATGGGAATCATACTCGCTCCTTGGCTGGCGGGTTCTCCGGACGGGTGTCATCAGCCCGCTACCTTGCCATCCGCAACCGAACGCCGAACTGCGCCCGCCACTGCGAGGTCGGCACCTCGGGCACGTAGGGCAGCGCCGCCCGCAGCCTGCCGGTCTCGCGGCTCCTCTTCGTCGCACCGATGTAGTGGGCCAGCAAGACGTTGGAGGGATCCGGGGGAATCGCCCCGGGAATGGCGAACCTCCGGACCTCGAACGCCTGAACCATCGGGTTGACGACGTACACAATGCCCTGCGACGGGTCCAGCAGGTTCAGGACGTTGAGCAGATCCACCCTGATTTCGGCAGACAGCCCCATGGCCTCGACAGTCTGCGCAACCCGGACGTCGATCTGGTTCGTCCACGGCGCATCGCAGGTGTTGCGCGTCAGGACCCGGTTCCTGTGTTCCTGAAGGCATTCCTCCAGCTGGTACAGACTCTCCCACATCGCGCGGCTGGCAAAGCCGCCCGCGAACTGGCTGGGAACATCCGGGACGTAGAGCAGGTCGTTCGAAAGGCTGGCCGCACGCGGTCCGGGAAAACCGTCTCCATTGACATCTCCCTTGTACACGTAGGAGTACGGCACGCCCGACTGCCCCACGTACAAGAGGCTGATCTCCGTGCCCCCGAAGCGGGGCAGGATCCGGGCGTGCGCGCTTGCGACCACCTTGTGGGGCCGGTCGAACTGCGAGCGCTGGCGGAGGGGGCGGTTGGGGTGGAGGTTCACCGGCGTTGACGCGTAGTTCGAGGTCACGTCGATGGAGGTGAGGTTCTGGATGTCCGCGGAACGGGTGACCGAATAGCCCGCCCTGAACCCCAGCGTCTCGCCGAAATCCTTCCGCAGTTCGAGGGTGGCGGCGTAGGTAAGGTTGTCGTCACGGTTGGTGATCCGCAGGACCGGACCGAACCGGTCCGAACGCCGGCTGCCCTCCCAGAGCTGCTCCTGCCCCCGTCCGAGGGCGCCCGCCGTCGCAGTCCCGAAGACCGAGCGGACGCCGAAGCCGAAGCCGTCGGTGAATCCCTCCAGCGCTCCGCCCTCGCTGTCCTCGGCGATGATGTTGTCGTTCTGAATGAAGATCTGATTCAGGACGAGGTTGTACATCAGGCTTCCGGACAGCACGACCCCGCCCGGCAGCCGCTGGTCCAGTGCGATCATCGTGCGCAGGTCCTGCGGGAAGCGGAAATCCCGGTCGAAGTAGTTGATGACCGGCCGCGAGTCGCCGGCGTCCGGCCCCCCGGCGCATAGCGTGGGCGCGGGTCGGCCTGGATCGAAGGCAGGCGCCTCGTCGCCCCGGCAGACCAGCGTGCGCACCGCTTCACCGTTGTTCTGGAACGCGTTGGCGAGCCAGGCATAGGCCGGACGGCCCGTGAACACCCCTGCGCCGGCCCGCAGCTGCGAGCCCTCGAAGGGCCGCCAGTTGAACCCCGCGCGAAGCGAGACCGTGAAGTTCCGGCCGGGGAGCTCCGAGGTGTCGATCCCCAACTCGGAGTCCAGTCCGTCGTTCCGGGACGGCCGGCCATGGAAGACCGGCATGTCGAAGCGGACTCCTCCCCGGAGGGTGAAGCGCTCGTCGGCCGTCCATTCGTCCTGCGCGTACAGCGAGTACTCGCTCACGCCGAACCTCGGGTTCGAGCCGTCCCCTGTCAGGGGGATGGTGATCTCGTAGCGGTCCGGCCGGTTCCGGGCGAGGTGCCCCATGGTCTCGAAGTCGTAGCTGCCGAGTCCGCCTGGAACGTACCGGCGGTCGAAGTCGAACCAGGTACCCGACGCGCCGAACAGGAGCGAGTGCCGCCCCACATCGTAGCTGAGGTTGTTCGCCAGCTGGACGATGAGCTGCTTCAGACCATTGTCCTGCGAGAAGTAGCCGGCCCCGGAGCGGACATCGCGCCGCACGAGGAAGTCGCCGACATCTCCCTGCAACGTGACCTCCACCTGCGGAAACGCCGACCTCGCCGTCTGGGTGTCGTCGAGGTGCTGGACGTTGGCCGCAAACTCGTTGGACAGTCCGCCGGAGAAGGTGGAGAAGAGCTGGAAGACGCCCGAGTGGCTGCGCGAGCGGATGTCGCTGCCGCTCGAGGAGAGCTCGTAGAGGTCGCCGGGCAGGCGGTTCGGGTCCGGATCGTCGTCCGCGGAGGCGAAGCTGTAGCGCAGCATCGCGTCGTGGCGTTCCCCCATCTCCCAGTCGAAGCGAGCGAAGAGGTTGGCGATCGTGTTCTCCAGGGTGAGCGACGCGGCGGTGCCCGGGTCGGTGCCGAAACCCTGGAGCAGGGACTGCATGCGAGCGACCGAATCGGGGACGAGGGACAGCCGGAACTCGTCGGCCTGGCCAACATGGAACCCGTTCGGGGGTTCCTGGATCCGTTCCCACTCGCCGGCCAGGAAGAAGTGCGCGCGGTCGCGGAGGATCGGCCCGCCCATCGTGAAGCCTCCGTGCGCGGTGGAGAGCTCGGGCCGGGTGGCGACGTCGTCGATCACCAGCTCGCCCACGAGCGCGTCGCTGCGGTAGAAGCCGAAGGCGGAGGTCTCGAACTCGTTCGTCCCCGACCTGGTCACCGCGTTCATCGCTCCGCCGGTGAATCCCGATTGCCGCACGTCGAAGGGCGCGACGAGGACCTGGAACTGCTCGACCGCGTCGAGCGGAATGACGCGTCCGCCCGCGCGCCCCCCGGCCACGTTCTCCGTCGAAAGCCCGAAGACGTCCTGGTTGAGCGCGCCGTCCACGTTGAGCGTGTTGAAGCGGTAGTTGGCGCCGGCGATCGACACCCCCTCCTCGGAGACGCGCGTGAGCGGGGAGAGAGCCGCGAAGTCGACGAAGTTGCGCGTCACCGTGGGGAGCTCCTGGATGATCTCGGCGGTGACCAGCGTGGAGATGCCGATCCGCCCCGGGTCGAACTCGACATCGCGCTGCGCCTCGACCTGGATGCCCTCGATCTCTACCGCCTCCGGGAGGAGCGTGACGTCAAGGTTGATGAAGCGGCCGAGGAGCAGTTCGAGTTCTTCGCGTGTCTGCTCTCCGAAGCCGATGCGCGTGATGGTCAGGGTGTAGGGGCCGCCGGGGCGCAGACTGCGCAGGGTGTAGCGCCCGTCGGCCGTGGTGATGGCCGTGTTGGTCGCGCCGGTTTCGGTGTGCTCCAGGGTGACCAGCGCGCCCTCGACAGGGGCGCCCTCCCGGTCGAGGACGCGTCCGCGCAACCCGGCGGTGGAGACTCCCTGGGCGGCGATCGGGACGGTGCTTGCGAGGGTCGCCGCCAGGGCGGTCACGAGGGCGCGCAGTCTTCTTGAAACGATGTCCAGCGGGGTTTTCGAACGTGAAATGGGAATCATACTCGCTCCTTGTTGCTTGGTGGGTTATCCAGGCGGGTGTCATCGACCCGCTACCTTTCCATCCGCAATCGAACACCGAACTGGGTCCGCCACTGCGATGTCGGCACCTCCGGCACGTAGGGCAGTGCCGCCTCGACCGCGCCGGTGACCCGGTCGCGCTGCAGGCCGCCGATGTAGCGGGATTGCAGCCTGGGTATCGAGACAAGCCCCGAACCGGGCTCCGGGAACCGCCTCACCTCGAAGATCTGCACCACCGGATTCACGACATGCACGATCCCCCAGCGTGAGTGCAGCAGGTTGAGTACGTTGAGCAGGTCCAGGGAGAGGTCCACGGACAACCCGCGGGCCTCGACCGTCTGCGCAACCCGGAGATCGATCTGGTTCGACCAGGGCGTACGACAGGTATTCCGAGCCAGGATCCGGATCGTCTGCCTCTGGAGACACTCTTCCTGGTCGTAGAGGCTGTACCACAGAATCTCGCCCTCCGGGTGTCCGGGGACTCCGGGGAAGCCGGTGACCTCGTCGGTGATGTAGATCAGGTCGTTGGGAAGGCTCGCGGTCCTCGGGCCCGGGAAGTCGTCCCCGTTTACGTCGCCCTTGTACACGTACGAGTACGGCACACCCGACTGCCCAACGTAAAGGAGGCTGATCTCCGTCCCCCCGAACCGGGGCAGGATGCGGGCGTGCGCACTGGCCACCCACTTCTCCGGCCGGTCGAAGCGCGACGACTGCCGCACCGGCAGGTTGGGGTGCACATTGACGGGAGTGGAGGCGAAGTTCGACGTGATGTCGATCGAAGTGAGGTTCTGCAGGTCGGCCGACCGGGTCAGCGAGTAGCCCAACCGCAGCCCGAACGTCTCGCCGAAGTCCTTCCTCAGTTCGAAGGTGGCGGCGTAGGTGAAGTTGTCACCCTTGTTTGTGACCTTGAGCACCGGACCGAACTCCTCGGTCCGCCTCCCGCCCTCCCAGAGCACCTCGTTGCCCCGGAAGTGTCCTTGGGTGGGGTTCCCGAACACCTGGCGGTGCGCGAGGCCGAAGCCGAGCGAATACCCGGCTTCCGTCTCGCCCACGATCCGGTTCGCCAGGAGGTTGATGTTCTCGATGAAGACCTGCTTGAGGGCCTTGTTGTAGATGAGACTCCCCGAGAGGACCAGACCCCCGGGCAGCCGCTGGTCCAGCGCGAGCATCGTCCGCAAGTCCTGCGGAAAGGCGAAATCGGGATCGAAGTAGTTGATGACCGTCGACGACTGCGGCGGCCGGGGTGGGCCGGAGCATTCCGTAGGGGTTGGGCCGGTGGGGTCCAGGGCGGGTGCCGAGCCGCCCCTGCACACCACGGTCCGCGCGGCGACTCCATTGTTCTGGAAGGCGTTCGCGAGCCAGGCGAAGGCCGGACGGCCGGTGAACACCCCGGAACCGGCCCGGATCTGCGTGCCGTCGAGGGGGCGCCAGTTGAGTCCCGCCCTGAGCGACAGCGTTGAGTTCCCGGCGGGAAGCCGGGAGGTGTCGATCCCCAGCGCCGATTCCAGTTCCGGGTTGGCGGCCGGACGCCCGCGGAAGGTCGGGAGGTCCATCCGGGCCCCGGCGCGCAGGGTGAAGCGCTCGCTGGCCGCAAATTCGTCCTGAATGTAGAGGGAGACTTCCTGAACCTCGAAGGTGGGATTCGAGCCGTCCTCCGTCAGCGGGATCGTGATCTCGTAGCGGTCCGGATCGTTCTGCTCCAGCTCCTCCAGGCTCTCGAACTGGTAGCTGCCGAACGCGCCGGGAAGGAACTGGCGGTCGAATCCGAACCAGGTGGCGGACGCGCCAAACAGGAGCGAGTGCCGCCCCAGATCGTTGCTCAGGTTGTTGGCCACCTGGATCACGCGCTGCCGGAGTCCGTTGTCCTGGGAGAAAAAACTGGCGCCCGACCGTACGTCGCGCCGGACTGGCAGGTCGTCGATCGTGCCGTCGAGGGTGACCTCGACCTGGGGCAGGGCGGTGCGCGCCGCCTCGCTGTCGTCGAGGTGCTGGAAGTTCAGCGCCAACTCGTTCGAAATCCCGCCAGGCAGCGACGAAAACAGCTGGAAGACCGCCGAGTGGCTGCGCGAACGGATCGTGCTGCCGCTCGTCGACAGCTCGTAGAGGTCGCCGGGGAGGCGGTTCGGGTCGGCCTCGTCGTCCGCCGAGGCGAAGCTGTAGCGGAACATGGCGTCGTGGCGGTCCCCCATCTCCCAGTCGAACCGCGCGAAGAGGTTGACGAGCGTGTTCTCGAGCGTGTGCGACGCCGCGGTGCCCGGATCGGCTCCGAGGCCCGTAAGAAGCGACCGCATGCGCGCCACCGAGTCGGCGACCAGCGCCAGCCGGAACTCGTCGGACTCTCCCACATGAAACCCGTTCGGCGGCTCGCGAATCCGCTCCCACTCGCCGGCGAGGAAGAAGTGTGCGCGGTCACGGAGGATGGGGCCGCCCGCCGTGAACCCGCCGTGCGCGGTGGACAGCTCGGGTTCGGTGGCGACATCGCCGATCACCAGCGGGCCGACCAGCGCCTCGTTGCGGTAGAACCCGAAGGCGGAGGTCTCGAACTCGTTGGTGCCCGACCTGGTCACCGCGTTCATGGCGCCGCCGGTAAACCCCGATTGGCGCACGTCAAAGGGAGCGACGAGCACCTGGAACTGCTCGACCGCTTCGAGCGGGATGACGCGCCCGCCCGCCCTCCCTCCCGCGATGTTGTCGGTCGAGAGCCCGAAGACATCCTGGTTGAGCGCGCCGTCCACGTTGAGGGTGTTGAAGCGGTAGTTGGTACCGGCCACCGAGACCCCCTCCTCGGACACGCGCGCGAGCGGCGAAAGCGCGGCGAAGTCGACGAAGTTGCGCGTCACGGTGGGCAGCTGCCCGATGATCTCGGCCGTGACGAGCGTGGAGATTCCGATCCGGCCGGGATCGAACTCGATGTCCTGCCGGGCCCGGACCTCGATCCCCTCGATCTCGACGGCCTCGGAGAGGAGCGTGACGTCCAGGTTGACGTAGCGGCCGAGCAGCAGTTCGATGCCCTCGCGGGTGTGGTCCCCGAAGCCGATGCGCGTCACGGTGACGGTGTAGGGGCCGCCGGGGCGCTGGCCGCGCAGGGCGTAGCGGCCATCGGATGTGCTGATTGCCGTGGCGGTCGCGCCGGTCTCGGTGTGCTCCAGCCGGATCAGCGCTCCTTCAACCGGGGAGCCCGCCGGGTCCAGGACGCGGCCGCGCAGGCCGGCGCTGGAGACGCCCTGGGCCCGGACCGAGGCGGGAACCGCGAGGACGCACAGGAATGCGGTTGTGGCGGTCGCGGTGATCAGAAACGCCCGGAGGGCGGTGGCTTGCATCGATTCCCGCTCCTTTACCGGTCAAGCGGCCAGACGGGGGCATCTACAGTAGTACTATCGGTAACAGGGAGATGTTCCCCACCCGGACGGGCGTCTGTCAAATGCATCGGAGGGAACCGGGGAAAAAACGCCTACGGCTCGCTCCTGCGGATCCGGTAGCCCTCAACCCTCTCAATCCCCAGCTCGTCACGGCGCACGGCCAGCAGAAACTCCCGGTCGATCCAGCAGGGACTCAGGAACCGGTGACAGAGCATCAGATCCGGCAACCCGGGAATCACACCCAGCCAGCGTCCTTCCGGACCAAAGACGCTCCACTGGTCCGGCATCCCCGCCTCCGACGCGGACCACTCCCGGACCCACAGGAAGCCCCCTGCATCCACCACCAGGCCGGCCACCGGCGGGAACCCGTCCCTCAGCGGCATTCCGGCTAAGAACCGGTCCGCGGACATTCCGAGTTCCTCTTCCAGATCGCCGAGCCGGCTCCAGAACGCGACGAGGGCCGACTGCCACGCCTCCTGCGCCGCTTCCGTGACCGTCACCGGTCCGTTCGTGCGGCGAATGATCCGGATCAGGTCGCCGCCGAGGGAGAACTGGTGGATCTCGTCGGTGTCCCCGTTGCTGATGTAGATCGATGGCGGGTCGCCCCCGGACGCCAGGTGGGACTCGACCATCAGGGTGGGGAAGCCCGGCATGTCGCTCTGGTCCCGCGGCACCCAGATCTCCATCCCCTCCCACGAACCGAGGGAGCTGGCGGAGTAGCTGTCGTCTATCCTGATGAACTCGGACGGCGGCCCCCTGAGAAAGCCCCGTGTCGGAGCTTCGGACGGAAACTCATTGCCGGCCACGACGACCAGCGAACCGTCGGGAAGCGGATACTGCGTCGATTCGGCGTTCGTTCCGGGGGCCGCTTCCATCATGCGCCGAAGGTCCATCGCCCGCTCGCCCAGCAACCTGCCACCGGTATCGAAGTAGCTTGTCGGAGCGAACCAGTAGTCCCACACCACCAGCGTGTCCGGCGGCAGGTACTGCAGCTGCTGCGGGCGCGTGAACTCGCCCGGCCCCTCGCCCCGCCCTCCGATCGCCCTCGACAACTCCCCTGACGGCTCGAAGAGAAAGAGCTGGTGGTTCCCCGTGGACAGAACCGCAATGCGGCCGTCCTCCAGACGCGCCAGACCCCGCACCTGCCAGATCAACTGAGCGGAGTCGGAGGCGGCGGTGCCCGTCTCCCCGTTCGGCGCCCCCGTCCGGCCCCCGCCAAGTACGATCTCGGGCTCGCCATCGATCGTCCAGAATGATCCGGCGGGGTGCTCGGGCGCACGGTTCTCCACGATCTCGATCCCGGCCGAGTCCCGCACGGTCACGCCGCGCTCACCCGCGGTCCCGTGCCTACCCGGCACCGGCCCGTCGCACCCCGCGCTCACCGCCAGGGCCAGCACGACGGGCAAGACCACGAACCCTGTGTTCTCGCGCGATCGCAGTGTCATGACAACATTACATAATGTCGTGTTAACTTTACATTTCCCGGCGGGAGAGCCTCGTGCGGTCTCCACCGCGCCCTCACGGCCCCTCCCCATCCCGGCGGATCCGGTAGCCCTCCACCCTCTCCACCCCGAGTTCGTCCCGCCTGACGGCAAGCAGGAGGTCACGGTCGACCCAGCAGGGGCTTATGCGCTGGTGGCAAAGGAACAGATCCGGAACGCCGCGAACGACTCCCAGCCACCGTCCGTCCGGGCTGAACACGCTCCATTGGTCGGGCATACCCGGTTCGGCGGCCGACCATTCGCGGACCCACAGGTGCCCGTCCGCGTCGACAGCCAGACCGGCCACGGGCGGGTAGATCTCCCTCCGGGGCATCCCGCGGGTGAGTTCCTCCCAGCTCATCCCGAATGCGTCTTCCGAGAACCCGCCGTCCAACGCCTCCAGCATCGCCAGCCACGACTCGTGGCCCCTGTCCGATACCGGCACCGGACCCGCCGCGCGGCGAATGATCCTCAACAAGCTGCCCTCCTGCGAGAACTGGTAGATGTCGTTTCGGTCGCCCTCGCCGATGTAGATGGAAGGCGGATCACCCCCGGTCGCGATGTGCAGGTCGACGAGAAAGATCATGAGAAACGCGTCATCCCCGTTTGCAGTGGCTCGCGGAATCCAGATCTGCCACACTGCCCAGGACCCGAGTGGGTGCGCCGCGTACATGCTGTCCACCAGAGCGAGATCAACCGGAGGTCTGTAAAAGGTGCCTGCCGGCGGGGGTGATGTCGGCTCCTCCCCTCCGAGGACCACGAACGAGCCGTTCACAAATGGGATCACCTGCGATTCGGCAGTGGTCCCGGGGACGCGTGCCATCAACTTCAGGAGATCGATCGACCGTTCCTCCAGAAGCGTGCCGCCGGTGTCGAAGTAGCTTGCCGGGGCAAACCAGTAGTCCCACACCACCAGGGTATCCGGGGCCAGGTACTGAAGGAGTTGAGGACGGTCGAATTCGCCGGGCCCCTCGCCGCGGCGCCCGATGACCGTGGACAGCTCACCTGAAGGTTCGAAAAGGTAGAGCTGTTGGTTTCCCTGGGAGAGAACGGCCACCCTCCCGTCTTCCAGCCGCGCGATCCCCACGACCTCCCAGATCAGCTGCGCCGAGTCCTGGGCCGCCCCGCCACCCGGAGGCGCCTCGCCGCCGCCTGCACCCCCGCCCAGCACGATCTCGGGCTCGGCGTCGAGCGTCCAGAACTGCCCGGGCGGGTACTCCGGGGCGTGGTTCTCGACGATCTCGATCCCGGCGGAGTCCCGCACGGTGAACCCGGGCGGCGAGCCGGCGTCCGCGCCGGGAGACGCGCGGTCACACCCCGCGGAAACCGCCGAGGCGAGCACAGCGGCGACGAGCACCGGGTCGAAGGGAGCGTCCCTTCCCATCAGGAAGACGGGTCCAGTGTGCGTACGACCCGAAACCCGATCGCGCTGCTCCGCGTGCCCCCACTCGGTGCGCCCCGCCACGCTGATCGCAACAGGCTCGGAATCGAACCCCAGGCTCCCCCCCTCGTCACGCGGCCGTTTATGCAGAACCACCCCAGCAGGTCGATGACGTTGGCCGGTTTGGCCGGGTGGCGCCAACAGTCGTTGTTCCACTCCTTCACATTGCCCAGGACATCGTGCAGCCCGAAGGGATTCGGCGCGAACGAGCCCACCGGCGCCGTCCAGGCGTAACCGTCCTCGCAGTCGGCTGGTCTCGCAATCGGATGTGGTTTCGCGGCGAATCCGGTCGCGTCGTAGCCGTTCGCATAGCGGCATTGCTCCGCTTCCTCGTCACCCCAGAAGCGCAGGGTCCGTGATCCGGCCCTCGCCGCGTGTTCCCATTCCGCCTCGGTCGGCAGCCGGTAGTCGTGACCGGTTGTTTCCGACAGCCACCGGGCATACGCCACGGCATCCCGGAAGTTCACATTGATCACCGGCCGGGTGCCGCGGCCCCAGCCCCCGTCGCGCGGCGAATAGCCCCTGCAGCCGCCTGCCTCCACACAGGCGTCCCACTCCGCGAAAGTCACCTCGTACACACCCGCCGCGAAGGCGGCGTCGATCGGAGCCCACCGCTGTGCTTCCGAACCGCGCCCCACTCCCGGCGGCACCTGCGACTTCGGTGTTCCCAGCAGGACGGTGCCGGAGGGCACCACGACCATCTCCGGGCACGTGGCGCAGTCGCGGAACACCTCTCCCACTTCATGCCCGGGCGCAACCCTCGGCTGGGGCGACGCTCCCGTGCACCCGGATGTCGCGAATGCCATCACAGGAGCGACGAAGAGCACAGTCACGAGCCCCGAAACAGTATGGAGAACATTACATTCTGTAAGGTTCTCTTTACATGTCGGCCGAATAAGCACGAGGGTCTCTCGGGGATGCGTCATCGGACGAAGGCCGCTAGTCCGCAGCCGCATCGCGCCCGGTATCCTTGCGGCGCTCCAGGGAATCCACCGACTTGCAGATGCCCCACTCGTCGCAGAAGTGGGTGATGTCGATACGAAGGTCCAGGTCGATACTCCGCACGGGAATAACCCCCGCCCCCGCAGGCGGCGTGAGGACGGCATACTCGCGGTTCACGGAATCGCGCGCCCGCAGGCTCCTGCTTATCGCCTCGAACGCTTGCTGGATCCGCAGTATCTCCTCGTGGAACTCGTTCAAGGCATACTCACGGTTCTCGTTCTCCCGCTCCCGCAACTCGCGGCGGAGCGCCTCGATGCGTCTGCCGGCCTCCTCGTCGGAAATCCGGTCATCCTCCATCTCGAAGTGGACGGACAGCACCCGTACGAAGCCATGGACGAACTGGTTCAGCGCCTCTTCCTCGTTGAGCGTGCGGGAATCCACCCTGGCGACCAGCTGGTCGACCAATTCCTCCGTGACGGCGGCGAACTGCCCGGCGGTGCCCTCGCTCATATTGCCCGCCTCCACTTCCGCGTCCAGTTCCCCTCTCATCTCGGCGAAGCTCTCCTGGAAATAGGCTCCCAGCGACCCATGTTCCGCCGTAATGGCCGCAAGGTCGACCTCGGCCAGCATCTGGTCGGCGAGCTCAGCTGCTTCGGCGTTCAGGAACGCTTCGTCGGACCACGCCAGCGGCGTCGGCGGGGCTTCGGTCGTGTCCTCGGCCGGCGCGCGCTCCGGCTCGTCGGCCGACCCGCAATACAGCATGCCGAATGGCATCACGCACACGACGCCGATCCAGGTGGCGACGCGCAGCCGGCGCGGGGCCGGGGCGGCCGTCTTCCGTATCATGATCATTTCCAGTCTCCTTCTCAGTGTCCGGGGATTGCTGCCGCGGTCGGCGGCGCTGGCGAAGGCGGGGGCGCGGACGGTCCGGGCTTTCGACATCAACTCGATCGCGCGCAGCAGCGACCGCGCGTAGCTCCGGGGACCGGACCTCAGCGCGGCCACACCCAGCGCGTCGCAGCACCACTCCTCGGCGACGCGGAGCTGGCGGCGGGCCCACCAGGCGACCGGATTCCACCAGAAGACCGAGCAGGCCAGCCATTCCAGCCACCGCACCAGGTAGTCGCGGCGGCGTGCGTGGGCGAGTTCGTGGGCGAGGACGGCGCGCAGTTCGTCCCGGTCGAGCGCGTCGAGCAGGAACTGCGGCACCAGCACCCGTACCTTCCCGCCCGTCCACCAAACCATGGGAGAGACTCGCGCGCTCGTGGTGTGGACTTCGGGGATGCGGGTCATGCCGAGATTGTGGCCGATCTCTGCCGCCTCCCGCTGGAGTTCCGCTGGCGCCACCCACGCCGCCCGCTTGAGCGAGTGCTGGAAGCGAAGGGCGCGCAGCAGCGTCCAGCCCAGCAGCGCGGCCGTGCCCGCCATCCACAGGAATACCAGCAGGGCACCAACCCCGCCGGGCGTCATCCCCGACGAGCCGGCCGCCCCACTTCCCACCGCCGGGAAGACCGGGAGCGCAACGACTGCCGGGGCCAGCAGCGCGATAAGCACCAGCAACCAGAGCGGGTAGGAAACCGCGCAGCGCCCCACTCGCCGGTGTACCACCCAGACCCCGCCGGCCAGGATGATCGATAGGATCAGCTTGGTGCCGCCGATCTGCAGAAGAAGGTTGGTCATGCTCGACCTCCGGGAATGGTGTTGAGCCGGGAAGGAGTGACGCAGCCGCGAGTCTGGACGTTCCGGTCAGCCGGGCCGTACATCCTATTCGTCCAGAAAGGCGCGGAGTCGCTCGATTTCGGCGCTGGACAGCTTGTCGTCCTCCACGAGCCGGGTGATGATCGGCACCAGCGAGCCTTCGGTGAGCCGGTTCGCCAGCGCCTCCAGCTGGTTGCCCGCGTAGGTCTCCTTGGAGAGCGTGGGGGAGAAGAGGTTGACACCCAGGTCGCGGTCGCGGACTACGTACCCCTTGTCCTCCAGCCGCTTCAGCAGCCTCTGCACGGTGCCGTGCTGAGGGCGGGAATCATCCGGATAGAGAGCTTCCTGGATTTGCCGGGCCGGCAGCCGGCCTCTCCTCCACAGCAACTCCATCACCGCCATCTCCGAATTGGGCAGGGCAGGCATCGTCACCGGTCACGCTCCTTCGTTCCCGCGGGGTGTTACGACATCATATCGTAATATTAAGACCTAATGTCGTAACTGTCAAGCGAAAAAGCGCCCGAGGCGTCGAAACACCCCGGGCGCCTGGCCACAAGCAGCGATCGCGGCCGCCGTCTCCCTTGCTGACGATTCTACCTGTTGCCGCCCTCGCTTCGCGATGCCTCCAGCCGCTGCAGGGCCCTGGAAACCCGCTGGCGCATCTGCTCTTCGGTGATTTCACCTGCTGCGACCCTGGCGCGCAGATCCCGGCGGAGGTAGTTGATTCTCGCCATCCCGTCCCCCTCGGATGCCTGATCCGCCGACGCCCGGTCGCCAGCCGTCTCGCCTCCGGCAGCTTCCAGCCGCTGAAGAGCCCTGGAAATCCGCTGGCGCGCCTGCTCTCCCGTAATCTCCCCTGCCGCGACCTGGGCGCGCAGATCCCGGCGGAGCTGGTTGACCCTCGCCATCCCCCGATCGCGGGATGTATCGTCACCATCGCTCGCCTGTGCGGCTTCGTTCGTTTCCACGCCGGGCGCTTCCGTCGCATCGTCGACAGCGGCGGGCGTGTCGGGCTCGCCGCAGTACACGATGCCAAGCGGCAGCGCGCAGATCACCGCTATCCAGGCCGCCGTGCGCAGCCATCTCGGAGTGGTGGACGTGTTGCTTTCGTCGATCATCGGGCTTCTCCGTTTTCTTGAGTCGGGCGCCGTGTATTCCAGCCACAATGATGCGGACCCCAGGCGAGACCGGCAACCCGAACCGGATTCCTCCCCGACACCCGCCTTGCCCCGCCGCCCCCCTTTCCGCACCTTATCGCGGCCACCGCGCACAAGCCCACCGCGAAGTCGAAGGGGACAGCTCCGATGACCACCGCAACCTGGATCACCATGATCGTGATCGTGGCGTTCGTGTGGGGAGGCCTCGCGATGGCTCTCCGCACCGCGGTCCGGAAGGAATCCGCGAAGAGCGCCGACGGCTGATCGTACATTGCCCAGGCGCACCGACATCGACTCGATCCTGATCCTGGGATCGGGTCCCATCGTCATCGGGCAGGCCTGCGAGTTCGACTATTCCGGCACCCAGGCCGTGCGCGCGCTCAAGGAGGAGGGCTACCGGGTCGTCCTGGTGAACTCCAATCCGGCGACGATCATGACCGACCCGGATCTGGCGGACCGGACCTACATCGAGCCACTGACGCCCGAATGGGTGGAGCGGGTGATCGAACGCGAGATGCCCGACGCGCTGCTCCCCACGATGGGCGGGCAGACGGCCCTCAACATCGCCATGGACCTGCACCGTCAGGGGGTGCTGGCCGCCCACGGGGTCGAACTGATCGGCGCCGACGAGCGCTCGATCAAGATGGCCGAGGACCGCGAGGAGTTCACCGCCGCGATGAACCGCATCGGGCTCGCCGTCCCCCACGGCGGCTTCGCCCGTACCCTCGACGACGCGCTCACCATCATCGAGGACACGGGCTACCCGGCCATCATCCGCCCCTCCTTCACCCTGGGGGGCACCGGCGGCGGCACCGCGTACAACCTGGCCGAGTTCGAGGCCCAGGTGCGCAAGGGGTTGGACGCCAGCCCGATCCGGGAGGTGCTCATCGACCGCTCGGTGATCGGGTGGAAGGAGTACGAGCTCGAGGTGGTGCGCGACGGACTCGACAACGTGATCATCGTCTGCTCGATCGAGAACTTCGACGCGATGGGGGTGCACACCGGCGATTCGATCACCGTGGCGCCAGCGCAGACGCTCTCCGACGTGGAGTACCAGCGCATGCGCGACGCCGCCATCGCGATCATCCGCGAGATCGGCGTCGAGGCGGGCGGCTGCAACATCCAGTTCGCGGTGAACCCTGAAGACGGCGAGATGCTGGTGGTCGAGATGAACCCCCGCGTGTCCCGCTCTTCGGCGCTGGCGTCCAAGGCGACCGGCTTTCCGATTGCGCGCGTGGGCGCGAAGCTGGCCGTCGGCTACCATCTCTACGAACTCCCCAACGACATCACGAAGACGACGCCGGCGTCGTTCGAGCCCGCGCTGGACTACGTGGTGGTGAAGTTCCCCCGCTTCGCTTTCGAGAAGTTCCCGGACGTGGACGACACGCTGGGAGTGCAGATGAAGGCGGTGGGCGAGACGATGGCGATTGGGCGCACCTTCCGGTCGGCGTGGCAGAAGGGACTCAGGGGGATGGAGGTGGGGCGGATCGGGTGGGTGACGGGTCAGACGCCCGCGGACGACGGGATCGAGTCCGCCGACCCGGAAGCACTGCTCGCCGCGGTGCGAAGGCCGACCACCTTCCGCAAATACCAGCTCAAGCGCGCGCTGGACGCGGGCATCTCCATCGAACGCCTCCACCGCGCCACCGGCATCGACCCCTGGTTCCTCGACCAGCTGGTGCAGATCCTCGAGCTGGAACGCTGGTTCGCCGGCCTGCCGTCCCTCGATGCGGCCGCGGTGCGCCGAATGAAGCGCGAGGGGTTCGCCGACGCCCAGCTGGCCGCGCTGCGCGGCGTGGACGAGGCCGCCATACGCTCGCAGCGCTGGGAGTGGGGGATCCGGCCGACGTACAACGTCGTCGACACCTGCGCGGGCGAGTTCCCCGCGGCGACTCCCTACTACTACTCCTCCTACGAATCCGAGGACGAGTCCGATCCGACCGACGCGCGCAAGATCGTCATCCTGGGCAGCGGGCCAAACCGGATCGGGCAAGGGATAGAGTTCGACTACTGCTGCGTACAGGCGGTGCTGGCGCTGAAGGAAGACGGCTTCGAGACCATCATGGTGAACTCGAATCCGGAGACGGTGTCGACCGACTTCGACGTGAGCGACAAGCTGTACTTCGAGCCGCTGACGCTGGAGGACGTGGTCGAGATCGTGGAGCGGGAGCGGCCGGTGGGGGTGATCGTGCAGCTGGGGGGGCAGACGCCGCTGAATCTGGCGCGGCCGCTGGAAGAGCTGGGGGTGCCGATCCTGGGGACTTCGGTGGACGCGATCGACCGGGCCGAGGACCGGCGCCGCTTCGAGGAGGTGTGCCGCCGGATCGGGGCGCGGGCGCCGGCGAACGGGACGGCGATGAGCGTGGACGAGGCGCTTGCGATCGCACGCGAGATCGGCTTCCCGGTGCTGGTGCGGCCGTCGTACGTGCTGGGCGGTCGCGCCATGGAGATCGTCTACGACGAGGAGTCACTGAAGGACTACTTCGCACGGGCCGCCAAGGCCTCACCGGATCACCCGGTCCTCGTGGACCGCTTCCTGGAGGACGCCTTCGAGGCGGACGTGGATGCGCTCTGCGACGGAACCGAGGTCGTGATCGGCGGGATCATGCAGCACATCGAGGATGCCGGGGTGCATTCGGGGGACTCGGCGTGTGTGCTGCCGCCCTACCTGCTGGGCCGCGCCGAGTTGGAGGAGATGCGGAGGCTGACGCAGCGCTTCGCCCTGGAGCTTGGCGTCGTCGGTCTGCTCAACGTTCAGTACGCGGTGAAGGACGGGCAGGTGTTTGTGCTGGAGGTGAACCCGCGGGCGTCACGGACGGTCCCGTTCGTGGGGAAGGCGACCGGCGTGCCGCTGGCCCGCCTGGCGGCGCGGCTGATGGCAGGGGAAAAGCTGGCCGGCCTCGGGGTGGTGTCGGAGCCGGAGGTGAACGGGGTCGCGGTCAAGGAGGCGGTATTCCCCTTCAGCCGGTTCGACGTGGACACGCTCCTGGGTCCGGAGATGCGCTCGACCGGCGAGGCCATGGGCGTGGACGACTCCTTCGGGATGGCGTTTGCCAAGGCCCAGGTGTCGGCGGGGAATCGGCTCCCCGAGGGAGAGGACGCGCTTTCGGTGATCGTCACCGTCAACGACTCCGACAAGCCCACGGTCACGCCGCTGGTTCGCCGACTGGCCGACCTGGGATTCCACGTACTTGCGACCGGCGGGACGCGCAACCACCTGCACCAGCTCGGCATCCCTTGTGAAAGGATTCACAAGGTCGGCGAGGGCCGTCCCCACATCGTCGACCGGATCGTGAGCGGGCAGGTTGCGCTGCTGATCAACACGCCGCTGGGGAAGAAGTCGCAGTACGACGACTACGCCATGCGGCGCGCGGCCATCGCGTACGGGGTGCCCTACCTCACGACGATGTCGGCCACCAGCGCGGCGGTCGACGCCGTGACCGCGATGCGCACCCGCCGCCCCGAGATCCTGAGCATCCAGGAGCGGATCGCGCGGGAACGGGAACCGGTGGGCGCGGCGTAGCGGATGCATCGGCGCTCCGAGTTCGCAAGCGCCTTGGAGACGCGCTGCCAGGGCAGGCTCCGCGCCGATGACGGTGCCTGGCGGACCCCCCCGGGCGGAATCGTGGCCGATTGCTTCGCCATGCGCGCTTCTCCGGTGATTCCCACGTGACCGCCTTCCTCATGCACCCTGCGGCCGTGCTCCACGACACGGGCTGGGGGCACCCGGAGCACCAGGGGCGGCTGCGCGCGATCGCGTCGGCGGTGAGGAACGACCTGGTCGCGCTGCACGGGCGCGTGGTGCAGGCGGCGCCGGAGGCGGCCCGGGTCGAGGATCTGGCGCTGGTCCACACCGAGGCGCTGGTCGGCACGGTGCGGGGCGCCGTGGACGAGGCACGCGAGCGCGGACGCGTGGTGGCGATCGACGCGGACACGCGCGTTTCGGCGGCGTCGTGGGAGGCGGCGCTGGGGACGGTGGGCGCCGGGCTGGAGGCCGTGCGCGGGGTCGCCGGGGGGACGTTCCGCAACGCCTTCGTGGCCGCGCGTCCACCCGGGCACCACGCCACGCCGGGCCGCGCGATGGGATTCTGCCTCTTCAACAACATTGCCGTCGCGGCGGCGAGTCTCCGGGCCAACGGCGCGGCCGAGCGCGTCCTGATCATCGACTGGGACGTCCATCACGGCAACGGGACGCAGGACGCCTTCTACGAGGACTCCGCCGTGTTCTTCCTCTCGCTCCACCAGTACCCGCACTATCCGGGGACGGGAGCCGCGCACGAGACGGGGCGGGGGAGGGGGGAGGGGTTCACGATGAACGTGCCGCTGCGCGCGGGGACATCCCGTGAGCACTATCTGGAGGTTTTTCGCCGTGCGCTCGACGATGCCGTGGCGCGCTCGGATCCCGACTTTGTCCTGGTGTCTTCGGGCTTCGACGTGCTCGCCGGGGACCCGCTGGGCGGGCAGCTGCTGGAGCCGGAGGACCTGCACCGGACCACCCGCATGGTGATGGATGCCGCCGGGCGCTGCTGCGGGGGCCGGGTTGTGGTATTCTTGGAGGGAGGATACGACCCGGAGCACACCGGGGCGGGATGCGTCGCCGTCATCCGCGCCCTGGCGGGGGTCGGGATGGACGGTGAAGCGATGGAACAGGGCCAACGAGCATGAGAGAGCGGGGATTCCGGGGCGGCAGGCCCGGCGGACCGGCCGTTGCCGGTCGCACTGCCAGGGCGCTCGACCTGGGCCGCCGGGCGTCGGCCCGGCTCCTGCCTGTCGTCGTCGCATTGCCACTGATCGCAATGGCCGTGTCGCGTGGCGAGGCGGGCCGGAACCAGCTCGCTGCCCAGGAGCCCGGCGCTCCTGCCGCCGCCCACGGGACCCGGGAACCACCCTCTGGCGCGGATGCCCGGGTCCCTCCTGGCGCACAGGAACCCGAGGCCCCGCCTCGCGAGATCCACCCCGAGGCGCGCGTGGCGATCTCGAGGATCCTCTCGCCCTTCTGTCCCCCGCCATACCTGCTCGAGAACTGTCCGTCGCCGGGTGCCGCCGCGCTCAGGGACAGCATCAACGACATGGCCCACGCGGGAATGACCGCCGATAGCATAATCGAGCGGGTGCTGGCGGCTCACGGCGAGGAGTATCGCGGCATGCCGAAGCGCTCCGGAAGAGGGCTCCTCGCCTGGACGATCCCGCCGGCAGTGCTGGTCGCCGGGCTGGCCCTTGTCGTCCTGGTGCTGCGCCGGCTGAAGGAACAGGCTCCGGCCGGTGCCCGGGCCGACCTCACCGACGAAGACAGGGAGCGCCTGGACGCGGCCCTCGCGGAACTGGAAGAGATGGAGGAGAGCGAATGACGAGGGTGCAGGAGGACGCTTCGGGAGCGCTGCTGGCAACCGCCGATGGCGTGGCGAGAGTTCAGGAGGCGCTCCGCGAACGCGATCTGGACGGCTGGCTGCTCTACGACTTCAAGGACCGCAACCCCATCGGGCGCTCGCTGCTCGGTCTGGAGTGGACCACCCGGCGGGGATTCGCGCTCGTACCGGCCAGCGGCCGTCCCCGCCTCCTCATCCACGCCATCGAGCACTCCTCCTGGCGCCACCTGGACTGGCCCCGCGAGAGCTACTCCAGCCGCCAGCGCTTGGAGGAAGGACTGCGCACCCTGCTCGCCGGCCGCAAGCGGGTCGCCACCGAGACCTCGGCCCGGTGCGATGTCCCCTACCTGGACCTGCTACCCGCCGGAATACGTGACGTCATCGAGGCGACCGGGATCGAACTCCACAGCTCCGGCGACCTCGTCTCCACCTTCTACGCGGTGTGGACCCCCACCCAGCGCCGGGAACACGGCCGCGCCTCGGAGTTGGTCAAGACCCTCGCCCGGGACGCCTTCACGCGCGCCGCCGACCACATCACCCGCGGCGACGCCATCACGGAGGGCGCCCTCGCCACCTGGATCCGCACCGAACTGGCCCGGCGCGGCGCCCCGGTGCACGCCGACTGCATCGTCGCGATCGGCCCCACGGCCGCCGATCCCCACTACGATCCCGGCACCGCCGGCCGCCCCATCCGCGCCGGCGACCTCCTCCTCATCGACCTCTGGGGCGCGCTCCACGAAGACTCCGTCCCCGCCGACCAGACCTGGATGGGCTTCCTCGGCAGCGCGCTCCCGCCCCGGATCGCCGAACTGTGGGAGACGGTCAAGGCCGCCCGCGACGGCGTGGTGGCCTCCCTCCAGGAACGCCACGCGCGCGGCGAGGTTCTGCGTGGCTTCGAGGGCGACGACGTGGCCCGCGGCATCATCACGGACGCCGGATACGGGGAGTGGTTCATCCACCGCACCGGCCACTCGATCGACCGGGACATCCACGGCCGCGGCCCCAACCTCGACAACCTGGAGACGCGCGACGACCGGGTGCTGGTGCCCGGCGTCGGCTTCTCGGTGGAGCCCGGGATCTACATCCCCGACGACGTGGGGATTCGCACCGAGATCAACGTCCACATGGGACCCGGCGGTCCCGAGGTGACGGTCGACGAGCCGCAGCAGGACGTCTTCCTCCTGCTGCAGGACTGAACCCGGGGCGCCCGGCCCCGCGCCTTGCCCATGTCCGGCCCCCGCGCCGCAGCGATGGCCGGCCCCGATGCCTCCCTCGTCGAGGTGGCGCTGCCGCTGCCGGTGCGCCGTCTGTTTACCTACCGGGTGCCCGGCCCGGCGCCGGCGGTCGGGACGCGCGTTCAGGTTCCCTTCCGCAACCGCACGCTCACCGGGTGGGTGCTCGGCCCTGGGAAGGACGTCGCCGGCATGCGCGATGTCCTCGCCGTGCTGGATTCGCGCCCCTCCGTCGGCGGCGAACTTCTGGATCTCGCCCGCTGGATCGCCGAGTACTACGTGGCGCCGGTCGGGATGGTGCTCCGGGCCATGCTGCCCGCACCGGCTACGGCGGCGCCGCGGAGACGGCTGGTCGCCCGGGTTGTGCGGCCGATCGGCACACTCGCGGAGCTCGAGGGGGTCTTCGGACGGGCGCAGAGGCAGCGGGAAGCCTTCGAGCGGCTCCTCGAAGCGGGTGGCAGACAGGCCGTCGCAGCGCTTGCCGAGCAGGGATTCAGCCGAAGCGTGGTCCGCGGGCTGGAGGCGAAGGGCCTGATTCGCGTAGCGGGCGAAGTGGTGTTGCGCGATCCCTTCCGCGAGGAGCCGGTGGAAAAGGGGGATGCGCCGACCCCCACCGCGGGCCAGCGCGGCGTGCTCCGCCGCATGGTGGGGATGCTGGGGAGGGGGGGTGGGACGTTTCTCCTGCACGGCGTCACGAGTTCGGGCAAGACGCTCGTCTACATCGAGCTGATCCGCAGCGTGCTGAGGCGGGGCGAGGGTGCGCTCATGCTGGTCCCGGAGATCGCGCTGACGCCCCAGACGGTCGCCCGCTTCCGCCGAGCCTTCGGGGACCTCGTGGCGGTACTGCATTCGGGGCTGTCGGACGGCGAGCGCTTCGACGCCTGGACGCAGCTTCGGTCCGGCGAGAAGCGCATCGCGATCGGCGCCCGCTCGGCGGTCTTCGCGCCGGTGAGCGCCCTGGGAGTGGTAGTCGTGGACGAGGAACACGATGGCAGCTACAAGCAGTCCGAATCCCCTCGCTACAGCGCGCGCGACGTGGCGGTGGTGCGCGCCGGACGGGCGGGTGCCGTGTGCCTCCTCGGATCGGCCACCCCGTCGCTCGAGAGCTGGGCCAACGCGCAGGGAGGGAAGTACACACTGCTCGAACTGCCCGACCGGGTAGGCGGTGGCGTACTTCCGGAGGTCCGGATCGTGGACCTGAGATCGCGGGGCAAGCCGGATTCCGGCGCCGCCCGCCCCCCGTCACCGAATTCCGCATCCGGCGCGTCCGGTCCCCCCACGCCCCCCGTACACGTCATCTCCCCTCCGCTCCTCGACGCACTGCGCCAGCGCGTGGGCCGGAGCGAGCAGACCATCCTCCTCCTGAACCGGCGCGGCTACGCGAGCCTCGCCCTCTGCCGGAGCTGCGGCGACATCACCGAGTGCACGCACTGCTCGGTCTCCATGACCCTCCACCGCGGCCGGCGCCGGATGATCTGCCACCACTGCGGCCACACCGCGCGGCCGCCGCGCCAGTGCGCCCGGTGCGGCTCCACCGAGCTCTCCTTCCGGGGACTCGGCACCGAGCAGGTCGAGCGCATCGTGCTGGAGAGCCTGCCCGGGACGCGGGTCGCACGCATGGACATGGACACGACCGGAGGAAAGTGGTCGCACCGGGACATCCTCGCCCGCGTCGAGTCGGGCGCGGTGGACATCCTCGTCGGCACCCAGATGATCGCGAAGGGGCTGGACTTCCACCGCGTCACCCTGGTCGGCGTCATCAACGCGGACATCGGTCTGCACCTGCCCGACTTCCGGAGCTGCGAGCGCACCTTCCAGCTCCTCTCCCAGGTGGCGGGCAGGGCGGGACGGGGGCACCTTCGCGGCGAGGTCATCATCCAGACCTACGTCCCGGATCACTATGTGGTCCGCGCGGCGGTTGCCCACGACTACCACGGCTTCGTGGAACGGGAACTGAGTGCCAGGACCGACCCGCGCTACCCCCCCTGCGTGCGCATGGCTCGCATCCTGGTGAGCAGCCCGGCCCAGTCCGCAGCACTGTCCGGGGCCGAATCCCTCGCCGTCTGGCTGCGGGGCAGGACCCGGTCACGTCCCGAAATCCTGGGACCGGCGCCCGCCCCCATCGAAAAGCTGCACGGCCGTTTCCGCTGGCATTTGCTTCTGCGGGGCCGCGCCTCGGAAGTCGGGCGGGCGCTGAACGCCGTGGCCGACGACTTCAGGTCCCCGGGGGCGGGGATTCGCATTTCCCTCGACCGGGACCCCCTGCATCTCATGTAGCAGTGCCCGGCAACAACTCGATGGCGACTGTTCCTGCCTCCCGCGCTGATTCGTTATCCTGAATGGTGCGCGCATTTTGCAAGCCAGTGGACAGATCCTGACAGGAGTCGGCGCGTGAGCTGCCTCGCCCTGAACGCATCGTACGAGCCGCTGATGATCGTTCCGTCCAGGCGGGCGATCCGGCTGGTCCTGGACCGGAAGGCGGAGATCCTGGAGGAGGATTCGCTGCGCGCCTTTCGCACCGTGCGCGCCAGCCACCCCTTCCCGCTGGTCATCCGCCTCGTCCGGTACGTCCACGTCCCGAGGCGCTTCCGCAGGCAGGTCACCAACACCTTCCTGTTCGCGCGCGACGGTTACGCATGCCAGTACTGCCACCGCCACAAGCGCGAACTCCGCCGCCGGGAGTTCCTCACGCGCGACCACGTTCTTCCGATCTCGCGGGGTGGCGGCAATTCATGGGAGAACGTTGTCACGGCCTGTTCCACCTGCAACCACCGCAAGGGGAACCATCTTCCGCGGGAGGCGGGCCTCCGCCTGTCGTCGCGGCCGGTCGAGCCGAACCACGTGCAGCTCGTTTGGGCGGTGCGGAAGGTGACGCCCATCCAGGCCAAGTACATCCGCATGTTCTTCGGCGACGACGCAGTCCCGCTCGTGCAGGGCGAGGCCGGAGGATACGAACTGCACCGGACCGCGCAATAGTCCTCCGTTCACCGTTTCCCTCACATGGGTTTCCCTCACCTGGGACTTTCAGGAAATCCTAGTCTCCGGTATAGTTTCGCATCGTTCACTCATTGCGGGACGCGAGCATGCGAGATTCGGACAGGCGTGATCGGGGCTCTCCTGCACCGGCGCGCAAGATGCCCTCCCCCGCACCGGATGCACCCCCCTCGGCGCGTGAGCCCCTCACGGCCCCGCCCCCTGCGGCCAGGCCCGTCCCTGCCCGGGAGTCCGTCCATCCGCCGCCGAAGCCGATACCCGTCCGCGACGGCGGTCCGCCACCGCGCCCCGCTCCTGCCAATCGCGGCGCTGCCTCAAGGCCGCCGAAGCCCGCGGAGCGCGATACGCCCGGGCCCCGGAAGCCCCCCGCGGCCCGGGAGACCTCCCCGCCCTCCGCGCGCGACCTGGACCGGGCCGGCCCCCGGACCGAACCCGCCCGTCACGTGCGGCTCGGAGAGGAGACCTGGAGGGTCCGGCTGAAGGGTGCCGCCACCGTCGGATCGGGACATGCCGGCGCCCGGATTCTGAGCGTGGGCTTCGAGGCCCCGGAGGACCGGGCGGATCCCGTTGAGACCCGGTACGTCCTTGCGCGCAGGCTCGAAGAAGTCAGCGAGGACGAACTCCTTACCCTGGTCCGTGAGGTAGCCAGGCAGCCGGTTGCAACGTCAGGATCTTCCCGGCGACGACGGCGCGGTTCCGGCCGGCAGCGCCGCCGCCGCAGGGGAAGGACGTGAGGCGGCCGAATCCTCCCGGATGCCCCGGGCAGCCCGGGAGCGCTAACGGAATCCCGCACGCGGCGGTCGGTGAGGAGAGACGAACGCGGGCGGCTTCAACAAGGAAGCTGTTACAGGTGTCTAATCTCCAGGAATGAGGCAACGGTCTGACGCGGAACTCGTGACCCAGGCGCGTTGCGGCGACAGGGAGGCGTTCGGGGAGCTGGTCAGGCGCTACCAGCGTGCGGCCTACTCCGTGGCCCTCTCGGTCACAGGAAAGCACCAGGACGCAGAGGACGCGGCCCAGGAGTCTTTCATGGTGGCGCTGCAGCGACTGGACGACTGCCGCAACGCGGACCGGTTCGCAGGCTGGCTCCTGGCAATCGTCCGGAACCGCTCGCGGAACCTCATCCGGCGTGAAAACCTGCGCAGCGGGGACGAGATCCCGGCAAGCGCGAGTTCGTCGGGGCCCGGTCCCGACAGGATGGCGGACATATCGGCCCTGCGGGGCCGGCTGAAGGAGGCGTTGAGCACATTGACGGAGGTGCAGCGGGAGATCGTTCTGCTTCACGACCTGGAGGGCTGGAAGCACGACGAGATTTCGGAGCGCATCGGGATCCCTTCGGGGACCGTCCGGTCGCACCTTCACTTTGCACGCAAGGCACTGCGCGCCCGGCTGGCCGGGTGGAAGGACCACATATAGGCCTTCGAGGTGAACATGGAAGACAACGACAGAGTCACAGCGCTGGAGGCTTTTGATCCAGCCCGTGAGCGTCCGGGCTACTGGGAGCAATTCCGCGCCCGAATCCTGGAGAACGCGGCCTTCGAACTCGCCCGGCGGCGTGAAGCGGCCCGGGAGACGGTGGCGGCCGTGCTCTCCGGCTGGTCGCGGAGCCTGATTCCCGTGGCCGCCGCCGCCGCGCTCATCGCCTCGATCATGATCGTGAACGAGGCGCGGCAGCAGCGCCAGCCGCCGCCGCGCCTGGTCCTCGAAGACATGCTGGGCGGGCCGCTGGGCGAAAGCTCCTTCCGCGCCGCGCTGGGCGCAGGAGTGCAGTCCAACACCGCGGCATTCCTGGCCTTCGTCGAAGAGGACACGCGTTGATGGCACCCTTCAAGCAGGCACGCCTCATGTCGGTGGTGCTGCTGTTCGCCACCTTCGCCGCCGGGATCCTGATCGGTATCGCCTGGAGCGAGCGCGGCAGCGGCGCGGACGCCGTTCCGATGGAAGGGCTGGAGACGGCCCGACAGACCGCCGGAGCCGAAGGAGCGGACGATACCGGCGCTGGTGCCGAGCGTGCAGATTCCGGCGAGGCCCGCCCGGACGGGAACCGCGGCAGTCGCCGCCCGCTGATCTTCGAGGTGGATCTGGACTCGGTCCAGCTGGCACGGCTCGACGAAAACTACCAGCACTTCACCCGGGAATTCGAAGCGTTCTCCCGGGAATTGGAGGCACTGGACGACAGGATGGAAGCCAGGCGCAGGGAGCTCAGGCGGGCGGCCTGGGATTCCACCCGCGCCGTCCTGCGCCCCGACCAGCTCGCCATGTACGACTCGCTCCTGAGCGCGAGGTACTCCCGCGGCAACCGTAACGACACCACCCGAAGCGATGGCGACCGAGGCAGTGGCCGCGACCGCAGCCGGCGTCCGGACGGCCAGGACGGCAACCGCCGGCCCCATTTCCCGGAAAAATACTGGAAGGGTCACTGACATGACGAAGAGCAGGATCATCCTCGCGGTGGCGCTGACCGTGCTGGGCAGTCCCGTCGCCGGCGCAAGCGCCGCGGCACAGGAAACCGGGCAGACGATCACGCTGGAGCGGGCCGTCGAGCTCGCCCTCATCAACAATCCACAGCTGGCCCAGAGCAACGCCAGCCTGATCAACGCCGGCACCACCCGCCAGCGCGCCTGGGGGTCCTTCCTGCCGAACGTCAACATGAGCTCGGGCAGCTCGCTTTCCAGTTCGCAGCGCTTCGACCAGAACACGCAGCGCATCGTGACCGGCAGCAGCACGTCGTACAGCGCGGGCATCAGCGCCAGCTACCAGCTCTTTCAGGGCGGACGCAAGTTCCTCGAAATGGGCAGGACGGCGACTGCCTACCAGGAGGCGGAGGCACGGCTCCAGACGCAGCGCTTTTCCGTCCTGCTGCAGACGCGCACCCTTTTCCTCAACGCACTCCGCCAGGCGGACCTGGTGAGCATCCAGGTAGCCAGCCTCGAGCGGACGCAGCAGAATCACTCGATCAGTCTTTCCCGCTTCGCGGCCGGGGAAGCCACCCAGTCCGACACCCTGCGGACGTTGCTCGACGTGTCCAATGGACGCCAGAGCCTCCTCCAGGCACGGAACCAGCTGCGCGCCGCACAGTGGTCGCTGGGCAGACAGGTGGGTGTGAGCGGACCGGTTGTGCCGGTGGCTCCCGAAGAGGGACTGGACCCGGCTCCGCTCCGGCTCAGCGAGGCCGAGATCATCGCCCTCGCCGAGTCGGCCTCGCCAGCCGTGCGGGCCGCCGAAGCGGCAACACGCGTGGCGCAGATCGGTGTGGACAATTCCCGCAGCAGCTATTTGCCGAATCTGTCGATGTCGACGCGGTACAACTGGGCCAACCAGGAGCGCAGCTTCTCCGGAGGCAGCACCAGCTGGGGCCTCAGCCTGTCCGGCAGCTACACGCTCTTCGACGGCTTCGGCCGCGAGGCGAGTCTGAGCCAGGCCACCCAGACCCGGCGCGTGTCCCGCCTTTCGGAGGAGGACGCCCGCCGGAGCGTGAGGCAGGAGGTGGACGCGGCGCTCCGGACACTGGAGACGCAGGTTCAGGCAATCGCAATCGCAGAGGAATCGGTCCTGGTCGCAGAGGAGGACTTCCGCATCGTCCGGCTGAGGTACCAGGCCGCCCAGAGCACGATCCTGGACGTAATCGTGAGCCAGGTGGCCCTCGAGCAGGCGGAGGTGAACCTGGTCGCGGCCCGGTTCGACTACTCGCTCGCGAAGGCGGAACTCGAGTCGATCATCGGAGTGGAGCTATAGATGGCAAGAAGCAAGAGAAGGCGGCGGGGCGGGAACGGGGACGAAAGGGCCGCGAACGGGCTGGTCATCCAGACCGAAGGCCTCCGCAAGTACTACGTCCTCGGCGCCGAAACGGTGCGCGCCGTGCGCGGCGTCGATCTGAACGTCGAGCCGGGTGAGTTCCTTTCCATCATGGGACCGTCCGGGAGCGGCAAGTCCACCTTCATGAACCTGATCGGGTGCCTGGACACGCCGACGGCCGGGAACTACTGGCTCAACGGACGCAAGGTCTCCGAGCTGTCGGACGACCAGCTCGCCCGCGTGCGCAACCGGGACATCGGGTTCGTCTTCCAGACCTTCAACCTCCTGCCGCGTGCCACCGCGCTCCACAACGTCGAGCTGCCGCTGATCTATGCGGGCATGCCGGCCAGGAGGCGGCGCAGGCAGGCGGCGGACAAGCTCGAGCGGGTGGGCCTCGGCGACCGGATGCACCACAAGCCCCCGGAGCTCTCGGGTGGGCAGCGGCAGCGCGTGGCGATCGCGCGCGCGCTGGTGAACGATCCCGCGCTCCTTCTCGCCGACGAGCCGACCGGAAACCTTGACTCCACCACCTCCCGCGAGATCATGCAGATCTTCGGGGAACTCAACGGTGCGGGGCAGACGATTGTCGTTGTAACGCACGAAGCCGACATCGCGGCCATGACCTCGCGCCAGGTCCACTTGAACGACGGCCTGGTCGAGCGTGACATCCTGAATGAAAGGATCAAGACTGATGCGACGTTTTCTCACTGACCGGAGTCTCCTTGCGGGGGCGCCGGCGTCACTTGCGGCAGCTCTGGCACTTGTGGCAGGCTGTACGATGCAGCAGGACCAGGATGTCGAGTACGGAATCCAGACGGCGCCGGCGGAGTTGCGGTCCATGCGGGTCACGGCCGAATCCAACGGAGAGCTGGAACCTGTCCTCAAGGTCGAGGTGAAGTCGAAGGCGTCCGGCGAGATCCTGCAGCTCTTCACCGACTCCGGTGACGAGGTCGAAGAGGGTGCACTCCTGGCCGAGGTCGATCCCCGCGACGTCAACAACGCCTACGAACAGGCGCAGGCAGACCTGGACGTGGCGGTGGCGCGGATGGATATCTCCAAGAAACAGCTCGACCGTTCCAAGCAGCTGCTGGACTCGGCGGTCATCACGCCGCGGGAATTCGAGCAGGCCGAACTTGAATACGCGAACTCACAGGCGGGGCTCGTACGGGCGACGACCAACCTCGAGCTGGCCACCCTGCGGCGGGCCGACGTCAGGATCACGGCTCCGATGTCCGGCACGATCCTTGAGAAGCTGGTCGAGTACGGCCAGGTGATTCAGTCGGCCACGCAGAACGTCTCGGGCGGCACTACCCTGTTCGTGATGGCCAACCTGGATGACATGCGGGTGCGGACCTTCGTCGACGAGCAGGATGTTGGCCAACTGGGGGCGGGGATGGTCGCCACGGTGACGGTCGAAGCGTTCTCGGACCGGTCCTTCCAGGGCGTGATCGAGAAGATCGAGCCCCAGGCGCTGGTGCAGCAGAACGTCACGATGTTCCCGGTGATCGTGCTGCTCGACAACAGGGCCGGCCTCCTGAAGCCCGGCATGAACGCAGAGGTCGAGATCCTGATCGACGAACGCGAAAACACGCTTACAGTACCGAACAACTCGGTGGTGCAGCCGCAGGAGGTGGCCCCCGCCGCCGAGGTGCTCGGCTTGGACCCGACTACGGCGACGATCGATCGCACGGTCTGGGGTTCCCTGATCACGGAGGCGCAGCAGAAGCTGAACGCGCTGCGGCGCGACAACGTGCCGACGATGACGGCCGATGCGGGCGCCGCTGCCGGCTTCGGTGCAATGCGCGCAGGACAGAGAGGCGCTGCAGGCGGGGCGGCCCCCGTTGAGGGCGGCGCCGGTGCCGCGGCCAACGGCGAGGACGGAGCGGCTGCGCGCGCCACCCCCGGAAACGGGGGCGGTGCGGGGGGCATGCCGATGGACGAGATCGTGGCCCTGATGCAGAGCGGTGAGATCAGCCGGGACTCGGCGATGACTCTGCTCAGCGCAGCGGGTGGTCCTGGTGGCCAGCGCATGGGTGCGGGCGGCCAGAGGTCCGGTGCCCAGGCGATGCCGGGTGGCCAGCGCGCGGGTGGCGGCCAGCAGATGGGTGGCGGCCAGCGCATGGGCGGTAATCCCGACGGCCGAGCGGCTGAGGGCGAAGCAGGTGTCGGCGCGGCCGAGGGTGGACAGCGCGGTCAAGGGCGCGGCCAGGGCGGCTTCGGTGCGGGTCAGGGTGGCGGCGGCCGCGGTCAGGGCGGCTTCGGTGGTGGCCAGGGCGGCTTCGGTGGTTTCGGTGGAATGGGCGGCTTCGGGGCCATGATGGGCGGGTCGAGTGGTGATCCCGCCTACAAGATGGGCGTGGTGTTCGTGATGGCCGCGGACGGGGAGCTTACGCCCCGCGCGGTCATCCTGGGGATCAGCGACTGGGACTACGCCGAGGTTCTCGCCGGTCTGCAGGCGGGCGAGGAGATCGCACTGATCGGCGCGGCGGAACTGCAGGCGCGGCAGCAGGAGCGCATGGAGCGGATGAGCCGGCGGATGGGAGGCGGGCGGCCGTTCTGAGGCCAGGTCGAGAGGCGCGATGAGTTTGCAACACCGACTTGGCAGCCCGTGGGACAGAATCCCCCCGGCATTCGAGAAGCGATGCATCCAGGCTGGCCCGCGGGTGCCCACGCATTCACAATGTCATGAAAACTTTACCAAATGTCATGTCAACCTTACTTGTCGGGTCTCTGAAGCACCGCTCTGCGTTGCTCCTCGGACGAATGGCTCCGCTATGCGCCCTTCGTCGCGCCTTGCCAGCCCGGCGCCTCACAGCTCTCGGTGCTCGCGGGGCTTTATCCACGCACTGCTCTAGGAGAGGGATTCCATGTTCGTAATCAAGGAGATCATCGTGGTGGCGCTGGCCTCGATCAAGGCCAACCTGCTACGGTCGGCGCTTACGACGCTGGGGATCGTGATCGGCACCTCTGCGGTGATCACCATGTTCGCACTGGGCGAAGGCGCGCAGCGGGCAGTCGAGGAGCAGATCGAAAACCTCGGGACGAACATCCTGACCGTGCGGCCCGGACAGGGGTTCCGCTGGGGCGTCGCCAGCGGGAGTACGCGCCTGGAGGAAGATGACGCGGTGGCGCTTCGCGACCAGCTCGGCGCAATGTACGAGGTGGCTCCCGAAGTGGAGTCCCGGTACCAGGTGTCGTACAGCCGGTACAACTCCTCCCACTCGGTGGTCGGAACCTGGCCATCCTACTTCAGGCTGCACGATCACGAGATCGAGCATGGGGAGCTTTTCGACCAGGGCCATGTGCAGGGACGGCGGCGGGTCGCCGTGCTGGGCTCCAACGTGCCCGAGGAGCTGAACAACCCACCGGGTCTAATGGTGGGTCGCACGGTCCAGATTCGGGGCATCTCCTTCGAGGTTCTGGGCGTGCTCAAGGAGAAGGGTGGCGCGATGTGGGAGCAGCCCGACGACCGGGTCTACATCCCGCTTTCCACGGCGATGTACCGGGTCATGGGCAACCGGGATCGGTTGCGTTCCATCTTCGTCGCCGCGCCGTCCCCGGACCAGCTGGATCCGCTCTGGGCCGATATCGACCGGATCATCCGGCGGCAGCACCGAATTCTCCCCATGGAGGATGCCGACTTCAGCATTTCCCAGTCTTCCGACTTCCTCGAGACGCTGAACGAGAACACTCAGACCTTCACGCTGCTCCTCGCGGGAATCGCGGGGGTGAGCCTGCTCGTCGGCGGGATCGGGATCATGAACATCATGCTGGTGAGCGTGACCGAACGGACCCGCGAGATCGGTGTGAGGAAGGCGCTGGGCGCGACGAGGAAGACCATCCTCTTCCAGTTCCTCGTGGAGGCGCTGGTTCTGTGCATGCTCGGCGGTGCGCTCGGCGTCGCCGGGGGATACGGCGCCGCACACGTGGTCAGTACGACATTCGGGAGCCAGACCGCGGTGGCCATCGAGATCGTGGCGGTCGCGATCGGATTCTCTGCCGCTATCGGGCTCTTCTTCGGAATCTGGCCCGCGCGCCGGGCCTCAATCCTCGACCCGATCGACGCGCTGCGCTACGAGTAGCAGGACTCAGCGAACCGGGTATGTGAGCTCGATGAGTTCGCCGTGGCGGATGACCGTCACGCTTATGGGGAGTTCCGCCAGCGCCAGGTCGCTCCGAAGCTGGTCGAGCGTTGCCAGGCCGCGGTCCTCCAGCGCCACGATCACGTCGCCGGGACGGAATCCGGCCCGCCTCGCCGGACTGTCGGCGAGCACGTCGATGATGAGGACGCCCGACGACACACCGAAATAGCGTCCGAGCGCACCGGAGAGGGTGCGCACCTGGGCACCCCCCAGAACAACGGAACTCAACAGCGCGACTTTGGCCGGCAACATCCTCGAAGGCGGCAGCGGCGCCAGCCCGTACTCGGCGAGAATCGAATCCCCCCGTGCGAAAAGGTAGACGCCGGAATCCGGCGTGGTTGTCCGGGCCGCCTCCGCACCCGCAGCGCTCCCCTCGGCTGGGGGATCGCGGTCCGGGGGCTCGAGACGGCCGGTGGTCCCCGGTTCGCCCCGCACGGGGGTCGGTCCCACCCGGGATAGGGTGCGTTCTGCCCTCTGGATGTCGAGTGTCATGGAAGTGTCGCTCAACATGAACGACACCGAGCCGGAATCGAGTTCGATAATGCCGCGGATCGTTGCGGACAACACCTCCAGCCCGGGCCCGAAGGTGTCGGGCAAGGTCTCCAGCAGTGCTTCGAATTCCCGCCGCATTGCCTCCCAGGCGGCATCGCGTTCCGGTACGTCCAGCAGGGCCGCGAAAGACGGCGGACGCTCGTCGGCCACGACCACAAGCGTCTCCACCTCGATTCCTCTCCGGTTGAGCCTCAGATGCGCCTCCTGGCCGGGACCCAGAGCCGCCAGAGAGGTGAGCCATACCTCGTAGTCCGGCAGCTCGCGACCATTGAGGGCGACGAGAACGTCACCCAGGAGCACCCCTCCCCGGGCGGCTGGTCCGCCCTGCTCTATTCCCGTTACCCTGATCACCAGGGTCGTCTCCCCACTCGCCGGAATGAACACCCGGGCCGTATCGGTCTTGATGCCGATCCATACCCCGGGATCCACAACGGGATTCTGGGCGCACACCGCCTGCGGCAGGCCGATGACCGGCGCGCCCCCGAGGACAAGCGCCAAACAGGCACCGGCGAGGAGAGAAGAACGCCCCTTCATCCGGTTCAATTCCAGTTGTCCAGACTGATCCGGCGCTGCAATTGCTCGTGTTCCTCCATGACTCTTACCAGAAAGCTGTTGATCCAGGGGTCGCCCGGGTTTGCTTCCGCCGCGATGTGGGTGGCTGCGGCAAGGGTCTGGATATAGGGAAGACGGGCAGCCGGATTCTGTCCGGGTTGCGCTCCCGCCTGGGCAAGCAGGAGATGGCGGTATTCCGCCAACGCAGCCTTGAACTCCAAGTCCTTCTGTTCCACCAGCGCCGTGGCTTCCGCAAGGGTGGCCGGCTGGTCGAACGACACCAGGGCCGCCACCGATTCGCCGCCCCCCGGCCGCAAGCCGGGCTGGCTCGCCGAGACCCACCCCACCGCCGTGCCCCCGATGAAGAGGACCACCGCAGCGGCCACCTGCATCCACTTGCCCCATACGGCAGCCCGCGACTGGCCGTGAATCAGGCCCGCGGCCGACAGCTCCTTTTCGAGCTGATGCCAGCCGCCCACGGGAGGCAATAGTGCGGGAAGGTTCCTGAGCGACCACGACTGCTCCTTCAGCGCCTCCAACTCGCGGCGGAGCCCGGGGTCCCCATCCAGGACCCTCTGTTCCTCCGGCGTCGGCCGCTCATCCACCAGCCGCGCCAACTGTTCAAGAGTCATACGCTCCATGCTTCCACTTCCTTTGCACTTGCTTCAAATCCGCGGAGCATTCGTCTCATCTTTGCTCGCGCCTTGAATAGCTGTGATTTCGAGGAGCCAGCCGTCACGCCCAACGCCGTGCCGATCTCCTCGTGCGTGTATCCCTCCACGTCATGCAGAATCAACACCTTGCGCATTCCGTCCGGCAACCTGTCTAGGGCCGCCTCCAGCTTGCGTTCCAGCAGCACATCGCCTACGTCGGGCGCCACCGGCACCACCTCGGGAACCGGCACCTCCCGCATTCGCCTCGTCTTTTCCTTCCTCACCGCCTGCAGCGCCGAATTGACTGCAATCCGGTGCAGCCAGGTCGAGAACCGCGCGTCGCCGCGGAAGGTGGGCAGGGCCCGGATGGCCCGTATCCACGCTTCCTGTGCGTAGTCCTGTGCAGTATCATCGTCTCCCGCGATGCGCCGTACCACCGCGTAGACCCGAGGGGCGTACCGGTCGTAGAGTGTCCGGACGGCTCGTCCGTCACCTTCGCACGCTCGGCGAATCAACTGGGCTTCGATTTCTCTGGATCCAGGACTTTGGCCGGGCGAGTGGCTCACCGCGCGGTGCTCCAGGTCTGTTCCACGGGTGATCCCACTTTGCTCCGGACGCGAATCTGGGCGCCTTCCATGCCTTTGTCGTACCATACGATGCTCACCATCAAAGATAGGGTTGCCTGCGACATTCCGCCGGGCGGCCCCTTCCCGACTCCATCACCCCAGACGCAAGATGAACCCAACTAATACCCCGATACCCGGCGCGAAGTTCCTGGAGTGTACCGCTACCGGCGACACGTTCGAGTCCGAGCAGCTCATCGGCCTCTCACCAGCGGGCAAGCCCCTTTTCGCCCGGTACGATCTGGACTCCCTCCGGCCCGGCTTCACCCCCGCGGCCCTGGCAGGACGCCCCGCGACCCTTTGGCGCTACGGCGAGGTCCTGCCCGTTCGCGACCCGGCCTTCCGCGTGAGCCTCGGCGAGGGCTTCACGCCGCTGGTGAACTCTCCGCGCCTGGCGCGCCGCCTCGGCGTTGGGCGCCTCTGGATCAAGGACGAGGGACAGAATCCGACCGGTTCGTTCAAGGACCGGGGACTGTGCATGGCCGTGTCGCGCGCCTTCGAACTGGGCGCCGCCGAGCTGGCGATCCCGTCGGCGGGGAATGCGGCCGGCTCGGCCGCCGCGTACGGGGCGGCCGCCGGTCTGCCCGTGCACGTGGTGGTGCCGCTGGATACCCCGCTCCCCATCCTGGCCGAGATCCGCGCGCTGGGCGCGGACCTGCAGCTCCTCGATGGCCTGATCAGCGACTGCGGGGCGGTCGTGCGCGAACGCTGCGACCGGGACGGGTGGTGGGATCTGTCCACGCTGAAGGAACCCTACCGGGTCGAGGGGAAGAAGACGATGGGCTACGAGCTCTTCGAGCAGCTGGGTGGACGGCTGCCCGATGCGATCGTGTATCCGACGGGGGGTGGCACCGGACTGATCGGGATGTGGAAGGCCTTCGCGGAGATGGAGGCGCTGGGCTGGATCGGCTCCGGGCGGCCGCGGATGTTCGCTGTGCAGTCGACCGGATGTGCCCCGATGGTGCGGGCGTGGGAAGAGGGGCGTGAGGCCGCGACGCCATGGGAGAACGCGGCGACCTACGCGGCCGGGCTGAGGGTCCCGGGCGCGGTGGGGGACTTCCTCATCCTGCGCGCGCTGCGCGAGTCGGGGGGTGGGGCGGTGGCGGTCCCGGACCGGGCCATGCACGAGTGGGTCGAAGTGATGGGAGCCGCGACGGGGATCTTCGCTGCGCCGGAGGGGGGCGCCACGGCAGCCGCCGTCCCCAGGCTCCGGGAAATGGGGCTGATCGGAGCGAAGGACGAAGTCGTCCTGTTCAACACGGGGAGCGGTCTGAAGTACGTGGGGATGGAGCCGCTCGACTGACTCGCGCCACGCCCTGAGGGGTCAGTTTTCCTTCGCGAGCCAGCGGTAGCTCAATTCCGGCAACGGGATGAAGGCGGTGCGGGGCGGACGCCGGTCCACGGGGTCCGGCCGCTTGAGGGCCAGCGCGCGGTTGAAGTGGATCGCGAACCCGGCGGAGTGACGGGAGATGAACTCCCAGTCCAGGCCGACCGGCAGACGGGCGATGAGTCCGTATCCGGTTCCCTCTTCGGTTCGCGCGACAATTCCCCAGAGTCCGGCTCCGACGTACGGCTCCACGGCATTGGAACCCACGTACTGCTTCGCGGTTACGGAGAGGCTCAGATCGCGGAAGCTCCACGTCCCCGCCTGCAACTCCAGCCCCTGGCGCTTCCAGCGATACTCTACCAGCAGGCCCCACGGGCTGGTTCCGCCGAGGACGACGCCGACGCGGTACTGGGCCGAGGCAGTGTCCGGGATGGAGGCGGTGGCCAGTGCGGCGAGCCCCGCGTAAACGAGGAGGCGCTGGGGGCGGGAGAACATCATGGCCGCGCATTATACAGGATCGCGGCGAGGCGGCGCCAGTGCCGCGCGGTTGCCAGGACGGGATATCGCGATAGAATCCGGCGAGGGTGCGAACGTCCGGGTCGCCGGGTGATGTCGACACGAGTTCGTCGTGCAAACGGGTCCGGCGCGCCCGGCCACCGGACAGGACTGGAAGGGGGCAGTCGCAAATGCGAGCTTGCGCGTGGACACGTCATGCTGCGGTTCCGGCCGCCGGTAGTGGCGTTCTCCTGGCGGTTGTGGCCTGTGCGATGCCCGACCGTCCCGCCGGGAGGGTACCCGAGCTGCCCGAGACGGCCCGCGAGTTCCTGGACCCCGATTCCGCGCGCGGCCTCAGGCTGGGCGACGGTGCCTTCTACCACTTCGCGTGGTCCCCCCGAGGGCCGTGGGCGGTCCACATGGTCGCGGCCGACCTGGCGCGGTGCGAGCTGGGTCTTCAGGTCGAGCCCGCCCTGGACGAGGACGGGGTCACTCGGACCAGGCGCACGGTGGCGGAGATGGTCCCGGTGGGGCCGGGCAGGCCTCTGGCGGGCGTCAACGGCGACTTCTTCGACCTGCGGGGCGGCGCCCCGGTGGGCCCGGAGTTCACCGCCAGCACGGGCCGCCTGGCCCTTCGTCCGGCGGTGTCGTGGGGGGCGTCCCGGGTCCTGTGGATTGGTGATCCGGTACGTGTCGCGAGCCCGGCTCCGGGTGGCAGCCGTATGGGGTTCGGCCCCGACACCGTCGGCCCGGCCGACAGTGGCGCCGGTTCGGCCGCAGCCGGGCTGCAGGTTATCGGGGGGTATCCCGTGCTCCTGGAACGCGGCATCCCCAGGGGTGATCTCGGAGTTGCCGAGAGGCCGTCCTTCGCGGCGGCCCGGCACCCGCGAACGGCGGTCGGCTTCGACAGCGCCCGGAGCCGGCTCTGGCTCGTGGTCGTAGACGGACGGCAGGCCCCCCGGTCCGCCGGGATGTCGCTGCCCGAGCTGGCCGATCTCCTGGTCGCGCTCGGCGCGGACGAGGCGCTGAATCTTGATGGCGGCGGCTCCTCGGCGATGTTGCTGCGAGGGCGCGTGGTGAGCCGGCCCTCCGACGCGGAGGGCGAGCGCACGGTGGCCAACAGTCTGTGGCTAATGCGCGACGGTGCGGGTTGCGGCGGACTCCGTCGGTCCGCGGGAGAGCCCTCGGGCTAGCGGCGGGCCGTAGCTGTTACCGCCCCCGCTCCCACGCCAGCGAAAGCCCGACGTAGCCGCCGCGATCCGGTCCCGGCTCGTAATACCGCCCCCCGAAGGCGTTCACCACGACGGACGAGGCGTAGCGCACATCGGTGAGGTTGGTGACAGCGGCGAAGGGGGAGAGCCGGAGGTTGCCCGCGCGGATGCCGGTGCCTCCGGCCCGTAGCTCGACGAGCGTGTAGCCCTCGACGCTGGCGTCGTTGGCGTCGTTCGCGGGCACCTCGCCACGCACCTCCACCCGCACCTCGCCGAACCACGGACCGTGTCCGGCCCGCAAGGCGGCCTCCAACCGGTGGGGCGCGATTCCGGGAATCGAGTTGTCGGAGTAGTCGTTGCCTCCGACCGTGAATTCGGTGAAGCGGGCGTCGAGGTAGCCGTAGGAGATGCGGGCGGTGAGGGCCGAAGAGAGCGCGGTGCGTGCCGACAGCTCGAATCCCTGGACGCGCGACCGTCCCGCGTTGCGGTAGAAGCGGCGTCCCGGGTCGGTGGGGACCTCGAAGGGCACCAGCTGGTTGGTGAGCGTGGTGGAGTAGGCGGCGAGGTCGTAGGTGGTGCGGTCGCCGAGCTCGCCGCGCAGGCCACCCTCCAGCGTCCAGCCCTGCTGCGGCTCCAGCTCGGGGTTGAACCCGCCGGCGCGGTCGGGTCGGTTGGCCAGCTCGGTGGTGGTCGGGGTCTCGATGGACCGCGCCACCGAGGCGAAAAGGCCGTGGCCGCCCAGGTCGAGGTGGAAGCCGAGTGAGGGATTGAGGCCGGTCATCGTGCGGGAGCCGGAATCGTCGGGGTTGCCGGCGGCCTGGAAGCGGTCGTCGGCGCTGAAGGTGAAGTGGTCGAAGCGAAGCGCGCCTACGACGCCCAGCTGCCCGGTAAGGGGGAATTGAAGCTGGGCGAAGAGGGCGCCTGCACGGACATCCTCCTGCTGGTCCAGCCTGAGCGCGCCTCGCTCGCCTCCGTCGTTGGCGAAGTTCAGGCGGTCGTCGCTCTGGAGTTCTCCTTCGACCCCGAAGTCGACGCGCGCGGTACCGCTTCCCGTTTCCCATCCCCGGGCCATTCCCAGCCGGATCCCGCCGCCGCTGCGCGTCAGGTCGATCACGGTGTTGGGGATCGGATTGTCCAGCTCACGCCGCACGGCGTACGCCGAGAACGTCCCTTCGAGGTCGCCAACGCCGCCCCGCCAGCTCATCCCCGCCTGGCCCTGCCTGGCCTGTTTGCGCGTGCGGCGCCGCACGTTGAACCCCCACGCCTCGTTACTCCCCTCGTTGAAGAGCTCGGCCGGCAGGGAGCCGCCGTTGAGCGCGTCGAGGTCGACGCCGCTGAGCCGGAGCGCCAGGGTGCCCCCGGCGGCGGCAGTCGTGAAGCCGGCGTTCAGGGTGGTGCGCGTTGCCTGGCTGTAGGGGTCCTCGCCGGCGCCCGTGGTGTTGTCGCGAAAGCCGTCGAACCGGCTCTGAACCGCGCTGGCACGAAAGGCGATCCCTCCGGAAGTGCCCGATCCGGTCGCCTGGAGGCGCAGCAGCCCGTCCGAGCCGGCCACCACGGTCGCGTCCTGGCGGTACGGGCCTGCGTGCGGTGCCGCGCTCTCGAAGAGGATCACCCCGCCGGAACCGTTGCCGTACAGGGCGGCAGCGGGGCCCCGGAGCGCTTCGACGCGCCCCAGCGAGCCGATATCGAGGTGGTCCAGGGTGGACTGCCCGTCGGGAAGGGTCGCAGGGATGCCGTCCACCAGGATCTTGATGCCGCGCACGCCGAACTGTGACCGGGCCCCGAAGCCCCGAATCGAAATTCGTTCCCCCTGAGACGGGTTGTAGCGGTTTTGCACCCTCACCCCCGGGAGGCCGTGCAGCGCCTCCTCGATGAACACCCCGCTGTTGCCCTCCGCGAGCTCGGGCCCCGCCAGCACGGAGGTGGCGAAAGGCATGCGGTCGAGCCGCACGGGGGATCGGAGGACCGTCACCACGATGGGTGGCAGCGTGACGGTGTCCCGGGGCTCGGGCTGGCCATGGGCAGGTGGTGTCGAGAACGGTGCCGTGGAGCCCAGCAGGGCAATCAGGGCGACGAATCGGGGGTGGGTGGGTTTAGTTTTCACCGCGCGTTCCTGTTCCGGTGGGGGTGGATACCGGGAAGCTACGGGGAGCCCGGCTCCGTCTCAACCACGAAGTCGAGCGTTGCGAGCGGGAGGCCGGAGCCGACCGGAACCACGTCTTCCACCCGGACAGCCCGATCCGACAACAACTCGGCCTCCGAGCGCCCGTCGTCGGGCCGGGTACGGTGGGAGAAGTTGACGGTGTAGGTGCCCGTGCGGAGGTGCGCCAGCACGAACCTCCCGTCCCGGCCGGTCAGCACCTTCGTGTCCGCCCCTTCGATGAGACCCGGGCGCCCGGCAGGACCTCTCCTGCCTGTTCCACGAGCCCCGCGAGTCGCACGCCGGAGCCGCCGGTGAAGGGGTTGGCGTATTTGTCCGCGCGGGGCATCCTGATGCTCCACGAACTTGGGCGGACCAAGGTGGCGAGCCGGCAGGGACGCGCGCGCCGGGTGGGGCGCCCGGAGGGCACGAACAGTAAAGAGAACATTACATTCTGCCAAGCTGACATTACACTTCGGCCGGCCGGGCAGCGCGGCCCAACGGCGGATGCATCGTCGCTCCAAATGCCGCGGGTGTTTTGTCTGCGCGCTCCAAGGTAACGCGGCGGCGGTGCGCGGACACCCGACTTGAGCAACCTCGGCATCCTGCCTTACCTTGCCCTGTTCATGCCTCCGCCTCGGCCGGGTGCCGGGACAGGAGGCTCACAAGCGGACGGGCGCCGGCCGATTCCCGTCCGTTCATGGTTGCGGCCGGATGGGAATGAAAGGCATGACACCGCGACGGTTTAGCAGGCTGGGGTATGCCGTGGGCATGGTCCTGGCGGTCACCGGATGGACCACCGGCGGAGTGTGTGCCCAGAACGGCGGATACACGCCGCAACACTACTACCGGCTCGTCGGCGTCGGGGAGGTTGCGGTTGCGCCCAACGGGGCCTATGTGGCCTTCACCGTCACGACCGTGGTCGAAGCGGATAACCGCCGTCACCGCGAGATCTGGCTGCAGCCGCTTTCGGGCGGGCGGCCAGCGGGGGAGGCCTTCCCGGTGACCGCCACGAACGAGGAGTCGAGCGGTCCGCGCTGGTCCCCGGACGGCTCGCTGCTCGCATTCACCTCCACCCGCAGCGGCGATCCCAACCCGGTCTGGTTCCTGCGGATGGACCGCCCGGCGGGGGAGGCCTTCCACATCGAAGGGGTGGACGGTCCGCCGGTGTGGTCCCCGGACGGCTCGCAGATCGCCTTCGTGAAGGCGCCCGAGGGTGACGATGAGCCGGAGGAGGGGGACGGGCCGGCCGAGCGGAGGGGGTGGATCGCTCCCGACGCGGTGAGCCGCACCCTCGACGCCGAGCGCTTCGATGGACGGGTGATCACTTCGCTCCGCTACAAGCGCGACGGCAGCCTATCGTTCCAGCCCCACTACCTGACGCAGAACAAACGGCAGATCATGCTCGCGGATGCGGATGGGGGTGAGCCCCGGCAGCTCACGCGACTGTCCTTCAATGCGGGCGCCCCGGTGTGGTCCGAAGACGGGCGGGTGATCTTCTTCACCGGGAACGACCGCGAGGACGACGAACTCAACTCCGAGAACACCGGCGACATCTGGGCCGTGGACACGCGGGGCGGGGCGGTGCGGCGGCTGACCTCCAACCCGGGCACGGAAAGCGCCCCGGCGCTGTCGCCGGACGGTCGCACGATCGCCTTCCTCTCCACTCCCGCGCGCGGCAGCCAGACGGACCTGCTTCTGGCCGAACTCGGGCCGGACGGGCACTTCCGCGGAGAGCCCCGCAACCTGACGGGCGACTGGGATCTGCGGCCGGGCTCTCCGAGCTGGACGGCGGATGGCGGCGCGGTCGTCTTTTCCGCCGGGATCGAAGGGGACAGCCACCTCTTCCGCGCGCAGGAGGGACTGCCCGTCGAGCAGGTCACGGACGGGGCGCGGCGGCTTTCGTCGTTCTCGTTCTCCGTCGACGGGAGCGTGATGGCCTTCACCGCCACGGACGCGGTCACGCCGGCGGAGCTCTATCTCGGTTCGCCGGATGGCTCCACCGAGCAGAAGGTGACCGGGTTCAACGACGACTGGCTCGCGCGGGTGACGATGATGCCCGCCGAAGAACTGGTCTGGACCTCCGACGACGGTACCGAGGTGCAGGGGTGGGTCGTGAAGCCGGTCGGGTTCGCCGAGGGGGGCTCCTACCCGATGATCCTCAAGATCCACGGCGGGCCGCACTCGGCGTACGGCAACACCTTCTTTCCCACCTTCCACGTCCTTTCCGCGGCGGGGTTCTTCGTCCTCTACACCAACCCCCGCGGCTCCTCCGGGTACGGCCACGACTTCCAGTACGCGACCCGCGGCGAGTGGGGGATCGTGGACCGCGAGGACTACCTTTCCGGCGTCGACGCCGCCATCGCCGCGTATCCACAGATCGATCCGACGCGGCTCGGCGTTGCCGGCGGCAGCTACGGCGGCTTCATGACCAACTGGCTCACCGCCACGGAGCCCGAGCGCTTCCACGCGGCCGTAACCTCGCGCTCGATTACGAACTGGGAGAGCTGGTGGGGGACATCGGACGCCCAGCGGCTGACCGAGTACGAGTTCTACGGGACGCCCTGGGAGCAGCGCGATCTGTACCGCCGCCTGTCGCCGATCAGCTACGTCGAGAACGTGGTCGCGCCGACGCTGATCATCCACAGCGAGCAGGACTACCGCACCCCGGTCGCCGACGCGGAGCAGTGGTTCATGTCGCTGATGAAGCTGGGGGTGCCGGTGGAACTGGTCCGCTACCCCAGGTCCTCGCACGGCCTGTCCCGGACCGGTGAGCCGTGGTTGCTGGTGGACCGGCTGGAACGGATCCGCAGCTGGTTCGTACACTATCTGATCGATCAGCGGCCGCGGAGTACGCCGTAGTGGATGCGGGAGCCCTGGGCCAGGGCGGCGGGCGGGCGGTAGCACGGGGCAGGTCCGCGCGTCGTGGCCGTCCCGGAGCCGGGGGCTCGATTGGATGGGGGCGGACCGCCGGGGCCGGGGGCAGATGACCAAGCTGCCGCCGCTGCCCTTTCAAGAACGGCGCGACATCATCCTGACCCGGCTCAGGAGCGGATCCATGGTTCTTCCGGCCGCCCCGCTGCAGTTCATGGGTGGAGATTCGGAGTACCGCTATCGCCCCGACTCGGAGCTCCTGTACGCGACCGGCTGGGCGGCGCCGAACTGCGTGGCGGTCCTGCGGGGCTTTGCGGACGAGGACCGGTTCATGCTCTTCGTTCCCGAGCGCGACGCGAAGGCGGAGCTGTGGACGGGGCCGCGACCGGATCTTGAGGAGGTGAAGGAGCGGTTTGGCGCCGATGTGGTGCATCCCTTGCGGGAGCTGGCCGAGAAGGGGCCGGGCCTGCTGGCCGGGGGCGATGCGATCCACTACCGCCTGGGGGCGTCCGCCGGGTGTGACGGCGTGGTGCGGGAGGCTCTGCGGCGAGGGCGCGTGCAGCGAGCGCGGAGGGGGGCCGGAGCGCATTTGCTGGCGGATCCGGGGGCCGTGCTGGACGGGATGCGGGTGCGCAAGGACGGGGCCGAGATCGCGCGCTTGAGGGAGGCCGCGCGGATCACGGTGGAGGCGTTCCGGGACGCGGTGCCGGAGGTGCGGGCGGGGGTGGGCGAGTGGGAGGTGGAGGCCGCGCTGGAGAGCGGATTCCGGCGCAGGGGAGCAGGGGGCCCCGCCTTCGCGACGATCGTGGCCGCGGGTGCGAACGCGTGCACGCTGCACTACTCGGCGAACGGGGCGCGGATCGTGCCCGACGACCTGGTGCTGATCGATGCGGGCGCCGAATTCGGGTGGTACGCGGCCGACATCACGCGGACGGTGCCGGCGTCGGGCAAGGTCGACGGGGCCCGCGGCGAGGCGCACGAGGTGGTGAGGCGGGCGCGCCGGGCGGCGATGGCGGCGTGCAGGCCGGGCGGGACGGTGGAAGAGGTGCACGGCGAGGCTTGCCGGGCGATCGCGGAGGGGCTGGTGGGGATGGGGGTGGTGGCAGGACCTGCGGAGGAGGTGCTCGCCGAGAAGCGCCACGAAGCCTTCTTTCCCCATCAGACATCGCACTGGCTGGGACTGGACACCCACGATCCGGGACTCTACCGGGACGGGGACGGGCCGGTGCCGTTGGAGCCGGGGATGGTCTTCACGGTGGAGCCCGGGCTGTACTTCGCGCCGGGGAGCTGCCCGCGGGTCCCGGAGTTGGAAGGCACCGGGATCCGGATCGAGGACGACGTGCTGATCACGGAGGAGGGGACGGAGGTGTTGACGGAGGCGCTTCCGGTGGACACTGGGGTGGAAGGATGACCCGCCGGGTTCCCGAACCGGAGCCGGCCGGACGGCAGTCTGCCGAGGCGGGCCGAACGGATGCCTGGCCCCCGGAGGAGACGAAGCGCTCCGAACTCGTTGCACGCCTCGCCCGGCCCGGCCGCATGGCCGCCGTCGAGCTCAGGCCGCCCCGCCTCGGCCTTGACACCACCCGCAGCATGGATTTCTGGATCGACATGTACCACGCGGTCCAGCGCTTCGCCAGGCAGGGCACCTTCGTGCTGCTCACCGACGACGCGGCCGGCGACGCGGAGGAGGAGAGCCTGGCCCACCTCGCCGCGAACCTCGGCGACGGCTCCGACTTCGGCACCGTGGTCCCCTTCCTGACCTGCAAGCATCCCCTCGAGTACTGCAGGATGTTCGCGCGCAGGGCGGCCGCGCTGGGAACGGCGGGAGTCGCCGTCGTCGGGGGCGACCACGCGGTGGGGCCCGAGCGCTGCGTCCCGCACGGCAAGGACCTCCGCGCGATTCTCCGCCGCGACCAGCCCGGCTTCCCGCTCGGCGGGTGGGCGAACCCGCACCGCGACCCGGTGGAGCAGGCCCGCTTCGTCGCGGCGGACGACTTCAGCGCCGACTTCGTCCTCACGCAGATCGTCTCGCACCACTCGCTCGGCCGCGTGGAGCGCTTCCGCGCCGAGCTGGACCGCCTGGGCGTCGATCTCCCCGTCGTGTACGGGGTGTTCCTGTACCGGAGCGCCAATCCGCGCACGCTCGAGTATCTGGGCCGCTACTTCCCGGTTCCGGCCCGCGAGATCACGGCGGAGTTCGCGGCCGGGATGAGCGCGGAGGAAATCAGCGCGAGGTCGGTCCGCGGGCTTGCGGAGGCCGGGGCCGACAAGGTCTACGTGAGCAACCTGCGCAGCCGGGACGCGGCGCGGCGGCTGGGGAGGGTGGCGGGGCTGCCGGGCGCGGAGGGCCGGACGTGACCTCGGCCCCTCAATCCCCCAGTTCGGCCGGCCACGGATGCCGGCTCAGGGTCAACAGGTCCATTTCATCCTTCTGCACCACATAGAGGGACTCGACTCCAAAGCCGACGATGGTGGCTCCCTCCGGCATCCGAATGGCCCCGCGCAGCGTCCCGCTCCGGTCGACCACGTCGTAGCGCGTCTCCAGCGCTGCGGTCGTCGGGGTTCGCCGGATCAGCAGCAGGCCGTGGGGACCCGGGTGAAGCGCCGTCCCGCCGGGGGTGTTCCATCCCTGATCGACCACCATCGTGAAGGGCGGGACCCGGTTGGGCCAGCCCGCGTACAGGTCCGGGTCGCACTCGGCACCGGACCGCCGGCTGATCGCCAGACACTGCTCCTCACGCGTCACCTCCGGCCGCGTGGCGGGAAGGGGATCGCCCCGGGTCCATTCTCCGCTTGGACTCATCCAATCGACCCGGTAGGGGTCCGGGTGCGCCAGCGCGACCCATCCGTCAGCGAAGAGCCATCCCTGTCCCTCGCTGGCGAGCGGGCTTACCAGGGTCGAATTCATCGTCACCTCCCGTCCGCCCATCTGCGCGACCGTGGAGACGCGCGCGAGTCCCCACCGCCCCTGTCCCCCCACGCGGGCGATCGTATCCGGTTCGCTCGGCGCGGTGTCAAAGACGGATCCTGTGGAAAGCAGGATGTACAGCGAATCCGCGTGCGTGCGCGACCACCCGGAACGCGGCTGGAAGGCGAATCCCGCGACCCCCAGAACGCGCCCGGTCCGATCGACGCCCCAGGGCGTCTCTCCGGTGCGGCCCATGCCGAGCCGGGGATAGACGGGCTCCAGGCCCTGCACGATCCGGTCGCCAACCAGGAGGAGGAGCCGCGGAGGTTCCCCGACAAACAGCGTCGAATCTCCACCGAGGGGATAGAGGTGGTCCACGCGCCAGTATTCTCCCGGCCCCTCTCCCGCGCGTCCTTCGGTGCGCACGTCGCCGGTTTGAAGGTCGATGACGTAGAGCGAGTTTTCGATCGCGTCGGTCATTAGAACCCTGCCGTCGGGGAGCTCGACGACGGAGCGCACGCGCGAGAAGTCACGGCCTTGCAGCGTCAGGTCGGCCGGGGGGAGGTCAATGACGGGTGGCTCGGCGACAGGGGCGGCATCGGAGCAGGCGGCCAGGAGAAGGAGGCCGCTGGTGACGAAGGCAGCAGCAAGGGTCGACGAAGCGCGAATAGCGGAATGTAAACAGGACATGACATTATGTAATGTATTCATGACGCTTTTTCGGAAAAGAGCCACGCGGTCCCGTTTGTCGTGCCACACTCCACGTTGATCTGATGACACCGCAAGCCGACGATTGGTTGGCGCGTCCTACTCCCACCCACCCGGTAAACCACCACCTGCGGCACCATCTCCTCATCGTATTCGACGATGCTGACCGCGGGCTCGCCGCCGAGGTCGATGAGTCTGGCGTACGGGGAGTCCCAGACGTACCGGCCGAGGTGGCGCCGTTCCTCGAGGTCGAAGATGTCGAGGCGGGTGTCCATGTAGTCGCCTCTCCGCTCCGGGGGGACGCGGTAGCCTTCCGGGGTGCGTTCGAGTTCAACCTCCCGCCACCCGGGATCGGCGGTGCGTACCGTCATCCACAAGTACTCCCGACCGTCCAGCGCGATGGACATCAGGAGGGTGGAGGGCGGGTCCGTGGTTGGGTCTATCGACTCCGTGACCTCGGGGAACCACGGGAGTTCGCCGTCGACGACGCGCAGCAACTCGTCGTCAACGGACCACTCCTCAACCCGCGGGCTACCCGCCGAGCCCCACCACACGGTTCCCGGCCGGCTGGCCACGCTTCCCGTGAGATTGTCCGAATACGGCCCGTTCTCCCGGTTGCGGTCCCGTCCTTGCCCGGACCCGAAGTGACGCGAAGGCACCCCGCTGTCGATGTGTGCGAGGTGGAAGGGCAGGCCCGCGGCCTCGGGCGACGGGTCCATGGCCACCACCACCACATGGCTGCCGCCGACGGGCGTGAACGGACCCGCCCGGTACCCGTAGGGACGCGCTTCGATGAACTCGCCCGCCAGGTTGAAGATCGACCAGGCGCGCCTGGCCTGGTCGAGTGCGACGAGCCGGCCGTCGACGACATGTGCATCGATCACACGGCCGAATTCCCCCGGCCCGTCGCCCTCCCGGCCGATCCTGCGCACGAACCGGCCGTCGTCGTCGAAAAGCTGGAGGAAGGTGGAGCCGACGACCACGTATCCCGGCTTTTCATTCCACGACACCCTGGGAGCGATGCCATCGATGACGCCGTGGCCGTCCGCCTCGCCGAAGCGAACGACTTCGGTCAGCTGGAGTTCACAGTCGGCGCAGATTGCGAAGTTGCTCCAGTTGGTGAGTTCGTGCGTCTGCCGAGTGGGGAAGTCATCTTCAGTTTCCGGATGCGCAGGGAAGTCGGAAGAAGGGTACGCTGCGAGGTACAACTCCTGAATTCTCCGTTGCAAGCGCTCGATGTTGTACCGAAAGGCCTCGTCCAAGAGGACCAGATCCGTCTCGCCCAACACCACAGCTTCCGGGACTTCCTCTACGGGAACTCTCTCCGGGGGCTCTGCAGGCGCAGTTGTGGAGGTCTCGTCACATCCGCCGAGCGGGACAATCGCAGCGAGTAACGCGGTTGCGGATGGCCATTTCCTCGTGCCCATCATCTTCGGACCATTTCGTAGACGACCACCTCCGGCACCCCTTCCCGGGTGTACTCGACGATGCTGACCGCGGGCTCGCCGCCGAGGTCGATGAGTCTGGCGTACGGGGAGTCCCAGACGTACCGGCCGAGGTGCCGCCGTTCCTCGAGGTCGAAGATGTCGAGGCGGGTGTCCATGTAGTCGGCTCTGCGCTCCGGGGGGATGCGGTAGCCGTCGGCAGTGCGTTCGAGTTCGACGTCACGCCACCGCGGATCAGCTGTGCGCACCATCATCCACAAGTACTCCCGACCGTCCAGCGCCATCGATCTCAGCAGGGTGGAGGGGGGCTCGGTGGCCGGGTCGCTCGATGCCGTGACCTCGGGGAACCACGGCAGTTCGCCGTCGACGACCCGGAGCAGTTCGTCTTCGGTGGACCACTCCTCAACCCGCGGGCTGTCCGCCGTCCCCCACCAGACGGTTCCCGGCCGGCTGGCCACGCTTCCCGCGACATTGTCCGAATACGGCCCGTTGTCCCGGTTGCGGTCCCGGTCCGGTCCGGACCCGAAGTGAAGCGAAGGCACCCCGCTGTCGATGTCCGCGAGGTGAAGGGGCAGGCCAGCGACATCGGGCGACCGGTCCATGCTCACCACTACCACATGGCTGCCGCCGATGGGCACGAACGGACCCGGAGCGTATCCGTAGGGGCGCCGTTCGATGGACTCGCCCGCCAGGCTGAAGATCGACCAGGTGCTGCCGGCCTGGTCGAGGGCGACGAGCCGGCCGTCGACGACATGCGCATCGATCACCCGGCTGAATTCGCCTGGGCCGTCGCCCCGGCGCCCGACCCGGCGTACGAACCGGCCGTGATCGTCGAAGACCTGCAGGAAGGTGGAGCTGACGACCAGATAGCCCAGCTGCCTGTTCCACGAGACTCGCGGCGCAGCGCTCCCGATGGCTCCGGGGCCTTCGGCCTCCCCGAAGCGGACAAGCTCGGCAAGTTCGAGCTCGCAGTCCGTGCAGAGGTCGAAGTCGCTCCAGGTGGTGACTTCGTGGGTGGGGAGTGTGAAGGTTCTGGTCCACGCGTCCAGGCCGTCACGGGCCGCGTCCGGGTCGAAGCCGTCCGCAAGCATTGCTTCGAACGCATCGAACGGGTAGTCGAATCCCTGATACACAACGAACACGCCTCCGTCGGCGGACGCGAGGTAGATGGTCGGAAGATCGGCGGGGTCCAGGAACGGACTCGATTCCGCTTCTTCGACAACCCTTTCCTCGGGCGGCGGCTCATCCCCCGGCGCGGTGACTGCGTTGTCGTCGCAGCTGGCGGAGGCCATCGCAACGAGCAGTGGGACCATCCTGGACCACCTTGCACCGCCGCTCATACCCGCTTCACCCTTCGAACTGGCGACCGCGCAGCCGCATCGCGGACTTCGGCTCCATCCCAACCCACCCGGTAGATCACAACCCGCGGCACGTTGTCCTCGTTGTACTCGACGATGCTGACCGCGGGTTCGCCGCCGAGGTTGAACAGCCGGGGGTACGGGGAGTCCCAAACGTACCGGCCGATGTGGCGCTGTTCCTCCAGGTCGAAGATGTCGAGACGGGTGTCCAGGTAGTCGGCTCGTTTGCTCGCCGGGATCCGCGGACCCTCCGGCCCGGGCTCGAGTTCGACGTCCCGCCAATCGGGATCCGCCGTCCGGGTGATCATCCAGAAGCGGTTCTGTCCCTCCAGAGCCAGGGAGCCGAGCAGCGTCGGCGGCGGTTCGCGGGTCCGGTCGACCGGTTCCGTGACCTCGGGGAACCACGGCAGATCGCCCTCGATGACGCGGAGCAGCTCGTCGTCGATGGACCACTCCTGGACGCGGGGGCTGCCCGCCGCGCCCCACCACACCGTCCCGGGCCGGCCGACCACGCTTCCGCGGACGATGTCCGAAAACGGCCGGTCCCGGCGGTCGTATTCCCATACCTCCCTGGCCCCGAAGTGAAGCGAGGGCACTCCGCTGTCGACATGCGCGAGGTGAAGGGGGGAGTCGCCGGCTTGGGACGACCGGTCCCTGGCCACCACAGCCACGCGGTCGCCGCCGACCGGCACGAACGGGCCCGTCTGGTTGCCGTACGGACGCCGCCCGACGAACTGGCCCGCCCGGTTGAAGATCGACCAGCTCCTCCTGACCCGGTCGAGCACGACCAGCCGGCCGCCTACGACATGCGCATCCGCGATTCCGCTGAATTCGCCCGGTCCCTCTCCCTCCCGGCCGATCCGGCGCACGAACCGGCCCTCGTCGTCAAAGACCTGAAGAAAGGTGCGGCCGACGACCACATAGCCCAGCTGTTCGCTCCAACTCACCGGGGGAGCGGCGCCTTCGATGAGTCCCGGGCCATCCGCCTCGCCGAAGCGGACGACTTCGCTCAACACGAGTCCGCATTCGGCGCAGAGTTGGAAGTCGTTCCAGTTGACGGTCTTGTGGATTGGGGCGACTTCGTAGTCCCTGAGCGAAGGAATGTATCTCAGGGCTTCCGCGTCCGGGGGGAATACGGCATTGCGCGCTGCGGCAGATGGAAAGTTGTAGACCGACCCTCCCTTGTACACTCGTTGGGACCCATCCGGAAAGAGCACCGTCGCCGACACCCACTCCCAAGTGTGGACTTCCCACTCCGGGCTGGGCGGCTCCGCTTCCACGACCCGCTCGGCCTGCTCCTCGGGCGCGGTCGTCGCGTTCTCGTCACAGCCGGCGAGCAGGACGATCGCGGCCAGCAGCGAGGGGGCCATCAGCGATATCCTCGCGTCCTTCAGACTCATACCACCTTCCCGGCTGGCGGCTTCGCAATCATCCTTCCGACAACCCTCTCTTCCGGTAACCTGATCCCATCAACCGATGGCGGGTTGTCCGCTTGGCTGCAATCTTGTCTTCCGTTGCACGCGTGCAGCCTCCCACCACGCGACAGGCACACATCAGGCCGACTCCCCGGAGGTGATACCCCCGCCCATGGCATCAGGTTCCTCGCGCAATACACGGCGGCAGATGCAGCGAAGGACGGCTCGCGCCTGTCTTCCATGCTGTCTTTCCGCAGTCCTCGCAGCCTGCGACGCGCCCCCGGACCCCTCGCTCACGACCCGGTCGGATTCGGCCGGGATCCGCATCGTCACGGCGGAGGCGCCGATGTGGGGCCCCGGCGAGGGCTGGACGGTCAGCGCCGAACCACTGGTCCGGATCGGCGCCGTGGATGGGCCGCGCGACCAGCTGTTGGACGGAGTGGTCGCGGCCGTGCGCATGAGCAATGGCGACATCGTGCTGGGCGAATGGACCACCGGCGAGCTGCGCCGTTACGATACGGAGGGCACCCTGGTGTGGCGCGCGGCGGGGCAGGGGGAGGGTCCCGGGGAGCATCGGGTGCTGATGTTCGTGGGGTTGATCCCGGGTGATACCGTGGTGACCTGGGATGCCCGGCTGAACCGGGTCCAGCTCTTCGATCCCGACGGTGCCCCGATGCGCACGTTTCGCGTGGAGGCACCCTGGTCGGGAGCGCCGCCCACCGGCGTCATCGGAGTGTCCGGACGACAACTCGTCCACACATTCGGCGCCGATGCCGAAGAGCCCGAGGATGGGATCGTGCGATGGCCCGCGGTTCGGATCGCGACCCTGTCTCTGGAGGACGGCGGTGTGCGGGTGGTCATGGATGTCCCCGGGCGCGAGGTGAGGGCTGACGCGAACGAAGAGTTCGTCCAGGTGATGGAGTACCCCTTCGGCAAGGGGCCACGGTACTCGGTTTCGGCGGGCTGGCTGGCCGTCGTCGACACCGAGCGTTTTTCCGTACGGTCGGTTTCCCTGGACGACGGCGCGGTCACGGCGATCCTGCGGCGGGACGAACCCGTGCGCGAGGTCACGGACGAGGATGTGGATGCGTACGTCGATTGGATGACTGCCGGCAGTGTTGCGGCCGGGTTGCACGTTCCGCCCGGCTTGCGCGACCAGCCCATGGCCCCGACGCTCCCGGCGCTGGCGTCGATTCATCTGGACGCGGGCGGGAATCTCTGGGTGGAGCCGCACTCGCGGCATGGGTCCCAGGTCCCGCCGTTCCAGGTCTACACGCCGGACGGCGAGTGGATGGGGACCGTCTCCGTGCCGCCCGGGCTCCAGCAGGAGAACCTGGGGCTCCCGGTCAGGCTTGAGATCGGCGACGACTACATCCTCGGGGTCTGGCGCGACGAACTCGAGGTGGAATACGTGAGGATGTACGGGTTGGTCAAGTAGACGCCGGGTTTCGCTTTCCGGCTGTTCTGTCATATAGCATTATATATATTGCGAATGCGAATATATGCTAATCTATATTTTCGCCAATAGAATATATACTATCGTATATAGACGATTCGGCTCTGCCCGCACCGATTCAGGCCGACGAGGCCATAGTGCCCTGCCTGGATTACGATCACAACGACCTCAGAATCCCTCGATTTCGAGCGCCACGATCGAGGATTCGCCGAGGCTGCCGGTGTGGATCGTCCATACCCTGCGTCCTCTCGCTTCCATCAGTCGCTGTTCGTCCGGCAGGCGAATCGAGCCGAGAAACCGCCCGGACGGGAGGAATACGTCATACATGGCTCCCGCTGCTCCGTGCCCGGCGAATTCACCGGGCAACGGGCGGTCGCGCTGAACCCAGATCCGCCCGTCCAGGTCGACGACGATTCTGGAGATGACTGCCGGATTCCGTGATTCATCGAGTTCGCGGAGGGCGTCCCGCAACGCGTCGGGCATTTCTGCGTCAGGATCCTCCCCGCGCTCGGCGGGCGACAGCGGGAGCGCCTCTGCGGCGTGGCAGAACCGAACGAGGCTCCTGCCGTCCCGCTCGAATACCTCCAGTTCGTAGCGTCCGTCCGGGTCGGAGACAACCCAGGTCTCCGGACCGACCCCCAGCAGCGACCGCGGCCATGCGGCCAGCGTCGCACCCGCGAATCCTCTGGCGCGGGACCCCATGATCGTATCGTTCACGGGCCGGTCGGGAGACCAGCGGACGAAGGATCGCTCCTCCCAGCCATCCGCGACGGGGCCGGGGAACTCCAGCCACACGGTGCGGTCCGGTTGTAGCGCCACGAACCTGACCTGACCAGCTGCGAACACCGGCGCCAGAAACGCCGGATCGACCGGAGTGACGCTGGCCGAACCGGAAGCAGGGTCCAGTGCGACGATCCGGAATGCACTCACGTCCAGGATGAGCAGGGTGTTGGCGTCTGCCCAGGTCACGGCAACGGGTGCCTGGACCTCGCCCGGGCCTTCGCCGCGCGCGCTGACCGCCCCCTGCCACTCTCCATCGGGGCCGAGCAGGATGACTTCGCCCAAGCCCCAGTCCACGACGGCGACCGATCCGTCGGGACTCACGGCAATGCCGGCCGGCCGGACCAACACCTCGCCTTCATTCAGGCCTCCGGCACGCCAGACTTCACGCCAGGACAGGTCGGCAGGCCAGACGCCGACGCTCGTGTTTGTTACAACCTGACCATTGGGGGCAGCGACTTCACAAGGAGCGGATCCGGGCACGTCGCAACTGGCGATAAGCGCGGTCAAGAGGAATGCCGATAGCGGTCCTGCTTCGACGCGTCTGATGATGCTCTGCGGGCAGAGTCCGATCATTCTCTGCCACTCAACCGGGGTTTGATCAGAGTGTATGCCCGCACGCTGACGACTCCCAGTTCATCCGTCCAGATCCCGAATACCGTGTCATCATAGATCCGTACTGGGCGAAGTCGGCCGGGCACTGCTACGTTTCCCAACCATCGTCCATCCCGCGCGAAGATGAGCCAATCCATCGAACGTGAGTCCGGCGGGACACCAGGGTGCCGGTATTCTCCAACCCAGATGTTGCCCAACGAATCAGCCACAAGTGCCGAGTACGCGGGTTTCGTGTCGAGATGGTACTCAAAACCGGCAAGGAAGCCCGTGAGGTCGACCTCCTCGACGGGCACCGTCTCGAACTCAAGACGGACAATCTGCCGAAGTACGCCAAGTGTATCGATGCGCCAGAACTCGAATGAGGTCTGGTCTCCATGAATGAGATCGAATCCGTCCAGCGTCGAAACTGACGCACGACCAAAGGCCAACCGATCTGCCTCTTGCCCGGTCCAATAGACTTGGGAGGCTCGGAAATGGCCCAGGGTATCCTGCACAGCGCCATCCTCCCCTACCCGCAGGAGCGCTTGCTGAGCCCAGACTGGTCCAGGACTGGAGGGAGCATTCAGAGCGTCTCCAAATGGTCGGGCCAGGATGGATCCGTCCGGGTATGGACCAACCGCCCCCCAATGGAAAGCGTGCCTCTGAAGCGTGCCTGTTGGAAGTCCGATCGTTCTGCCGCAGCTTCCGTCCGGGGCGAAAACCGTCACGGCGTGCCGTCCCTGATCGTACGCCGCGATCGAATCTCCTCGGTACGGCGCCGCCCACCACAGTTGCCTGAACTCACACGGACCCTCGCCCAGGCGTCCCATCACCCGTTGGAGCTCTCCCTCCCGATCGTAGACCAGAATCCGGTGCTCGCCCACCATATGGCCATCTGCAACGACGATCTCCCCTTCCGGCGTCCGGAAGACGCTTGCAGGATCGTAGGGACCGTCCCGGTCTTCGGACACCTCGATGACCACCGCAGGAACGTCGTCCAGATGCCAAACGTCACTCGGTCCCCAAGCCGCTCGCCGGTTCTCCAGAATCCGCACATCAGCACTGTCGCGGACGGAGAAATCGTCCGGAAGCGGCGGCCCGGCTTCACAGGCTGTTGCGATCACCGTGAGAGCGCATGGAACGGTCGAAACGAGATTCCGTGGGGTTTGTCGCATTGCCGGTCTATTTGGATTGGTTGGTGTGTGGTCGTTCCAGCGATGAGTCGCCTCCGGGCTTCCCGGCCAGTCTGACGGACCAGAGACTGACTCTGTTGGTGAACTCGTAATGTTCGCTCGCTATGATCCTGCCATCCGCCGTGAAGCTCTCGAACCACGCGTTATCCGGATCGAATACCTGCGACGCCAGCAACTTGCCCGATGACACGTCGTACGCCTCAACAACGGCATCACTGTACTGCCCCAGATCAAACCACCCATCGTCGTTCACCCTCTCCCAATGCTCATCGGCCGTGTATCCGAGAACCCAGAGGACGGAGCCATCCACATGGATGTCCTCAATCGCCGCCGTTGGACGCGGCCAGGCCATAGTATAGCGGCCCTGTCGGTCACGCCCTCGTTCTCCCGTGAGGGAGGCGGGGTCACCTTGAAATCCTCAAACCACGGCCTCACTGGGCGCAACTCCCTGATGAGTTCCCCCAGCATGTTGTACTGTAGAAGACGGAACTGATCCGCCCACCACGCAAGCCAGAAGCCATCCATGTAGGGCGCCACATGCCGTATCTCCGTCAGTCGCTGGTACACGGTGATCTCGTCATCCAGAGACCATAGCATCCCGGCTCCTGGCTTCCAGGCGTGCACCCATTTTCCAACCAACTCGGGAGTGGGCACGACAGCGTTCATGATGATGGTGCTGTCGGAAAGGACCTCGATCCCGTCGAAGACAGATATCCAGGTTCCTGAATGCGTATCGACGTGTGCTCCGAGGGTGTCGATAACCGTGAGCCCACGTCCCGTGTGGAAGATCCACAGGTTACCGTCTGGCCCAATATCGAGATCTTGAATGGAGGAGAACTCCATCGGGCCCGGCCCTTCCCCGCCCATGGATCGGACGAGCCTGCCCGCAAGATCGAAGACCATGATCTCGTGTTGGGCGGCGGCGGTGCTGACGTAGTACCGATCACCCAACTGGACCAGATTGACCCCTCCGCCGACTATCCCGTTCCCGTCATCCCCGATAACCACCTCCCTCTCGATCCTGATCGAGCACGAAGGACACGCTCCGGCGAGTTCCTCGTCGCGTGGCGAGCCACATCCGACGACACTCACGGCGGACAAGATCAATCCAACCGTTCTCATGAAGTCATCTCCCTTCGTCACGTCATGGCTGAGTATTGGAGATTTCGAGTTGACGTCGCAAGGAGCGGGAATATGCTCGCGATCACGCCGGACCTCGGATTGCCCGGTCAGTGTGTTCTTCGGGCAGATCGGCTGGTTCATGGGAGGTTGCTCGCCTTCCAGACCCCCAGCACGGCTTCCACCGCTTCACGTTCCCCCGCGATCTGGATCCCGGCGACCTCGCCCCGCAGCGCCCTCACGACCTCCCGCGCGATCTCCGCGCCTTCGGCGGCCGCGCGGCCCGCACCCCGCGCCTGCGCCCGGCGCATCCGCTCCACCACGCGGCCCGGCACGTGCACGCCCGGCACCTCGTTCTGCAGGAACTCCGCCTGCCGGGCGCTCTCCAGCGGCAGGATCCCCGCGATGACGGGTATGCACTGCTCGATCTCGGCCAGGAATCCGTGCAACTGATCAACGTCGAAGACCGGCTGGGTCACGGCGAAATCGGCGCCCGCGTCCACCTTCCAATGGAACCGGCCCAGCTCCCGGGTCCGGTCGCGGGCCGACTGGTTGAGGGCGACCCCCACGACGAACCCGGCGGGATTTCCGATCTCGTTGCCGGATGGGTCAACGCCGGCGTTGAGTCCCGTAACGACATTGGTGAGGCCGATCGAATCGACATCGACAACGGACTGGTAGTCGGCGTAGGGACCCGGTCCGGGAGGGTCACCGGTGAGGAGGAGGATGTTCTGCACGCCGGTGGCCGCGGCGCCGAGGAGGTCGCTCATCATGCGCGAGAGCTTGCGGTCCCGGCAGGTGTAGTGCACGAGGGGTTCGGTGCCGGGACAGGAGCGCGCGATGATCGCGGCGGTGGCGCGCGCGTCCAGCCGGGCGGAGCCGCGGTCCTCGTGCACGGCGATCAGGTTGGCGCCGGCGGCGGCGAGGGCGCGGCAGTCCCTGACGAGCCCGGCCGTGTCCCATCCGTGCGGGGGCAGGACCCGTACCGAGGTGATGAAGTCTCCGGCCGCGAGGCGGCGGCCCAGTGCGGAGCGATCTTGCAGCGGGCGCGCCGGGTTCCGGAGCGCGTCGAGGGCCCCCTTCCGGGCCGGGTTCGGGACCGCTTCCGGGGCCGCTCGTGGAGCCACGCCCGCAGCCGCTTCCGGGGCCGCTCGTGGAGCCGCGCCCGCAGCCGCCTCCCGGGTGACCCGCACCTGGGTCCTGCGGGGCTGGATCGCGGCGACCTGCTCGCGGATGCGGCGGATGTGCTCCGGGGTGGTGCCGCAGCAGCCGCCGACGAAGCGCGCTCCCGCGCCGATGAAGCGGCGCGCGTACTGCGCCGTGTAGTCGGGCCGGGTGAGGTACATCTTGCGGTCGCCGACTGCGCGTGGGAGTCCCGCGTTGGGCTGGGCGGAGAGGGGGAGGGTCGTGGCCTCGGCCATGCGCTCGAGGCCGTCCAGCACCACGGCCGGGCCCACCGAGCAGTTGAGGCCCACCGCGTCGGCGCCCCATTCCTCGGCCGCGCGCGCCGCCTGCCGGGCGGAGGCTCCGGTGGCGGTCTTGCAGTCCTCGCCCTCCACCGTCACCTGCGCCATCACAGGCAGATCGCAACGGCTCCTCACCGCTCGGAACGCCTGCTCCAGCTCGGCCAGATCGGAGAACGTCTCCAGGATGAATCCGTCCACGCCGCCTTCCAGCAGCCCGTCCACCTGCCGTCCGAAGTAGTCCCGCGCCTCCTCCAGCGACGTCGGCCCCAGCGGCTCGATTCGGATCCCCAGCGGGCCGATGGCACCCGCCACCGCAGCCCTCCCGTTTGCAGCCCGCACGGCGATCCGGGCGGCGAGACGGTTGAGTTCCACGGTGCGCGCCTCCAGCCGGTGCGACGAGAGCTTCACCGGGTTCGCGCCGAAGGTGTTCGTCTCGATGACCTCCGCACCGGCGCGGACGTACTGCGCGTGCACGTCCTCCACGAGATCGGGGTGGGTCGCGTTCAGCTCGTCGTAGCAGACGTTCACGAATACGCCGCGGTCGTAGAGCATCGTGCCCATCGCGCCGTCGATGACGTGGACGCGGCCGTCAGAGAGGAGGGAGCGCAGGTCAGGCATGGGCGCATTCCGGCATCGCCGCGACCGGGTTTCCGGTCCGGCTTCGGCGGGTGGGTCCGCGCAGGTCAGGCATCGTCCTCCTCCGCCAGGTTCGGCCGCAGCCACTGCTCCGCCTCCTCCACCGGCATCCCCTTCCGCGCGGCGTAGTCCGCCAGCTGGTCACGCCCGACTCGGCCGACGCCGAAGTAGAAGCTGTCCGGGTGCCCGATGTAGAGACCGGAGACCGAAGCCGCCGGCATCATCGCGCAGCTCTCCGTGAGCGACACGCCGATCCGTTCGGCGCCCAGGAGCCGGAAGAGCGTCCGTTTCTCGGAATGGTCGGGGCTGGCGGGGTATCCGGGCGCGGGCCGGATGCCGTCGTACTCTTCCGCGATGAGCTGGCTGTTGGTGAGCGACTCGCCCGTGGAATAGCCCCAGAACTCGCTGCGCACCCGCTCGTGGAGGCGCTCGGCGAAGGCCTCGGCGAGACGGTCGGCCAGCGCCTTCGCGAGGATGCTCTGGTAGTCGTCCCCGGCGGCCTCGAAACGGGCGCAGAGTTCGGCCACGCCTTCGCCCGCCGTCACCACGAATGCGCCGACATAGTCGCGGATGCCGGAGCAGGCGGGGGCCACGAAGTCGGCCAGGGAGAGGTTAGGCCGTCCGCCGGGCTTCCGGAACTGCTGGCGGAGGCAGGGGAAGACGGCGAGGCGCTCGCTGCGGGACTCGTCGGTGTAGAGCACGATGTCGTCGCCGTCGGCGTTCGCCGGATAGAGGCCGACGATTCCCCTTGCCGCCAGCAGTCCCTCCCGGCGGATGCGGCGGAGCAGGGCGAGGGCGTCCTCGTGGAGACCCGTCGCTTCAGAGCCGACTTCCGGGTCCGTAAGGATGTCGGGATACTTGCCCTTCAGGTCCCAGGCCCGGAAGAAGGGGGTCCAGTCGATGCGCCGGGCGAGTTCGTCGAGGTCGTAGGTGCGGGCGATGGGGGACTGGGGGGAGGCGGAGGGGCCGTGGCCCTGGGCAATGGGGGTGGGGGTGCGGCTGCGGGTGCCGGGGGCATCGGGGCCGGAGCCGAACACCGGTCTGGCGCCGGGGCCTGAGACGGACCGGGCCCCGGAGCCTGGAGCCAACCCAGGGGCGGAACCTGAGGCCAACCCGGCGGCGGAGCCTGAAGCCAACCGGGCGCCGACGCCTGAGGCGGACCGGGCCCCGGAGTCGGAAGCAGGCCCGGAGGCGGATTGCGGCCCGTCGCCACTATGGGCGAACCCATCGGGCGATGCGCCGGGACCGGCTTCGCCAGCCAATGTCCCAGGAAACACCCGCGTGCCCGTGAACGTCGGCCTCACCGGCTTGTGCCGACTCCAGTCCAGCGGAAGCCGGTTGGTCCGGGCATCCGCCAGCTGCATCAGCGGCGCCCGCTTGCGCGCCACCCCCCGCCGCCTGCGAATCCCCTCATACTCCTCACGCACGCTGGCCACATACGCCGTCCGGCTGACCGGGTCCAGCAGCCGTCCCGCCACCGCGACGCACCTCGATGCATCCAGCACGTGCACCGTGGCGCCCGAGTAGCGCTGCTCGATCTTGACCGCCGTGTGAACGCGCGACGTGGTGGCGCCGCCGATCAGCAGCGGCAGATCCATCCCCGTGCGCTCCATCTCCGACGCGACGTGCACCATCTGGTCGAGGCTTGGCGTGATCAGCCCCGAGAGCCCGATGACATGCGCCTCGACTTCGTTTGCGTGCTCCAGGATCCGCTCCGCGGGGACCATCACGCCCAGGTCGAAGACCTCGTAGTTGTTACACTGCAGCACTACCCCGACGATGTTCTTGCCGATGTCGTGCACGTCGCCCTTGACGGTCGCGAGCACCACGCGCTTGCGCCGCCGCTCTTCGCCGTCGGCGGGCTTTTCGCGCTCCAGGAAGGGCACCAGCCAGGCCACCGCCCGCTTCATCACCCGCGCGCTCTTCACGACCTGCGGGAGGAACATCTTCCCGGCGCCGAAGAGGTCGCCGACCCGGTTCATTCCCGCCATCAGCGGCCCCTCGATCACCTGCAGGGCGCGCTCCGACCCCACCCGCGCCTCCTCGGTGTCCTCCTCGATGTAGTCGGTGATTCCGTGGACCAGCGCGTGCTGCAGCCGAGCATCCACCTTGGCATCCCGCCAGGCCAGGTCCTCGGTCTCGGCGGCCGCGCTGCCCCGGTACCTCCCGGCAAGCTCCGTCAGCCGCTCGGTGGCGCCATCGTCCCGGTTGAAGAGCACGTCCTCCACCGCACGCAGCAGCTCCGGCGGGATCTCGTCGTAGACCGCGATCGCGCCCGCGTTCACGATCCCCATGTCCATCCCGGCCCTGCCCGCGTGGTACAGGAAGGCGGAGTGCATCGCCTCGCGCACGCCGTGACTCCCGCGGAAGGAGAACGACACGTTGCTCACGCCCCCGCTCACGAGGCAGTGCGGGAGCGACTCCTTCAGGCGCGCGGTCGCTTCGATGAATGCGAGCGCGTAGTCGTTGTGCTCCTCGATCCCGGTGGCCACCGCGAAGATGTTGGGGTCGAAGATGATGTCCTCCGGCGGGAACCCCTCCTCGTCGACCAGGATGCGGTACGCGCGCGTGCTGATCTCCACCTTGCGGTCGGTCGTCGCCGCCTGGCCCTCCTCGTCGAAGGCCATGATCACGACCGCCGCCCCGTAGCGGCGGATCAGCCGCGCCTTCTCGCGGAAGTCGGCCTCGCCGTCCTTCAGGCTGATCGAATTGACGACCGCCTTTCCCTGCACGCACCTCAGCCCGGCCTCGATCACCTCCCAGCGCGACGAGTCGATCATGAAGGGCACGCGCGCGATCTCGGGCTCGGCCGCGAGCAGGTTCAGGAAGGTGACCATCGCCGCTTCCGAGTCGAGCAGCCCCTCGTCCATGTTGACATCGATGACCTGCGCGCCGCCGCGCACCTGCTGGCGCGCCACCTCGATCGCGGCCTCGTAGTCGCCCTCGCCGATCAGGCGGGCGAAGCGACGGGATCCCGTCACGTTGGTGCGCTCGCCGACGTTCACGAAGAGCGAATCGGGGCCGATGGTGAGGGGTTCGAGGCCGGAGAGGCGGGTGTGGCGGGGGGGTGTGGGAAGGCGTCTGGGGGCGACGCCGTCGACCGCTTCCGCGATCGCGGCGATGTGCTCGGGCGTGGTGCCGCAGCAGCCGCCGGCGAAGTTGAGGAAGCCGGAGCGCGCGAAGTCTCCCATCGTGGCGGCCATCGCCCCGGGCGAGAGGTCGTAGCCGCCGAATTCGTTGGGCAGGCCGGCGTTGGGGTGGCAGCTGACGCGGAACTCGGAGACGGTGGACAGCTCCTGCAGGTAGGGGCGGAGCGCGTCGGGGCCCAGCGCGCAGTTGAGGCCGAAGGCGAGGGGCCGGGCGTGACGGAGCGAGTTGTAGAAGGCCTCGGGGGTCTGGCCGGTGAGGGTGCGGCCGCTCTGGTCGGTGATCGTGCCCGAGATCATGAGCGGCAGGCGGGCGTTCGCGCGGTCGAACTCCTGCAGGATCGCGAAGAGTGCGGCCTTCGCGTTGAGGGTGTCGAAGACGGTCTCGACCATGAGGATGTCCGCGCCGCCCTCGATCAGGGCGCGGGCCTGCTCGGCGTAGGCGCGGCGGAGTTCCTCGAAGGTGACGTCGCGGGCGCCGGGGTCGTTCACGTCCGACGAGATCGAGGCCGTGCGGTTCATCGGGCCGAGGATGCCGGCGACGAAGCGGGGCCGGTCCGGGGTGCGGGCCGTGTACTCGTCGGCGGCCTCCCGCGCGATCCTGGCCGACGCGAGGTTGATCTCGCCGACCGCGTCCTCGACCCCGTAGTCGGACATCGGGATCCGCGTCGAGCTGAAGGTGTTGGTCTCGATGATGTCGGCACCGGCGGCCAGGTAGGCGCGGTGGATCTCGCCGATGACGTCGGGGCGGGTCAGGCTGAGGAGGTCGTTGTTGCCGAGAAGGGGAGTGGGATGCGTGCGGAAACGGTCGCCGCGGAAGTCGGCCTCGGTGAGGTCGTACCGCTGGATCATGGTCCCCATCGCGCCATCGAGGACGAGGATGCGCTCGGAGAGGAGGCGCTCGATGGGGGGGCGCGCCTGGGTGGGGCGCGACCGGGCGGGACGCGACTTGGCGGGACGCGGGATGGCGGGACGAGCACTGGCGGGACGCGGGATGGCGGGGCGCGCACCGGCGGGGCGCGAGTTGTCCGCTGGCCGGCCGCTTCGATCAGTTTGCGACGAACTCACTCGATGTTCCGCGCTTCCCGCCGATCCGCCCGTCAGGCGGCGCCGAACCCTGCTGCCAGGGGCCGAATCCTCCCGGCGGACGTGGCTTTTTAGCTGTTTCCTGGCCGCAATACGCCACAAATCGCCTTTGCGCAGGCCCGCTTGCACCAGTCAACGCGAGCCGTACAGACCCAACCATAGCGGAAACGGGACCGCGATTCCAGCGGCCGGGCATGTGTGCATATGAGCATATGTGCATATGGGTAGGTCGTCGGCCCGCGGCTGGCGGTCCCGCGGACAAACCACTTGTCCGGTCTTGTTCGAAGCCCGGGCCCAACGCAACGTCACCTTGCAGCGCCCCTTGCCGGTGGGCGGGGGGCCGCCAGGTCACAGAGCAAAGCGAGGGTAGAGAAGATGACTGTTCAATCACGGCCGTTCAGGTGTGTCCGCGAGTTGTCGAACGGTTGGCGGAGGTCGCGGGGCGTCGGGCCGCTCGCCCACCGCGCCGGGCGCCGGGTCGCGTCCATCCACCCGGCGCCGGCCAGTGGAAGGGGGACGCGCACGACCCGGAGGCGGCTTGCAGTCGTCGGCTTGGCACTCGCGGTTACGGCGCTGGCCGCGGGGCCTGGCCCGAGGCCGGCCGTGCCCCCGCTTTCCGCCCAGACCGTCGAACAGAACGACAGCTCGGCGAGGGCCGCCCGGCGGGCCAACTCGCTGCCGCTGATCCCCTCGCGCACGCTCGACTTCACGACCGACGAAGGGACGTGGATTTCGCCCGACCTTTCGCCCGACGGGGGAACCATCCTCTTCGAGCTGCTGGGCGACCTGTACACGCTGCCCGTGGCGGGAGGGGGTGCCACGCGAATCACCAGCGGCCAGGGCTACGACATGCAGCCGCGCTACTCGCCGGACGGGTCGATGATCGTCTTCGTGAGCGACCGCGACGGATCGGAGAACCTGTGGGTCGCGCAGGCCGACGGCACGGGCGCGAGGCAGCTGACCGACACCGAACGGCAGAGCTACATGTCTCCCATCTGGACGCCCGACGGTGACTATGTGGTCGCAAACCGGGGCTCGCAGCTCTGGCTCTTCCACCTTGACGGCGGCGGCGGACTTCAGTTTGCCGGCCAGCGGGAAGAGGGCGCACCCGCGCCGCCGTCGATGATCGGCGCCGCCTTCGCCGCCGATCCGCGCTTCCTGTGGGTGAATGTATCCGGCAATCTGGGCGGAGGGTTTCCGCTGCGGGTGGCGGGTGGTGCCGCCGGCGGGCCGGGCACGGGCGCCGGGCCGGGCTCCGGGAGCGGGTACGGTCCGGGCGACCGGTTCGGCCCCGGCCACGCCTACGGCCCCGCCGACCCCTTTGGCCCCGGTCCGCAGAGCTCCGCCCGCGAAGTCGGCCGCTACCAGATCGGTCTGCTCGACCGCGAGACCGGGCAGGTCCAGGTCCGCACCCACGAGCACGAGGGCGCCTTCCGTCCGATGCCCAGCCCCGACGGACGCTGGGTGGTCTATGCCACCCGCTACGACGCCCGCGAGGCGCTGAAGCTGCTCGACCTGGAAACCGGCGAGGAGAGCTGGCTGGTCATGGACGTGCAGCGTGACGATTCGCAGGGCGGTGGCTCCAGGGACCGCGACGTGTACCCCGGCGGCGCGTGGATGGCGGACTCGCAGGCGCTGATCACCAGCTACGGCGGCAGGATCATGCGCGTCGAGGTGCCGTCGGGCGAGACGGTGGAGATCCCGTTCACCGCTCACGTCCAGCAGGAAGTCGGTCCGCTTGTCAAGTTCGACTACCCCATCAACGACTCGACGCTCACCGTCTCGCAGATCCGCGGCGCCCGGCCCTCGCCCGACGGCAGCCAGGTCGTGTTCACGGCGCTGGACCGCCTCTGGATCGCGCCCCTGCCCGAGGCCGCCGGCACCCGGGACGAAGGCTATCCCGTCATTCGCGACGCGCGGCGCCTGACCGCCTCCACCGACATCGAGCACGGTCCGGCGTGGTCCCCCGACGGCCGCCATGTCGCGTACGCCACCTGGAACGACTCGGTCGGCGGCGACATCTGGCGGGTGAGCGCCGACGGCGGCGGCGAGCCCGAACGGCTGACCGCTGAATCCGCCTTCTACGACCGGGTCGCGTACAACGGCGACGGCACGCGCATCCTGGCCGTCCACGGCTCGAAGATGCACCGCATGCGGACCCTCGAGGACTTCGGACGGCACGGTTCCGCCGCCGAACTGGAGTATGTGTGGCTGCCGGCCGGGGGCGGTGCGGCGACAAGGATCATGTGGGTCGGGGCGGGCGCGACGCAGCAGGGTCGCAACGCGCCGCACCCGGGTCCGGATCCCGATCGCGTCTACGTGTGGACGGGCTCCGACGGGCTCGTCTCGGTGCGCTACGACGGCACGGATCCGCGCACGGTGGTGAGGGTCACCGCGCCGTCGGTGGGTGGGGGCGGCGGCACGCCGGACGAGGTGGTGCTGTCGCCGGACGGCAGGCGTGCGGTCGTGCGCGCGAACCGCAACGTGTTCCTGATCACGGTGCCGCCTGCCGCGGGGACCGCGCCGAGCATTTCGGTGACATCGCGGGCCGTGCCGACCCGCCGCCTGACCCGGGTCGGGGGGGACTTCGTGGGATGGTCGACGGATGGCGCCGCCGCGGTCTACTCGATCGGGCGCAGCTTTTTCCGCTACGACGTGGCGGTGGCCGATTCGCTGATTGCGGATTCGCTGGCGACGGCCCGCGCCGAGGCGGAGGAGGAGGACGAGGAGGCCGCGGCGGACACGACGGGCGCGGGGGGTGGGGTGGGGGACGCCCCCGGGGCGGATTCGGCCGATGCGGTCGAGGCCGACACGACGAGCGCGGAGGAGGAAGGCCGCCCCGTGTACGAGGCCGCGCGCTTCGATATCGAGATCACGGTGGCGAAGGATCGGCCGCGCGGCACCCTGGTCCTGGGCGGTGCCCGCCTCATCACGATGCGCGGCGACGAGATCGTCCCGCGCGGGGACATCGTGGTGCGCGACAACCGCATCGCGGCGGTGGGTCCGAGCGGCACCGTCGCGATTCCCGATGGCGCCGAGGTCCTCGACATGTCGGGCAAGACGATCCTGCCGGGACTGGTCGACATCCACGCGCACACCTGGGTTGCGTGGGGCGTCCACCGCACCCAGGTCTCGCAGTTCCTCGCCCAGCTCGCATACGGCGTCACCACCCAGCGCGACCCGCAGACGTCGTCGGAAGACGTAGTCACATATTCCGACCTGATGGAGACCGGCGAGCTGATCGGCCCGCGGGTCTATTCGACCGGCCCCGGCGTCTTCAGCGCCGACCGGATCCGGAGCCTCGACGACGCACGCAACGTCCTCAGGCGCTACTCCGACCACTACAACACCCTGACGATCAAGCAGTACATGGCGGGCGACCGCAAGGTGCGCCAGTGGGTCATCATGGCGGCCCGCGAACTCGGCCTCACGCCCACCACCGAGGGCGGCTCCAACTTCACCATGAACCTCACGCTTGCGCAGGACGGCTACGCGGGGCTGGAGCATTCGCTGCCCATCAGTCCCTTCTACCGGGACGTCGTCGAGCTCGGCGCCTTCAGCGGGATGGTGTACACGCCCACCTTCAACGTCGCCTACGGCGGGCCCTCGGGACGCCAGTACTACCTGACGCGCACCAACCTGGACGAGGTCGAGCGCCTGCGCGTCTTCACCCCCCACGACGAGCTCGACAAGTGGAAATCCACCACCTGGTACCGCGACGACCAGTACGTGCACTTCCAGCAGGCCGAGCAGCTCACCAAGTGGATGGAGGCGGGCGGGCAGGCGGGACTGGGCTCGCACGGGGAGGTGCAGGGGCTGGGCACGCACTGGGAGCTGTGGATGATGGCGTCGGGCGGGCTGGACAACCACGACGCCCTGCGCATGGCCACCCTGATGAGCGCCGACGCCATCGGCCTGGCAGGCGACCTGGGATCGCTGGAGCCCGGCAAGCTGGCCGACCTCCAGGTGCTGAATTCCAATCCTCTGGAGGATCTGGAGAACAGTACCGATATAGAATACGTCATGAAGAACGGAAGACTGTATGCCGCCGCGGACCTGACCGAGGTGTGGCCACGGCAACGGCCGCTGCCGACGCAGTGGTGGTGGAGGGTCGAGCCGCCGGACGTGAGGGAGCAGCGGGGACGGTGATATTGGGGGGCCACCCGGAAGTCGGGACCGTTGCCCTGAGGCACCCCACGTCCGTTGGTCGGTGGGCACGGCTGGTTGGTCGGGGCTTGGTCGAGCGATGACCAGCCTCGCCGCCGTCCCCTTCACACTCAAGCGCAGCACGGATCTGTGGACCTCCGGGGGTGACTACGAATCCACGACCGAGACTGCCCACGGCCTGGTGCGGCTCGAGTCCGAGCGGCTGGTTCTCCAGTGGCGCGTTGCCGTGCGGACGGAGTCGATCGACGGAGCGGGCTACGAGACGCGCGAGGAGATCGAGCCGGTTCAGGAGATGGTGATCCCGCTCGCCAGCGTGGCCGGGGCCGTCGTGCCGCGCCGGCGGTGGTGGCAGCTCACCGGACCGAGGCTGGTGCTGACGGCGACCGATCTGCTGGCCTTCGAGAAGATCGCGGGACAGCAGGGACTGAAGCTCATGCATCCGGCCAAGCTCGTGCTCCGAATCAAGCGTGCCGACCGGTTGATCGCGGAGGAGTTTGCCGCCGAGCTGGCGTTGACGCTGGCCCGGCAGCAGGTGGTGGACGGGGGGCCGAGCGTTCTGCGGTTGCCAGCTGGAGACTGACGCTGCACCGGCCCGCCGTGGGTCCACGACATGGGGCCGCGCTTCGGCCCCGTACTCCACCCTTGGCGCGCCTCACCCCTGCCGCATCCACTCCTACCGCCAAAATGTAATGTTTACATTACTTAATGTCGTACCTACGTTACATTTGACCGTCAGAGTTAACCGCCACACAATGTTCGGCCGCCGTCGTGAGCCAGCGCCAGCTTGCCAGCCAGCCTGCCCGCGCACGACGGCGGCCGACCCTCCTACCGTCTCGCGCTCCCCACCTTCCCGATCCCCGCCGGCGCATCCCCCGCGCTCCCCTCAACCGGACCCTTGCGCTGGAAGGGGCGCGGCTCGGGGTATACCTCGTCCAGCGTCATGCCGTCGTACAGGCGGCCATCCTTCATCACGTAGCGGATGTCCACCGTGTTGCGCAGGTCGTCGAGCGGGTTGGAGTTGAGGATCACGATGTCGGCGAACTTGTCCTTCTCGATGGTGCCGAGGTGGTTTCCGAAGCCGATCGCCTCCGCACCCAGGATCGTCGCGGCCCGCAGCATGTCGTAGTTCGACGCTCCGCCCGCGGCCATCGCCCACAGCTCCCAGTGGTATCCGAGTCCCTGCAGCTGTCCGTGGCTCCCCACGCCGACGGGCGCATCGCCCTCCAGCATCTGCTTCACGAATTCCGCATGCCGGGGGAAGACGTGTTCCTCTTCCAGGAACCAGCCGGCTGCTCCGGGGCTGCCGCCGGCGCCGGGTCCCCTGCGCCGCGTTCTTGCGTCGAGGTAGTCCGCCGGCGCGAACACGTTCAGCTTCGCGTCGTCGTGTGCGTTCTCCGTGACGTAGAAGAAGTTCTCGCCGAACGGCCCGCCGTACGACACGAGGAGGGTGGGGGAGTTCGTGGTACCGGAAGTCTTGAAGAGTTCGACCACATCGGAGAACATCGGCGCGATCGGCAGGTTGTGCTCGACGCCGGAGTACCCGTCGATTGCGTGCGTGATGTCGATCTTGTAGTCGAGTCCGCCTTCGGTGGTGGGCATCAGGCGGAGCTCCCGGGCGGCCTGGATGATCCACTGCCGCTGCTGGCGGTTCCCGGACATGTACATCTTGAGCGTCTTCGTGTCGAAGTACTGGGAATACCGCCGCAGGATGGTCTTCGCGTGGTCGGCGTCGCGGATCGGCTCGCTGCTGAAGACGCCCGGCCCGGTGGAGTAGATGCGCGGCCCGGTCATTCCGCCGATGTTCACGCGGTCGGTGTAGCTCAGGATGTCGGTGACCGCCGTCTGGGGATCCCGCGTGGTGGTGACGCCGTAGGACAGGGTGCTCAGGTACTGCCACACCTCCTCGGGATGGATCTCCTGCACCAGCCACTGCGCGTGGTAGTGCGTGTCGACGAAGCCGGGCACCAGCGTGTTGCCGGTGACGTCGATCACGACCGCGCTGTCGGGGATCTCGACCGAGTCGGCAACGCCCACGTCCACGATCCTGTTGTCGCTGACGACCACCACCCCGCCCTCGATGATGTGGGGCGCTCCGGTGGTGTCGCCCGGCATGTCCGTCATCGTGATGATGCGCCCCCCGGTCAGCGCGACCGTGCCACGCGGAATATCGCGCGGCAGCCTGGCCTCGATCCTCCGTTCCTTCGCCTCGTAGGTCTCGGTCGAATCCTCGAGGATCTCCTTGTCGCCAGCCCGGATCGCGCTCGCCTTCTCGGCGAACTCCGCCGCCGCCCTCTGCAGCGAGTCGGCGCGCGCCATCAGCGAATCGGCCACCACCTGCACCGAGTCGCCGGCCAGCCGCGCGATCTCCGCTTCGAGCGAATCCGGCACCTCCCCGTCCGCATTCTCGAGGCTGTCCGCCTCGGTGCGCTTCTCCTTCAGCGTGTCGGTCACGGCGATCGCACGCGCCCGGATCAGCGCGCGCTCGTGGCGGATCTCCTTCGCCTCCGCCTCCTCCGCCTCCACATGGTCCAGATCATAGCTGAACAGCACGTTGCCGAACGCCCAGTGCACCATGGATCCGTCCGCGGCCCAGGACGGGAACTCGCCGCCGACGTCGGTCAGCCTGCGGGCGGCGCCTGGGGAAGCCACCAGGCTGGCGGGCTGCGCCCCCACGTCCGGCACATCGACGACGTAGATGTCCCTGCCGATCTGGGCGAAGGCCCGGTCGCCCTGCGGGGACATCATCACCAGCCCGGCGGGCTGCGGGAATCCCGGTTCGGCGGGCGGGTCAGGATCCGGATCGGCGGGGTCCATCACCGGATCCGACGGGTCCACGATCGGTTCCGTCGGGTCCGGCCCCTTCCTCCACGGGAAGACGCGGCGCGGCAGGTACTCCCACTGCTCCGGGTGCGGGTCAGTGATTCCCCCCGCCCCCACGGTGCCGCGCACCAGGAGATGACTCTTCACGTCGGTCCCGTCCCACCGGAACGACACCAGCCCCTCGATCGGGCTGTAGGCGTAGATCCGGTCCGGTTCGTCCTCGACGAAGTGCATCACGTCGCGGATGCCCGTGGGAGAGATCACCTCGGGTTCGGCGGGTTCGGCCGCGTCGGACGGCACCCAGACGAAGGTGCCGCCGAGCGGGCCGGCGAAGAGGCCGGAGGTCGCCAGCAGGTCGCCGGCCGCCGAACGGGTCGCGACGATCCGGTCGCCGCCGGGTGCCCAGGCCACATTCGAGTACGCGGCCGCGCTCGCCGTGAGCCGCATGGGCTCGCCGCCGGACGCCGGCACCTTCATGATGTGGCCGCCCTCGGAATCGTCCCACGTCACGTACGCGATCCACTGTCCGTCGGGAGACCACTGCGGGTGGAACTCGCCCGCGTCCGCCTCGGTCAGCCGCTCGGGCTCGCCGTCGGGCATGTCCCGGACCCAAAGGCGGTCGAAGGCGACGAAGGCCATCCGTTCGCCGTCGGGAGATGCCACCGGCGTGCGGATCTGGCTGGCGGTTACCATCTCGGCCGTGTCGATCTGGAAGTCGAAGTCGACCTCGGGACCGATCGCCAGCTCGACCTCGACCTCGAAGGGAATCTCGGTGGGTTCGCTGCCGTTCATCGGCACGTTCCAGATCTTCCCGCCGTACGAAACCACGATGGCCGAGCCATCCGGCATGAAGGAATAGCCCGGGTGCACGTCGAGCGGCGCCCGCGACTCCTGTTCGTCGCGCTGCACCGGGTAGGCCAGCCACTCCTCGTCCTCCGTCTCGAGGTTGCGCTTGAGCAGGCCGGTCTCGGGGCCGTGGCGCGAGGCATAGACGAGCCACTGCCCGTCCGGGGAGACGGCGGGCCGCATCGCCGAGCCGTAACGGTTCGTCATCACGGAACTGGTGGCCCTCTCGAAGTCGTACCGGTACAGCTGGTAGATGGGCAGGGTGGCGTTGTAGGTCCAGTCGGAAAACGACCTCGCGTACCACATGTGGCGTCCGTCCGGGCTGAACGCGGCCCCGATGTTCTTGCCTGGTGTAATCCCGCTCAACGACACCGGCGAACCGCGCTCGGCGTTGACCATGATCAGCGAGGCGGCTCCGCCCAGTCCGCTGGAGCGGCTGGCGACGACGAATTCGCCGCCCGGCTCCCACTCGGGCGACAGGTAGAGGTTGTTGTTGCCCCGGGTGACCTGGGTGGTGTCGGTGCGGTCGAGCCGCATCGTCCAGATGTTGTCGCCGCCGCTGCGGTCGGATACGAACACCACCGATTCCCCGTCGGGGCTGAACCGCGGCTGCGTCTCGTAGGCCATGCCGGTGAGCAGCGGGGACGCCCTGCCGCCGGTGATCGGCATGGTGTAGAGGTCGCCGAGGAGGTCGAAGACGATCATCCGGCCGTCGGGGCTGACGTCCAGGGAGATCCAGGTGCCTTCGGTGGCGGTGAACTCGGCCGTGCGGGCGCTGCGGAGCGGCAGGGGGTTCTGGCGGCCTCCGCCTGGCCTTGGGATCTGGGCCATCAGGGGCGCGGTCATGACTGCGAGCAGGGCGAGCGCCATCACCGGCGCCGCCCATCCGGAAAACTTCGCACGGGCGCTCATTTGTCACCTCCCCGGATCCCCGCCGCGACGTTCGGCGCGAGGTGCCTCCATGGCTCGTCCGGCGCCGCCCGCTGCCTCGGCCACACCTCGTCGAGGGTGTCGCCGTCGTAGAGCCGTCCGTTCATCATCACCTGATGGATGGTGTTCGAGTTGCGGATGTTGTCGAGCGGATTCGCATCCAGGATGACCAGGTCGGCCAGCTTGCCCGCCTCGATCGAACCGAGGTCGCGGCCCAGCCCGATCGCTTCGGCGCCCATGATCGTTGCCGCGCGCAGCGCGTCGTGTTCGTCCATGTCGCCGCTCTGCATCGCCCACAGCTCCCAGTGGTAGCCGAGGCCCTGCAGCTGTCCGTGGCTCCCCACTCCGGTCTTCCCGCCGCCTTCCACGAGCTTCACCAGCCAGGCGGAGTGCTTCGGGAACGCGTACTCCTCCTCCATGAACCATCCGCCGGGTCCCGGTCCGTCGCTCTGCAGGCGCCGCGCCTTGTTCTCCAGCTCCCGGCGCGGGGTGAAGTGGGTCAGCTTCTCGTCGCCGAAGAGGTCTTCGTTGGTGAAGAAGTAGTTCTCGGCCCAGGGACCGCCGTAGGAGACGAGCAGCGTCGGCGAATTGACGGTGCCGGATGTCGCGAAGAGCTCCACGATGTCCTGGTACGCCGGGACGATCGGCAGCGAGTGCTCGACCCCCGGGTAGCCGTCGATCGCGTGCGTCATGTCGAGCCGGTATTCCAGGCCGCCCTCGGTGGTCGGCATGAGTTCAAGCTCGCGGGCCGCCATGATCAGCCACTGGCGCTGCCGGCGGTTGCCGGACATGTACATCTTGAAGGTCTTGGTGTCGTAGTAGCGGCTGTACTTCCTGAGCACGTCCAGCGCGTGCTCGTAGCTGTCGATGTAGTCGGACGAGAAGACTCCGGGGCCGGTCGAATAGACGCGGGGACCGACCATCCTCCCCGCGCGGACGAGGTCCTCGTAGGAGAGAACGTCGGTCGTGGCCGTCTGCGGGTCGCGCGTGGTGGTGACTCCGTAGGCGAGATTGGCCTGGTAGAGCCACGAACGGGACCAGTGCAGCTGCCACAGGTTCCACATGTGCGCATGGGTGTCGACGAAGCCGGGAACGATGGTCTTGCCCGCGACATCGATGACCGTCGCGCCCTCGGGGACCTCGCCCGGGCCCGCCGAAACCGACGCGATCCGGTTGTTCGTGACCACGATGTCCGCGTTCTCGAGGATCTCGTCGCCGTTCATGGTGATCGCGCGCGCGCCCCGCAGCACGACCGTGCCCTGGGGAATGTCGCGCTGGGCGGTCACGGCGATCTGCTGCTCGGTGGGGGCGTAGTCGGGATCGCCCGCGGCCGCGTCGAGGTCGTAGGTGAAGAGCGCGTTGCCGAGCCACCAGTGCACGGTGCGTCCGTCCGCGCCCCAGGAGGGGAATTCGATTCCCAGCTCGTTCAGCTGGCGCGCGGGGACGGCCGCCGAGTCCGGCTTGGCGACTTCGATCGCTGGCACCGCGGCACCCAGGTCGGGAACCGTGACCACATACAGGTTGTCCCCGATCCAGGCGAGCGCCTGGTCGCCCTGCGGCGCCATCTGGATCAGGCTGGCCGACTGGGGGAAGCCCGTCTCGCGCGGCTCGTCATCCAGGTCGTCGAACACCTCCTGCGGCAGGAGCAGGTCGCTGTTCTCGGACAGCTCGTACCCGGGCCGCAGACTGCCCGCCGCGCTGTTGGTGCGCGCTGTGACCCGCACGTGGGCCCGCTTGTCGGTGTCGTCCCAGCGGGCCGAGGAGAGAGCGGTGCCGAGCGCCGGAGCCGGGGGTGATCCCGGAATCGGGTCCGGGCGTGCCGTCCCGTAGTAGTAGATGCGATCCGGATCCTCGGTGAAGTGGGGCGCGCGGCGGCCCAGGGTGGGGCCGATCACCGTCTCGTCCCCGCCTCCGGCCGGGATCCAGATGAACTCCGCGCCCTGGCCGGTGCCGGCCGAGAGTCCCAACACGTCCCGCACATTACGCGATGCAGCGCGCATCGCCACGATCCGCTCTCCGTCCGGCGACCACGCCAGCTGCTGGTAGTAGCCGGGCGCGGTCGTCAGGTTGGCGGACGCGCCGCCGTCCGCGGCAACGCGCCGGATGTACCCCTCGCCGGCGATGTCGTCCCACGTCACGTAGGCGACCTGGCTCCCGTCCGGCGACCACACCGGCTGAAACTCGCCGACCTCGTCGCTGGTGAGCCGACGCGGCGTCCCGTCGGGCAGCTCCGCCACGTACAGCCGGTCCAGCGCGACGAACGCAATGCGGCTGCCGTCGGGCGAGGCGCGCGCGTCGCGGATCTGCTTGACCGTGAAGGTGGGCGTGTCTTCGATCGGGTACTCGAACTCGACCTCGGGCCCGATCGCGACCTCGGCGTTGACCGTGAAGGGAATCTCCACCGGGTCGCTCCCGTCCACCGGCACCCGCCAGATGCGCCCGCCGTACGACATCACCAGCGCGTCCGACTCGGGCGTGAAGGAGTAGCCCGGAAGCACGTCCATCGACGCCGTCGACTCCATGTCGTCGCGCTGCACCGGGTAGGCCAGCCAGCGCTCCTCCCCGGAGTCGAGCTCGCGCAGGCGCATCCCGGTATCGGCATCCTCGCGGCTCCCATAGGCCAGCAGCGACCCATCGGAGGAGAGCGCCGGGCGGAACGCCGACCCGTAGCGGTTGGTCATCGGCGTGCGGGTGCCCGTCTTGCGGTCGTACATCCAGATCTGGTACTGCGGGAAGATGGCGTTGTATTGCCAGGTGCCGTTTCGCTGCGCGTACCAGATCTGGCGCCCCTCGGCATCGACGGCGGCGCCCAGCATGCGCGCCCCGCCGCCTCCCCCGACCATCTCGGGTCCTGTCCCCCCGTCCACGTGGTAGAGCCACAGCTTCTCCACGCTGGTGTAGGATCTGGACACGATCACGTACTTTCCGTCGGGCATCCACTCCGGCGACAGGAAGTAGCTTCCGACCCCCTTGCTCAGCTGGGTCGGCTCACCGCCCGCGGCCGGCATCAGCCAGACGTTGTTGTCGCCGCTCCGGTCGGACACGAAGACGATGCGCTCGCCATCCGGACTGAAGCGCGGCTGCATGTCGTAGGCCATCCCGCTGGTCAGGCGTGTCGCCTCACCGCCGGTGATCGGCATCGAGTACAGGTCTCCGACCATGTCGAAGACGATGGTCTGGCCGTCCGGGCTCACATCGAGCGAGATCCAGGTCCCCTCGTTGGTGGTGAATCGTGCCCAGCGGGCGGGTTCGAGGGGGAGGCCCCGGTCGGGGTCCCTTGGTTCCTCCTGTTGGGCCATGGTGGCGAAGGGCGTGAGCATGAGCAGCATGGCTGATCGCACGCCATGGGCAAGCGGTCGCATACACGGGCCTCCTGTGAGCGAGTGGGACAAGCGGGCCGCCGGGCTGCCGGGCCGGCGGTGCGTCAATGGCGGTACCCATGTGAGCGACCCGGCTCGGGGCATTACGTTTCGTCACAATAGTAGTAGCAACCGATAAGAGGGTCCAACGTGCCGCGCGGCCATGCGCCGACGGGAGAGGAGGCTTCGTGACATCGACGCGTGCCGGACATGGGCGCCACGCCTTCGAGGGGCCGCCAGCGAGGCAATCCGGCGGCGCGCCCGCGAACGGGCGGGACGTCGCGCTGGTCTCCGTGTCGATCGACCTCGGGGCGGGTCGCCGCGGAGTCGACATGGGACCCTCGGCACTGCGGATCGCCGGCATCGCCGACGAGATCAGGGGCATCGGACACCGTTTGGTGGAGCTTGGCACGATCACCGCCGGGGGGATTGAGACGACCGAGTCCGGCTCGAACGGACTTCCCTTCCTCAGCGAGATCTCCCGAGTCGCGGAGGGCACGCGTGCCGCGGTGGCACAAGGGCTGAAGGCGGGCTGTCTGCCGCTGGTCCTGGGCGGCGACCACTCGCTGTCGATCGGTTCGGTGGCCGCCGTGGCCGATCATCACCGTCAGCGGGGCGCGCCCGTCGGAGTCATCTGGGTCGATGCTCACGCCGACATGAACCAGCCCGGGAACTCGCCCACGGGGAACATCCACGGAATGTCGCTGGCGGTTCTCCTCGGCCACGGGGACGAGCGCCTGGTTGGTGCGGAGCCCTCCCTGCGGCCGGAGAACGTGAGCATCCTGGGAGCGCGGTCCATCGACCCCGGGGAGCGCGCCCTGATCACCGAGCTGGGTGTGCGCGTCTTCACCATGTCCGAGATCGACGAACGTGGCGTGGGGGCCTGCATGGACGAGGCGCTGCGGAGGGCCGGGGCGGAGACCGCCGGCTTCCACCTTTCCCTCGACCTGGATGCACTGGATCCGCGGCTGGCCCCGGGGGTCGGGACGCCGGAGCAGGGTGGCCTGACCTACCGCGAGGGCCACCTCGTGTGCGAGAAGGCGTCGCGCTCCGGGCAGCTCCTCAGCCTGGAGGTCGTCGAACTCAACCCGGTCCTGGACGACCGGAATCTGACGGCCGCGATCGCCGTAGGCCTGGTGGCGTCCGCGCTCGGAAAGTCGATACTGTAGGGGGACGTCGCACCCGCCGGGGTGGTGAAATCGGTATACACAGGGGACTTAAAATCCCCCGGGAGCAATCCCATGCGGGTTCAAGTCCCGCCCCCGGCATTGGACAACGTCAGCGCCCCCGGTAGGTACGCACCGGAGGCAGCCTGGCACCCGTCCCCCCCGGCGGCTCGTCTTCGGCGACCACTGGAATGGTCAGCGTCCCGATCCCGTCGATCGTGGCCTCGATCAGGTCACCGGGCTGGAGGAACCGCTGCGCGCCCCGTACCGCCGTTCCCATCCCAACCCCGCCCGATGTCCCGTTGTTGATGACGTCGCCCGGGAAGAGGGTGATGATGGATGAGCCGTACTCGATGAGTTCGTAGAGGGTGTGGATCATGTCGCCCGCGCGCGCCTCCTGCATCTGCTCGCCGCCGACGCTCAGGGTTTGGCGCAGGTTTTCCATCGGGTCGCCGTAGAACTCCTTGGGCACGATCCAGGGGCCCATCGGCGCGAAGGTGTCGTGACCCTTGCCGACGAACCAGTCGGAGGTCATCGGGTACCCGCCGGGAGGCCGTCCGCCCCGGTCGGAGATGTCGATGGTGACCGTGTAGCCGAAGATGTAGTCCTGCGCCTCATCGGCTGAGACGTACTTGGCGGCGCGGCCGATCACCGTGCCGAGTTCGACCTCCCAGTCGGTGCGGTCCCGGCCCCAGGGGATGACGACGTGGTCGTCGTTGCCGATCACGGCGCCCCGGGTGGGCTTGAGGAAGAGGTAGGGGACGCCCCGGTTCTCGCGCCGCGCCCGCCGCGCCGCCGCGCGCTCCTCCTCGGATCCGGTCTCGCTGACGTGGCTGTAGAAGTTCACCGCGGCGTTGAGGATCTTGCCCGGGTACATGATCGGGGGAAGGGTCCTCACGTTGCCGACGTCGTGTATGTAGGGGGCGCGCGTGTTTCCGTCGATGAGGTCGTGGGCGGCGAGATGGTTGACGATTTCGTAGAGGCGGAGTTTCACGCCGTACTCGTAGCGTCCGATCAGGTCCAGCATGTCGCCGGGCATGGGGATCTGCGGGTAGGCCGGGTCGCGTTCGAGCGCGCGGTTGGCCGCGCCGATGTCCACGATGAGGGCGTCGCGGAGCACGAGGCCGACCCGGGCCTCGCCGCCGATCTCGAAGGTGCCGACCTTGAAGGGCTCCGCGATCTCGCCGCGCGACGCGTCCTGGGCGGTGAGGGGGGTGGGGGCGGCGAGGAGGGCGAGGGCGGTGAGGGTGGAGGGAGCGGCCCGTAGCGCTTGGCAGCGCCGCCGCGTGGTCCCGGACGGGCGGAGGGCAACGACGAATCTCATGATGTGTCCCCGGGTTGAGGTGTGGCCGACAATGGTGGCGCGGCCCACTGATTCACTAGCCGCCGCACCCGGGCGGCGTCAAGCGAGGGCTCCTACAGAATCGCGTCGAAATAGGCTTCGATGCGAATGCCGCGGGCCGGCCCGCCGAGCCCCCGCGACAGATCAAGCCGCATCACGCCGTCCAGCAGGCTCAGGCCCACGCCGACCCCGTACAGGATGTCGCCGGATTCGAAGTCGCCAGCCGGACCCGCCCACCCCGCGTCCGTGAACACGCTCGCGCCCAGCCATTCAAAGGTCCCCGACAGCTCGGTCCGGCCCCTGAAGTACGACATGCCCGACATCTCCGATGCGGGGTAGCCGCGCAAGGTACGGGGACCTCCCAGAAACCAGGAACGCTGGACCGGAGCCTGACCCCACGTGTGACCGCCTGCGGCTTGCAACCCGAGCCGCGCCCGCTGCCATCCGCTCGCCCACAGCGGAACGATCGCCGTCACTGTCGCACTGGCCTGCGCGTACCCCTCACGGGCCTCTTCACCCTCATTCCCCGCATGCCGCCACATCGCGGTCCGCCCAAAGAGGTCGACGCCGAGCTCGGCCCGCTCCGAATCCTTGCCCCACCTTGGCGTCAGACGCACCTCACCCCCGGCTTCTTCGACCTCGTCGGCCGCGAGGTTGGGCCGGAAGTCCCATTCCTCGTCGAAGGCCCGGATGAGCGCGAAACCGGTGTTGGACGAGACGGGCTCCTGGCGCTCCGCATAGGCCCGTACGAGGAAGGACTGCCGTGCGGCTGCGGGTGGGCGCCAGGTGAAGTCTGCACCGGTCGCGCCGAAGTACTCACCGTTGTCGCGCCCGAAGAGGAACGCGTCGAGCGAATTGCCGGGACCGAGGTATCCGCTCCCGGTCTCGGTCGCACGAAGTTCGTGGTAGACGCCCAGCCCCACGCGGCGGAGCACGGTCATACGTTCCACGTCCAGCCGCACCTTGGGGTCCCGGTCGGCGAACCCGAAGAATGCCGTGGCATCGAGACTGTACGACCCGTGCATCGTCCACTCGAACCGCCCGCCCAGGGCGGGTCCCTCGACCCGGTTGTAGCGAAGCAGATCCGGCCGTTCCCAACCCACATTCAGGTCCGCGACGAAGGCGCGTACCGGAGCCTGCGGAATCCCGGCGAGTAGTTCGAAGTATGCCTCCACATCGTCCTCCGACAGGAGTCCGGGCGCATCCTCCCAGATCGGCGGAGGCAGGTGGGGACTGTCTTCCAGCACGCCCGGGTCAACCGGCGCGATCCACGCCACTCCACGGCCCGGTTCGGGATCCAGTTCGTCGTTTGAGACGGCGCGGTAGCTGACGCCACCCTCCTCGGACAGCATCTGCACAAGATCGGCGATCCGCTGCCAGTCGGGTTCGGGCGGGGCTCCCTCGCGGGACTGGCCCACGGGGCTCTCCGCCGCGTCCGCCACCTCCTCACTCCGCGCTACCGATTCGATCCGGTACACATAGTCGATCGACAGCGGTATCTTCACGACTCCCGCGGCGACCTGCCCCTCGTAGCGGACCATTCGCGGCATCCACACTTCGAACTCCCAGAGCGAGTAGTCCACCACTACCAGCTGGATGTCCACGGTGAGCGGCTTCAGCAGGCCGGGCACCAGTCGGTATTCCAGCGTTCGGCCGATCTCCTCCGGGAACTCCCGGGCCATGTCCAGCCGCCTGGCGACGCGGTAGGCGCCCCGCACCAGGGCCCCGCTCACCGGATCGATCCAGAGCGTCCCGCTGATCAGGTGGGGGTCGGACACCCTGGGAATCACATCGAGCCTGACCGCAGCCTGTTGGCGCCCGTCGGGGAAGGTGATGGTGGTGGTGTCCCCGCTCCGGAAACGGTACAGCGTGTCCGCGCCCTCGCCGAGCGGGTGCGCCAGGTAGTCGTCCGACGCGGGGATGAAATACCCCGCGCCTTCGCCGGTGCCGATGAAGAGCCGGTCGCTCCCGGGCACGACCGGCCCGTCGAAGGGGATTTCCTCGATCCATCCCAGCATCGCCTCCCGCATGAAGAGGCTTCGCCCGGGATAGCGGGCCCGCGAGCCCAGCAGTTGAACCACCGGCAGCCGGTCCCGTTCCCAGAACGCCCGGACGGCGACCTCGCCGTTGTAGATCACCCGGTCCTTCAGCGGCGTGCGCAGAGCCGCCGCGATCCGCTGGTCGATGCGTGCCGTGTAGGCATCGAGGCTTTGGCCGGCCGCGTCCCACCCGGCGAAGGCCCTGCTGAAGAGATTCCGCGCGGCCGGATCCAGGAACGCGTCCTCCGCGAACCGGGCCTGCTCCGGGGCGGCCTGGGCGGTGGCACTAGCGCCCGCAGCCAGGATGACGAGCGCCACCGCGACGGCCCCGGCGCGCCTTGGCAGAATCACGCTACGGACCGTCCGGCGCAGGTACGCGAATCACAACAACAGGCGAACATCGTCCCAATGTGGGAAGGAAACGGACGCGGTGCATCCAGCCCTTGTGCCCGCACGGTTCCTCGCGTCTGCTGCGCCCCACGCGGACCAGTCTCCACGGACCGCTACAGGAGCCCGTAGAGATACACTTCGATGCGGAACCCCTTCTGCGGCCCCTTCAGCCCCTGCGACAGGTCGAAGCGCATCCACCCGTCCATGATGCTCAGGCCCGTGCCGATCCCGTAGAGGATGTCGCCGGAGTCGAATCCGCTGGCCGGCCCCGCCCACCCGGCGTCCCCGAACAGGCTTCCTCCGAACAACTCGAAAGTTCGCGACATCTCCAACCGGCCCCTCAGGAACGAGAGGCCGGACAGCGTCGAGGCCGGGTAGCCGCGCAGGCTCCCGGGGCCTCCCACAAACCAGGAACGCTGCACCGGTGCCTGCCCCCACGTGTGCCCGCCGGCCACTTCGAGCGCCATCCGCGACCGTCGCCACCCGCTGCCCCGAAGCGGGAAGATCGTTGTCACGGTGGCGCTTGCCTGGGTGTAGTTCTCCCGGACTTCCTCGCCCGCCCGCCGCCATACAGCGCTTCGGCCGAAGACCTCAATCCCGAACTCGGCCCGCTCGGGATCCATGCCCCACCACGGCGACAGACGCAGTTCGCCCCCCGCCTCCTCCACCTCGTCCGCCGCCAGATTGGGCCGGAACTCCCAGTCGCGGTCGAAGGCACGGAAGAGGGCGAAGCCGGTGCTGGTCTCCACCGCCCATTGCCGCTCGGCGTAAGCCCTCAAGGAGAAGGATTGCCGCGCGCTCGCGGGCGGCCGCCAGGTCAGGTCGGCCCCGGTCACGCCGAAGTACTCCCCGTTGTCCCGCCCGAAGAGGAACGCGTCGAAGGAATTGCCGGAGCCCAGATACCCGCTCTCCAGATCGGTCGCGCGAAGTTCGTGGTAGGCACCAAGCTCGATCCGCCGGCGCAGGGTGGAGCGCTCTACATCGAGACGGACCTTCGGTCTCAGGTCCGCGAAACCGAAGTGGCCCGAAGCGCCGAGGCGGTACGACCCATGCAGAGTCCACTTCGAGCTTGCGCCCACGGCCGGTCCCTCGACCCTGTTGTAGCGAAGCAGATCCTGTCCTCCCCAGCCCCAGCTGAAGTCCCAGAGAACTCCCTTCACCGGGGGCGCGGGAAGGCTTGCCAGCTGTCGGATGTACTGGCCGCGCTGGTCCGCCGAAGGGAATCCGACCGCATCCTCCCATATCGGCGGAGGAAGGTGGGGGCTCTCTTCCAGAACGCCGGGGTCGTCCGGTGTGATCCAACGACTCCACCGCCGGCCGGCTGCCGTGAACGGACGCAGACCTGTAGTCTGCCCCACCGGCGGCCGAAGCGTATCGGTGACAGACCGGTAGGTGAACTCGTCATCCTCCGAGAGCAGCTGTGCGATGAAGGCCATCGCCTCCGCCTCGGTCTCGAAGTGGATGTGCTTAAGGGACTCGCCCTCAGGCATCCCTTCCGGTCCCTCGGCAGCCAACTCGTCCTGCAGCGCCACCGACTCGATGCGGTACTTGACCTCGACTTCGACCGGCACCTTCACCGCCCCCATCGAGACATCGCCTTCGTAGCGGACCGTCCGCGGCAGCCACACCTTGAAGTCCCACAGGGAATAGTCCACGGCCACCACCCGCATTTCGGCGCTGAACGGCTTCATGAACCCCGGAATGAGGCGGTACGCCAGGGAAGAGGCCACTTCCTCACGGAATTCGGGGATGTCCCGAACCACATCCAGGCGCCGGCTCACGCGATAGACGCCCTGCACGAGGGCCCCGCTGGCCGGATCGATGCTGAGTTTTCCGCTGATCCGATGCGGACTTGATTCCCGGGGGGTTACGTCGAGCTGCACTGCGGCCAACTGGCGCCCGTCGGGCAGGATGATCGTTGTGGTGTCGCCGCTCCGGAACCGGTAGAGGGTGTCGGCCCCCTCGGCCAGCGGGTGCTTGAGGAGGAAGTCGCCCTCGGTCGGCATGAAGTCCGTCACGCCATGTTCCGTGCCAACGAAGAGCTGGTCGCTGCCGGGTACGAACGGCGCGTCAAACGGGATCTCCTCAAGCCAGGCCATGTCGTTTCCGCCGAGCACAAGGTCGCGCATCGGGTAGCGGGCGCTCGAGCCCAGAACCTGCACTATGGGACGGCGATTCCGCTCCCAGAAGGCGCGGACCGCAGTCTCGCTGTGGTACACCACCCGATCCTTCCGCAGCGCGCGCAAGCTGACGGCCACGCGCTTGTCGATCCGGGCCGTGTAGCGCTCGACCTGCTCCCCCAGATCGCCCCACCCGTCGAAGGCCATTGTGAAGAGCTCACGGGCGGCCGGATCGAGGAAAGCGTCGCTGGCGAACCTGGGCTTTTCCGGCGGGGTCTGTGCGGCCCCAGCCGGCGGAACCGAGGCGAACAGCGCTACCATTGCGGCCCCGGCGGACGAAGGAGTCATCAGCGTCACGATCCGGGCACCCCCCGTCCTGGATGCTCGAACCTCACGATTCGGACATCCCGCCACCTGATCAGCCGCCATCCGGAGCGGTCCTCGTCGGTCCCGTCGTCCGCCGGCCGCACCAGAATTCCCGCATCCCCCGGCCCGATGTCTCCCTGCACGGACATTTCGCAGGTCCGCCCATCCAGCAGGTTGATCCGGATGCGGCCCGCCGGGGCATCGCCCGCCCCGCCCGGGGCGGGTGGCTGGTCAGGGGCCGCCATCCGCTCGATGCTCCGAACGTTCGCGAATCGTACAGCCAGCTCCGTGCCGTCCATTGATCCGTGCAGGAGGTCCCAGGACCATTCCTTCAGGGTGCCCCACCGAATGCGTCCCTCGAACTCCTCGCCTGTGCCGGTCACGACCGTTCCCCGCACGGGCGTGCCGCCATCGAAGGAGTCGTAGCCGAGAGCTGTTGGTGCCGACCCCACCCTGTCCCCCAGACAGCCGGCCGAGCCGGCGGCATAGCCATCCGGGTCGTGAAGGTGAAGAGCGCTGAATGCTTCCCAATCCATGGTCACCGTGCCAAGTCCGGGATCGGTCACGGCGACGGCGATCGAACTTCCCCGCCGCTCCCGGCCCGGGGCGAGCTCGACCGCTTCGCCGGCGGCCAGCGTGACGCGCAAGCCCTCCGACGGGCCCCGCCCGGTCTCCATGGTGACACGCTCGAGGGCGCGGATGTCGCCCAGTGGAATCGAACGGGACGACCGCCCGTCGAACCATCCCTCCAGGATGTCCGACTCCAGCACGGTGTTCCCATCCAGGTTCACAAACCCCGTGAACGAGCGGCCGGACCGGTCCACCGCCGTTCCGAAGAGGGGGGCCGAGGGTGGTTCCCCGGCTCCCGGGGGCGGCTGGAACGCCACCGACTCGACATCTCTGAAGGCGACCGTCGCATGGGCACCGTCGAGACCCTCCACCTCGATCGTGGTGCTGCGCCAGTCGTCGGTGTAGCGAAGAATGAGACCCCGTCCGGCACCGGACCAGACGAGCTCGGGCTTCGGCGGGGTTTCCCCGTCGTTCGCCCCGGGGCCGCGAAGCCCGATGCTGAGGAAAAGGGTCCGCCCCCGGGGTGGCTGCCCCCTGAGATCCGCCAGGGATCCAAAGGGAATGCGGATCACTCTGGTTCCCGGGAAATCACCGCTTCTACTGGAGAAGTCGTCTTCGCCGGTGTTCCACGTGATTCGGTAGCCCTTCAACTCGACGGTTCGGACCGAGGGCGCGCCATCCCGAATAGCGTTCGCCCAGGCGCGAAACGGCTCGTCTCCGACCGACTGCTCCGCCTGGAAGGAATCGACCCAGCTAGCTGAGTGCCGCGCCGAAACGAAGCGGAGGAATCCCGCGTATCCCTCCCCTCCCTTCGTGAAGACCACTCCCCAGATCCGGTTCGCGGCCGGCGCTTCGGCCGGCTCCGGGGACTGAGCGAGAACCGGACCGGCGAGGGAAGAGCTTAGCAGGCACAGCAGGACGACCGGCAGGTGGGGCAACAGGCCAGGGCCACGGATTCCAGACACGGGACTACAGGATGTGATCCAGGTACAGCTCGACGCGGAAGTCCCTCTTCGGCCCCTTCAGCCCCTGCGACAGGTCGAAGCGGACAAGGCCGTCGAGGATGCTCAATCCCACACCGACCCCGTAAAGGATGCCATCGGCGTCGAATTCGCCGGGCGGACCCGCCCAGCCCGCGTCCCCGAACAGGCTTCCCCCGATGAAATCGTAGTTCCGCGCCAGTTCGACGCGGCCCCTCAGGAAGGAAAGGCCGGAGAGCGTCGAGGCGGGGTAGCCGCGCAGGGTCCCTCCGGCGCCCAGGAACCAGGAACGCTGGACCGGAGCCTGACCCCAGGTGTGTCCGCCGGCCACTTCAATTCCGATCCGCCGTTGCTGCCATCCGCTGCCCGCCAGCGGGACGACGGCCCGCACGGTGGCGCTGGCCTGGCCGTACGGTTCGCCGCCCTCGGCCCCAGGCACCCGCCACACGGCCCCGCGCCCGAACAACTCAAGCCCGAGGCGGGCACCCACCGGATCGTTCCCCCACCACGGCGACAACCGCAGTTCGGCCCCTGCCTCGTCGACCTCGTCGGCCGCCACATTGGGGCGGAAGTCCCACTTCCTGTTGAACGCCCGGAAGAGCGCGAAGTTGGTGCTGGTCTCCGCGGGCGACTGGCGCTCGGCGTACAGCCGGGCCTGGAAGGACTGGGTCGCGATCGCGGGCGGACGCCAGGTCAGGTCGGCCCCGGTGGCGTAGTAGTACTCCCCGTTGTCCCGCCCGAAGAAGAAGGCGTCGAGCGAATTGCCGAGTCCGAGGTATCCGCTCTCGGCTTCGGTAGGGCGAAGCTCGTGGTAGGCGCCGAGCTTCAGGCGGCGAAGCACGGTCGACCGCTCCAGGTCGAGCCGCGCCTTGGGCCGAAGGTCCGCGACCCCGAAATACCCGGAAGCGGTGAGCCTGTACGACCCGTGAAGCGATCGTTCCAGCCCCCCTCCAACGGCGAGCGCCTCGACCCGGTTGTACCGCAGCATGTCCCGTCCGCTCCAGCCCCAGTCGAAGTTCCATCCGCTCTCCAGCAGCGGAGGAACCGGAAGACTGGCCAGGTGACTGACATACCTCTCGATTTCCTCGTCGGAGGGGAGCCCCGGCTCGTACTCCCAGATCGGTGGAGGCAGATCAGGACTGTTCTCGATGATGCTGTGGTCCCCGGGTGCGATCCAGCGGCTGCGGCGCGCCCCGACGCTGTCGGGCGAGATCGGCGCGTAGCTCGTCCCGGCGTCCTCCGAAAGGAGCTGCGCGATGAAGGCCATCGCCTCGGCCCGCGTGTCGAAGTTGACCTCCGTGAGGGGCTCTCCAAACAGCAGCTCCTCCAGGACCTCGGCTCCGGCTTCGTCCTGAAGCGTCACCGATTCGATCGTGTACTTGGCGTCGGTGCGGACCGGAACCTTGAAGATCCCCATGGCCATCTCGCCCTCGAGGTGCATCGCCCGGGGCAGCCACGCCTTGAAGTCCCAGAGGGAGTAGTCCACAACGATGAGCCTCATCTCGAAGGTGATGGGCTTCAGGAAGCCGGGCATGAAGGGGTTGTCGTCCACGCCGTCCTCCCGTGCCTCGGGGATGTCGCGAAGCAGGTTCACGGGCCGGCTCAGGCGGTACAGGCCGCGGACGAGCGCACCGCTGCCCGGTTCGATCCACAGGGACCCGCTGATCCGGCGGGGATCGATCTCGCGCGGGAGCACATCGAGCCGAACCGTGACGAGCTGCCGCCCGTCCTGCAGGGTCACCGTGGTGGTGTCGCCGCTCTGGAACCGGTAGAGGGTGTCGGCGTTCTGGCCGAGCGGGTGGGCGAGCCAGAATTCGTCTTCGCTGGGCTGAAAGGGTGCCGCATCGCGGTCCGCTCCGATGAAGAGCTGGTCGCTGCCGGGAGCGAACGGCTCTTCGAAGGGGAACTCTTGGAGCCAGTAGAGGATCCCGGATTCCTCGGCTTCACGGATGGCGATGCTCCGCCCGGGGTATTCCGAGCGCGAGCCCAGAACCTGGATGACCGAGCGGCGATCCCGCTGCCAGAAGGAGCGCACCGCACTCTCGCTATGGTAGAAGGTCCGGTCCCGGAGCGGGGTGCGAAGACCCGCCGCGATCCGCTGCTCGATCCGCGCCGTGTAGCGCAGGACGTTCGCGCCGGCCGCGTCCCACTGGTCGTAGGCGATCGTGTAGATTTCGCGCGCCGCGGGATCGAGGAAGGCGTCCGGCGCGAAGCGGTCCTGACCGGGAGGGGGCTGGGCGGTGGAGGAGGATGCAGGTGCGAGAAGGGTGGCGGATGCGATTGCGGTGAGGGCGAGGGGTCTCGCGACAGGCACGCGGTTCACATGGTATACGGATTCGAGGCTTCGTTTCTTCACCTTCACTGCCACCCCTCCTGGTCTGGCGGCCGGACACCGCTGGTGCCCGGATGGTCGAACCTGACCTCGCGGAGATCCTCCCAGCCCACCCGCCGCCAGCCCGAATCATCCCCCTGGCCGGTCGGCAGCACGAGAATGCCCACGTTTTTTTCGCCGAGATCGTCGATCCCTGACATCTCGTAGGAGCGCCCGTCCAGCAGGGTGACGCGCACGCGACCGTGTTCAAAATCGGTCCTTCCCGTACGTTCGGGCCCCACGTACGGGAACTCCAGCAGTTCGACCCGGCGGATCCTGGCGAAGCGCACATACATCCCCACCCCGTCCGAGTTCCCCCGCAGGTGGTCCCACGTTGTGTTCTTCGGCGTGCCCCAGCGGATCCTGCCTTCGTACTCGGCACCGCCGCGCGTCACCACCGTGGCCCGCAGGTGCGCGCCGTTGCCGAAGGCGTCGTACCCTGCCTCGTCCGACGCCGCCGAACCTGCCGGACCTCCACCGGGACCCTCCACGGGGTCGTGTAAGCGCAGCGACCTGAAGTTGAGTGAACTGACCGTCACCCGGCCAAGGCCGTGGTCCAGCACCACGATCGAGAAGGTCTCCACCCCCGTCCGGTCGGGAAGGTCCACCACTTCCCCGTTGGCCATCGTCACGCGGATCCCCGGTTCGGACTCGTCATCGGTGTCGTCGGGCAACCGCTCCACGGAGCGTATGGAACCGAAGGCGATCGCGCCGGGAGGCGAAGACCGGTCGGTCCAGCCGTCCAGCATGTCCGACGGAGACAGCTTCCAGTCACGCCAGCTCACCGGTCCCGTGAACTGTCGGCCGGAGGCGTCTTCGATGGTTCCGTAGAGCCGCTCCGACGAGGTGGTGGGGCCTAGTGGGGCCGCAGCGAACTCGATTCGTGCGACGTCAGCCCCGTCGAGCGTATCGCGACCGCCCTGGCCGTCCTCCACTTCGACGGCGCGTCCCACCCAGAACAGGGCGCTCTCGCCCATCAGCCATCGCCTCTCCCGCTCCCCGGTGCCATCGCCCGCGCCCTCGTTCAGCGGCCTAAGCACGGCTTCGACCCGTGCCCCGAGCGAGAGTAGCCTCGGCTGCAGTCCGGCCACTTCGCCGTGCACGATGATCTCCTGGACCGATCCGAACGGGACCGCGAACCGGACGTATCTGACGGCGTCGCCGCTCAGTTCGTTCCAGGAAATCCGGTAGCCCTTCAGCTCGACGGTGCGCAGGAAGGGGCCTCCGCCCCGGGCGGAGTCTATCCACACGCGAAACGGCTCTTCCCGGATGTTCTCCCGGCCGAGCAGGAGATCGGTCCAGTTGGCGGCGTGCCCCTGGCCCGAGCCCCGCCCGCCGAAGCGCAGGAATCCCTCGTGGCGCGCACCGTCCGTGGTATGCACCGTACCCCAGATGCGTTCCGTGGGCTGGGCGTGCGCGGCGGGCAGGGGAGCGAGCAGCGCCAGCAGCAGGCAGGGGGCGGCGTGGCGGAGAATGCCACGAGGGGTCGGGTGCATGTGGGTCGCGCGGGTAGCGGGAGAGTGGGGAGGCGTTTCCAAAGATACGGAATCCGCCCGCCCGCGGTTTCGCAAGTCGGTGCTGCGGCCTACCTTTGCGGCCTGCACTTCGTACGGTCGGCCGTGAGCCTTCGTCCCAACGGCCGCGATCCCCGCGAAAAGGAGTTGAAAATGGGCGACCGGAAGTCTTTCCCGGGTTGGCTGGCGCTTGCGGCGGCGGTAGCGCTGTTCGCCTGTGCCCCCGGCGGCGACGGTGGCGAGCAGGCCGACGATGTCATGCCCGCCGAAACGCTGGAAGAAGCCGCCCCGAACCCGCGCTTCGGCGTGTGGGAGCTGGAGTCCGACGCCGAGCCCCCGACCCGGAACGTCATGACCTACGAGCCCTGGGGCGAGGGGGGAATGAAGATCACCGTCGCGCAAACCAATTCCGAGGGCGAGACATCGGAATGGAGCTACACGACGCTATTCGACGGCGAGTTCCACGAGGTGGAGGGGCAGGAGAACGCGACGACTGCTGTCGAGGTGATCGACGAGCACACCAACCACATCCACAACGCCCGCAACGGCGAGGTCTACCAGACCATCGTGAACGTGCTCTCGGAAGACGGCAACACGATCAACAACGAGTACCGGCGGACGATGCAGGACGGCACGGAGCGCGTGAGCCACGCCGTCTACCGGCGGATCGGGTAGCGGGCGCCGGTCCCGCTGTCTGCCGGTCAGGCCTGGGCGTGCGACCCCGAACGCGGCACGCGCAGTTCGAAACGCGGGATGGGAACGCGGAAGAGGAACCCGTCGGCGCGCCTGAAGTGGTAGAAACCCTCCATGTGGCCGCTGCGGCCCGCCAGCGCGCAGAAGCTCTGGTACTCGTGGACATCTCCGGGCCCCAGCACGGGTGACTCTCCCACCACCCCTTCGCCCTCCACCTCCTGGTCGCCGGCGACCGAGTCGTGGATCTTCCAGTGGCGCCAGAAAAGCTGGGCCGCGTCGCTCCCGATGTTCTCGATGCGGATGAAGTACACGAAGACGTAGCGCAGCGGCGGCTCGGAATGGCCCCGGGCGTACACCGGCTCGGCGGTGATACGCATCTCGCCTTCGAGAATGGGGGGGCGCTGGTTGTCCCCGTTGAGCATCGGGCCGTCCTTCTCCGGGTAGACGTGCTCTGGCGATCCCTTAACATTGTAGCGCCCCGTGCCGGGTCGCGCGCACGGGGGGACCCACCCCAGTTGCCTGCACCCGCGAACCAGTCCCAGGTCGAACCGAGGCGCAATGAGCGCTCGGATGTAAGGAAAACACGACATTGTGTAATGTTATCAGGTGATTATCTAGTTGACGCAAACGCCGGGGGCTGATACCTTGATTGTATGGGTATCGAGCTATTAGGAATCGGCGGTCACGGACGGGGTTTCGACGAGGGCCGGGTGGCGTTCGTGGTAGGTGGCCATTTCGCGGTCT
>JAJDVT010000049.1 GCA_022826005.1 Gemmatimonadota bacterium | reverse complement strand
AGACCGCGAAATGGCCACCTACCACGAACGCCACCCGGCCCTCGTCGAAACCCCGTCCGTGACCGCCGATTCCTAATAGCTCGATACCCATACAATCAAGGTATCAGCCCCCGGCGTTTGCGTCAACTAGATAATCACCTGTGGACATGACGTATTGTAAGGTTTGCTTGACGTATCGGGTGGATGCGGGGCGACAATCGGTGACGGTTTCCTGAACCGCCCGTGTTACGTTCGAGGCCCCACAAACGAACTACGCTCTCCGCCCTCGGGCGGCACCAGGAACGGCATGAGAATCACTGCGGTCAGAATCCGAAACTTCCGAGGCATCAAGAGCCTCGATCTCGAGTTGGGGCCCGTCACCGTGTTGATCGGAGAGAACAACAGCGGCAAGACTTCGGTTCTCGATGCGCTGAAGCTCTGTCTCAGGGATCTCGGTCCCCGGCGCCGACTGGTGTTCGACGCATTGGATTTTCACCTCGCTGACAGCAACTCGGAGCCGCCTTCCGCGGACCCGATCGAGATTGAGGTCACGTTCGCGGACAGCCCCGAAGAACCATGGGACGACGACCTGGTCAGGCGACTGGGACGTCTGGGAGTGCTTCAGATCGATGGCGCGGGATGCCATTCCGTCCGTCTACGCGTGGACTGCGTGTACGATCACGAGGCGAGAGACTTCGCGCAGAACTGGTCCTTTCTGGACCTCGGTGGAGAGCAAATGGGTCGTGTTCCGACGAACGCACTCCCGCGGTTTCAGGAGGAGATCCGCTACTTCTACCTGACCGCGCTGCGTGACGCCAGCACACACTTCGACGCCCGGGGGCCGTTCTGGAGACCGTTTCTGAAGGACTCGCAGCTGTCCCCGGATCGGAAGGCGGAAATCGAGGACAAGCTGCGGGAAGTCAACGAACTCGTGGTTTCGTCCCACGAGAGCTTCTCACAGGTGCAGGCCGGGCTTCATAGCGTGCAGTCGGTGGTCCCTCTGGCTTCGGGCGAGGCTGTATCGATCGAGGCTGTCCCAGGTCGGATTTTCGACATGCTCACCAAAGCACGAGTCGAGCTCGGCACGACGACCGGCGCGAAGATTCCCCTCGACCGACACGGCGAAGGGACGCAGAGTCTCGCGGTACTCATGCTGTTCTCGGCATTTCGGGAGGCTCACGAGGATGGCGCAGCGGTGTTGGCCCTGGAGGAACCGGAGGCTCACCTGCATCCGTCAGCGATACGGGCGCTGTGGACGCTCGTACGCGGCTTCACCGGGCAGAAGCTGATCTCGACGCACAGCGGCGAGCTTCTCGCCGACACCGTTATCTGCAATGTCCGCCGACTCGCCCGAACCAGCGACGGCATCAAGGGATTTCGGGTCCAAGAGGGGCTTCTGACGCCAGAAGAGACGCGGAAATTCAACTACCATGTCCGCCAAGCCCAAGGTGCACTGCTCTTCGCGCGCTGCTGGCTGCTCGTCGAAGGCCAAACAGAAACATGGGTGTACCCGGCCGCCGCCCGGGCACTGGGACTGAACCTCGACCGGGAAGGCATCCGGGTGGTGGAATTCGGCCAGTCGGATGCCGTCATGCTGGCCAAGGTCGCCAACGCACTCGGCATCCGCTGGTACCTTGTAGGGGACAACGATGGCAAAAGGGAGAAGGAGGAACCGAGATTGATGGCGCATCTCGATGGTGCCGACCCGGCGGACAGGTTCGTGTTCCCCTATCCGAACATCGAGGTGCTCCTGCTTCGCAATGGATATGAGACCTGCTACAGTGCGCATATGCCCGAGCAGAACTTGAAGAAACTCAAGAAGCACCCTGGGGATCCCGGCTACCGGCAAGAGTATGCGGCGAATCTCCCGGGCAAGGCAAAGACCAGGACCGCCGCTGACATCGCCATAGAGATGGAGAACCCCGGCGGCGCAGGTGTCCCCCCGGAGATACGCGCCGTGTTGGAGAAAGCCGCGTCCCTGGCGCGAGGCGATTCCCCATGATCACCTACGACCACCTCAACGAGAACCAGCGCCGGGCCGCAGACTGGACCGATGGGCCGGTACTCGTGCTCGCCGGTCCCGGTTCCGGAAAGACGGCTGTCCTCACGTTGCGGGTGGCCCGCTTGCTGGAAGAGGACGAGAACGCATCCGCATTGGCACTCACCTTCACCAACAAGGCGGCCACCGAGATGCGGGAGCGCGTCGACGAGCTCCTGGGGGAACGCACCGATCGCGCCAAGCTGTGCACCTTCCACTCCTTCGCGATCGATCTCCTGGCGCAACACGGAAGTCACCTGGGAATCCGTCCCGACTTCCTTCCGTTGTCGCAGGATGAGGACCGGATTGCGGTGCTCGACGAAGTCATTCGTGAGCTGCCCGATGTTGACGGAGAGATGCCGGCCGACCGCCGGAACCTGCTCGGGCTCATTGACGGCGTGTTCGGGGAAGGGGATGCGGGTGCGTCGCAATCGCTGGCGTCCCGCCACCCCTGGTTGCCTCGACTCTTCCGCCGGTACTGCGATGCCCTGGTAAACGCCAACCGACTCGACTTCGGAAGCCTGCTCTTCTTCGCGGCCCGGCTGCTGAGAGAGAAGCCCATGGTCGCGCGGGTGGTCCGGCTCGGCTGGACCCACATCTGTGTCGACGAATTCCAGGACACCAACAGGGCTCAGTACGATCTCCTTCGCCTGCTGGCCCCCGTCCGGAACCACAACCTGTTCGTGGTCGCGGACGACGATCAGATCATCTACCAGTGGAACGGAGCGAGTCCCAGACGGTTCCGCGACCTGCGCAGGGACTATGATGTGCGGATCATCGCTCTCCCGGAGAACTATCGCTGCCCGCCGGGCATCGTGTCGCTTGCAAACCGCCTGATCGAACGGAACGCGAGCCGCGTCTCAAGGAAGAAGACCGTCGCCGTTCGGGAGGAAGATAGACAGTACCCGGAGGTTGTCCGGTTCCGGAATTTCCTCTCCCCCGAACAGGAAGCCGAATTCGTCGCAAGGGACATTCGGGAACGTCGGCTTCAGGCCCCCGAGTGCGTCGTTCTCGCCCGCACCAACCGGCTGGTCCAGGACGCCGCCGATTCACTGCGGCGTGCAGGACACGATGCGCATGTACCCGTGAGAAAGAACGAGTTCGACTCGCCCGCTCTCAGCACTCTCATCGAGGCTATGCGACTGGCAAGTTCGCCTCACGACCGGGTCGTGCTGCGGAGACTCTGTCTGGCGTGGGGAGGTTTGACGGGGAATGATGTCGACGCTCAATCGGTGGAAGCGGCCGCGGCGCTGGAGGGCGGCAATTTCCTCCGGGCCTGGCTGAACGTTGCCGCAACCGGGGACACCGGCGAGCACGAAGCGGCGCTGGCGCGGATCCAGGCCGACCTCGTGGACGGTTTCCGGTTTCCCCAAGTCGTGGTGGACTTCCTGGACGGCGGCTGGCAGTCTTGGAGCGGTGACGAGTTCGTCAAGGAGACAGCAGAGGAAGTCACCACCTGGAAGGGTCTGCACGAGGATCTCGCGGCCGAGTACGGGGGCTCGATGCCGCTGCACACCTACCTGCAGCAGCTGGACCTGGCGTCCAAGAGTCCGCCGCCCGGCCCCAGCGCCCTGCGGTGCCTGACGGTCCACCGGGCCAAAGGCCTCGAATTCGAGCACGTCTACCTGATCGGGATGGCGCAGGAAGTGTTCCCGTCTTATCGGGCGCTCCAGAAGGGGCAGACAAGCGCGGAGGTCGAGGAGGAACGCCGGAGCTGTTTCGTCGCGATCACGCGAGCGCAGGAGACGCTGACGATGACGCGGGCGCGGAGGTACCTCGGGTATGTGAAGAGGCCGTCGCAGTTTCTGGGGGAGATGGGGGTGGGCTAAAGAGAATGTCAAGTAGAGATTACATTCTGTAAACTGCCGTTGTCATTCTTCTGGATGGTGGCGGTCATCTGGGCCGTCCCCCGCGCGGTTGCCACCTCGTCGGATCCGAAGGCGAGGCACTGGAAGTAGTCGTCAATGCGTCTGTACTCGGAATCGTCCGAGTCCATGAAGTCTTCCAGTCTCCGGATCACTTCGTGCTCGACCTTGGGTGCGGACATTTCGGCGAGCTCTTCGTTGGAGAGGATCTCCTCGGTATAGACGCCTTCCCAGCCGTATCCCTTGTCCCTGACGGAGTACTCGTCCGGTTTCCGTCGGTTGATCGGCGTCTTCTCCATGAAGGTCATCGCGTGGACTCCGCCGTCGCCGTCCTTCTCCAGGACCCGGCGCAGCTCCTTCAGGATGGCGCGATGGTCGTCGAGAAGCGCCCTGAAGCTCTCGCTGCCGGGACGAAACCACCTCTCGACCATGTCGAGATACTGCCGGATGAAGGCCTGCACGTCCGGAGACGGAAACCCCCCGGCCGCAAGGACCGAACCGATGGCTTCGCGGACGCAGTCCCAACCGACATGGGCGATGCCCGGGAAGTTCACGGTTCCGTCCGGCGACGTGCTCAGCAGGACGCTCCTCACCGTGTGGTCCCTGTGCTTTCCGAGCAGCGTCTCTTCGTAGCCCATGACCTGGTCAAGATGGTGGGGATGCGCGGATTCCGGCTTGTTTTCGACGGCGATCAAACACTTCTCCTTCTTGAAGAGGATCGTGACGTCGACGTAGTCCCGTTCTCTCCAGACCTCGACATTCCCCGCCTCGAAGCTGGTTTCGGCAAGACGCACCCGATCCGCCGCCGGGAATCGCCCAATGACGTGGTCGACGAACCATTCCAGGAACCGTGAGCCGATTCCGTGGGTGTCGGCAGGCCGGAGCAGCCACGCCAGCACGTTGCTGTGGCGTATTTCATAACCCGAGTACCGGAGAACATCGAACGTGTTGAATTGCCGAGGCTTCGCGAGGTCGCGGTGGTATGCGTGGAAGCGGGGGTCGTCGATGAGGGCGCGTGGGTCGGGTTCCATGGCGGGAGGGGTTCTCGGAGGGGGGTTGTGGAGATGGTGGCTGGCGGTACGGTCGGCGGGAAGGTCGGTGTGAGTTGCTGGGTTCGCAAGGCGTGAGCAGGGTAATGCCGAGCTGACAGAAGTCTCCATTCTGTGAACCTGCTGCGAGCGAACAACTTACGGAATTCTAGGATCCGATTCCCGCTGTTCGATTCCCGCTGATTGGATCAGTCTCCACCCTTCCGGGGACGGCTGTCCAGCGCCGTCCTAAGCTGTACTTCGTCGGTGTGCTGGTAGCACCGCAGGACGGTCTGGGCCTCCTTCCAGCCGCCGAGATCGCATAGCACTTTCAGCGGCAGACCCATGAGGTCGGTCGCGAACTTCCGCCTCAGCGAGTGCCAACCCCTCCCGCGCTTGGGCTCCAGCCCCGCCAGCCTCTCGGCGGACTTCCACCAAGCGGCAACCAGCGGACCGCTCACGCACGTCGAGGGATCCCGCGGCGCGGGCAGAACTGGCGGGTCTCCGGCCCTGCGATTGTGGCTCCGCGCCTCCTCCAAGGCTCCGATCGTTTCGGCGGTGACGGGCGTCCGGTGCTCGTATCCGGTCTTCTCGTGCTCGGCACGCCAGAGGATGGTCCTGTCCCCGAAGTCAATGTCGTGCCACCGAAGCTTGCGGATGGCCCCGATGCGGTGACCGGTCTCGTGCGCGAGCACGAGCGCGACGCGGAAGCGCCACCCGACCTGGCGGGATACCTTCAGCAGGGCCTTGAATTCCTCGCTGGAAAGCACCACCCGGGTGGGGTTCTTCACCTTCGGCACCCTAAGTCCCCTCAGCGGGTTGGAGTCGATGAGCAGACCGCCCCGCTCGTCTCTCGACCTCGTGGCCCAGTTGAGGACCGCGAGCAGGAACCTCAGATCGCGCTCGACCGTCCGGTCGGACACGGGCCTGCCGCGCGGACCGATCCTGCCCGCGCGCCGCTCCCGGATGAAGCGGTCCCAGTCCCGTTGAGAGAGTGTCGCCGGGTCGCGGTTCCGTCCGAAGAACCCGAGGAACATGTGCGTGGCAGCCCGGTCGTGCCCCCGCGAATGCACGCCCTTGGTGGGCGTCACCTCCTCGCCGTAAATGTCAAAAAGCCCTGCCAGCGTGAGCAGCTCGGGCTCGGCTTCCGCCTTGCCGTTCAGGTCCGGGCCGACGAAGCCCGCGGCGAATTCGTCCGCCTGCCGCTTCGCTCTCACCCATTCGCCGTGTCCCAGCGACCGGGTGAGCCTGCTCCCGTTCTCGCGCCACTCCATCTGGTACAGGCCGGTCTTGGGATCGGGGAACACCCTCACCCGGTTCCGGCCCCATTCGCCGGCGCCGTAGCTCCGGCGGCTTCGTTTCGTGCGTGCCATCATTCGATTCCTCTCGTGATGGACTGCACGATCTGCGCGCTCGAAATGTGGCGCTTGGGAGGCTTCTAGACCAGTGCCAGCTCGTCCGGCACGCCCGCACCCTTGGTTTCCGGTGCCGACCGCCGCGACTGACCAAAATGCTTGAGGGAAGACCCTCCAGCGTACGACGAGCCAGGAGAGAAACATTCAACCCGGCCCGCGTCGGCCTCGGGCATCGATGTTCCCGGACGAACAGTCGGCGCGCCGGTGGTTCGAGAACCAGGTTATGGCCGAAGGAGCGTTGCCGCGGGCTTGCGGCAGCGTCACGACGCGGACGGTGCCGAAGGAGACGCAGATGCCCTACTGGTGCACCGACGGTGGGCCCTCTTTCTCCGTCCCTACCGGTACCGTGCTCGAACGCTCGAAAGTGCTGTTCCGAAAGTGGGCCTACGCGGTCTACATCTCTCTGCTTACGAGCGTCAAGTCGGTGCCGCTATAGTGATCGGGGCCTTTATCGAGCGCTACAACAACAGCTGGCTCCTCCAGCGGCACGGGTACATGACCCCGGCCCGTGCTCGCGAGAAGCTCAGCCGGAGGGCGGCATGATGTTTAAGCCGTCCCCTTGTCCAGAAGACCGGAACCGGTACACTTGTAAAGAAAACATGACATTTGGTAAGGTGGACGTTACAGTGTGACTGGACAAGCGTGTGGCCCAAGGCGGGCCAGCACACTCAGCCTTCCAGTCGGAACGTCCGTATCGTCGTAGCCCTGTTTCCGTCGCCGGCCGACACGTCGATCCTCAATTCGTAGTCCCCCGCATCCAGCCTGGAAATGTCCAGCGCAAGCGCCATCGGATGGACGGACCCGGATGCCGGCTCCGTCCAGGAAACCTCGGCCGCGCCCGTCTCGGCCAGGATGCCGACTCCCCTGAGGATCCGGGTGAGGATCCCACGGCCCCCACCCACCAGTGAGATCGCAATCTGCACGGGCCGACCCTCTTCCACTCCATAGATCTCCCAATAGGTGGAGACCTCATCGACCGGCGGCAGCGTCGTCTTCCCGAACATCAGCGCCAGGGCCTCGTCACGGTTCTCCGGAAGCTCGGCATCACTCGCGTCGAGGAGGAGCACGTCCGATACGACCAAACCATCGGATGACAGGGGCAGAAGACCGCGGCGCGCCCTCGCGGCGGCTCTGCTTTCGTCCATCGCTTCGACGCTGATCACGACCGGCTCGGCATTCAGCGCAGCGGCGAAGACGGGACGGGCCCGTCCGGACACGGGCCCCAGAACGACCGGAAAGCTCTCCGGCGCATCGCTCGCAACGAACACGGTGCGGGATCGGCCAAGCGGGATGCCATCGAGATCGGTAGCGGCAGCAACCAGCAGCGAATCCGCTTGTCTGAAGCGAGCGAACTGGGCAGGCAAGTCCAGGAAGGGGCCGTAGGTGGTAGGGGTGTACCCCTCGTCGTCCAGGCCAGCATCGAGTTCGTAGCTCAGCGCCCCCAACCCGTCCGCAAGCGCCGAGGCCGGAGTGAACCCGTAGCGGGCAGCTCGCTTGCCGGTCCACCGCTCCGGGGGCCGCCCGGGCTTCCTGGACCACGAATCGTTTTGTCCCCGCCGGACGACCGAGACTTCGTGTGAGATAGGATGACGGCCGTCCTTGACCCAGAGAAGCGGCTCGTGCAGAACCAGTTCGAAACGGCGGCTGACGTGTTCGACCCACCGATCGTTGCCGGGCATGGAAAACAGAGGATCGGTGAGCCACCAGAAACGAGCCTCGAACTCCGTTCGCGCTGAACAATCCAAGTCGTCGTAGCTGCCCCGATCACGCCGCGTCAGGAGCTCACCGATTCCTGCCAGCCTGCAAGCGAGTTCGGGATCCGCGCCAGTCAGCCCTCGCCGATAGTACTCTTCCGCCCGCTCGGGCAAGCCCCGATGATGATGGGCCAATCCCCGTAGCAGGTCGCACCACCACCCCACTGATGTGCACGCCAGGGCAAGGTCGACAGCGGTCGCGGTTCGTCGAAGTCTCGTGTGGGCGTAGACTGCCTGCGCAATAGACTGGGGAGCACCCGGCTCCTCGAGCACCGCCGCCTTGAGCCTCTCGAGGAAACCAATGATTTGTGCCTCCGTGCGGCATCCAACCGTATCGAAGCACACTTGGTCTTCGTGATCGCTCCCGTAGCAGGTGTCACCCTCATCGGCCATGCACTCGGTGATCCTTCTGAGCGGTTGCGGCGTGTTGTTGTAGTACAGACGGATGGCATGGTAAGTACTGCCCTCCAAACGCTCATTCCAGTCGACTTCCTGAGACTGTGACTGGGCGGGAACCAAGCTGAGAAGGGCCAAGACTACAATCGTGCTCCCTGCGCGCATGGCAAGGCCGATCTCCACTGCGTTCGTGTCCGCCGAAGTTGGGTGCCATCCGATAATAGACATAGGGTCTTCACCCGTCCTGGTGGGCGGTATGCATCAGAAGTTCAATCATATCGGGGGCGCCGGGCATTCGCAAGAGCGAACAAGGCGGGGGGCGCGCTTTGAGTTGAGAGAGCGAGGCATGGGGAACGACTTTCGGGGCTCGAGGCCGACGTGGCACCGCCGCGACGGGTGACCCCTCCAGACCACGCCAAACGCACAAATGCATGGCCGAACACGGAAAGCCACCGGAACTGCCTGGGCGCAGGCCGGGGGGCACCGGTGGCTGGCCTCGGCCTCCCGCTGCCAGCTTGGCCAAGTCGTGACCGCCGCCCGGATGATCCGCCTACACCACTCGGGTATCGTCAATGCGATCATCCCCCGCGCCACCAACGGACCGGAGGAAGGCATCATTCACGCCGAGGAGAGGAGGGGCCATGCGGGTGCCAGTCAAGATTGAGCCGTCGGACGCAGACCGGCAGCGGTTGTCGCGGTCGCGGAGTGCGGCGGTGCGGCTCAGAGAGCGGTCGCGGATCGTCCTGATGGTGGCGGGTGAGGTGACGAACAAGGCGATCGCGGAGGCGCTGGGGACCGACCAGAACAAGGTCGGCCGCTGAAGGCGGCGGTCTGCGACCGAAGGCATGGACGGGATAATCGCAAAGGAGCGTCCTCGCGGGGGCAGCAAGTGCTCGAAGGCGCAGGCGGACCTCTGAGGAGCGAAGTGATCCGGTTGACGACGCAGAGCGACCCCCCGGACGCGACGCACTGGTCTTGCCGGTCGATGGCACGGGCGGCAGGAACGACGCACAGCTTCGTGCACCAGGGTGTGGCAGTCGTGCGGGCTGAAAGCCGCATCTGGTGCGGACCTTCAAGGTGAGCGCCGATTCGCGCTTCGAGGAGAAGCTCACCGACATGGTTGGACTAATACCTGAACCCGCCGGACAACGCGGCCGTCTTCAGCTTCGACGAGAAGAGTTCGGTCCAGGCGCTCGACTGGACGCAGCCGGGGCTCTGCTGAAGAAGGGCCGCGCGGGGACGATGACGCACGACTACAAGCCGCCAAGACACCCCGTCGCCTTTTGTGGCGCTGGAGATGGCCTCTGACGCGGTGATCGGCGAGACGTACAAGCGCCACCGCCACGGGGGGGTGCTGAAGCTCCTGCGCCAGGTGGAACAGGCGGTGCCGAAGGGACCAGAAGATCCACATCATCCTGGACCTGCCCCGCTTTCACGGACGATTAGTTCTTGGGGTTGATAGTGTGTGATTTGGTTTGTGCTTTCGCCCTTCCAACGGTGGAGAGGGGCAGCGAGCGACTCTGGAGAAGCGAGCGAGGACGAGAAGTCCGGAGAGC
>JAJDVT010000037.1 GCA_022826005.1 Gemmatimonadota bacterium | reverse complement strand
TGGCTGCTGGACCGTCAACGACCGGACGGGGGGTGGGGCGAACACCACAGCGGGTGCGCCATCGGCCGATACGTCCCGCACGAGCAGAGCCAGGTCATCCAGACCGCGTGGGCGCTGATCGCGCTCCTCACCGCCGACGATGCGAACTGGAGCGCAATCTCACGCGGCATCCGGTTCCTGATCGACACCCAGGACGCGGATGGCGCATGGCCCAGGCAGCAGGCGTCCGGAGTCTTCTTCCGCACGGCGCTGCTGGAGTACGCCCTGTATCGAGACTACTTTCCCCTGCACGCGCTCGGTCTCTACGAGCAGCGGCGCCGGTTCCGGCCCGGATCTGCCTCGGACGAATCTCATGGGAGCACTTGAGGCATCATATTTCCCCGCTTCCGTCGATTACCGGTCTGTTACCGTAACCGGCCACCCGCAGCTAAGAGGTGTGATCTCGAATCCACGCGCCAATACGGCGACCCACAGCGACAACCGCGAGCGATATCGCCAACGTCAGGCAGATCAAGATCGCATACCCCTTGAGCATAGTGAACAGCGAAGCGCTGGCCACTTGCCCTGCCGAGATGTCGGGATACCTCATTAGCATGAGGACGATCTGGAAGTTCTCGCCGAGGTCGATCACTCCCGCCGCAGGAGGCAACCACGCCAGCCTCCACATCCCTTCCGTTTGGCCGGAAGCGATAGATGAGGCCGGCCAGAAAGCTGGCGTAAGCGGCAGGGAGCAACGTGTCCAGGGTCAAGCTGGCCCACGCATAAGCCCGCCGCCCCGCTTCGCCGTAGCCATCCAGCGCCGCGAGAGCCTCCGAGTGTGTATAGCCGACCATGACGTCAAGCATTTCGCCGCCGACCGGCAGTGCTGGAAACACCACCGCGAGGAGAATCAGCGCGGAGGCGAAGGTAACGAGAAGCGCCCACGGCTGAGCTGGACGCCTCAAGATATCTACTCATTCCACCTCCTGCAGCCCAGTCCTGACCGCGTAGCCCGAGTCCCTTTCGGCGAGCCCGGATTGCGACTCGGTCGTCCCGGCCCCGGCTACCCGTATGCTGGACGTCGAGATGGAGCCCATGACCGTCGCAGTAGCGATGTCCTCGACGGTGCCGTAGAGACCAAAGCCCGCGTTGTTGATCAGAACGTCGATGCGTCCCTCGGTGTCTATGATCCGGCCGATGGCCCGCTTGTTGTCCCCGCCTTTCGATACGTCCATCTCGACCGGGGCGATGCCGTGTTCGGTCAGGCCGTCCATCCGGTCCGCCCGGCGCGCGCCAGCGTAGACGGTGTGGCCTTCGCGGGCCAGCAGGATCGCGGCCTCCCGGCCCATGCCGGAAGAGGCCCCCATGCCGAGCATGGTCTTGCCCAAGGCGTTGCTCCTGCTCACGGTGTCGGCTGAAGACGTTGCAGGCGGGAGCGCGGGGACGTGAAGCGGGAAGGGGACCTTCCGCCGCCCCGAACGCTCACCCTTGGCCGCTTCCGTCCAAGTGATCCACCAATCCAATGGCGACCGAACCGGGGCGGCATCCCGAAGGGGGGCGATTGCCAGGTCCATCGCAAGCCGAAAACGCTCGATGGCATGTCAGTTGGCAGGTTACCGCTTCCGGCCGCGGCGCGGCGGCACGATAGTTGCTATATTGCTTCTCCTTCACATCTTACGGAAAGTGAAACACGCATGGAATCCGGTTGGGCGACAGCGAGGCCGCGTCAGCAGGGCGGTTCGCGGTTCGTCGTCCTGCTTGGCGTTGTGGTTGCCGTGCTTTCGTGCCACGACGACGCGCCCGAGCCGTTGGGTCCGTTGTTGGAGACGGCTCCCGCACAGCAGGCCAGTCTCGCGGAGGCGGATCGCGCCGCACTTGTGGCGTTCCATCGTGCGACGGGCGGCGACCGGTGGCGGCGTCGCGGCGGCTGGCTTTCTGACGACCCGATCGGCACACACGGTGTCACGGTCGAGAGCGGCCGGGTGGTGCGGCTCGACCTCGCTGACAACAACCTGAGGGGACGCCTTCCGAAGGTCGTTGTCGAGCTGTCCGGCCTTCGTGCCCTGAGGCTGGACGGGAACCGCCTTTGGGGCCGGATTCCGCCCGAGTTGGGGGATCTCACCGGACTGATGGAGTTGGTGCTGTCGTCGAATCTTCTTTCCGGCCCCATTCCGACCGAACTGAAGCGGCTGTCCGAACTTCGAATCCTCGGGTTGCGGTACACGGGCCTGGAGGGTCCGTTGCCCGCGTGGCTGGGCGAACTCACCGAACTGTACGAACTGGGCTTGTCCGGGAACTACTTCGACAGCCCCGTCCCGCCGGAACTCGGGAATCTGCGAAATCTGCTCACGCTCTACCTGAGCGACGCCGAGGTTTGGGGGCCGATTCCGCCGGAGCTCGGCAACCTCTCGCAACTCCACCACCTGTATCTCAGCGACAACCATTTCTCGGGCTCGATTCCCCCGGAGCTGGGGAGACTTTCTCGTCTCCAGAGTATCTACCTGTCGAGATCGAATCTCAGTGGCGAGATTCCCGCCGAGCTGGGGAATCTGACGGGTCTTAGGCGACTGTGGTTGGACGACAACAACCTGACCGGACCGATCCCCTCGACGTTCGGCGGTCTTGCCGACCTTGAGAGCCTGCTTCTGAACAACAACCGGTTGAGCGACAGCCTGCCTGCCGAACTCGGCGGACTGACGAAGTTGGAGGAGTTCTACCTGTCGTCCAACGGGTTCGACGGCGGCGTTCCGCCCGAGTGGGGGCAGATGTCGGGCCTCCGCGAGCTGTTGCTTAGGGGTAATCCGGAGTTGGCGGGTGCGCTCCCCCGCGAGTTGACACGGCTGGCCCTGACGCGGCTGGCTGTCGACGGCACGGCGCTGTGCGTCCCCAAGGAACCCGGGTTCGCGGACTGGTTGCAGGGTGTGGGGGATCATGACACGAAGCCGTGCGGACAGGGCGATCTCGCCGCGTATCTCGTGCAAGCCACGCAATCCCGGAGCGGTCTCGTGCCGCTTGTGGCGGGCAGGAGGGCGCTGTTGCGGGCGTTCGTGACGGCGGAGGATTCCGTCGAGCGTTTTCCGGACGTGCGGGCCAGCTTCTACGTGAACGGCGGTCTGGAGCATGTCCTCGACATTCCGGGGAAGCGGGGTCCGGTTCTGCGCGAGGTGGACGAGGGCGATGCCGCGAAGTCGGCCAACGCGATGGTGCCGGGATGGGTGATTCAGCCGGGCCTGGAGATGGTGATCGAGGTCGACCCCAACGGAGAGGTGGACGACAGCGTCGAGATGACGCGGCGGATTCCGGGCGAGGGCCGCATCGAGGTGAACGTGACGGAGATGCCGGCGATGGAGTTGACGGCGATTCCCTGGGTGTGGCCCAACGATCCCGACGAGGAGATCGTGGACCTGATGCGGCATCTTTCGGCGGATTCGGAGGTGTTCGAGGAAACGAGGGCGCTCCTGCCGGTGGGCAGGATCGACCTTGCGATCCACGAGCCGGTGTACAGCTCGACGAACTCCGGTTTTGCAGTACCGTGGGAGGTGCAGGCGCTCCGGGCCATCGAGGGCGGGTCCGGATACTATCTGGCCCTCACGTCGCAGGTGGACCGCAACGCTGGCGTCGCCGGTGTGGCGCTGCGCGGAGGCTGGTCCGCCTGGTCGGTGTTTAGTGGCGGAACCGTCGCGCATGAACTCGGGCACAACATGAGCCTGGGCCACGCCCCCTGTGGTGTCGGGGGTGATCCCCGGTATCCGCAAAGCGACGGGTCGGTGGGCACGTTCGGATTCGATTACCTCACCGGAGCGGAGTCCGTGGTTCACCCGAACACAAGCGACTTCATGAGCTACTGCAACCCGGCCTGGGTCGGCTCCTGGCACTTCGAGGAGATGGCTCGCCACCGTCACAGAGTGGAAGGCGCGGCGGACGGGGCGAGCGGCTCGACGCCATCGAAGGCGCTTCTACTCTGGGGGGGCGCGACCGACCGGGACGGGCTGTTCCTGAATCCGGCATTCTGGGTGGACGCGCCGTATGCGCCGCCTCCGTCCGGCGGCCGGTACGAGTTGAAGGGCTGGGCGGGGACGGGCGAGCAACTGTTCGCCGTGCGCTTCGACATGGTCGAGTCGGAGGACGGAGACGGGCGCACGGGCTTCGCCTTCACGCTTCCCGCGCCATCGGCGTGGGGCGACCTTGCGGAGATTTCCCTGCGCGGTCCCGGCGCGGCGTCGGCGGTGTTGGACCGCGATACCGACCGACCGTCGGTCATTCTGCGGGACGCGGCGACCGGCCGGGTGCGGGCGTTCCTCATTGACGCCCCGGCCGCGGCGGGGGCCGCGAGCGCCGATGGCGCGGTGTCCTACGTGGCGGGCACCGGCCTCGTGGCCGCGCGAAGTCAAGGACTGCCGGACCCCGCCGACTGGCAGCCCGTGGGGGTGGGGGCCGACGCGACCGCGGGCGACTCCGGTACGGTAGCCTCGATCGTGGTCACGCCCTCGGCGGCCACGGTGGCGCTGGGGGACACGTTACGCCTCGTGGCGACCGCGCTGGACGCCGACAGTTCGGAGGTGGACGGCGTCGAGTTCGAGTGGAGTTCGAACGACACGCTGGTGGCTGTGGTGGATGGGTCGGGTCTGGTTACGGCGTTGACGGCGGGTTCAACCCTTGTCACAGCAAGCAAGGGCGGGGTGTCCGGCGCGGCCGAGGTGCGCGCGGAGCAGCGCCCCGTGGCGGTCGTGTTGACGCCGGAGGCCGCGACCGTCACGGCGGGCGACACGTTGCGTCTCGTGGCGACGGCGCTGGACGCCCATGGCTCTCCCATGGACGGCGTCGAGTTCGAGTGGGCTGCAAGCGACACGTCGGTGGCCTGGGCCGGCCGCTCCGGGCTTGTCTTCGGCTGGAGGACCGGAAGAGCGACCATCTCGGTTCGCACGGATCGCGGCTTGTCCGCCTCCACCGACGTGGCGGTCGAGGGCGAGATGGATGCAGAACGGTTCGCCCTGACGCGGCTTTACGCTCGATTGCGAGGACAACATTGGCGCGAGAGCGACAACTGGCTCACCGACGCTCCGCTCGGCGAGTGGCACGGCGTGACCGTCGACTCGCGTAGCGGCAAGGTCTCCGTTCTGAAACTTCGGGCGAACGACTTGAGGGGTCAGTTGGGTCCCGAACTGGGAGCGCTGCTCCAACTGGAGTACTTGGACCTCGGAAGCAACACCATTCGGGGCAGGATACCGCAGGAGATCGGTCGGCTTGACCGGCTTCGGACATTGGATCTTGGAGGGTTGGGACTCACCGGTCCGCTTCCGCCCGATATCGGCAACCTCTCTGAACTTGCCGAGCTTCACGTGCGCAGCAATGCGCTGTCGGGCACCATACCGTCGACCATCGGCGAGTTGACGAACCTGCTGAGCGTGGATCTATCGAACAACGCGTTCGAGGGGTCGATTCCGGCGGAAATCGCGAGCGTCACGGGTCTTGCGGTGCTCGACCTGGAAGACAACCGGTTGACCGGCGAGATACCGGCGAGCCTGAGCGAGATCCGAAACCTCCAGCAACTCGATCTTTCGCGCAACAGGCTCACCGGCGAACTGCCGCCCAGCTTGGGCGGGCTCGCGCGCCTTCGCGAGGTCGACCTTGCCGACAACCAACTGACGGGCGAACTGCCGGCCGCGCTCGGCCAACTTGAGCAAATCGAAGCGATCGGCTTGGAAGGCAATGCAGGGTTGCGCGGCACCCTGCCCCTCGCCTGGGTGGAACAAAACCGGACGGTGGTCGTGACGGCGGGAGGCACGGAAGTGTGCGCCCCCCGGCACCCGGGCGTGGCGGACTGGCTGCGCATGAACGGCATGACGTTCGTGCCGATGTGCGTTGGAGAGGAACCCGCGTTCGCCTATCTCGTCCAAGCCGTCCAGTCGCGCCACTATCCGACCCCGCTCGTCGCGGGCGAGGACGCGCTGCTGAGGGTCTTCGTCTCCACGGGCGGCCACGCCAGCATGCCGCCGGTCAGGGCCACGTTCCACGTGGGCGGGCGGATCGTGCATACGGCGGACATCCCGGCAGGCCCGGCGCGCATTCCGCCCGAGATCCACGAGGGAGACCTGTCGAAGTCGATCAACGCGGTGGTGCCGGGAGAAGCCGTGCAGCCCAGCCTCGAAATGGTGATCGAGATCGATCCGGACGGCACGTTGGACGACGGGCTCGGCATCCCGGACCGGATCCCGGTGGAGGGGCGAGCCACGGTTGGTGTGCGCGCGGTGCCGATGCTGGATCTCACGGCCATCCCGTTCCTCCAGTCGGACAACCCGGACTCGACGCTGGTGGACCGAGCGCACGATCTAGAAGCCGACACCAGCCTGTTTCGACTGTCGGACCGGCTTCTGCCGGTCGGCGAACTCTCGTTGACGGTGCATGAGCCCGTGCTGACCACGTCCGAGTTCGCCTCCGACCTCCTGCACGAAACCGAACTCGTTCGCGTCGTCGAGGGCGGAGACGGGTATTACATGGGCCTCTTCGGCCACATTCGCGCGGGCGTCATCGGAGAGGCCGCCTACATCGGCGGCAGGAGCTTTGTTTCTCTCGCCCACGCCAACATTATCGCTCACGAACTCGGACACGCCATGGGCCTCCTGCATACCTCGTGCGGCGTCCGGGGGGACGATCCGAACTATCCATGGCCGGACGGCAGGACGGGCTCATGGGGTTACGACTTCGCCTCGGGCACCCTCGTGCCGCCCGAGGCCACCGACATCATGGGATACTGCGGTCGGCAGTGGATCAGCGGCTATCACTTCTCGACCGCACTCGACCACCGCATGCGAACCGAAGCGGAAGCGGCGCCCCCTGCGGTGGCGGAACCGGCCCTGCTCGTGTGGGGAGGTGTCGATGCCGACGGCCAGCCCTACCTGAAGCCGGCGTTCGCCGTCGAGGCTCCACCCACGTTCCCCTCTCCGGGCGGGGACCACCGGTTGACCGTCCTGGCATCCGGGGGCGAGACGCTGTTCTCGATCGGCTTCGACATGCCGGAGACCGCGCACCTGGATGGCGCGTCGTCGTTCGTCTTCGCCATTCCCGCGCCCGGGGGATGGGCCGGGACCATCGAACGCATCACGCTCGAAGGACCCGGCGGGACCGCCGCCCTGGACCCGGAGACCAGAGCACCCGCCATCATCGTCCGCGACCCGACCGACGGGCGTGTGCTCGGCTTGCTCACCGACCCGCCGCCCGCACTGCTCTCCTCCGTGGACGGCCGGGCGAACTCGCCGCTTTCCGGCTTCGACATCTCCGTCAGCGGCGGGTTGCCGGAAGTGCGGCAAGAGCGAAGGTGACGGATCCGTTGGCTGGGGGGAAGGGAGACTGTAATCACCCTCGCCAGAGCTGCCGTGTGTGTAATGCGCGGGCCAGGTCGGCTCTTGCGTTACCCGGCATGTATGGTTTCGCAAAGTCGACACGTAAAAAGTCCCACATTGGGGCTACGGCGGTGGAGTGGCCGCGGCGTCGGTGGCTGGAACGCAGAGGGATGACGAACGGGTTGTTTGCCGTGTAGCTCCGAGCGGCGTAAGCCACGAATTGACTTCGTCCCTCGGTCCATCGTCGTTTCAGTGGTGTACGTCTCATCAGCTTCGCGCGCGGGACGGGCCGCATTCGGGCCGTCCGACTGCCGCGCGCAACCTCTTGAAGGAAGGGCGACTCGATGCGACGATGGCTCCACTCTCTTGCCGCTGCCGTTTTCGTCTTTGGACTTCTGGCTGGCGGCTCACTTCCGGGGAATCTCGCTGCACAGGAGAGCGGTACTCTTGCGGGCGCGGTGCTCGACGCCGCTACGTCCCGTCCGTTGGCGGGCGCCCGCATCGAACTGGCCACGCTGGAAAGGTTAGTCCTGTCGCGGGAGGGGGGTCGCTTCGTCATGGCGGACGTTCCTGCCGGCACCCATCGGATTCAGGTCGAGATGCTGGGGTACGAAACCCTGTCCCGGTCCGTGACCGTGACCGCGGGTGATGCCGTCGTCGTCGAACTGCGGATGGAGCCCGAGGCGTTGCGCCTGCACGAACTGGTGGTGACCGGCACGGCCTTCGAGGAGTCGCCCGTCGAACTCCCCTACGCGGTCTCGGTCGCGGGTCGCCGGACGCTCGCCGAACAGGGCTCGCCGCAGGCGTTCGACTTCTTCCGGAACCTCACCGCCATGCACGGCATTCTCGGTGCCCGCCAGGGATGGTACAGCGCGCGACCGCCCGGCCTCGTATCGGAGACCGTGGCGTCCGTCAATCTTCGGGGGCTGGGGGCTTCGCGGACCCTCGTGCTTCTGAACGGACGCCGCCAAGTGTACATCCCGCTTCGCCTCGCCGGAGGCCGTTTCGTCGATGTCAACGCCTTTCCGTCGATTGCCCTGGACCGGATCGAGGTGGTCAAGGAGGGAGCGTCGGCGGTCTACGGGTCCGACGCGGTGACGGGGGTGGTCAACTTTCTGACCCGCGGCGACTTCGAGGGCTTCGAGATCTCCGGCTCCCACGAGTATTTCTCGGGAGCGGGAGAAACGAACGTCGGCGCCATCTGGGGCTCGGAGTTGGGCGAGCGTGCGCACGCGGTCGTGTCCGCCGAGGCGTTCGTCACTCGGGAACTCACGGTCGAAGAGCGGGACTGGACGCTGGGCGGGTTCGTTCCGGGCGGTGGCGGCTGGTCGTACATCGGCAATCCGGGCGCCTTCCTCTTCCCCAGACTGACGGGGAACGAGACGGCTGAGGAGTTCGTTGCGGCCCTGACCGACGCGCACTACGGCGGCTGGGGAGGCGTCTTCGTCGACCCGCAGTGCGAGGGGTTCGGGGGCTTCCTGGAACCGGACGAGACCTGCCGCTTCGGCGGATTGGGAAGGGTCTGAATCCCGGCAGGAAATCACGTAAAGTCTTACAGGGCTGCACGATCTGCATTTCCTGCCGTTGTAATGGACCCTGCTGGACCGTACCGCGAAAGCGGGAAGGTCGGACGTGAATGGCGGGAGTGTCGCGGCCACGCGTGCCCTTCTCCGAGGGTCTCTGAAACCGACATTTCGCCCACGTCCCCAGAGGCTTGGTCGTCCGGGCGCATTAGCGGGGCCGACCTGGCGGCTCGCCGCGCCCGAAGTCCTCCACGCAACTACGTCATGCAGCGACCGACCGCCGTTGGTCGCCATCTGCAAGCGCTGGCTCATGGACGAGGGTGCTCGGAATCCGTTTTCGGGCGGTCCACGCACATTTCGGGGTAGATACGGGTCGTAGAATCGCCCCAGATCGACGATCGCCGGTCTCCGAGGGGTAAGGGTAGGGGGAAAAAGCGGTGAGCGGCAGCCCGCGCGCCGTCACCAGAGAGTGACGGGCCAACCGTTGCCGTCACCGTCTTCGAGGCAGACGGCCAACGAGGCCGGGGAGGAGGGGAGAGTGATTCGCTTGGATCAGTTCGCCGCCAGCGTCCGTAGAGCAAGCCGCACGCTCCGCCGGGATCTCTCGGGCGAGGCAACGTCGAATGGCAGGAAGACGATCTTCAAACCGTCGAAGAACCGAGCGGTGAGTGGACTGGTGAAGTCTCCGCTCTGTGGGTAGACCAGAGCCACGGCCCGGCACTCGTACCGCTTGCCGTAGGCGTAGAGCTGATACAGGTCGGAGCTGGTAATGTGGCGGATCGGGTCGGATTCTCCCTTGCCGATGTGCTTCCACTTGGCGTCGAGGATGAACCGGACGGCGTTGCGTGGCTTTCGGAGTGAGATGTCCGGCTTCGTCTTGAAGACGGGCTTGCCGGCGATCGAGGCCATGGGCTTCCCGAGCCTTTGGGCCCCCACGTGGAACTCGGCTTGGTAGCGGCGAAAGCTGTCGGTCACGAAGTCTTCGTACACTTTCTCCATGGGGAAGAGCAGCGACTGATTGACATGCCGGCCGGACCAGGTCGCGAGCCCCCGGTTGAAGAGGAAGACCTCGACCCACTGCATGACCCTGCCGTAGTGCCGCATGGAGCGATCTATCGTGTGGCTGCGCCAGTCCGCGCGCGGATCTCGCGTCCCTGGCACCGAGCTGAACGCCGGCTCAAGGTCCGCGAGCAGCCGCCGGTTGCGCTCGTTTCGAACGATGGGCCTGAGCCTGTCGAGGGTGGTGCGGATGAGCCGGTTGGCGGGGCGGTTGGGGCTCAACTCGTCGTGTTCGACGTAGAATCGCGAACGGTCGATCACGTTCTCCCGCAGGTGATCCCGGAAGGCGATGCGCCCGCGCAGGAAGGGAAGATTCTCCTCGGTCGCCACGTACTGTCGCCCGAGGCCGCCTCGAACCAGTACGCCGACATTGTCCAGGAAGAGTCGGACAAAGACTTCGAGCATGGGGAAGCGCCGCAGCGCCCGGATGGATCCCGGAGGGAGGTTCGCGGCCCTCCTCAGGCTGCGGTGGGCTCGCAGCATCGTGAGGAACGCCTCGCGAGTCTGATCGTGGTCCGCGTACGCGGCTCCGCCAAGGTCGATCTTGGGCAGGATCTCGACGAGCGAGCCGCGCTTCGTGGTGATCGTGCCAACGTAGTTGCTCGCGTGGAGCTTGCCGCGCCGGCCGAATTGAAGGACTGGGTGGTATCCGTGCTCCTGAAACGCACTTGCGTTGCCGTGGGCGAAGGCTCTCAGATCCTCCAGATCGCGCTTGTCGAGTCCGTGACCGATGCGGAACTCCTCGCCCTCCCGAATCGTGTAGACGCCTGACATCGGTTCAAGACTGACCGTCGCCGATGTCGGGACTCTCGTCCTCCCGCCGGTCGCCACCGGACGAGACGCTCTCGTCGTATATTCGCCGGTACTGGACCGGATCCAGCCACTCCTCCGCCGTCGCGGGAAGCACCTCGTGGATCGCGGTGTCCGGATCCAGCAAGCCCTCGTCCTCCAAGCCTGACCCGTGGTGGCCGTGCGGCTTCGCGACGACGAAAGGCGCGCCGCCCAGCACGTGCCGGATCTTCGACCAGTCGTCGTAGAAATATTCCGCCAAGAGGGGGAGGATGGCGGTCCGGAACTTGGCGGCCAGCGATTCGATGTCGGTTACGTTGAACAGGTAGGTGTGGCCGATCTGGCGTTCGCGATCCATGAGCAGCGAGATACGCGCGTTGATCGCCTTGAGCATCTTGCGAAGGTCGATTCCGGCGATCCCGTCGGGGATGAGCGGATGGTCCGGGTCGGGCAGCATCTCGACATGGTCGAACCTGCGCCGAAGCGCGGTGTCGAGAGGCAGAATGGAGCGGTCGGCAGTGTTCATCGTGCCGATGATGTGCAGGTTGCCCGGAACTCCGAACGTGTCGCCGGAATAGGGCAGCGTGACGGTCGTCTCGTCTTGTTGGCCGAGCCGGCGGGACGGTTCGATCAGCGTGATGAGTTCGCCGAGGATCTTGGGGACGTTGCCCCGGTTGATCTCGTCAATGATGAGAACGTAGGGGCTGTCGGGATCGTCCCGTGCCGCATCCGCTATCCTCCTGAAAAGGCCGGGCCGGAGTTCGTAGCCGATGTCGCCGCCCTCGGCGAGCCGGGGCCGGATGCCTTCCACGAAGTCCTCGTAGGAGAAGTTCTGGTGGAAGGTGACCATGGCGATCCGGCCCGTCTCGGTCGTCGGATCGAAGCGGAGACTGTGGAATTCGGTGCGGTGTTCCTCGGTGACTTCGTCCACCTTGATCCCCTTCACGATGGCCATGGCGCAGGTGGTCGCGTGATAGGTCTTGCCGGTGCCGGGAGGCCCGTAGAGTATCTGGTTGAGTGGATAGCCCCTCTCTTGGCGGGCGGGGGTCACCGGGCCAGGCGGTGGGCCTTCCTGAGCGCGCCACCAAAGGCTATCCAAGGTCCAGAGGTCGGTGTCCAGCTCGTGGGCAAAATCCAACAGCAGCTCGTTGACCTTGATGTACCGCTCAGAAAACGGTGTTGCGGACGGCAACAGATCTTTCCACAGACCGAGTTTCTTGAGTACCGTCACTAGCGGCGTGTTGTACACGCCGTACTTCTTCGGATAGCGGACGAAGAGAACCGGAGTGAACGTAGCCGGACCAAAGCCCTGAATGAGCTTCCCGCCGGTAGGCGGATAGAGCCGATCGAGGCGTTCGCGCAGCGGCAGAGACTCGTCCAAGAGGATCCGAAGCGCGTCGCGCAGTGCGTCCATGTCCTCGGTGATCTTCGACGAATGCCTGTGGATCCCGCTCCAGTGACGATTGTTCTTGTACTTCAGGAAACCGACAAAATCCTCTCGCGACAGGTGCGGCAGGTTCTCGTCCGAGAACACCCGTTGGTATCTCCGCAGGACTTCCGACTGAGCCCCGGCGATTTCCGACAGTACTTGATCTTGCCCTGTACCGATCCGGGCCAAGATTCCCTTAAGGTGCTCCAAGGCGTTGGCGCGAGGCACTCCGCCTGATCGCTCGGCGTTCCGATCAACAGCTTGATCGGTGTCCTTGAATCGGCTCAATGGCGGTCTCCCGTCGGCTTCGGAATCGGAGTCTTGGATGCGAGATGGAGGTGGAAGACGATAAGGCGGTTGCGCGCCTGCGATCAACCGGACGCGGGGGCAAACGCAGGCTGCCGGAATTCAGACCCCCTCGTCGCGTCAGTGATCGCTCGCCTGTCTGGCGTCTATCGAGCACCGCGTGAGGCCGACGATCACGGGGCCGTGGAGCCTGCCCGCGACGGCCCGGTGGACGCTGTTCCGGGCAGGTGCTCGGAGAGGTTTGTCGGAGGCACCCCAAGGCCGGCTTGACCCATGCTAAGGGAGACAAGCCAGCCTACCCTGTACCCCTTCTGTAGGCTTCGCGTTAGATCGAAAGATCCTAACAGCAGCGACAGGCGACCAGGCCGGGAGTAACCACAGCCTACCAGTGCCACCGAGCACCTACAAGGGACTTGTA
>JAJDVT010000107.1 GCA_022826005.1 Gemmatimonadota bacterium | reverse complement strand
AGGCTGGCGTTCTTCACGCGGGGATCCTTCTTCAGTTCGCCTTCCACGTACTGCATGACGGCATGCTGCAAGCTGCCCATGTCCGTTACCCTTTCTGGAGGCAGGTCCGCGCCCCGCTGGACGCGGATGAGTCGGAGGCTGTTTGATTGCATTCAACTTGGAATACTCAACGGACGGTCGGGCAGGGTCAATGTCAGGCCACGACACGGTGGATTCGTTGCCCGAGATCGCCCGAGAGAACCGCGATCACTTCCGGGACGAGGGGAAGCAATTCCTGCAAGCGGGTGCGTCCGGCGATCATGATGACGACGGGGATAGGAAGTCTCCGGACGCTCTGCTGATACGCGAACCCTTGGTCCACCGTGACGAGGACACCGAACCCATGGTCCGCCGCAAGGCGCAGCAACTCTCCGTTCGAGCACCCGGCCCAGCCCATCTGCTGAACCGTGCGCGACCCGAACGACTCGGGAAACTCAGCCGCGAGCCGCCTTGGAACGGATTCGTCCAACAGCACCCTCATCGGGCATCGCCCACCAGCTGCGCCGTCGCCCGTTCAAGCACTCCGACGGCCTGCTCCCTCGTGACCGTGGGATAGTCGTCCAGAAAGTCGTCGAGCCGGTCGCCCCCCTCTAGGTGCTCCATCAGGATGCGCACGGGAACCCTGGTCCCCGAGAACACGGGCGTGCCGCCCAACACGTCGGGGTTTCTGTCGATGAGCTTCTCGGTCATGGTGAACTCCTCTCGGGTCGGTTGGATGTCGCGATCAGCAACGCGCCAATGCGCCGTGCGGTATCGGTGAAGTGCTGAACCTCTTCGGCACGGAGTCTCCGCCCAAGGATTCTCTGCTCCCGGTAGGAAAGCCACTTCTTGAGCACTTGGTAGCCGCCAAGCTGGTAGTCCCAGATCGCGGCGGGAACATTGCTCCAGTACGCCTCCCCGTTCAAGTGGACATCGAAGGTCGTCTCACCAAGGGTGGCAACGTGTTCCGCCATCGCTGGGCACTCCTCCCGTCGATAGACACGTTCGACGGCTTGGCCCGTGTTGGGCATCACGACGTTGTTCGCTCCGAAGTATCCCCAACTGGCGGTTACAGCGAAGTCCTCATCCGCCATGTAGCGTCCTTCCACCGTGCATGGAACAGCGATGGCGTTGATCTCCGAAGGCAAGGGCGGTTCGGTGACGCCGGGGACAGGGGTTTCGGAATCCAGTAGGGCTGCGAGCACGCGCCCGTGCGCCGCCGAGTTGGCGAGCGCTTGAGCCGCTCCCTCGGCATCGCCGCCCAGCCATCCGGGCAACGGGACGCGCGGCCATTCCATACGCAACGCACCCGCGTTGGCCTCTCGATACACCGGATCGTGCAGGGTAGCCAGCACATGGTGGAACAGGTCCTCGACCCCGAGGCCCAGACGGTCCAGATAGCGCTGCGCTGCCCCCGAGAGATTGGGGCGGCGCTCACTGCCGGTAACCGCACCCAAGCCTTCCTCGCGAAGCCACTCCGGAATACAGGTGGCACTGCGATCCATAAGGTCGATGCAACCGATCTGCGGTATGACTTGAGGTGGTGACCACGCTCGACGAGGCTTCTGCTGGGTCACGAAGCACCGGTTCCCTTCGAACACATGGGGCCTGTAGTCGGAGCGTGGTCGGTCCAGCAGCAGGCCATCCTTCTCCCAGTAGAGCCAGCGGTTGTCGAACGGCCGATAGGCGAAGCGGATGAACCCGGACTCGTCCGGCCCGCCGCGCCTCAGGAGAGCATCGCGCACAGCGCGGGCATTGAACCGGGCCGTGGACATCATGACCCTCGGATAGCGTCGCGCGATCTCCTCGTGGCTCAGGGCGGGGTCGAAATAGTCACCAACGCGCGCCCGGAGGCGGTCGGCGTCGGTGTCCACAAGGAAGCCGTCGCGGCTCGTCTTGACGCCCGGAAAGGAGTCCGGGAACAGGTCGGGCAGCGCGGGCCAGTCGAACCAGTCGGGGCTCACCGCCGCTGGCTTGAATGGCAAGCCGAGCCGAAGATTCGGTTCAAGCGGCGAGTAGTCGGTACGGTCAGAGGCGCCAGCGAGGCTGTCCAACAGCGCTTGCCGTCTCTCGTCAGCCTTTGCTTGGTGGAAGTCACGGTAAAGGACGTGGCCGTGGGGTGACCTCTCAGTGCGGGTTCCAGACTTGGAGGCAAGCGTGATGCTGGTTCCGACCTTGATGCCTGGCGACTTGCCTTGGACCGCAAAGATCGTTTCGCTGGTCCTTCCATCTGGAGCGTACTCGGAAATGATCCGGTCGCCGTGCAGGTTGTCGATCCGAATCGCGTCGAACGCTTCGAGGTAGCGCTCCCGCATCCCGGTGCAGGACAGGCCGTCGAGCCACAAGTAGTTCGAGATGAAGCAGATCACGCCTTGGCCGGTCCCCTTCGTGATGCGCCGCTCCGCCATGCGGAAGAACCGCACGTAGGGATCGTTCAGGCCTTTTCCTTCGGGCTTTCGCACTTTCTTCACCGTCCGGTAGGCCTTCGAGAGTTCGCGCTCCTCGTCCACCGCCATGTCCGCGAAGCCGTCGTAGGGTGGGTTGCCGAGGATCACGAGGATCGGGATGTCCTGCTTCACCGATTCCGCCAGTTCGCGCTCCTCCTCAAGCTCCGGGAAGGGAATGGACTTGTTTGGCGTGCGGCTCCAGCCCGTCAGCGCGTTGGTGAGAAACACGCCGGCCCGCTCGGACCCGTCCTCCGCCAACGGCGCGCCCAGATCCTGCATCGTGAGCCCAACCTGCAAATGCGCCACCACGAACGGCGCGGGCATGATCTCGAACCCGAACACCCGCTCGGTTGCCGCCCGCCGTATTTCTGCGCCCGCGAGCGCCCCCCGGCCTTGGCCTTTGAGGTTTGTGGCGATGCGGCGGAGCACTTCCGCCAGATAGGCGCCCGTCCCGCAGCACGGGTCCAGTACATAGACATTCTCCGCCGCGAGTCCTTCCGAGATTCCGAGATCGTCTTTCAGCGCCTTGTCCACGCGGGCAACCATGTAGCGGACCACCTCGGTCGGCGTGTACCACACGCCCAACTGCTTTCGGAGAACAGGGTCGAACGCTTCGAGAAACGGCTCGTAGAAGTACGGCACCGCCTCGCCCTCGTTGAACCGCGAGAAGAACGCCGCCCGGTCCACTCGGTCGAGCGCTGCCGATGTCCAGTCCAGCACTTCGATAAGGTCGAGGGACCGCAACCCGGCCGGGTCGGACAACTGCCGGAACAGCGCTCGGAGCACTGGTGCCCGCAGGTGCCAAGCCGCTTCACGCCACCTGAACCGCTGCTGGCTGTATTGGCCCTCGAACAGCGGGCCGTTCTTCTTCTGCTCGTCGCGCGACCACAGCACCCATGCGGAGAAGACACCGTAGAACAGCGTCTGGATCATTGTGGAACGAAAGAAACGGTCGCCCCGCTCGCCCTCGAAGCGGATCCCGAGCGCTTCCTCCATCGCCGACCGAACGGCCCGAAGAGAAGGAACGCTCCCCGCGGCCTCGACGCGGGCCAAGCCGTCGCGGGCATATGAAGCAAGAAGCCACGCCAAGTCCTTCGGCTCGGCCAGAGCGGTCCGGTGCGAGAGTGCCCGTGCGAGATACTCCCCGAGCCCTGCGCCGACCTCGCGGGCGAAAACGCGAGGCTTCTCCACCTTGCGCCAGAAGTCGTCCGCGTGCTGTGCCAAGTGGAGGGTTTCGAGGTTGGCTGGGCCGCCCATGCCGTCGGCTCCCACCAGGACGAAGTCCCGAAGATTCGTAACCAGAACCAGACGGTAACGGCCCCAATAGCGGCTTACCTGCCCCGACCCCGCCGTCAACCACGCATCGTCACCGACGCCCTTGACCTCGACGACGCCACGCTCGGGAAGCTGCCCCGGCTTGGGACGGCCCTTCTGAACCTGCCTCGCCGTGTACAGGGCAAGGTCGGGATGCCCGGCCCCCTGATCGGCCAGTTCTTGAACGCAGAACACCTTGGATTTGAGCGTGGCTCCGATCGCGCGCAACAAGCCCTCAAGCGCCGGATAGTAGGAGCGCTCCGCCGTCGCGCCGCCCGATGCGCGCACGCGCCGAAGATCGGCGAAATACGCCTCCGCGGCGGCAATCAGCTTCTTGTTCGGTCCGGCCATCGTGTCTTCTCAGCGATTCGACCATGCTTCTGCCGTCCGGCAATTCTCAAGGAAGATACCACGTCGCGCGCGTTCGCGGCGGTTCGGGCGGCAGCTACATCCGCCCCGATCAGATGCTCCGACATTGGTCGGGAAGCTGGGGGGTCGAAGGGGGCACAGCCCCCTCGCCAGCCGCCAACGTTAAACGTGGCGTGTGCTGGCTCCCGCACCATAAGGGCGCGAGCCAGCACCCGACTCGGGGCATCGTGGACCGCCTTGGTCTCCATACGCGAGTTGCAGTCCACGAACGGCTGATCCGGCTTCTCGGGGCGACGGTGAGGTCGGCTTCCGGGACCATCGGTGAGGAGGCGGGATGGGCGCGGGAGTCCCGCCATTCAGGTCGGTTCTTCCCGCTTTCGCGGCACGGTCCAGCAAGGTCCAGTACAACGGCAGGAAACGCAGATCGTGCAGCCCTGTAAGTAGTTAGCCGATTTCCTGCCGTGATTCTGACCTTAGGCGATCCGCCTCAACATCGCGCCGCCGGGCTGGGAGAAGACCTTCGGGCCACTCCGTGACGCCTTCAACCACGAACACGGCTGGGCTCGCCCGGACGATCCGGCGCGG
>JAJDVT010000143.1 GCA_022826005.1 Gemmatimonadota bacterium | reverse complement strand
TCATGGGGACCGGACCGGTGACCGCAGAGCACCAGGGGGCTCTGTGGCCGCGGAGCGGAGGTGAATAGGCGCAGGATGCCGGTCGTTTTGGACGGAGAGTTCACGGGCGCGAAGCCCGGACGCTGGATCCGGGAGCCGGTGCATGAGCCGCGGGAGGGTTCCGCGGGATGAATTCGCCGAGGCCCGGGGGTTTCGCCCGGGCCGTTTTCCTCCCGGTACTGGCGGCCCTCCTGGCCCCCGCACCCGCTGCAGCCCAGGCCCCCGTGCCGGAGATGCGCGCGACCGCCACCCCCGTTCCCCGTCCCCCCACCATCGACGGGGTGCTGGACGAGCCCTTCTGGGCGATGATCGAGCCGGTCACCGACTTCCGCCAGCGCGACCCGGTCGACGGCGCGCCCGCCAGCGAGCCCACCGAGGTGCGCATCGGCTACGACGCCAACGCCCTCTACTTCGGCTTCGTCTTTCACGACTCCGAGCCCTCGCTCATCCGGCGGAGCATCCTGCACCGGGGCGGGCGCATCGACAAGGACGACCGCGTCATCGTCGCGCTGGACACGTATCACGACCGCCGCAACGCCTACATCTTCGAGGTCGGCGCGCTGGGGACGCAGGACGACGCCCTCATCTCCGACGAGAGCATGACCCTGGACGACTGGAACTGGGACGGGGTCTTCACCAGCGAGACGCGCGTTACCGAGGACGGCTGGGTGCTCGAGCTCGAGATCCCCTTCACCACCATCCGTTTTCCGGACGTGGACGAGCCCACCATGGGCATCGCCTTCATGCGCTCGATCCGGCGCAAGAACGAGAGCGTGTTCTGGCCGCACATCGGCCAGGAGTACCGCTCGGGCATCTCGCAGGTGTCGCGCTACGCCACCCTCGAAGGGCTGAGCGGCCTCCGGCGCGGGCGCTACGCCGAGGTCAAGCCGTTCGCGACCGCCGGAACGCAACGGATGGCGGGAGACGCGAGCTTCGAGGGGCAGACGGACGTGGGTGTCGACGTCAAGTACGCGCTTACCTCCAACCTCACCTTCGACCTCACCTGGAACACGGACTTTGCACAGGTGGAGTCCGACAACGTCCAGATCAACCTCACCCGCTTCGACCTCTTCTATCCCGAGAAGCGGGAGTTCTTTCTGGAGCGGGCCGGGCTCTTCCAGTTCGGGACGCCGCGGCAGACCGAGGTCTTCTTCAGCCGGCGGGTCGGCCTCCAGGGCGACATCGCGGGAGGGGGGCGGCTGACGGGGCAGGCGGGACCGCTCTCGATCGGCGCGCTTGGGCTGCGCACGCGCGGGTATTCGGACGACGCGGTCGCACTGCCGGCCGCCTGGAACTCCGTGGTGCGGCTGAGGACGGATCTGCGGCCGCGCACGACGCTGGGCGGGATCATCACCAGCCTCGACCACGACAACGGCTGGGACCGCAGCGCCGGAGTGGACTTCTCCAGCCGCTTCTGGAGCAGCAGCGCGTTCAATGTGTGGGCTGCGCGGGTGTGGAATCCGGACTTCAGCGAGGCTCCCCTGGATGTCGGGGGACCCCCCGGAGGTAACGCGGGATCCGCGGGTCCGCGCGAAGCGGGCAACGCCAGCGCCGCCTCCGCCGAGCTGGTGCTCCAGAACGACCTGTACGTCGCGGGTGTTTCGCGTCTGATCATCGACGATGGCTTCCAGCCGGCGCTGGGGTTCGTGCCCCGCACCGACCAGGACCGGTGGCAGGGCCGCGTCGGGGTCACGCCCCGCTTCGAGTCGAGTACCTGGGCGCGACAACTGACGATGGAAATGAGCGGCCACCACATCCGAGGCATGGACGGCATCAAGCAGACGCACGAGTGGCGCGCGAGCGCCGGACTCAACTTCCAGACCGGCGAGGTCGCCAACCTCGCCTTCAGCGAGCGCTTCGAGAGCCTGCAGGCACCGGCCCGCATCAGGGGACGCGTGCTCTCGGCCGGAGACTACGGCTTTCGCCGGTTCTCGGCGCACCTGCGCACCAACGACAGCCGCACCTTCTCCGGGGCGCTGCAGGGATCCATCGGCGACTTCTGGTCCGGGACGCGGACCGAGATCGGAGGCGGCGCCACCTGGATCACCGGCCCGCACCTGACCATTGGCGGCAGATACGCGTGGAACGGCGTCTCGCTACCGGTCGACGACGGGGATTTCTCGACCCACCTGATAAGCGCAAACATCCAGGGCGCGGTGAGCCGCAAACTCTTCGCCAACGCCCTGGTGCAGTGGGACAATCACTCCCGCGAACTGCAGGCCAACATCCGCATCGACTGGATCCACACGCCCGGCAGCGACCTCTTCGTGGTCATCGACACCGGCTACCTGACGGGCGACCTCCTCGACCCGCGCGAGCCGCGCTGGCAGCGGCGCACGGGCGTGGTGAAGCTGACGTATCTGATGGCGTTCTGAGGGGAGCCGTCACCGAAGGAGGACCCATGCAGACCCCGTACACGGATGAAGCCGCGCTCGAGCACGCACGCCGACTCGCCGAAGTCGTCGGGCTCGCCGAGAACCAACTGCCCACCACCGTCTTCGCCGACGTGCTGAACGGGCTCGCCGAGTGCGAGGCGATCCTGGCCGGGATGCCGCAGCAGGAAACGCCTCCCCCGGTCACGAAGCACGTGCCGGAGTGGCTGCCATGATCGCCGCCGGAGGGACGGCACTCACGCGCCGAAGCTTCGTGAAGGCCGGGGCCGCGGCTGCGGCCGCGCCGTGGGTGCCCATGTCGCGGCAGCCGCGCTGGACCATCCCGCCGGTCGAACCGCAGGAGGTCCCGCTCTACGACCTGGAGGTGTGGCAGGCGGCCGATCTGATCCGCCGGCGAATCGTATCTCCCGTCGAGCTGGCCGAGGTGACCCTCGAACGCATCGCGGAAACCGAGCCGCGGATCGAGACCTTCGTGAACCAGTACCCGGCCGACGAGATCATGGCCCAGGCGGAAGCCGCCGAGGACGAGATCGCTGCGGGGCGTTACCTCGGACCTCTGCACGGAATCACCGTGGGGCTGAAGGACATCTACCTGACGGAGGGCAAGGTCACCGAAGGGAACTCCGGTCTCTACAGCGGCTTCACTCCCTCCTTCGACGCGACCTCCGTGGCAAGGCTCAAGGCCGCGGGAGCCGTCATCGTGGGCAAGGTGGGCACCAGCGAACTGGCCACTGCGGACCAATGGCCTGCAAAGAACCCCTGGGATTTCGATCGAGTTGCCGGCGGATCCAGCACGGGCTCCGCGACGGGTGTCGCGGCGTCCCAGTTCATGGTGGGAATGGGCACCTGCACCGGCGGTTCAATCCGTGGTCCGGCCGCCAACTGCGGCATCACGGGGCTCAAACCCACCTATGGAGCCATCAGCCTGCACGGGGTCCTCCCCCTCGCGTGGTCCATGGACCACCCCGGCCCGATGGTGCACAGCGCCCGGGACGCGGCGCTGGTGCTGGACGCGGTGGGTGGTGAAGACCCACTGGACCCGCACTCCCGCAAGGTGGCCCGCTACCGGACCGCCGAGGCGCTCTATTGGGAGCCCCGGCCCAACCCCCTCGAGCGGGTGGTGGTGGGCGTCCCCGCCGAAGACGATTTCCTCATGGGCGTGCCCAACGACGAGCAACTGGGTGCCTTCGGGGAAGCGGTGGAGGTCATGAGATCATTGGGGGCTACGGTCCGCACCGTGCGCACCAGCGTGCTCTTCCCCGGACTCACGAGCCTGAGTTCTTTCTACCTGATCATCCGAAGCGCGGAGGTGGGAGCGTATCAGCGGCACAACCTGCTGACGCAGCCCGACAACATGTCCGAGGCCTACCGTTCGCGGGTCGCTTCGGGTGTGCTGATGCCGGGGCACGCCTACGTACAGGCCCAGCGGGTGCGCCGGCACTGGCGCGATCAGTTCCTCACCGTCTTCGATGAATGCGACGTGCTCATTCACCCGGCGGACGACATTGCCGGACTGGTCGAGGGTGAGGATCCCCCGCGTCCCCGGGAGTCGACCGGGAGCAAGACCAATCTGTGGAACCTGTCGGGGGCACCGGCCGTCGCCATCCCCACCGGGTTCTCCGAGGTGGAGGGAATGCCGCTGTCGATGCAGGTGGCGGCCGCTCCCGGTCGGGATGAGATTGCGCTCATCGTCGCGGACGCCTTCCAGCAGGTGACCGGGCACCACCGGGCGCGGCCGGCGTTGTAGGAAGGTCCGGGGAGGGTGACCGGGATGTCACGTCACCCCTTCCCCCACGGCTGCACAAACGTCTCCGGCTCCACCCCCAGCCCGTCCGCTACCCGCGTAATGTAGTTGAAATACCCGATCACCTGGGTCGCGTCGTGGATTGCCCGGTCGTCGAAGCCATGGCCGCGCAACACTTCGAGGTCGTCCGCCCCCACTTCCGACTGCCGCAGGGTCAGCTTCTCCGCATAGTCGCATAGCGCCTGGTCCGCCGCGGACAGCCCCGCCTCGCGCCAGTCGCGCACGATGGCGTGCACGAAGGCGTCCCGCTCCTCGTCGCTCTCGAAAAGCTCCTCGATCTCTTCCCGGAGATCATGCGCGTGCGCCTGCTCTCAGTAGAAGCAGCCGTTCACCTTCGAGGTGACCACGGCGAGCATCTCACGGCGCCAGCGGTTCAGCGGAGAAGACCCGAACATCAGCGTGCGGTAGAACTGCATGGTGGTCTGCATGACCCGGGGGTTCAGGCTCATCACCCGCACGATGTTCCAGATCCGGCCCGCCCGGTCCCGCGCTTCGCCGTACAGCCTGCGCAGGAGGCCGGTGGCTTCGGATTCGGGTATCTCTCTGATGTTGGACATGGGCTACCTCGAAACCCCTTCGAAGTTGGTGTCCACGCCGGAGCGCCGGCTGCGGACCATCTGCGCGTCGGCGAATCCACGCACCAGGCCGATGAAGTCGCCGGCACTCGCGCGGAACATGGGCCCGCGCCCCGAGTCGGCGCCAACCGGCCAGGCCAGGTCGATGCGCGTGACGCGGCTCGAGCCCGCCGGGAATGCGAGACGCAACACGGCGCCGACGGCCGTCTTCCAGCCGGTGTCCATGCCGAACGGCACATCGCCTGCCCATGCCCGTCCGGCATCGGCGAAGAAGGTCATCCCCAGGTCGATCGAGTTCGGGGCAGGCCACCGCAGATCCACGCGATTCTCGAAGGAAGCCACCACCCGGCGGCCCGCCGGAAAGTCCTCCTCCTTGTACCCGCGCACCACGTCCCGGCCTCCCAGAGTCAGCTGGAAGGGCGAGATGGTGCTCCAGCCGCCGGCTGCGGAGACCCGCGCGACCAGCGTCCTGGCGAAGCCCACGCCGGGCTGCCAGTAGGCAAGCAGGTCTGCCTCGGAGAAGATGTCCCGCCAGCGCCCCGACGCCTCGTCCTCGAACCTTACCCGCCGGGCTTCCGTGTCCGCATTCACCAGCAGCACCGCCGATGCCGACCCCACGCCCCCGAAGAACGAGACGCGGCCCATGAAGTCGCTCGCGAGCGCGGCCGGCGACGCCTGGGCCGTCGACAGCCACCGTCCCAGCGGCAGCCGCGGCCCGAGCGTCAGGGAGAGATCGACGCCCTGTGGCACGCTCTGCTCCCCGCTTACCGCATCCAGTCCGCTCCGGGTCTCGAAACGCACCTTGCGCCTGGCGAGGAGCAGATTGAAACGGGTGAGATCGTGCCCGCGCGTCTGGCCGGCAAGACGGGAGCCGATGCCCGGTTCGTCGTCGAGCAGGTTGCCGAAATCCAGACCCCGAACGAGCGACACGGAGTCCGGATATTCGTCGAAGCGCAGTGTTTCGTGCGTGATGCCGAAACCGAGGAGGGTCAGATTCCCCGGCTCACCAAAGCGATACGCCTGCGTGGCTTCGATCCGCTCCGCGAGCTCCGGAAGGAGGGCGTAGCTGTATTCCAGCGAGGGGTCGAGCACGTACGGAAAGAGCGACTCGCGACGATGGAAGCGCAGCCGCCCCGCGAATCGCCCCACTTCTCCAACGAAAGGGTACACCAGCATCGCGTCCGTGAAGCTGCCCGAGCGCGTGCGGCCCGCGTTGAAGCGCCCGTCCAGCCGCGTACCGGCGAGGCGGGTGGAGTGCAGGGTGAGTCCGTAGTCCTGCCGCTGCTTGCGCTCCTGGTAGAAGGCGCCGATCAGGTTGCCCGAACCCAGAAAGTTCTCCTCCACCACGCTCGCGCCCTCGAACTGCAGCCCGTCGTCGACGGTCACGTCGATCTGGATCTTGGTGGTCCACTCGTCGCGCGTCGTCACCCGCACGTGGCGGGTGCCGTCCGGCTGTGGCTCCGCGACGATGTCCGCGGTAGCGATGAAGCCGAGTTCGCGCAGGATCCTTTCGGATTCCTCGAAGAGAAACAGGTCCGGGCAGTCCCCCTCGCCGAACAGCAGTTCGCCGGCGATGAATCCCTCCCGCGTGTCGACGTGCATGAAGTTCGCGAGCCCGCGCGTCCAGCGCAGGATGCGCGGCTGGGACGGGGGTCCCGGGTCGAAGATGGGCTGACTTTCGATGATGATGCGCGAGACCGGTCCCTCCTCGCAGGCGACGTCGTCGCCGGGGGCCTGTGCGCGCGCCGGAGCTACCGCCAGGAGCCCGAACAGCAGGCTGGCGGAGAGGAACCCGAGCAGGGAGCGCGCGGGGAAGCGGCACGGTGCGCGGCTCAGAGCCGGGAGGCAGCCGAACGGGCGGACGTAAACGGAAGCCGCGCCCGCAGGCGGAGCCTGAACTGCGAGATGAGGCAAGGGCGCCGTGGAATGTTGCCCGAAGGCAAGTTGACTCGGAACTGGCGGGAAGCGGACCCCGAAAAACCGGTAATCTGCCCGAAGTCGGCCTTCCATGTTATGGCACCCGCGGGTCCGATGTTCCCGGCCGACTGCGCCCCCGTTGACCCTCGCCCGTTCTCGCGAATAAGATTGGAACCGTTGACTCCTCCGCGCGGCGTCGTGATTCGAGAGGCCCGCGGAGGATCGTGTTTGGGGCCGCTGACCTCTTCCATCCAGCCCGGAGTTTCCCGGATCTCATGACCCTGCCTGCCCTCGACATGTCTCCAACCCCCTCACGCACCGCCGTCGAACTCGACGCCCACGGTCTGACCCCCTCGGGGAACATCCACTGGAATCTCTCGCCCGCACAGCTCTGCGAGGCCGCCCTTGCCCGGGGCGAGGGCCATCTCGTGAACATGGGTCCCTTTGCCGCGGTCACCGTCCCGCACACGGGCCGCTCCCCCAACGACCGCTTCACCGTCGAGGAACCCTCCACGGCCGACCAGATCGACTGGGGGTCGATCAACCGCCCCATGAGCGAAGCGCATTACCGGGCGCTCCGGACCGACATCATCGAATACCTGAACGCGCGCGAGCTCTTCGTGCGCGATGCCCACTGCGGAGCCGATCCGGCACACCGGATCTCGGTTCGCGTGGTCAGCCCGAGCGCCTGGCACACGCTCTTCGTGTACAACATGTTTCTGCGCCCGTCCGCCGGCGAACTGGCCGCCATCCGCCCCGACTTCGTCGTGCTGCATGCGCCTCTTCTCCAGGCCGACCCGGCGCGCCACGGCACCCGCAGCGGCACCGCGGTGGTCGTGAATCTGGCCGAGCGGACCGTGCTCGTGGCCGGTACGCGCTACGCCGGCGAGATCAAGAAGTCCATATTCTCGTCGATGAACTTCTTCCTGCCCGGCAAGGGCGCGCTTCCCATGCACTGCTCGGCCAACATCGGCGAGGAAGGGGACACCGCGCTCTTCTTCGGGCTCTCGGGAACCGGCAAGACGACGCTTTCCGCGGACCACGCGCGCCGTCTGATCGGCGATGACGAGCACGGCTGGAGCGACGACGGCATCTTCAACTTCGAAGGCGGATGCTACGCGAAGGTGATCCGGCTCTCCCCGGTGAACGAACCCGAGATCCATCGCACCACGCGGATGTTCGGGACCATCCTCGAGAACGTGATCTTCGACCAGGACACGCGCGAGCTGGACCTCGACGACGACACCCTCACGGAGAACACGCGCGCCTCCTATCCCATCCACTACATCCCCGGGGCGGTGCCGGATGGCCGGGGCGGTCATCCCGACAACATCTTCTTCCTCACGGCCGACGCCTTCGGCGTGCTGCCGCCCATTGCGCGCCTCACTCCCGAGCAGGCGATGTACCACTTCCTGTCGGGGTACACCGCGAAGGTGGCGGGCACGGAGCGGGGCGTGACCGACCCGCGCGCGACCTTCAGCGCCTGCTTCGGCGCGCCCTTCCTGCCGATGCACCCGAGCGTCTACGCGCGCATCCTGGGCGAGAAGCTGCGCCGCCACGGCTCGCAGGTTTGGCTGGTGAACACCGGCTGGACAGGAGGCGGGTTCGGCACCGGCAGGCGCATGGACCTTCCGCACACGCGCGCGATGATTCGCGCAGCGCTCGACGGTTCGCTGGACGGGGTGCCGACACGCACCGATCCGGTCTTCGGACTCGCGGTGCCGCGAGAGGTCGCGGGGGTGCCCGCACGGGTTCTGACCCCGCGCTCCACCTGGGCCGACCCGGAGGCCTACGACCGCGCGGCGGGCCGGCTGGCGGCCATGTTCCGGGACAACTTCTCAAGCTTCGCCGACGCCGCCCCGGAGGAGGTGCGCGCGGCGGGACCGGAGTAGCGTCGAGGCACCGCGGGCCGAGCTCGCGCCGAAATCCGAGAAACCGGCCTGGGGCAGCGCCGGGACAGGGAGCCCAGATGGCGAAGAAATACTGGCTGATGAAGACGGAACCGGGCGTCTACTCGATCGACGACCTGGAGCGGGACGGCTACACCTGGTGGGAAGGCGTCCGCAATTACGGGGCACGCAACAACATGCAGGCCATGCACGTGGGAGACGAGGTGCTCTTCTACCACAGCATGGCCAGGCCGCCGGGCGTCGCGGGGCTGGCGCGCGTGTGCAAGGAAGCCTATCCGGATCACTTCGCCTTCGATCCCAAGGAGCACTACTACGACCCCAGGTCCGACCCGGCGAAGCCTCGCTGGTACATGGTCGACGTGGAGTTCGTGGAGAAGTTCGCCGAGGTGGTGTCGCTGAAGGACATCCGCCAGGTGGCGGCGCTGAGCGAGATGGTGCTGGTGAAGAACTCGCGCCTCTCGGTCCAGCCGGTGCGCCGGGAGGAGTTCGAGATCATCCGCGGGATGGGCCGCGGCGAGGGCTGACCGCGCCGGCAGACCTCCCCGCATGTCCTCCCGGAACGCGCCCACCCTGATTCGCGACCCGATCTGGGGCTCCATCCGGCTGGACGCAACCGCCACCCGCATCACGGACGCCCCCGCGTTCCAGCGGCTGCGCTACATCCGCCAACTAGGTCTGGCCCACTTGGTCTATCCGGGCGCCACCCACACCCGCTTCGCCCACGCGCTCGGCGTGTATCACCTGGTGAGCGCCGCCCTGCGGAGCCTGAGGAAGCGGGAATCCCTCCCCGACCACGTGTGGAAGGGGGCCGAACTGGTACCGTACGCGGGCCTCCTTCACGACATCGGCCACTACCCCTTCTCGCACGCGCTCGACGACCTGCGCGGCGACGATCACCCGGGTGACCACGAGGCGGTCGCGGAACACTTTCTGGAGTCGCCCGAAGTTCGGGAGGCGCTGGCCGGGCTGGGACGCGGGGCCGCCGCAGAGATCGGCGCGCTCATCCGCGGCGAGAGCACCGCCCCGCTGCGCGGCCTGGTGCACGGCAGCCTCGACATGGACAAGATGGACTACCTCAAGCGCGACGCGCGCTCCTGCGGAGTCCCCTACGGCGAGGTGGATGTCGAGCGCCTCCTGCAGGGCCTGGTCATTCTCCAGGACCCGGAGAGCGGCGCGTTCGAGGTGGGGGTGGACGAGAAGGCGGTCACCGCGCTGGAATCCCTGCTGTTCGCCAAGTACCAGATGTTCCGCAACGTGTACTGGCACCACGCGGTGCGCGCGGGCACGGTGCTCTGCGCGCGCATCGTCAACGACGCGGTGGCCGCGGGGCTGGTCGGGGGGCGTGAACTGGCGGGCCCGACGGACGACGAGCTCCTGCACCTGATCGGTCGCCGCGCGCAGACCCGCGGCGGGGCCGTCGCCGACCGCATCCGCCGCCGCTGGCTCCCGGCCCTCAGGGCCCGTCGCCTCCCGAAGCGCGCCGCCGAACTCACCGCCGCCGACCTGGGCGACCGGAGCCTCCCCCCCTGGATCGAGGCCCCGGGTCCCGAACGCCGCCGGCTTGAGGACCAGCTCGCCGAGGCGCTCTCCCTGGAGCCCGGCGAGGTCGTGATCGACTTCCCCTGCAAGCCCGCCATGTTCCAGCTGGACCTCCTGGTGCGCCGCCGCAGCGGGCGTTCCGAGAGGCTAGGCAAGACCGGCATCCCCGGCGTCATCGACCTTCCCAGGGTGGCCCGCGAGCTCTACCGTACCTCCCGGGTGCTCCGCGTCTTCACCCTCGAAAAGAGGTCACTCGCGCCCGACGAGGTCATCGGTCTGATTACGGAGACGAACGGGAATCCACCCGGGGAGCGCGCGAGGTCCGCGGCGACGGGATCCGGCCCCTAGGGCATCTCCCGGAGCCAGGATCCGGCCGGCCGCGCAGGAGGCGCCGGCAGCCGTTTGCCGGCCCCGGGAATCGGAACGATGCGCGGGCGGACTGCCGCTTGGGCTCATGTGTCGCCCGACCTCATCAGGCGCAAGGAACCCCGGTGGCGGTGGGGTTTAGGATGCGTGGCACCTGAATCCGGGGTGCTGGACAATTCCGGATATCTTATTACTGTTAAGGGCTGCGGATCCTACGCTTCGTGCGTGGGTATGCGGGGCCGACACGAATGCGACAACAGCGCGCCGACAGGTCGCCGGGGCTGACAAGGAGACCGTTCTCAGAATGCCCGCTACGCTGCGAAAGAAAGTGGTTCGTCGAAAGAAGGTGGTTCGGCGAAAGAAGGTGGGTCCTCGACGGAAGAAGCGTTCGACCAGCCTGCTCGTCGGTTTTGACACCGGGGTGGAGGAGCAGAGTGCGCTCGACCAGTACCTGCGCGACGTCAGCCGGCACGAACTGATCACCCCGGAGCAGGAGAAGGAGCTGGGGGCCCGGGCTCAACTCGGCGACGAGGACGCGGTGCAGGAACTGGCGCGAGCCAACCTGCGGTTCGTCATCAGCGTGGCCAAGAAGTATCAGAATCGGGGCGTATCGCTCACGGACCTGATCCAGGAGGGCAACGTCGGCCTGGTCACGGCGGCACGGAAGTTCGATCCCGAGCAGGGCGTCAAGTTCATCAGCTACGCCGTGTGGTGGATCCGCCAGGCCATCCTGGCTTCCCTGGCCAATCAGGGCCGTTCGGTGCGCGTTCCCCTGAATCGCGCCTCCGACCTCGCGCGCATCTTCCGCGAGAAGGAGCGGCTGCGGCAGGAGCGCGGCCGCGAGCCCTCCCCCGAGGAGCTGTCCAAGGCCACCCGGCTCACGCCCGAGCTGATCGAGTCGCTCCAGACGCTGAACGCCGCCGAAATCCGCCTCGACGCACCCATCGGCGACAGCGAGGACTCCCAACTGGTGGAGCGGTTCCTGACAGAGGAGGCCACCGAGCCCGAGCTGGGGGTGGAAGCCCGGCTGCTTGCCGAGTCCGTCAACGTGGCGCTCACAACGCTCGAGGCCCGCGACGCCAAGGTCCTGCGCCTCTATTTCGGGCTGCAGGGCGAGCGCGAGCACACGCTTGAGGAGATCGGCAACATGCTGGGGGTCACGCGCGAGCGGATTCGCCAGCTGCGCGACCGCGCGCTGCGCCGCCTGCGGGACGGCGAGAAGGGATCCGCCCTGGAATCCTTCGCCGCGTGACGTAGGGGTGCGGCGCCGCCTCGCACCCTTCCTCCCCTGCGGGAGGTCTCCGTTCTCCGAGGCACCCGTCCGGGCTCACCGTATCGCCGGCTTGTGACCTCCGTCGGCCGGGTTCACGAAGTCGTCGGCGGCGTCTACCGCGTCCAGCTCGACAACGGCACCTCCGTCGACTCCTCGCTCCGCGGACGCCTCAAGGCCAGGCCCTGGCAGGGAGGCCGAGTGGTCATCGGCGATCGCGTCAGGGTGGCGCTGGACGGCGGCGACGCCACCGTCGAGGAGGTGCTCCCGCGCACGACCGTTTTCCTGCGCCGGGGGGCGTACGGGCGCACGGCGAAGGTGATGGCGGCCAATCTCGATCGGGTCGTCGTGGTGATGTCCGCGCGCGACCCGAATCTCAGTCTGGGTTATCTGGACCGCATCCTCGCCGTGTGCGCGGCCAACGCGCTTCCCTGCACGCTGGTGATCAACAAGCAGGACCTGCCGGGAGCTCCCGCCGCCTCGGAACCGGTGCGCGAGCTCTATCGTCGGATCGGATACGAGGTCGTCCTCGCCAGCGCCGAATCGGGCCTCGGTCTCGATCGGCTGCGCTCGGTCGCCGTGCGCGGCATCTGTGCGCTGGTGGGTCCCTCGGGGACGGGAAAGTCCAGCCTCCTGAATCGGCTCGACCCCTCGTTACGCCTGCGCATCGGCGAGCTCAGCCGCAAGACCGGTACCGGCCGGCACACCACGGTGACCAGCCGCCTGCTTCGGCTCTCGGACGGCACCCTGGTGGCGGACACGCCGGGGTTCGGGGATGTCGGCCTTTGGAGTGTCCCGGCGGAACGACTTGACCGATGTTTCCCGGAGATCGGGGCGCTCGGGGAGGGCTGCCGATTCCGGGGATGCAGCCATGTGCATGAACCCGACTGCGCGGTTCACCAGAGTGTCCGTTCGGGCGGGGTCGCCAGGAGCCGCTACGCGCACTACCAGGCGCTCCTGGAGGAGGCCGATTGAATGCGCCGGAGCGGGGAATGCTGGCAATGGCAGCCGGATGTGAGGCGCCGCGGACGGCAGCGGTCGCCTCAGGGGTGGACGCGATGGTAGACGAGAACCGGTTTCGCGACGTGATGAGCCACCTGGTGACCGGGGTGGCGCTGGTCACCAGCCGGCTCGACGGTTCCGTGCACGGGCTGACGGTCAACGCAGTCAGTTCGGTTTCGCTGAACCCGCCTCTGGTGCTGGTGTGTCTCGACCGGAGCGGCAACTCGCACGACCCCGTCATCGCTTCGGGATCGTTCGCGGTCAGCGTGCTGGCGAGCGACCAGGAAGAGATGGCGCATCGCTTCGCGCGCGGAACCCACCGCGAGCGGTTCGCGGGGGTCGAGTTCCGCGACAGCTCCTCCGGGAGCCCGGTCCTGCCGGACGCGCTCGCCTGGCTGGACTGCGCGATCCGGGCCGTGCATCCGGCGGGCGACCACTCCATCGTGGTGGGTGAAGTGCTGGGGTGTGGGGCCGGGGAAGGCGACCCGCTGGTGTTCTTCCGAAGCGAGTACGGGCGATGACGGGCATGGGTACGACGATCCGCCGGACGCATCTGGCGGCGTTTCTGATCGGCGGGGTGATGGGCGTCATGGGCGAGATGGCCGCCGGGCTGATCCTCTACGAGGGAGCCGGACTACTGCGGGCGACCACCGTCGTCCTCACAACCGAGGCCGCGGCGGCGGGGGCGGGGCTGCTCTTCGCCACCCGCGTGCCCGCGGATGAAATCTCCCGGCACCTTCGGCGACACCTGCACCTCACCCTGGTGTCGCTGGGGCTGGCCGGCGTCCTCACCTCGCTGTGGGGCTACTTCGGCGGCCTGTCGGAGGTGTGGAACGGAGGCGGACAGGCGGCCGCGCTCGCGCTGCTGGCTGCGCTCCCGCTGTACATGGCGGGATCGGTGCTCGGGCTCGTGTGCCGGGCGGGCAGCCGTGATGCGGAGGGGGGAACCGTGGCCGGGGGAGGGCCCGCGCTGCTGGGCGCCGCGACCGGATTCCTGATCTACGGGCTCTTCCTGATTCCCCGTCTCGCACCCCCGGTACTGGTGCTGTTGTGCATGGCCGCGGTGTCGGGCGCGGCCCTGCTGGTCGGGTCCGCCGTGACGCGCGCGGCGGATCTGGCCCACCGCGAGAAGGAGGGAGTGGATCCTGACGCGGCGGGCGGGGAAGAAGATGCGGCGAGCGCGGCTATATTGGAGGATCGACCTCAACCACTCGAACCAGCGGGAAACCCGGAGTCATGACAGAGACAAGGGACGACAGACACGGAAGATGCACCGGCGGCACGCGCGTGTCGGCCTTCGCCATTCTTGCGGCGATCGGTCTGGCGGCATGCGCCCCCCAGGGCGGCGGCGGGCGCCTGAACGTGCGCACGCTGGAGGTTCGGGCCACGAGCGCGGACAGCATGGTCTTCGAAGGCGCCGCCATCGACTCCACCTGGACCATCCCCGGGGAGGACGCCCGGCAACTGACCCGTTCGCTGGTGCTGGAGCCGGGCGACCAGTCGGAGACCCCGAACCCCCTCGTGGATGTCGCCCTGCGCGCACTGGTCACGGGCTACCAGTTCCTCCCGCCCGGCGAACTGCCGGACGACATCGAGAGCACCGAGGACACCGCCAATGGGCTCCTGGAGATATCCATGCAGTCGGGAATCAATTTCCGGGCGATCGTGGTCACCAGCTACAACCGGGGCGA
>JAJDVT010000031.1 GCA_022826005.1 Gemmatimonadota bacterium | reverse complement strand
CGCTTCCGTCGTCAGACCGTCGCTCCGCAGTCCTTCGTCCAGATCCGCCTGCTTCACCCAGTTCCGGATCGTCTGTTCCGAAGGCTCGAACTCTTGCGCCAGTGACCCCGGACTACGCCCGGCCCTCACCAGCTCGACCATCCGATCCTTGTACTCGGGCGGATACCGCCCCTTCCCGCTTCCCGCCATGGCTCACCTCCTTGGTTGGCACCAATGGAAAAGTGTCCGTCATAGCGGGGCAACTCCAGGGGCGCAGGCATGAGTTGGTTGTCTGCGGTCGGCACCCTCGGATTGGCAACTCTGTTCGCGCTGGCGCCTCCGTCCATCCATGCGGTTGATGGCTTGTCCGGTCCCGCTCCACAGGAGGTCGTGGTCGACACGGTTGCAGGCCGTCCCGTGGTGACAACCGAGTTTCCTCGGCGGGACACAGACGCCGGGGCGTGGCGCCTGGTCGAGGAACTCGGACTGGGGAACGTCATGGGCGACGGGCCGGAGGGGTTCGGTGACATCCACGACATCGCGGTGGACCCAGGGGGGAGCATCTACGTACTGGATGTCGGTTCAGAGGAGGTCCGGGGCTTTGGCCGGGACGGCGCCTACCTGAGGACCATGGCTCGTGAAGGCGAAGGACCGGGGGAGTTCAGGTACGGCAGCACCAATCGAATCACGTGGCGAGCGCCCGGCCAGCTGTGGATCGGCAATGGCTACCAGTTGATGGTTGTCGACACGCTCGGGAACGAGTTGAGCCGGCGCGTATGGAAACGCCCCGGCCGCGGGTGGATGCCTGGCGAGGTTCCGATATCCCGGCGCGTGATCGCCGCCGGCACGGACGGCTCGGTGTTTTCCGTCGTGGACGTAGGGTTCTTGGGTGACCCGGATGAGGGGGACGCCACGGTTGTCCATGTGGTTCGGTCGCGGGTGTCCGAGGACCACGAGATGCTACCCGGAGACACGCTGATGATCGAGTCAAGGAGAATGGTGGAGACCGCCCCCCCTGAGACAGTTGCCAATCGCGAGGGCAGCACGATTTCGGCGCGATGGGTACGGCCCGAGGATCCACGACTTGTGTGGGCGGTGGAGAGCGGCGGAACGTTGTGGCTGGCGCACCGATCGAGGTATCGCTTCGACAGGCTCACCTTCACCGGGGATACGATTCTCACATTGCGGGTGGGCGATGTCCCGCCTCCGCCGGCGGCAGAGGACGAGTTCGTCCCGATCCTTGCCGCCCTCGCGTCGTCGCCCGAGGGATGGCTGTGGGTTCAGCGGGAGGAGCCCGAGACGGAAGCAGGATCGACCTGGGATGTCCTGGACAACTGTGGCAGGTACCGCGCCACGGTGTCCGCTCCGGTCGGCCTGAGGAGGGTGGAGGTCGGCCCGGGCGGCGAGCTGCACGGCATCTCCTCCAACGAACTGGACCTCGACTTTGTGCATCGTTTCCGTCTACGGAGCGAGGACGGTACGGCCGTTACGGCGGAGGAATGTCCGTTCTGACACCGGACCCGCCGGTCGCCGGCCGGTGACGACGAGGGGAGGGGGTGGGAGGTGCCCGCTCCCACCGCCCTCCACCCCTTGAATCACCCCCCGAAATCCGCTATGATTAAAGGCTCCCCGAGCCCCGTTTCCATCCCGCTCGGACCCCCTGCGGCCCCCCGGCCCCCCGCTCTTTCCCACCGCCCCACCGCATGGCCGAAGACGACCAGAAAAGCACCGGCGAAAGAGTCCTCGAACGAATCCTCGAACAGGAGATGCGCGAGTCGTTCATCGACTATTCGATGAGCGTCAACGTGCAGCGCGCGCTCCCCGACGTGCGCGACGGGCTGAAGCCGGTCCACCGGCGCATCCTCTACGCCATGTCCGAGCTGGGGCTGTCGCCCGGGCGGGCCTACAAGAAGTGCGCGACGGTCGTCGGCGAGGTGCTGGGGAAGTATCACCCGCACGGGGACTCGGCGGTCTACGACGCCCTGGTGCGGATGGTGCAGGACTTCTCGCTGCGCTATCCGCTGGTCGACGGACAGGGGAACTTCGGGTCGATCGACGGCGACTCGGCCGCGGCCTACCGCTACACCGAAGCCCGTCTGCAGCGGTTCTCGATCGAGCTGCTGGCCGACATCGACAAGGAAACGGTCCGCTACGACGACAACTTCGACGGCCGGCTGAAGGAGCCTTCGGTCCTGCCGTCCAAGGCGCCCAACCTGCTCGTCAACGGCTCGTCCGGGATCGCGGTCGGGATGGCGACCAACATCCCCCCGCACAACCTGCGCGAGGTGGTTGGAGGCCTGCTCGCGCTGATCGACAACCCGGAACTCTCCGACGACGCGCTGGAGGAGATAGTTACCGGGCCGGACTTCCCGACGGGCGGCTACATCTGCGGCCGCGAAGGGATTCGGCACGCCTACCGGACCGGGCGCGGACGCATCGTGATCCGGGCGCGCGCCGACATCGAGGAGGACGACGACGGGGCGCGCAGAATCATCGTCACGGAAATCCCGTTCATGGTGAACAAGGCACGGCTGATCGAGCAGATCGCGGCGCTGGTGCGCGAGAAGAAGATCACCATGATCCGCGACCTGCGCGACGAGTCGGACCGGGACGGACTGCGCGTCGTCGTGGAGCTGAAGCGCGACGCGGTCCCGCAGGTCGTCCTCAACCGCCTCTACAAGCATACGCAGATGCAGTCCACCTTCGGCGCGATCTTCCTCGCGCTGGTGGACGGCGTGCCCAAGGTCATGCCGCTGCGCGAGATGCTCGGCCACTTCATCGATCACCGGCACGCCGTGGTGGTCCGGCGCAGCGAGTTCGACCTCAACGCGGCTCGGGAGCGGGAGCACGTGCTGGAGGGCTTGAGGATCGCCGTCGACAACATCGACGAGGTGGTCCGGATCATCCGCGCCTCGCGTGACGCGGCGGAGGCGGCCGTCAACCTCCGGGCGGCCTCCCGCGAGTGGATGACGGAGTCCGCCGCCACCGTTGACAAGGGGGCAGGAGCGGACGATGCGCCCGCCGAGCCTGGGCTCTCGGAGAGACAGGCCCGCGCCATCCTGGACATGCGGCTGGCCCGCCTGACGGGACTCGAGAAGGAGAAGCTGGACGCCGAACTCGCGCAGGTGCAGTCCCGAATCGCCGAGCTGGTGCACATCCTGGGGGACCGGGCCGTGCGGATGGGGATCATCAAGGACGAGCTGCGGGAGATGTCCGCCCGCTACGGGGACGACCGCCGCTCGCAGATCATCGGCGCGATCTCCTCCTTCGACGTGGAGGACCTGATCGCCGACGAGGAGGTGGTGCTCACGATGTCCCGGCAGGGGTACGTGAAGCGCATCCCTATCGATACCTACCGGGCGCAGAGGCGCGGTGGGCGCGGGATCGCCGGCATGGATACCAAGGCGGAGGACTGGGTCGAGAACCTCTTTGTTGCGTCCACCCACGACTACCTTATGGCGTTTACCGACCGCGGGCGCTGCCACTGGGTGAAGGTGTGGGGCATCCCCGCCGGCAGCCGCTACGCGAAGGGCAAGCCGATCGTCAACTTCCTGGAGCTGGCCACGGGCGAAAAGGTGGCGTCGGTGCTGCCGGTGCGTGAGTTCTCCCGCGACCGGTTCCTCCTTTTCTGCACCCGCAACGGAGTCGTGAAGAAGACCCCGCTTTCGGCCTACGGCAACGTGCGCGCCGCCGGGATCTACGCCATCAACTTCCGCGAGGGCGATGAACTGATCGACGTGAGGATCACCGACGGGACGAACGAAGTGGTCCTGGCGACGCGGCTCGGCAAGGCCATCCGCTTCAACGAGGCGGACGTGCGGCCGATGGGTCGGCGGACGGAGGGCGTGATGGGGATTCGCCTGGCTCCGCAGGACGAGGTCGTCGGGATGGTTGTGGTGCGCAGCGACGAGGAGACGCTGCTGGTCGCGACCGAGCGCGGGATGGGCAAGCGTAGCGAGATCGAGGACTACCGCTTCCAGCAACGGGGCGGGCAGGGCGTGATCAACCTGAAGCTGTCGCGCAAGAAGGACGTGGTCGTGGCGATGAAGGCGGTGCGGGATGTCGACCAGTTCATGGTGATCACCCGCAACGGGGTGGTGAACCGCCAGCGGGCGGACGAGGTGAGGGTGATCGGCCGTGCCACGCAGGGAGTGCGCCTGGTGAACCTGGACGAGGGGGACCAGGTGGTCGACGTGGCCCTGGTGGTGGGTGACAACGGGGACGACGAAGATGGGGACGAGTAGCAGTCCGTGGATAGTCCCCGCGTCGCACCGAGGGCGGCGAGGCGCCGGGCTGGCAAGGCGCGACGAAGGGCGAATAGCAGAGCTATTTGCACAAGGAGCAACGCAGAGCGGCGCTTTTGGAGCCAGGAATGTAAAGAACACATTCCGTTTGGTAATGTTCTCATTACAGCGTGGACGGTTGAGCGCCGCGTTCCAGCCCGGATGCATCGCCGTCCGAATGCAGCGGGGACTTATTCCACGGACTGCTAGCCCGGCAGGCCGTGGATAATCCCGGCGTCGCACGCGGGACGGCGAGGCGCCGGGCGGGCGAGGCGAGGCTGGTTTCTCTCACCGACATCGAGGCGGCGGCGGAACGGATCCGGGGGACGATTGTGCGCACGCCGCTGATCCCGGACGCGGACCTTTCGGAGTCGCTCGGCTGCGAAGTGCGGCTCAAGTGCGAGTCGCTGCAGAAGACAGGCTCGTTCAAGGCCCGGGGCGCCTGCAATTTCCTTGCGCGGCTGGGGCCGGAAGAACTTGAGCGGGGCGTGATCACGTATTCGTCGGGTAACCATGCGCAGGCGATGGCCTTCGCGGCCGGGCTCAAGGGCGTGCGGGCGGTCGTCGTGATGCCTACCACCGCGCCGCGGGTGAAGAGCGACGGCGCCCGCCGGCTGGGCGCGAGGGTCGAGTTCGCGGGGACCACGTCGCAGCACCGCCGGGTGAGGGCCGAGGAGATTGCCGGGAGGGAAGGCTTCGTGATGGTGCCGCCCTTCGACCATCCATGGATCATCGCGGGTGCGGGAACGGTGGCGCGGGAGGTGGTGGAGGACTGGCCCGGGGTCGACACGCTGCTGGTACCGATCGGCGGTGGCGGGCAGGTTGCGGGGTGCGCGGCCGCGCTGCGGCGCCTCAGGCCGGATGCGACGATCATCGGGGTGGAACCGGCGGGGGCGCCGACGATGCGACGGGCCCTCGACGCCGGTACGCCGCAGACCCTGGAGCGGATCGACACCATAGCGGACGGCCTGGCGCCCACCAGGGCGGGGGACCTGACCTACGCGCACGCGGCCGCGTTCCTCGATGACGTGGTGCTGGTCGAGGACGAGGACATCCTCCGCGCCGCCCGTCACCTGATGCTGCGCCGCAAGCTCGTGGTGGAGTACTCCGGCGCGGCCACCGTGGCGGCGCTCATTTCGGGGCGCATCGCCGCGGCCGGGCCAGGCGGCGCCCCGGACCCGGCAGCCGGGCCCTTTCCCCGCAAGGTCTGCGCGGTCCTCTCGGGCGGCAACCTGGACACGTCGCTGCTGGGCGACATCATCGGCCCGGCCCCGGCGGCGTAGCATGGGTGCCGACTCCCCGAGCGCACCACGGCCGTCCCGGCATTCCGGCCCGGCCCCGGCGGCCTGGCGCCCGGCGACCTGATCCCCCGGCGACCCCGGCCGCCCGGCGAACCCACGCGCATGCTCCTCCTCTTCGACATCGACGGCACCCTCACCCGGGGAGGCCCCGCGCGGGCGGCCTTCGCCCACGCGCTGGAGCGCACCTTCGGCGCGGCGGGGCCCGTGTTCGACCACGACTTCTCCGGCAAGACCGACCCCCTCATCACCCGGGAACTCCTCACCGAAGCCGGCCTCCCGCTCCGCGACATCGAGGCCGGCCTGCCACGCTTCTGCCGCTGCTACGTCACCGAGCTGGAGGCCCGGATCGCCGCGCATCCGGTGACCGCGCTGCCGGGCGCGCACGCCCTGATCGGGGAGCTTGCCGGGCGCGGCGATGTCTTTATCGGTCTCGTCACGGGCAACCTGGAGGGCGGCGCTCGGCTCAAGCTCCGCTCGGCGGGGCTGTGGGACCACTTCCCCGTCGGCGCGTTCGGCTCGGACCACGAGGACCGCAACGAGTTGCCCTCGATTGCGCTCCGGCGCGCCGCCGCGCACTGGGGCCGGCCGTTCCACGGCACCGAGACGGTGGTCGTGGGGGACACGCCGCTCGATGTCGCGTGCGGCCGGGCGGTGGGCGCGGCGACGGTGGCGGTGGCCACGGGCCGGTATTCCATCGCGCAGCTGGAGGCGGCGGACGCGGACCGGGTCCTGGCCGGCTTTGCCGACGTGGAGGCCGCGCGGGAGGCGATCGTCTCGGCGGGGCTTCCTTGATCCCGGCCCCGCTGCGGCCCATCTTCCCAAGGTCGATCTGGACCTTTTTCATTGCGCGGGACAGCCGCCCCGGACCGGATGAGACCCGGCCGCGGGTCGTCGGCGAGTCCCGGTCAAGCCAGCAAGTGGAGATTTCAGCATGAAGAACTTCTATGTCGTCCTCGGAGTGGTGGCCGTCGCCGGAGTCGCGGTGGTGTGGTGGGCCCTGCAGGGTGGAACGCCCGTGATGGAACCGGTCGACCTCGGTGAGATCACCGACCAGGAGCTGGTGGATCTTGCGCAGGGCGTCGTCTACGGCAATGAGGACGCGCCGATCACCATCATGGAGTTTGCAGACTACCAGTGCAACCACTGCGCGATCTTCGCACTGAGCGTCAAGCCCCTTCTCGACACGGATTACATCGAGACGGGACAGGCCAAGCTGGTCTTTCACGATTTTCCCACCGGCCTCTTTCCCCACTCCTTCCTTGCGGCGCGCGCGGCCCGGTGCGCGGGCGAACAGGACCAGTACTTCGAGTATCACGACGAGGTCTTCCGGACACAGATGGATTGGGGCGCCATGGAAAGCGCGGTGGGCCACTTCAGGGATCTGGCCGATGGTCTGGGGCTGGATGGCCGAGCGTTTCGCCGGTGTCTGAACGGCAACAAGTATGCCGACGTGGTGACCGCCAACCGGTCGCTGGGCGAGAGGATCGGCGTGACCGGGACTCCAAGCATCTTCGTGCACGACGGCCAGATGCTCAACTTTACCGGTGGGTACAACTACGCCGACGTGCAGCGGGTCCTGGAAGCCGTGGGTTCGGGTAATTGACGGACTCCGCGGCCGGCGGATCACCGGCTGTTCCGAAGAACCGCATGGCGGTCGCCCTGTTGTCGCTCGCGGGGGTGTTCCTCGCCTTCTATCTCGTGGCCCACAACCTGGGATGGACGCCGCCTCTCCTCTGCGGCACCGGTGACTGCGGAATCGTCCAGTCCTCCAGTCACGCCTGGGTGGGTCCCATCCCGGTGTCGGCGATCGGCCTCGCGGGCTACCTCGCCCTCTTCGTCCTCTCCCTCATGGGCCTGCAGGAATCGATGGCACGCTCGCGGCTCATCGCCCTGCTCCTCTTCGGCGGCGCGCTCGCCGGTGTCCTCTACAGCGGTTACCTCACCTACCTCGAGGCGGCCGTGATCAAGGCGTGGTGCCGCTACTGCGTGGCATCGGCCATCCTCATCACGGTCGTGTTTGCGGCGACGATTCCGGAGGTGAGGCGGATTCGCGGGATGGGTTCGGGGTAGGGTTCCCGGCGGGGCCCCCGGCGGCCAAACCCGTCGCCCTCGCAAGCGACCACTCGCGCACCAGCCGCGGCGGCCAACTTCCCGTGGCGAGCCCCTCCATGAGAGTAGCCACCTCCTGCCGGGCCCGCTCCGCCAGCTCCCCAGTGACCAGTCCCGCCGCCTCCGCCTCCGCCAGCTCCGCCTCGTCCAGTTGGCAGGCGGCCCCCTGTCGCGGCACCCAGATGTCGAGGCAGAGATCGGTGGTTGTCCACCCGTGCCGGCTCACGAACTCGACAGGGGTGAGGACGTTTGCGTACAGCCCGGTGAACGTGCCGTCGGCGAGGTGGAAGAGGCCGATGTCGTGCCAGGCGCGCCGGAAGGTGAACCAGATGGCGGGGGAGCCGGGCTCCAGGATGGTCCTGCCGGCCACCTTGAGGGGCGGGCCGATGGGCGTGTGGGACTGGAAGGTGACGATCCCGCGCGGACTGTTCTCCAGGACCTGCTGGTGGTAGACCTCCGTGGGACGCCCCAGACGCCGGTAGCGGATCTCGACGGTGGTGCCGACTGGGGGCGGGGGAATCGCTGGAGATTGCATCAAGTGTAATGTTTACACTCGCCGCAGTTCCCGGAAAGCCGGACCTCTCAGCCATGTCCCTGCGAACGTCGTGCCGCCGATGAAGAAGAGTGTGTTGATCGCAGTGCTGCTCGGTGCCGCGTGCACCGGTGCCGGCACCTCCGACAGCGCCGGGGACGAGTTCGCTCCGAACAGGATCGTGGAACCGGTCAGTCCCGAGAAGCGGCTGTCGCTTGTGGAGGAGTTGCGGATCGGGCGCTTGACGGGCGGTAATGAAGCGGATCTTCTCTATGTGATAAAGGGTATCGAGATCGGACCCGGCGGCGATATCTACGTCCTGGACGCCGACAAGGTGAAAGTCTTCTCTCCCGCCGGAGAGTTTCTCCGCTCCTGGGGCCGGCGTGGCGAGGGTCCCGGCGAATTCGAGTTGACGCTGGGCATGGCGCTGGCGCGAGATACCGTGGCGGTCACGAGTGGCGAGCGCGTGCAGTTCTTCGATCTCGGCGGGCGCCTGCTCAGCTCCGTGTGGACGGGCGGACGGACCTCCGGGTATCGCGCGTTCATGATCAATTCCACGGACCTGGGCTGGGTGGTTGAAGCCCATCCGAGGTGGATTCGACTGGACCCAACGCCGCCGCCACGACTGCCGGCCGAGGTTCGCTACCTGAATCCCGGCACCGGTGCCCTGGGCGAGCCGATCGCCACCTACCTGGAGCAGCCCGATGGGGTGCAACTGGCATCGGGACAGCGTGTCAGTCGCGCCTTTTACCGGATTATCGGGCACGGGGTCGACCGGAAGGGTGACGTCTACCTCCCGCTTGGCCTGGACCACGAGGTGTCGGTCTACGGCGCGGACGGCGCACTGAGCCGCGTCGTGAGGATGGAAGTGGAGCCCGTTCCGGTCACCGACGCCATGCTCGAAGAGCTTCGGCGTGAAATGGTCGCGAACTGCCAGCGCAATGCCATGTGGCGGCGGCGATGCGAACGGCAGAGATACGTTGAGGAGATCGTGCCAGCGACCATCGCCCACGCCCACGAGCGCGTTCCGGTGATCGGCCACATCCTCGTGGCCCCGGACGGGCACCTCCTCATATCCCGCCGAGACCTCAGTGAGACACGGCCCAGCGGTGATCCGAGGCCGTATGACCTGGTCTCGCCCGAAGGTCGTTTTGTGGGTCGGATCGAGATCCCGGTGAACTTCCGGCCGCTGAGCGTGCGGGGCCGGAATATCCTCGGCTCCTGGACCGACGAGTTCGGAGTGAGGTACGTCGTGAAATACCGTGTGGAGGGCTTGGAGGATTCGTGAGGCAGATCATGAAGGTTGCCCGTTGGGGTTCGAGGAGAGATTACCTCTTTCTGACCGTTCAATCCTATCCGGCGACCTCCTGCCATTATGGCATGTAAACGGGACAACTTGTTCACTTTGCCCTACCCGAACCGTTCGGGATTCGCCCTCTCGATGAATACGTTCATGATTCCCCCGCAGACCGCCGGGCTCCAGGTGGTGAAGTCGTCGGTGAGGTCGACGCGCACGGTGGTCGGGGGGGCGCCTTCGAACAGGTCCTGAGCCGCCTCGATGACCTCCCCCTCCCCGCACCCGCCGCCGACCGTCCCGGCAATCACGCCGTCCCTGCCGATGAGCATGCGGGCGCCCGTCTTCCGCGGGGTCGACCCTCTGGCGGACACGATGGTCGCGAGTACGGCGGGCTCCTCGAGGCGTGCCAGGCAAGCCATCAGTTCCTTCTCGTCCAATGTCAGTCCTCCGGCCTGGGCTGCGTGGGCGCTGCGGGCCCGGCTGGCTCCGTTTCGGGCTCGGTTGCCACCGGTGCGGACTCGGCCGCCTCCTTCCGGGCACGCGCCCCTCCGAAGAAACGTTCAACGACCCGTTCCTTTTCCACCAGAGGAACGCCGGTGCCGCCCGCGTGAAAGAGGATGACCTCGGCCACGACCGCGACCGCGATTTCGGCGGGTGACTGGCCGCCCAGGTCCAGTCCGACCGGCGCCCGCACCCGCTTCATCTCCTCGGTGGTGAAGCCTTCCCGGGCGAGCTGTTCGTGGGTGGCGCGCACCCGCCGCCGGCTGCCGATCATGCCGATGTAGGCCGGGGGCTCGGACATCCGCAGCAGGCGCACCAGGCACTCGTAGTCGAAGCTGTGGCCGCGAGTGACGAGGATGACGTGGTCGGACGGGCCGAGCGGGGTGTCCGCGAAGGGGTCGCGGTAGTCGATGACGCGAACCGCGCGGGCGTCCGGGAAGCGCTCTGGCGCGGCGAAATCGGGGCGGTCGTCGAGGACCTCGATCCTCATGCCCAGGATTGCACCCATGCGGGCGAGGGGAATGGCGATGTGCCCGGCCCCGACGATCACCATGCGCGGCGGTGGTCCGTGCAGCTCGAGGTAGACGCGGGCTGTCCGCACACGATCGCCTTCCCGGAACTCGAAGTCCCGGCTGAGCGCGCCGCGGGACTCCCTGGGGGGGAAGAGGGACGGAACCGCCGCGGCCACCGCCTCGTCGAGGGGACGGCTGCCGAGGGTGCCGCGGCTGCGGGTGCCGCAGAGCCAGCAGCGACGCCCGATCAGCGATGCGTCGGGGGCGTCGGTGACGACCGCCGTGTAGATGCGTTCGCCCTGTTCGAGCGCTTCCAGCACCCGGGCGGCTACCTGCGCGGCGGAGAGGTTCGCCTCCGGGAAACGGTCGCGGTAGGCGCGGGCCGTGTCGATGTCGTCGAGGGTGGCGGGATCCGGGACCGGGACCTCAAGCACCCGTGCGGGGACGCGCCGGACGACGGTGCGTGCGCCTTCCGCGAGCCCGTCGTCCAGGAACTCGGCGACGATGGACATGTCGGCGAGCACCGGGTGGCCGCGCTTGCCCTGGTAATTGGGCGCCACGATGGCAGCCTCGGAGCGTTCCCACGCCTCGATCAGGGTGCGAACCGTCTCGGCGGACACCGCCGGGTTGTCCACGGGGGTGAAGATCACGGCGGCAGGGGGGCCGTCGAGCGCGCGGAGGTCGGCCAGCGCCGCGCGGAGCGACCCGATCTGGCCACCTTCGCCACCCGGGTTGACGACCAGCCGGGCTCCGCAACGCCTGGCTTCGGCTCCGACCGGGCCGGCGCCGTCAGCCGCTACCACCACCACCGGGTCGCAGCCTCCCCGCCGGAGCGTGCCGGCCAGCCGGGCGACGAAGGTGGTGCCCTCCGCGTCCAGGAGCGCCTTGGGGGTCCCCATCCGGGTGGAGCCGCCCGCCGCGAGGACCACACCCGCCACAAGGCCGGTGCGTGGCGGCAGGCCGGCCGGGTCGCCGCGGTCCATCCTCCCGCCGGGCGCCCCGCCGGAGCCGGCCCCGCTGCTACTCCGCGTCACGCCCGCATCCAGCCGGAAAGGCCCCGTGAAAGCTCCCCCCCGTGCGCGCCAGCTCGGCCATCAGAGAAGCCGGTTCGTAGCGGCTGCCGCAGGTCCTGCGAAGCGCCTCCATCGCACCCGCCACTTCCGCCACGCCCCGGTCGTCCGCGTACTTGAGCAGGCCGCCGCGGAAAGGCGCGAAACCCGTCCCCATGACCATTCCCAGATCGACATCCGCCGCCGACGCCACAACCCCCTCCTCCAGCACGCGCGCAGCCTCGTTGATCATCACCAGCACCAGCCTGTCGCGGATCTGGTCCGGCTTCGCCTTCGCACGCACCGAGGAGAGCTTCATGTCGGAGTAGACCGAGGTGTCGAAGGCCTTCTCCCGCCCCTTCTCGTACAGGTAGAATCCCCGGCCGCCCTTCCGCCCTAGCCGTCCCGACCCGGCGAGCGCCACCAGCGCCGCCGCGGGGGCCATCCGTTCGCCGAAGGCCTCGGCCATCGTGCTGCCGGCGTGGCCCATTACATCGATCCCGATCTCGTCCATCAGGCGGTACGGTCCCATGGGCATCCCGAAGCGCTTCCATGCCCGGTCGACCGCGCGGGCGTCCCATCCCTCGTCGAGCAGGTGGCCGGCCTCGTTCAGGCAGGGTCCGAGGACGCGGTTGACCAGGAAACCGGGGGCGTCGGCGGTAACAACCGGCACCTTTCCCAGGCGAACGGCCAGGGCGGAGAGGGTCTCCACCGCGTCGTCCCCGGTCTTCGCGCCCCGCACGACCTCCACCAGCGGCATGCGGTGCACCGGATTGAAGAAGTGCATTCCGGCGAATCGCTCGGGACGGTCCAGCACCGCGGCCATCCGGTCGATGGAGAGCGACGAGGTGTTGGATGCGATCACCGCCCCCTCCCCCACCACGGCCTCCACCTCGCGCAGCACGGCCTCCTTCACCGCCATCCTCTCGACCACGGCCTCGACGACCACATCGGCGCGCCCCACGCCCGCGTAGTCGATGCCGCCCGTGATCAGCGCCATGCGGCGCTCCGCCTCGCGCCGGCGCAACGACCGGCGGCGCACCGCGCCATCGAAGAGCGACCGCGCGAACGCCAACCCCCCGGCGACCGCCTCGTGCCGGATGTCCTTCATGCGCACCCGGATGTCCCGGTAGGCGGCAACCTGGGCGATCCCGCCCCCCATCGGTCCGGCGCCGATCACGGCAAGGCGCTCCACCCCGGCCGCACGGCCGACGCCCGCCCACGGCCCCTTGCGCGCGGCCTCGCGCAGCTGAAAGACAAAGAGCAGGTTCTTGCACTCGGGCGAAACCGCCAGTTCGCCCACCGCTCGGGCCTCCAGTTCGAGTCGCTCGGCCACCGGGCGCCCCCTCCCCCTCCGCACGACTTCGAGGATCCTGAGCGGCGCGGGATAGTGCCCGCCGGTGCGCCTCGCCACCTGGCGCGTCGCGGCCCGGAAGACGAGGGCCCGGCCGGGCGGCGTGCCGTCCAGGAACCGGCTGGCCAGGGTGCGGCGGCCGCGCGGCCCGGGGCGCGGCCTACCACTTTCCAGCGGCTTTCCGGCTCCCCCTGCCGGCCCACGCCGATCTGCGCCGAGCTCACCAGCTTCCCCCCCGGCCAGCCCCCGCGCCAGCCCCAGACACCGCTCCTCGAACTGCTGCCTCGGCAGCACCTGGTCCACCAGACCGATGCGGAGCGCCTTCGAGACGCGCGCCGACCTCCCTGAGAGCATGAGATCCAGCGCGGCCGACAGCCCCACCAGGCCGGGCAGGCGGGTGGTTCCGCCCCACCCCGGCAAGATGCCGAGCAGCACCTCCGGGAGGCCGATGCGCGTGCGGTCGTCGTCGTCGGCCACGCGGTAGTCGCATGCCAGCGCGAGTTCCGTCCCGCCGCCCAGGCAGATCCCCCGCACGGCCGCGATGGTGCGGACGGGAAGCGCGGCAATCCGTCCAAAGAGCGCTTGCCCCGCCCTCGACGCCTCTATGGCGGCACGCCGGTCCTCGATCGCCGCGATCGCGTTGACGTCCGCCCCGGCGATGAACGAACCCGGCTGCGCGGATTCCACGATCAGTGCGCGCAACACGCCTCTGCGCGCAGTGTCCTCCGCTTCCTCGACGACAGCAGCGAGAACCTCCATCACCTCCTGCGTGAGGATGTTCTGCCGCCGCTCCGGATCACGAAATGTGAGCCGCCCCACGCCATCTTCGTCGATCCGGAGGCGCGGATTCATCGTCGGTTGCGCCTGCCACGAGCGTCTTCAGCACGGAGGCGCGCCCCGCGGTGGCGGCCCACGGGCGCCAACGGCGCTAGAATACCGGCCGGACCTCGGCGTTTGCGCGGGTCAGCCGCACCTCCAGCGGCTCGCCCCGGACCACCGTGATCGGCAGGTTCCAATAGAGCTCCTCACTGACCAGCTCGTAGCGGGCGTGTACCCAGTAGTCTCCCGGCGCGAGTCTGACAATGACCCTGCCACCGGCATCGGTGGTGTCGACTGCCACGTCCAGTCCCGCCATCTCCATCCGGGCCGCTATCACCTCGCCGACATCGGCGAACGCCTCGTCGGCCCAGTCGGCGCGCATGATCCTGATGGCGTCCATTTGGCCGATCGTCGCTTCCTGGAGACCCGTGAAGGTCTCGAAGAGGCCCTCGCGATCCCGATCCACACGTGCCAAATCGTCGCTCAGGTCCTCCCACGAATCGTAGATCTCCTGGTAGGTCCTCATGCCGCGATCCAGTTCCTGCAGTTCGTCGTAGAGCTTCTCCACGGTATCGCGCAGGACGCCCCAGCGGTCGTCCGACGCTCGCCACGACTCTCTCGCCTGTGCGATCTCCGTCTGCGCGGCAATGAGGTCGGCCGGGATCTCCGGCTCGGGGCGTGGGGCCGCCGCCGCCAGCGAATCGAAGATATCGTCGCGATCGTAGGGGAGCAGCTGGACTTCCAGCGAGCCGAGCGGGCCGGCGTTCGGGTCCGGGCCGTCACCGAGCGCGGCGATGATGGTCACGTCCACCGGCCCGCACGCCGTCAGGGCTACCACGCCGATGCCCGCTGCGAGTCCTGGACCGAAGATGCGTCGCGTCATTGTTTCACTCCCTGAAGCTTGCCTGACAAGTCGAATGGGCGAATTGAGAATGTGCCGCCCAAGGTAAGAACCTACCCCCGCGGCATCAAGGCGCACCAGATTCCGGGGGGGCGGCCGGGGCATTCAACTGCTGCCGTATACCACACGGAGGACCAGGGTCACCCCGCTTGCGACCTCCCGAAGCCGCTCTGCGGAGGGGGCGGTTGCGGTGCTGTTTGCAAAGGCCGCGGCCTGCGGGTCGGTCGCTCCGCGGAGCAACGCCTCCGCCGCGGCGCGGCCGGCACCCGTCGCCGGCGCGAGTTCCCGGCTCCAGCGGCTGAGTGCCGACGTCAGCAGCTGGCCGAGGCGAAAGCGGCCCTCTTCGGAACCCAGTTGCACGATCGCTTCGTCAAGCCGGGCCTCCCAGCTCACGGAAGCGTTGGCGCTGGTGGAAAGGCGAACAACCAGGCGTCCGAACGCGTCGATTTCGGTATCGAACTCGAAGAGGTCGGGATCTCGGCGGCTCTCGAGCGATTCCTCCAGGACCATTCGCAGGAAGCAGGCTTCGACAAGCGTCGTCTCCGCCGGAAACCGGTAGGCCGAGCCGACCCAGCGGGTGACGGCATCGCCTGGAACCTGGTCGCTCATGGGCGCCGATGGCGCGGTGGCCGCGCTGCCTGCAACGGGCAGCGGGGGCGGTGGAGGAGCAGGAGCGGAGGTCGCCCCCTCATCATCCACCAACACCCATACCGGTGGGCCCCACCGAGCCGCGGGGGCCGTGGCGGCGACTTCGTCGGCGAGTCCGTCGAATCCGGTTGTCGCCGCCGTGTCAGCGCCATCCGGCGCAGCCGACTCACTCCGGAGGCGCGAGTCGAGCACCCGGTCGAACCGGGACCGGGGCAGATCCCCGCGGAAGGCGAAGTCGGCGCGCATTCCGGCCACCGCGCCTTCCACGAGCCGGGCGGGCAGAGGCGTTCTCGCGGCGCGCTCCATCGTGCGGAGCACGGACTCCGCGGCTTCCGGAGCGACGGCTGCCACGAAGTAGCGTCCAGTTGCGTCGCGGTAGTGGTTGATCACCGCGGCCTGGTCAGCGGTGGTCTCGCGGATGGCCGCTAGGAGAGCTCGGTCGCTTGCGCGGGCCACGAGGTCTTCCCGGTAGGTTCTCGCCGAAGCCGGAAACGCCATCGTCACGGAGGCTACCGGCAGCCAGGCGCGGGTGATTACCAGTGGCGAGTTGGCCGGGCGGACCGGATCGGCCGCGGCTTCCTGGCCCTGAAGCGATGCAATGGCGGAGGCGATGGCCGTGACCGCGATTGCGGCGACGGACCCCGGCCTCCGGCTCACCTGTCGATCCGGGGCCTGAAGAGGGTGGCTTGAAACTGCTCCAGAACGGCTGCCAGATCCTCCCTGCGCAGCGTATTGAAACGCTCGAGCGCCGTTCTCGCATTGGTGCTGCCGTCAGCCGAATGATAGCGGTCGGACAGCGCCAGCCATCCTCCGGGCGTCGACGCGGCGGCGACGAGGTCGCTCCGGGCCGCCGCGACCCCCCGCATCCACCAGGCGTCCAGCCCTTCTTCGCTCACGAGCGCCAGAGCCGAAGCCAAGGCTGCGTCCGCGTCTCGACCGCGGGTCGCCTGCGCGGTGATTCCGAGCCAGCCGGAGCGATCGTCCGGACCCTCCAGGAGGTGCACTGCGGCATCGGCGATGTCGCTTTGCTGGAGTCCCAACCTCAGAGCGGCCACGGCGGCGAGCACCGCGGGGTCGTGGGACGGTCCAAGGGTGAACGCGGCCGCGGTCCACGAATACAGCGGCGACTCGGGGAAGGAGAGCGTCCGCGGCGGCGGCAGGATCGGAGCGCCAGCCTGGGCTTCGGCGCTCGCGCCGATACGGGACAGATTCGCGAAGACCCAGTACAGCGGAAGGTCTCCGAGAACGAGGATGCGCAGGCGGTCCCGGGCGAAGGACCTCAACCACATGTCCTGCACGTCGCCCACGGCGGGGACGGGTAGCGCGCCGCCGCCGCCGCTCCCCAGGATCTTCGCTTCCACCTCCAGGATCAAGCGGCCGCGGGGGGTCTCGGCCAGCTGGTCCAGGCGTGCATTCTCTCTCGCGATAGGTCGTCCGGCCCCTGTCGCCTCGGGTTCCGCGGTCAGCATCCTGACGACCCAGGCGAGTTCGTCGGCGTACCGCGCATCCGCTATCGCATGGAAGGCGATCCGCCCATCCTGTACGCCTCCCCACAACTCCGCACCGATCACTTCGGCTCGATCCCGGGCGCGATTCAGCGCCTGTTCCACGAGGATTCTGGCGGCACCCGGCCAAGCCGGATCCAGCGGCGCCGAAACACGGATTCCCACCACGGGAATACCCTCGGTCCGTTCGAGGATCAGCGTGGGACCGGCGGGGATTCCGAGCACCGAGTCGGGAACCATTGGATCGCCGGGAGGGGCCTGGGCGCCGGTCTGGCGAAGGCCGGGGCCCGCTGCGCCGATCAGCCCGGCGATGCACAGAAGCGAGGCGACCAGCGGCAAGTCACGGCCGGTCTCCGACTGAACCCCGGGCCTGGCAGCCCGTGGACAAAATCCCCCCGGCATTCGAGCGTGCTCGCGGGGCTTTATCCACGGACTGCTGGAGGGGTGCCCGGCTCCCGAGCCGCCGCGGGGCACGGCCGATTACCGCGCTGGCGGCCAGAGAATGTAGTTCGAAGGATTCACGGGCCTGCCGTTCCGGTGCACCTCGTAGTGCACGTGGGACCCCGTGCTCGAGCCCGAACTGCCGACCTCGCCGATGACCTCGCCGCGCTGGACACGCTGTCCGGCACGCACGTGCAGCTTTGAAGCATGGCCGTAACGGGTTCGCAGACCGAACCCGTGATCGATTTCGACCATGTTGCCGTACCCTTCCTTCCGTCCTGCGAAGGAGATCCGGCCCGAGGCCGTGGCGACGAAGGGCGTACCCAACCGTGCAACGATGTCGATGGCCAGATGCGGGCTGTTTACTCCGGTCACCGGGTTTTCCCGGTTGAAGCTGTAGTGGCTCGACACGCGGCCCATCACAGGTGCGATCGACGGCGTCGCTTCCAGCAGTTCATGCTGGTCCGTCAGGCTGGCTTCCACCTCGGTGAAGCTGCTGCCCAGCAACTCCGCCCGGCGAAGAAGGTACGCCACATCATACCGGATCGCGTACGCCGCCTCCGACACCTCCGGATCCATGCGCCCCAGCGTGCCCTCTTCGGGGGTCTCCAGGCCGGGGCCGCCGATACCCACCTCGAGGACCTCCTGGTCGATGCCCATCAGCCCGGCCAGTGCCCGCACCCTCTCGTCCCGCTCGGCAAGGGTGGCCATCTCGCGGTCGAGACCGGCGACCTGGGTCTCGATGCGGTCCATTTCGGCCTTGAGTAGCCTGTTCTCCCTCTCGAGCGACGCGGCGCGCGCCCGGGCACCGGTATCAGCGATCAGCATGGCCAGGGCCGCTGCGAGAAAAACGCCGAATACGCAACCGGCAACCGCCAGACGCTTCACCCACACCCTTGGCAGCGAATACTGCCGCACGCGTGCGGTTCCCCCCCGCACGAGAACGAGGGTCCACCGATTTCCTTGCGCCGGCCGACTCTTCATTGGACGCCAAGGTTAATCGCAAGTGCGTTTGCGGGTCAAGCTGGCGGGAAGTCGGCGGGGGGGAAGAGGGGGGCGTCCACCGCAACCTCGAGCCCGCCGACCTCCAGCGACTCCAGGTCCCCGAATCGCGGCACCCCGCCGAGGCCGAGGCGGCGCGCAAGCTGGCGGGCCCTTGCCGGCATGACCGGCTCGAAAAGGCAGGCGAGCACCCCCAGCGTGCGCGCCAGCGTGGCCAGGGTGCGGTCGAGTTCAGCGGCGCCATCGGGCCGGCGGGCCTGCGCCCAGGGCTCCTGCGCCTCCACGAAGCCGTTGGCCGTCCTGGCCAGCTTCATGGCGGCGGCGAAACCCTCGTGCAGACGGTAGCCGTCCAGGCCACGCCGGTAGGCTGCGATGGCGTCGGCGGTCTCCCGGGCCAAGCCGTCCGCAGGTCCGTCGGGAACGGTCGCCGCCCGGTAGCGCTTCACCATCGACAGCGTGCGGTGGGCGAGGTTGCCGAAGATGTTCCGCAGCTCGTCGTAGCGGGCGAGGAAGCGTTCGGGGGTGTAGGAAGCGTCCTGGCCGGTTGGCATCTCGCGCATGAGGTACCAGCGGACCGCGTCGGTCCCGAAGAGCCTCCTCAGGGCGAGCGGATCGACCACGTTGCCGATCGACTTCGACATCTTGGTCTCGCCCACGACCCACCATCCGTGCGCGAGGATCTTGCGGGGCAGGGGCAGGTCGGCGCCCATCAGCAGGGTGGGCCAGTAGACTGCGTGCGTGGTGATGATGTCCTTGCCCATCAGGTGGAGGTCGGCGGGCCAGCGCGACGGGCGGGGGGGTCCGCCGAAGCCGCGCTCATCCGGGGCGGCATCCGGGTCGATGGCGCCCGACGCGGTCACGTAGTTGATCAGGGCGTCCACCCAGACGTAGGTCACGTGGCCGGCGTCCCAGGGCAGCGGGATCCCCCAGTGGATGCGCGACCGGGGCCGCGAGATCGACAGGTCCTCCAACGGCCTGCCGAGGAACCCCAGCACCTCGTTGCGGCGCGTCCGCGGCACGATCCAATCGGGGTTCTCCTCGATATGCCGGATCAGCCTGTCCTGGAAGTGGCTCATGCGGAAGAAGTAGTTCTTCTCGCGGATCCGCTGGACGGGCTCGCCGGCGATGGGATCGACCCGCTCGGGCCCGATCTCCTTCTCGGTGAAGTAGCGCTCCTGCCCGACCGAGTACCACCCGGTGTACTCGGATTCGTAGATGAAGCCGTTGTCCCACAGACGCTCCAGCAGCGCGGCCACGACGGCGATGTGCTCCGCCTCGGTGGTGCGAATGAAGCGGTCGTGCGAGATGGCCAGCGTCTCCCACACGTCCTCGAAGCGTCCCGCCATGCGGTCGCAGAGCTCCAATGGGGTCAGCCCCTGGGCGGCTGCCGCCTCCTGGATCTTCTGACCGTGCTCGTCGGTGCCCGTGAGGAAGAGCACGTCGTCGCCCGCGCGGCGCCTGTACCTGGCAAGCACGTCGGCCAGAATGGTCGTGTAGGCGTGGCCGATGTGGGGCTCGCCCGAGGCGTAGTAGATCGGCGTGGTGAGGTAGAAGGAGGACATGGTCAGCCGGCCTCGGCGGCCTGCGCCGCGCCGATCGCCCGCGTGTACCACTCCAGGGTCTCGACGAACCCCGCAAACGCCTTCTCGTAGTGGCCTTCCATCGGTTCGCCGTCCTCGCTGAAGCCCTGCGAAACCCGCGACACCGCCATCCCCGCCACCGGAAGCGCCTTCAGCCGCAGGAAGAGGAGCTGAAGGTGATTGTGAAGTTGAACGCCGCCGAACCCGCCGGCCGACACGGTGACGATTCCGACCGGCTTGCGGAACCACTCGCCGTAAATGTAGTCGAGGGCGTTCTTCAGGACGCCGGGCATGGAGCCGTTATACTCGGGGCTGACGACCACTACCGCGTCGGCTTCCCGGATCGCCGCGGAGAAGGGCTCCAGGCCGGGGGGAGGATCTTCCCGCTTGTGGAGGCGTTCCTCCATGATGGGGAGGTCGAAGTCCGCCAGGTCGAGAAGTGGCGCGTCGGCGCCCGCGCGCGCCAGGCGGCTGCTCGCGAAGCGGGCCACCCTGATGGACTGACGCCCGCGGCGAACGGAGCCGAGGAGGACGGGGATGCGCAGGGGGTCGTTCATGGGCGGGTACCGCGAAGGGCCGGGCCGCCCCTCTTCAAAGCGCCGCGGTCCACCTTGCCGAGGTGGGTGCGGGGGAGGTCGTCGAGGAGGTGGATGCGGCGCGGGATCTTGTAGGATTCGAGGTGGGCGCTGGCGTGGTCGCGCAGGGTGGCGGGGGTGGCCCCGGGCTCCGAGCCGGCCGCCGGCACGACGAAAGCCTCCGGGACGACGAGCCCGTCTTCGTCGGGGACTCCCACTACGGCCGCCTCCCGGACGCCGGGGTGCTGGAGCAGGCACTCCTCCGCTTCGCTCGGCGAGAACCACTTCCCCGAGACCTTGATGAGGTCGTCGGCGCGGCCCTGGTAGGTGAAAAACCCGTCCTCGGCGCGGGTCATCATGTCGCCGGAGACGTACCAGTCATGGGCGAAGGCGCGCCGCGTCTCGCGCGGGTGCTGCCAGTAGCCGTGCGCGCGTGAGCCGCCCCGGACCCGCATGCGGCCCACCTCCCCGGGCGGGACTTCGCGGCCGTCCTCGTCGCAGAGACGGACATCGAAGCCGGGTACCGTGGTGCCGAGGGTGCCGGGACGCACGTCGCCGGGCCGGTTCGAGATGAAGATGTGCCACATCTCGGCCGTGCCGAGGCCGTCGAGCAGTTCGACGCCGAAGGTGTCGTCCCAGCGGCGGTGCAGGGACGGCGGCAGCGCCTCGCCGGCCGAGGTGGCGAGGCGGAGGCAGCTCAGCTCCTGTTCGGCCGCGCCGGGATGCGCGAGCATGTGATTTACCATTGTGGGCACGTTGACGAGGATCGTGGGGTGGTGCCGGGCGATCTGGCGGAAGAGCTCGCCGGCCGTGCAGCGCTCGGGGAAGAGCACCGCCGAGGCGCCCGCCGCGAGGGGGAAGAAGAGGTTCGACCCCGTTGCGTAACCAAAATACAGCTTTGGGACGGAGATGGTGATGTCGTCGGCTGTGTAGCCGAGGATTTCCTTCGCGTAGCACTCGTTCTGGTTGGCAAAGGAGGCGTGGCTCTGCACGACACCCTTGGGCCGGCCGGTGGTGCCGCCGGAGAAGAGCCAGATCGCGGGGTCGTCGGAATGTGAAGTAAAGTTGACATAATGTAAAGAGGAGTTGTCAATACTGGCGTCGCCCTCGGGCGTTCCGAGGAGGAGAAGGCGCGGGGAGTGTTGCGCGCCGCGGAGGGCGTGGCTGAACGCGCCGGCGTGCTCCGCGTGAACGACGGCCGCCGCAGCGCGCGTGTAGTCATACAGGTCGCGGATGCGATCGTCGGCGAGGTAGCAGTTGACCATCACCCCTACCGCACCGCGCTTGAGGGTGCCGAAGAGGGCAGCCGCGAAGTCGGGCACATCGGGGAGCGCGACCAGGACGCGCTGTTCCGGCTGCACCCCCATCTCCTCGAGCGCGTTGGCGAACCGGTTGGCGCGCGCCTGGAGCGCGGCGTAGGTGACGATGCCGTCTGCCGTGCGAAGCGCGGGGCGGTCGCCGAGCCCCTCCCTTACGCGGTCGTCAAGGAAGTAGTCCGCGATGTTGAAGGGGTCGGGGGGATGGAAGGGCATGGGCGACGGTCGGGTGGGCTGGACCGGGCCGGGCGGGAGGCCCGGAGGTCTTCGGGATGGTCCATCTTCGGGAACATTGGACGAGCGGTCAATGGCAAATCGCCGCGATCCGTTGCGGGCGGCCGGGAAGGGGGGCGTGGACCGCCGGGCTGCAAGGGCTCTCCGGCGAGGGCATCGCGCGCCGGGCGATCAGCACCTGCGACCAACACGTGCGCTTGCGAAGGTCCGCCGGCGTGGATATGGTTCGCCGAAGCGGTCACGACCCACGCCACGACTGCAGGGCAGGACCGCCTGAGAATGGGGACATGAGATGGGTCATCGGAGGACGACTGGTATTGGATGGATGAGTTGACGGATAGCGATGACCTGGAAGATGACGTGATAGGGGCAACGTACTTCATCGGTCGTATCCCAACCAGAGTCGAGCTGCTCAGGGCCGGACACGGTATTCTTAATGTATCCACGGGCCGTTGGTCGATTGACGTCACCGGTTCGCGCGTGCTGCGGAGCGTGATCGAAGAGGCCGACCACTGGCACAAGGGCCCGAAGAATCACGGCGCATACGGAACGCACGAGCAGCTGAGGCTCGACAGCAAGCGCTGCGTGGAGGGCAGGGGCTAGCCCGAACCGGCAGGCGGGCGCGCCGGCCTCGGGCTCTGCCGGGACGGCAAACGGAGCGACGGAGGCGCGGTCGATGAACAACCACCTGTGGGGCAACGCGACGTGGACCGAGCTTTCGGAGCTCGGGCTTGGGCCCCCCCGCCCCACCCCCCCACACGGCTCCCGCCTCGTCGCGATCCTGCCCCTCGGCGCGATCGAGGCGCACGGCCCCCATCTCCCCCTGGTCACCGACGTGATCATCGCGGCTGCGGCCGCGAAGGCCGCGCTGCCCGGCCTCCGGCGCCTTGGCCTCCACCCCATGCTGCTGCCGTCCCTCGCCTACACCGCCGCTCCCTTCGCGGCAGGCTTCCCGGGGACGATCTCGCTCCGCCCGGCGACGGTCACCGCGCTGCTGGCGGACGTGGTGGCGTCGCTCGAGCGTCAGGGTGTGGGCGCACTGGTCGTGGTCAACGCGCACCTGGACCCGGCGCATCTGGGGGCGATCGCGGAGGTGGTGGGGCGCGGCACCCCCATGCCCGTCATCCACCCCGACCTGAGCGAGCGGCGCTGGGCGTCCCGCCTGACCGACGAATTCCGTAGCGGCGCCTGCCACGCGGGCCGCTACGAGACCTCCGTAGTGATGGCCGCCGCCCCCGAACTGGTGCGGGACGACGCGCGGCGGGAGCTCGCGGCGAACCCGGCGTCGCTCTCCCGCGCGATCCGCCGCGGCGCGGCCACCTTCGAGGATGCGGGGGTGAGCGACGCGTACTGCGGCGATCCCGCCGCCGCGACCGCGCGGGAAGGCGAAGAGACGGTGGCGGCGCTGGCCGCGATCGTGGTGGAGGCGGTGGCGGAGCGGCTGGGGCCCGGAGGTGGGCGATGAGCGACGCCGGGAAGCGGGCGCAGTTCGAGGCCTTCGACGAGCTGGCCAGGAAGCTGAAAACGGAGGAGGTCGAACAGCTCAGGCGCAGCTTGACCGTGACACATGCCGGCAAGGGTGCCGTCGTCACCGGCGGAGGCCGCGGAATCGGCGCGGCGGTGGCTGAAGAACTGGCGGCATCGGGGGTGCCGGTCGTCGTGACGGCGCGGAGCGCGCCCGAAATCGACGCGGTGGCCGACGGTTTGCGGGCGCGCGGCCGCACGGCGTTCGCAGTCACCTGCGACGTGACCGAGCCCGATTCCGTCGCGGCGATGGCTGCCCAGGCCGAAGAGCTCCTGGGCAGCGTGGACATCCTCGTCAACAACGCCGGGGTGGCCCGCTCGGCACCCTTCCTCAAGGTGACGCCGGAGCAGTGGGAGGAGGTCCACCGGGTGAACGCCACCGGGACGCTGCTCGTCACGCAGGCGTTCCTCCCGGGGATGCTGGAGCGCGGCTGGGGACGGATCGTGAACGTGGCGTCGGTCGCGAGCCTCGTGGGTGCCCGCTACATCACCGCCTACGCCGCCTCCAAGCACGCGCTGATCGGAATGACGAGGTGCCTCGCCGAGGAGCTGGGCGGGACGGGAGTGACGGTCAACTCGGTCTGCCCGAGCTACGTGGACACGCCCATGACGGACGAGAACATCGAGCGGATCGCGGCGAAGACGGGCCGGGACGCCGACGCGGTCCGGTCGGGCCTGGAGGAGATGCAGCCGGGCGGACGGCTCATCACGCCGCGCGAGGTGGCGCACGCCGTGATGACCTTCATGGCGGAGGAGGCGGCGGCGCTGCAGGGCAGTGAACTGGTGGTGCGCGGCGGGGGGAGGGCGGCGGGGTGACGTACGAGATCATCAACCCGGAGGCGATGGGGTGCCCCCGCGGGTGGAACAACGGGATGCTCGCGCCGGAGGGTGGCCGCGTGCTGTTCGTGGCGGGGCAGATCGGGGTGGGGGAAGGGCCGGGGGCGGATCTCGCCGCGCAGTTCGGAGCCGCGCTCGCCAACGTGAAGCGGGTGGTGGAGGGGGCGGGGGGGACGGCCGCCGATGTGGGCCGACTTACCGTCTACGTGACCGACATGGTGGCCTACCGGGGATCGCTGGCCGAGATTGGGGCCGCGTACAGGGCGGTGTTCGGGAAGCACTTCCCGGCCATGTCGCTCGTGGCCGTGACCGAACTGGTCGATCCGCGTGCGGTGGTGGAGGTCGAGGCGACGGCGGTCATCCCGCAGGCGCACCTGCGCCCGCCACACGCCACGCGCGATCTCACGCGGACGGAGAAGCCATGACCGCCCTGAAATCCCCCGACCTCGAACCCCCCCGCTCCTTCCTCCTCGACGCGGACCCGGATACCGCAGTCGCGCGGATCACCCTCAACCGCCCGGAACGGCTCAACGCGCTCACCTTCGAAGTCTACGACGAGCTCCGGAACACCTTCCGGGCGCTCGACACGGAGCCCGGGGTGCGCGCGATCGTGATCACCGGGGCCGGCCGCGGGTTCTGCACCGGCGGCGATGTCGAGGACATCATCGGTGCGCTCTTCGAACGCGATTTCGAGGGGCTGCTGGAGTTCACGCGCATGACCTGCGACCTGATCGCGGCGATCCGGCAATGCCGGCAGCCGGTCGTGGCGGCGCTGAACGGGACGGTGGCGGGCGCAGGGGCGGTCATCGCGACGGCGTGCGACGTTCGGATCGCGGCGAAGTCGGCGCGGATCGCGTACCTCTTCACGCGCGTCGGACTGTCCGGTGCCGACATGGGCGCGGCCTGGCTCCTGCCGCGGATCGTCGGGCTGGGCCGCGCAACCGAACTCCTCATGTCCGGCGCGTTCATCGACGCGGCGGAGGCCCACCGGATCGGGCTCTACAACCGGCTGGTGCCGGACGGCGAGGCGCTCTCCCAAGCGACCGCATTCGCCGAGAAGCTGGCACGGGGGCCGTCTTTCGCGCTCCAGGTCACCAAGGACGCGCTCAACAGCGAGGCACACATGGGGCTGGAGGAGGCGCTGGAAGCGGAGGCGCGCGCGCAGGCGGCCTGCATGCTCAACCCGAACTTCCGCGAGGCCTACGACGCCTTCGTCGAGAAGCGGAAGCCGCGCTTTGATTAGCCGCGAGGGGCTGTCGCTGGACCCGGTCGCGACCTTCATCGAGCCGCGGCACCGGGAGTTCCGGGAACGGGTGGTGGCGTTCTGCCGGGAGGAGATCGGGGATGGGGGGGATGCCGGAGATGGCCGGGCCGCGGGCGGGTCCGACTCCCGGGGCAGGCGCGACCCGGATAGCGACGCGGCGGCGCGGGTCCGGGCGCGCGAGCTGCTGGGGCTGATGGGCAGCGCCGGCCTCTTCGAGCCGATTCGGGACGGGGATGTACGCGGCTGCCTGGTGGCGCGCGAGGTGCTGGCTTGGTGGTCGCCGCTGGCGGACGCCGTCTTCGCGCTGCAGGGATTGAGCGCGACACCGGCGCTGGTCGCGGGGCGGGATCCCGGGGGGTGGGCGGCGCGCGCGGTGGCCGGCGAGGCGATGGGCGCATTCGCCATGACGGAGCGGGAGGCGGGGTCGGACGTGGCCTCGATGACGACCCGGGCGGTGCGGGACGGGGACGGGTACGTGCTCGACGGCGCGAAGAGCTTCATCTCGAATGCGGGCGTTGCGGACTTCCATGTGGTCTTCGCGGCGACGGATCCGGAGGCGGGGACGCGGGGGATCTCCTGCTTCGTGGTGCCCGCCGATGCGGACGGGTTCGAGTTCGCCGGCGCGCAGGTGATGAGCGCGCCGCACCCGCTGGGCGAGCTGCGGTTCGAGGGTTGCCGGGTGAAAGCGGACGCGATGCTGGGCGACGAGGGCGCGGGCTTCAAGACCGGAATGGCGACGCTCGACCGGCTTCGCCCGACGGTGGCAGCCGGGGCGTGCGGGATGGCGGGGCGGGCACTCTGGGAGGCGGTGCGGCACGCGCGTCGGCGGGAGCAGTTCGGGCGGACGCTGTCGTCGTTCCAGCTGGTCCAGGAGAAGCTGGCCGTGTCGGCGACGGAGCTGACGGCGGGGCGGCTGCTGGCGTACCGGGCCGGGTGGGAGAAGGACCGGGGGGCGGAGCGGATCACGATGGAGGCCGCGATGGCGAAGTCGTTCGCGACGGAGGCGGCCCAGCGGATCGTGGACCGTGCCGTGCAGGTTCTGGGGGGACGGGGGGTGGTGGCGGACCATCCCGTGGACCGCCTGTACCGGGCCGTGCGGGCGCTGCGGATCTACGAGGGAACGACCGAGATCCAGCACCTTATCATCGGCGGGGGGCTGGTGCGGGATTCGGGGCAGTGAGGATCAACGTGATCGGCGGGGGGCCCGGCGGCCTCTTCGCCGCGCTGCTCCTGAAGAAGTCCGACCCGTCGCGAACCGTCGAAGTCTTCGAGCGCAACCGCCCGGACGACACCTTCGGCTTCGGCGTCGTCTTCTCGGACGCCACCCTGGACGAAGTGCGCGAGGCGGATGCGCCCACGCTCCAAGCCATCGAGGAGCGTTTCTACCACTGGGACGACATCCACATCCACTACCAGGGCGAGCTGCTGCGGTCGACCGGACATGGCTTCGCAGGGCTGTCGCGGCGCGCGCTGCTGATGTTGCTGCACCGGCGTTGCCGAGAGGTCGGGGTCGGCCTGCACTTCGAGGCGGATGTGGCGTCGGCCTCGGCCAGGGCGCTCACCAACCGGCCCGCCGACCCGGAAGCCGGCTTCGACCGCGACCTGCAAGCCCACCTCGGCACGGGCCTGACGACCCAGCCTGCCAACGACCCCAAGGCCCACTTCGACACCGACCTGCCCGCCCACTTCGACGCCGACCTCGTCATCGGCGCGGACGGCATCAACAGCACGGTGCGGGACTGCTTCGCGGAAGCCTTCGAGCCGGAAGTCGACCTTCGCCCCAACCGCTTCGTCTGGCTGGGCACGACGCGGCCCTTTCCCGCCTTCACCTTCCACTTCCGCGAGGACGAGCACGGCCTGTGGCGCGTGCACGCCTACCAGTACGACGCGAGCGGCAAGTCCACCTTCATCGTCGAGGCCACCGAGCGGACCTGGCGCCGCGCCGGGATGGACGCGGCCAGCGAGGAGGAGACGGTCTGCTTCCTCTCGCGCCTCTTCGCCGACGAACTGGACGGCCACCCGCTGATCCGCAACCGCTCGGTGTGGCGCCAGTTCCCGACGATCGTCAATCGGTGCTGGTCGGCGGGGAATGTCGTGCTGCTCGGGGATGCGGCCCACACTGCACACTTCTCGGTGGGCTCGGGGACGCGCCTGGCGATGCTGGATGCGATTGCGCTGGCGCGGGCGATGGAAGGGCTGGATGGGCCGGGAAGGGTGGCGGGTGTGGACCGCCGGGATCTCGCCGCCGCCCTCACCGCCTACGAAGACGAGCGCCGCCGCCCGGTCGAGTCTCTGCAGCGGGCCGCCCAGGCCAGCCTCCAGTGGTTCGAGGACACCGAGCGCTACTTCCGCCTCGAGCCCACCCAGTTCGCATTCTCGCTGCTGACTCGCAGCCTGCGCATCTCGCACGAGAACCTGCGCGAACGGGATCCGGAGTTCGTTGACCGGATCGACGGGTGGGTGGCGCGCAAGGCCGAAGAGCAGTCGGGCGTCACGATAGCCAGGAATGAGGCTGCGCTGGGGATTCGGCGGGACGAAACGGCTGACCGGGCCGCGACGAAGGGGGCAACCGAACCGGGCAGCCGCCCGGGGTCCGACAGCCGCCCGGGGTCCGGCAGCCGCCCGGGATCCGGCAGCCGCACGGGATCCGATACGCCCTTCGGCGCCCCCTATCCGCCCCCGCCCCCCCTCTTCACGCCCTTCCGACTGCGCGATCTGGTGCTCCGCAATCGGGTGGGCGTTTCCGCCATGTGCCAGTACTCGGCGGCTGACGGCACGGTCGACGACTGGCACCTGGTCAACCTGGGTTCGCGCGCGGTGGGTGGCGCGGGGCTCATCATGGCTGAGATGACCGCGATCGGGCGCGACGGGCGCATCTCACACGGATGCGCGGGCCTGTACATGGCGGAACACGTCGCCGCCTGGCGCCGCCTGACCGACTTTGTGAAGCGTTTCACAAGCGCGAAAGTCGGCATCCAGCTCGGCCACGCCGGCCGCAAGGGGGCCACCCGGCTCGACTGGGAGGGCCCCAACGAGCCTCTGGAAGACGGAGGCTGGCCCATCGTGTCGGCTTCGCCCATCGGGTTCTTCGACCACAGCCCGGTCCCGGCGGAGCTGGACGAGGCGGGCATGGACGCCCTCGTGCGCGACTTCGAGCGCTCCACGGCGATGGCCATCGAGGCCGGCTTCGACATGGTCGAGATCCACATGGCGCACGGCTACCTGCTGGCCAGCTTCCTGTCTCCGCTGACCAACATGCGCACGGACCGGTACGGCGGGAGCCTCGGGAACCGGCTGCGTTTTCCGTTGCGTGTCGTGGACGCGGTGCGGACGCTGTGGCCGGACGAAAAACCGCTCTCGGTGCGGCTGTCGGCGGTGGACTGGTGGCCCGGCGGGAACGAACCCGAAGACGCCGTCGAGATCGCGCGGGCGCTGAAGTCGCACGGGTGCGACATCGTGGACGTTTCGAGCGGGCAGACCGTCCCCTACCAGCGTCCCCGCTACGGTCGCCAGTTCCAGACGCCCTTCGCCGACCGGATCCGCCACGAAGTCGGGATCGCCACGATGGCCGTGGGCAACATCTCATCGTTCGAGGACGTAAACGGGATCATCGCGGCGGGGCGCGCGGACATGTGCCTCATGGCGCGTGCCCACCTCTGGGATCCATACTGGACACGGCACGCCGCATACGCGCTGGGGTATCCACTGCCATGGCCTCCCCAGTACGAGACGCTCGACCGCTACACGCCGCGGTTCGGGGCCGCCGCGGGCGCATATGGACCGAATGCAGGAGACGAATGACGGGAGATGACGACGGGCGATGAATGACGAAAAAGCGCCGATGAACTACCAGTACTTCGCAATGCTCCCGGAGCTGCTGTCGCTGCAGAGGCCGCTCTCCGACCCGCCGGAACACGACGAGATGCTCTTCATCATCGTCCACCAGGTCCACGAGCTGTGGTTCAAGGCGTCGCTGCACGAAATCGACCATGCGCGGGGTCTCTTCATCAGCGGCGAAGGCGCCCGGGCCGCCGCGACCCTCAAGCGCGTGCGCTCGATCATGAAGGTGCTGGTGGGCCAGCTCGACATCCTGGAGACGATGACGCCCATCGAATTCGAGTCCTTCCGCGACCGGCTCGAAACCGCCAGCGGGTTCCAGTCCGCGCAGTTCAGGGAGCTGGAGTTCGCGATGGGAATGAAGCGGGCCAAGTACCTGAAGACGTTTCCGGACCCCGACGAGCACCGGCGGCTGAAACGGAGACTGAACGAGCCGTCGCTCTGGGACGCCTTCCTGCGATTCCTGGCCGGCAGGGGGTACGCGATTCCGCAGCGGGTGCTCGACCGGGATGTCAGCAGACCGGTGGAGCCCGACCCCGAGGTGCAGAAGGTCCTGATCGGCCTGTACCGTTCGGACCCGGAGGCGGTGAACCTCTGCGAGCGGCTGGTGGACCTGGACGAGGGGTTCCAGGAGTGGCGCTACCGGCACATCAAGATGGTCGAGCGCACGATCGGCAACAAGCCGGGCACCGGCGACAGCGCGGGTGTGGCCTACCTGGTGACGACGATGCATCCCGCGTTTCCGGATCTGTGGGAGATCAGGTCGGCGCTGTGAGGGGGGGTGGCGCGCGAAGCCGGAGGCAGCGGCCTTGACCGGGCGCGGTGCGGGGTCGTCCTCGTTCAATAGCGGCGGCATTGCGCCCGAGGAGCTCGCGCGCCACTACTCGCGCTTTCGGGTGTCGGAGCGGGTGCTGCTCACCGGACACTCCCACCAGGCGTGGCCGGATGTGGCTTTCGAGGCGCAGCAGCAGGCGTGGCTGGACGCCGCGGAGATGGTCGACGACAAGTGGGGCCCGGCCTTCGAGGTGGCCGAAGAGGTGCGGGCCGGGTACCGGCGGCTGCTGGACGACGCGGACGGGCACATCGCGCTGGGGCAGAACACGCACGAGCTGCTGGTCCGGTTCCTGTCGGCGCTGCCGCTGGGGGAGCGGCCGAGGCTGGTGACGACGGACGGCGAGTTCCACACGATCCGGCGGCAGCTCGACCGGCTGGAGGAGGAGGGGATCGAGGTGGTGAGGGTGGGGGTGGACTTTGTTCGGGGAGCGAACAAAGTGCATCTGGATGGCGATGGAGTGGTCAGCGGCGCGCGGTCGGCGCGCGCGGGGGGCGATTCCTTGGCCGAACGACTGATCCGCGAGCTGGACTACCGGACCGCCGCGGTGCTGGTGTCGTCCGTACTGTTTCGCGACGCGAGGATCGTGGAGGGACTCGGCGAGGTGGCCGCGACGTGTGCCCGGGTCGGGGCGGAGTTGCTCGTGGATGCCTACCATTCGCTGAACGCGGTGCCGTTTTCGGTGGTCGGGATGGGGCTGGAGAGCGCGTTCGTGGTGGGGGGTGGGTACAAGTACTGCCAGCTCGGGGAGGGGAACTGCTTTCTGAGGATTCCACATGACTGTCGGCTGCGGCCGGTGGTGACGGGGTGGTTCGCGGAGTTCGGGACGCTGGCGGGGGCGGGTGGCGGGGGCGAGGGCGGTGGGGGCGAGGGCGGTGGGGGGGGATCCGGAGGCGCCGGTGGTGATGTGGGTGCCGCTGGAGGTGGCGGTGCGCGGCGGCGAGTGATATACGACGAGGGCGATGTCCGCTTCGCCGGCTCCACGTACGACCCGGTGAGCCACTACCGCGCCGCGGCGGTCTTCCGGTTCTTCCGGGAGCAGGGGCTGACGGTGGACCGGCTTCGGGATGCGAGCCTCGCGCAGATCCGGCGGCTGGCGGCGGGGGTGGACGCGCTGGACCTCGATCCTGGGGTTCTGAGCCGGGACCCGGCCGTGCGGCTGTCGCGGCGCGGTGGCTTCCTGACCATGGAAACGCCCGTCGCCGGGGAGATTTGCTGCAAGCTGCGCGGGCGTGGCGTCTACGCGGACTATCGCGGCCGCGTGCTGCGCCTGGGCCCGGCACCGTACGTGACCGGGGAGCAGCTGGATGAGGCGGTGGCCGTGCTGGGGGAGGTGGTGGGGGGGCTGGGGCGTGGTGGAGGTGCCGGCAGTTGATCGTCAGGCACGTGGTGGAGGCCTTCGGCGCCGACTACGTCCAGTGGCGCGTTCTCACTCGCGTGATGCTCAAGAACGACTTCCGGGCGGCGACGGGGCTGTCGATGGGCCGCGCCGACCTGAGCATCTGGCGCTCGTTCTTCCTCTACGCCGTTTTCGGGGGCGTTGTGACCCTGGTCGCCGTGTCGGTGAAAGTATTCCTCCCGGGGTTGATGCTGCCGGGAACGATCGCGGTCACCCAGGTGGGTGTGCTGCTGGCGATGGTGGTGTTGATCGACTTCCAGACGGTGGTGATCTCACCGGACGATTACGATGTCCTCGCGCATCAGCCGGTCTCGTCTGGCACCTATTTCCTGGTCAAGCTCACGAACGTGCTCATCTTCACGCTGATCATCGGAGCACTGCTCGGGGGACCGTCGGTGATTCTGCTGCTCGCGGCCTACGGCCCGCTGGTGGCTGTTGGCGGCCTCCTGGCTCTTGTTGGAATCACGACGGCCACGACGCTGGCGATCCTCTGCACCTATGCGTGGCTGCTGAGTTTCGTGCACCCGCGCCGCCTGGTGCGGGTGCTCTCCTCGGTTCAGATGATCGTGGTGTTCGCGGTGATGCTGTCCCCCGTCTACATCGACAATCTGTTTGGTCCGGCGCTGGAGGGAATGATGTCGGGAGACGGCGCAGTCTCGACTCCGGCGTGGGTTCTTCTTGCGCCCCCGGCGTGGTTCGCCTCCCTCCTCCCCCTCTTTGCGGGCGATTGGGGCGCGGGGTACGCCGTGGCGGCCGTCGCGGGCGTCGGGTCGGTCGGCGTCCTCTTCTTCCTCGGGGCGGGGAAGCTGTCCGTTTCCTACGCGGAACGGCTGGGTGCGATCACGACGAGCTCCGAGCGACGCCGACGTTTCCGGCGCCCCCGGCACGCGACGACCGGCCACCCGCGTACGCGCCGATTGCGCCTGCCGGCCGGCATCGGGGTCATCGCCACGCTTGCACGCGCCCAGTTCCGTGACGACATGACCTTCCGAATGGCGGTGATGGGCCTGGTCGCAGCGGTCCTGGCGTACTCTTTCATTGCGATGCGCCAGGGCCCGTTACCCGATCCCTTCGTGGAACTCGGGGAGGTATCGTACGGATTGGTCGTGATGAACTTCGTCGCGATCGGCTTTCCGCTCGTGGTCGTTGAACTGCTGTCAATGACCAAATCCTGGCGGGCCTCATGGGTTTTCTTCACGCTGCCCGCCGACCGTGCCGGGCTGGTAGTGAACGCCGGTCTCTGCGTCACGGTGTTCCTGGTTGCTCCCACCGCCCTCGTGATCGGGGGAATCCTGGTCTGGTCCCTTGGAAGCCCCTGGCATGCGGCGGCGCACGCGCTGGTGCTTGCGCTGCTGGCTCACCTGGCCGTCCAGGCGCGGCAACTGATCGGCCCGCACCTCCCGTTTTCGCGTCCGCCGGCGAAAGGCGGCACCATGGCTCATACGCTCGGTGGGTTGTTGGTCTTCGCGGTCATCGGCTTCTTCCTCCCCTTGTTCTTCGGTGTGGTCTATTCCGCCACCGCGGTCACGGTCACCTTCATCGGATTGCTGCTCCTTGCCGCGGTGGCGGCACCGGCTGTCGTGCGGAGCGGCATCCGTTTGCGGATGGAGAGACGGGAGTTCGCGGGATGAACCATGTGAGATCGAATGGGGACACCGGCTGCTCCCGGCTGAGGATCCCGGTGGCTGCAGTGGTCCGTGTCGGATCGAGTATCCCAGCGGCGGCATCATCAGTGGATGAGCTCCTTCAGCTTCCCTATGGCTCTGTGCTTGTAGACCCACACGGTTCCCTTCTTCAGGCCCGTGGAGACCGCGATCTCGTCGTCGCTGCAACCATCAAGGATGAGCTCCACGATTTCCATCTGCTTCCCCGGCAAACCCGGAGCAGCGTCCATGACCTGCTCCCTCCGCCTGTCGTTGCAAGCCAAGGGATGCCCATCCGTTTCCAGGTCGGCGTACTCCAGCGGCAGCTTGCTGCCGCGGCGCATTCTCCGTCTGACGGCTTCGCGCGCCTTGTTCCTGACGAAGGCCTGTAGCCAGGCGCGCTCTCCGCCAGGGTCCACAAGCCGGGCGCGGCGCTCGTACGCGGCCAGGAGGGCGTCCTGCGCGATGTCCTCGGGGGTCGTGGCGCACCCTGCTGCCCGCTGTCTGGCCAACTCCACCATTGCATCCCAGTGCTCGGCCAGCCATCGAGTTACAAGAGCTTCGTCGGCTTGGCGGTTGCCGCCGCCGGGCCTTTCGGAGTCGCGTGTGTCTGCCATTTCTGCCTCCCGAGCCCTGGAAGTCGTGGACGGGCATGGATCGCCTTTTCTGCAGACACAGACAGTTCCGGGACCGAAAGCGTGCAAAACTTGGAACGAGTGACCACCGTGACCGGGGGTCAGCCGGTCGAGGCGACGGCCGTGATGGAGGAGGTGCTGCGGGGGCGCGGACTTGGCAGGTGAAGGCCCGTTGTAAGGTTTGCCGGTCTCGCGGCCATATGATGATGAGTCGCTGGGAACTCACCTCGACTCCGACTCGACCAAGGGGAGTCTCGTGATCGGAGAAGCCTTGACCAGAACGTTGTGGGTCTGGCTTGGAATCGGGATGGCCGGAGTGGCTGGCCACCAACAGGCTGGTGTGCTGGTGCCTCCTCCCGAGGCTCTGACGCCGGGACTATCGGCAGCCCCACGCGATCCGATACGCCCCTCGCTTCGCACGGAATCTGATAGCGCACTTGAACTTACGGAAATAGCCACCTATACGCTTCCGCCCGGTATGACCGTCGAGGGAGCAGCGCTTTCCCCGAGCGGTGCCCGCGTGGTCGTCTGGGGGTCCCGGCCAAGGCGCTTCCTGTACTTCGAACGCGGTGTTGGGGATGCCCAGTCGGTACCCCGTGAGCACCTGCCACCCGAGGAGATCGCGGGCGTCGCGTTTCTCGACGACTCCACGCTCGGCATCATACACGCTGGAGGAAGGGTGTCGGCGGTCGAGTGGGGGAGTTGGAAACATCGTACGCCAAGGGTCATCCCGGTTTCCGGCATCCGTTCGGCTGCCTTGGGGGACGGTGGCTGGTGGTTGCTGGCCGAGGGAACGGGTGAAAACGCAGCTCTACATTTCCTGCCCGGCGACGGAGTGTCGAGCCCCAAGCATGTGATGCCGCTCGCCGCTTCGCCCGATCGGGCGTTCCTGGCGACCGCCGGCACCGACGCGCTGGTCGCGCTTCGCGACTCACCTTTCCTGGTGTGGAGGATCGGCGTTGACGGAGATGTTGTTGCGGGGATGCAGCCGAACCGTCCCCCGTCGAATGGAACCGCCGAACGAGACCCCCCTCCAAGATGGATGGGCTTGAGTGCGCTCTCCGTCGCACCCGGCGTGATCCAGGTCATCGCGGACGTCACGAGCGATGATCGCCTTGTGGTTACGTACGATGATCAGGGTGATGTCGCGTCCAGTCGAGTCTTGCAGGCCCCCTTCGGTCTTGTCGCCGTGGCCTCCCACGCCCGGATTCTTGCGGCGCTGCGGACGTTCGAAGCGAGCGAAATCGTGTTGTATTCCTGGCGGTGGCGACTCCGCGCCCCCGCAGGCGATGGGTCACTTCCCGAAAGGAGAATCTCCGATGCGTAATGCAACAAGCTCCCTGCTCCCGGTCCTCGCGGCGCTGTTCGCACTCGGTGTGTCCGGGATGCCGGAAGGCGTCGCCGCCCAAGAGGGGTGCACCGAGTGCGTGAAGGAGGACAACAGCCCGCCGGAGTGCGTGCCAAAACTGGAAGGTGATGGCTACGATACGTGCAAGGTCGTGAAACCGAACGAGGACTGCGAGCTGAGCAGCGATGAGACGGATTGCGTCGCCGATCCTGGTTTCGACGGCAGGGCGATGCATGAGGCTCTGCATTGGGCTTCAGGGGTAGCGACGGGCGCGGTTGGCGGGGTGGAGATCCCCTGGTGGCAGCAGCTCGTCGTGCCCGCCGCCGAAAAGTCCCGGGCAGTCGCGCGGCAAGCATGCACCGGTGCCATCGTCCAACGGCGTTACTCGCCGGCGCGCATCACCGAAATACGTGCTGGACTCCGACGTGTCACGATCTAACGCAAAGGTCCCCGGAGGGGGTCCTCGGTTGGCCACCATGGCGGTGGCGGCACTCGGCTGCTCGTGCCTTTTGGCGGCTTCACCGTGCTCCGGCTCCGCTCAGGGTGAGCGGTGGACCTTGGAGCGCACCATCACGATCGGCCATCACGACGACCCGGAACTGGGATTGACCTGGGTGCGCGATGTGATCGTTGTAGGCGAGCGCCTGTTCGTGATGCAACACCGCGAGCGCCGCCTCCGGATCTTTTCCGTCGCGGGCGACTTCCAGAACTTCCTCGGCGGCCGGGGCGAGGGGCCGGGGGAGTTCAGGGAGGTGAACGGGATAGGCGTCCGCGATGGGCTGGTCTGGGTCTCCGACCGCCTCAGGGGACGCGTGCAGTACTTCGACCCGGGAGGCCGCTACGCTTCCTCGATACGGATCCGGGGCCATCCCACGCTTCCCATGGGTTCGGTACGCGTGCGCACGATGCTCGCGGATGGATCCATGCTCGTCACGATCCCACGGGATGTCGCCGAGCTCGCGGCCTCTCCCGACCGACCGGAACATGTGATTCGGTTCGATGCGCAGGGGTTGCTCCAGGACACCGTGGCCGTCCTCGTGGGCCGGCCGGACGCGCTTAGGCTCGGGCGGACAAGCCAGGGGGGAGTCCGCTTTACCTGGCTGCCCGAGTCCTACCGATCGCTGTTTGCCCCGAGTGCGGACGGGTCGGGATTCGTCATCGTGCACCGGGAGGCCGCCTTGAGCGCCGAGCCCCACGCCTTTCGTGTGATTCGGTTCGACGCCAGGGCGGACACCGCGTGGGTGCGCGACATCCCGTACGATCCGATCCCGGTCTCTTCGGAGTGGCGGTCTGGGCACCTTGAGGAGCGCAGCGACTTGAGCGCGCCACTTCTCCGCGTGCTTGAGGGCGCCTATCGGAATCTGGAGTTCTTTCCTCCCGTGGGGGACGTGCGGGCCGGCGCGGATGGCAGTACCTGGCTGCTCGTCCGCACGGGCACGGATACCTCCGAGTGGGAGGTGCTGGACGCGTTCGGCCGTTCCCTTGCGCGCGTCGAGCCTTCTCCGCGAGGCAGGATGGTGTGGGCGGGCACCGACTCGCTGTGGTTCGTGGAAGAGGACGAACTCGATGTCCCGTACCTGGTTCGATATGTCATTCGCCGCCCGTGAGCAGTTGTCGCAGGCCCCGACTCGGCCCGACGAAACTCCATTCATTTCCATTCATCCAAGGGAGGACTTTCCGATGAACAAGCCATGCAATTACTTCAACTACCTGTTCCCCCCCCTCGCGATCCTGCTCGCGTTCGCATGCCTGGGCGTGCCGGCGCGCGCCACGGCCCAGGATTACTGCTATAGGTGCGAGCTGTGGGAACCACCGGAGGAGGACGAAGACCCTCCACCGGAGGAGGACGAAGACCCTCCGCCGGAGGAGCATTACTTTGCTTGCAGAGCGACGGAGAAAACGGCATTCGAAGCATGCGAGCTGTCGAGGGGAGGGCGGCAATGCAGCCACAGCAACCGCCCGGACGGTAGCTCGAATTGCCTCATCGTTCTCGATCCGGCCGGCCGCGTCTACTCGGCGGAGTTCCACCGGCGGATGCAGGAGGCGGCGCCCGCCACCAACGTCCTGCCGGAGGTGGCCCGGCACGGATGCACCGGCGGGATCGTTCGACAACGCTACTCCCCGGCGAGAATCGCTGAACTGCGTTCGGGCCTCCGGCATGTCACGATCTGAGATAGCCGCCGGAGACCGGTCTGCGAGATTCCAGCATACGGCAGGGGGGTCGTCGGTGGCCTTGATGGGTGCCGCGCTGGCCTGCTTCTGCGCCGCCTCGCCCCTCCCGGCCTCAGCCCAGTTGGAGCGATGGACGTTGGAGCGCACCGTCACGATTGGCGATGCGTTCGACCCGGAGACGGGGCTCACTCGGGTGGGACGCGTGATTGTCCAGGGTGACCGGTTGCTCGTGGCGCAACCGTTGGAGCACCGCCTCCGGGTCTTCTCCCTCACCGGGGATTTCCTCGGGTTCATCGGCCGCAGGGGAGAAGGACCGGGGGAGTTCTGGAGGGTGAGCAGTATGGGCGTGCACGAGGGCCGGGTGTGGGTCGACGATCCCGAGTTGCAGCGCCAACAATACTTTGACGCCGAGGGCCGCTTCGTGTCGTCAGCGCGGATCAAGGGCCACCCGACTATGCCGGCAAGCAGCTTGCTGAGCGTGCGGGGGATTCTGCCGGATGGCTCCAGACTCGTCAGGTACGCCCTGGTTTCAGCGGACGAGGAGGCCGGGCAGCCGGGGGCTGTGTTCCGATTCGGTCCCGATGGGCTGCTGCGGGACACGGTGGCCATGATCGTCGGGCGCCACAAAGTCGTGCGACTCCGCGGGAGCGGCTGGACGGTGGCTTCGACCATTCCCGTGTCGTACCGCTCGCTGCTTTCGGTCGCGCCGGACGGGTCGGGATTCGTCGTGGTGCACCGGACCGGCGCGACGAGCGCCGAACCCCACACGTTTCGCGTGATCCGGTTCGACGCGCGGGCGGACACCGCGTGGGCGCGCGATGTCTCGTACGATCCGATCCGCGTGCCCGCGGCGTGGCGGTCACGGCACGTGGAGGGCGACGTCCGCGACATCGTCGCGGAATCCAGGTTTCCCGAAAGCCGCATTCGGCCGCAGTTGGAGAGAGCCTATGGCGCGTTGGAGTTCTTCCCTCCTGTCGGCGGTGTACGTGCCGGGCCGGACGGCTCGACCTGGCTGCGCCTCCGCACGGGCGTCGATTCGTTCGAGTGGGAAGTTCTGGACGAATCCGGTCGTGCCATCGCGCGTGTCGATCCGCCGCAAGGCGGGATGGCGTGGGTGGATGCGGAATCGCTGTGGTTGGTCGAGCGTGACGAGCTCGGCATCTCGTACCTGGTTCGATATGTCATCCGCCGTCCGTGACCAGGCACCGCATGGCCCGGCGGTTCCTCCGGACGGGCTGTATGACCACCGGCTCTCCGGGGTCGCGAAGGGCGTCAGGTTGTACCTGCTTCCGTTGGTCGCCGTAGCGGCCGGCTGGGCTTTGGCCGGACCTGCTGCGCTGCTGTGGACTTCATTCCTGCTGGCCGCCCTTTCCGGATGGCTTGCAACGTATTCGCCGTGAGGTATGAACTCGATCCACGTGATCACGTCCCCGGTGGGTGACGACGCTAAACCATGGTTGCGACAGTTCCTTGCCGGTCCGGGCACCTTCGCGCTCGGTGCCGTCGCCGCGGGTGCCCTTGTCGGGGTCGCGCTGCAGTCGCTGGGTGGACTCCTGCCGGCAGGCGCGCTTCACGGAGCGGCCCTCGTTGCCGCCGCCGCGCTACTCCTGAGGCCGATTCTGTTCACCTCGCTTCGACCGCCTTCCGGTCGCTGGATGGTTCCGCGAGGTTGGAGCCGGTTCGGGAGGTCGGGTTATTCACTGCTGTTCGGGGCCGCGTTGGGAACGGGGTTTGCGACGCCGATCACGACAGGAACCGTGTACCTCCTGGCGTTGCTCGTCGCCACTGCGGAGATGCCCCTTCTGGCGGCCGGTCTCTTCGGAGCCTTCGGTCTGGCTCGCGCCGTTCCGCTGATTGTGGTTGGCAGATGTCTGTCGCGGCGACTGCCACAAACACACGACTGCCTGGCCTGGTTGGGCTGGTCGAGGCCCGTACCCGACCTGTGCGGTCGGCTCGTCACGTCGTTCCTGGTGGGCGTCGTGGTTCAATACTGGAATCTCGCACCGTTCGAATGACGTTGCGCTGCGTCGAATCTTGAAATCAACAGGAGGCCACGATGCTTTCGAGTCTATATCGCTGCTTGATTCGGGTGACCGAAAAAGTTCACGATCCGAAACGTCCCCGCGCCCTCGCTCTCAGCCGGCGCGCCTTCACCCGCGCTTTGGCGCTTGTCGCCTTCGGTGGTGTCGCACGGCCCGCGTCCGCGCGCGTCATGCCGAGCGGCGCCTGCGAATGCGACGAGGGCGGACAATGCAGCGGAGGTTGCGAGCCGAGTCAAGGACCCTGTGTCTTGTTTAACCCCTGGTTCCCAGGTGAACCCGCAGGAGCCAACTGCTGGTGTCAACCAATGGATGATGAGCGGGAGGTCTTCGCGCACGTATGTGACTGCTATTGTCCGGGCGCAGAATGGGAGTATTGTACGTGCTATACGTTCGGTTACCCAGGGTGCGACAGAGTAGTGTGACATGATGATGACGGTCTGACCCAGGGAGATCGAAAGTGACGTCTCTCGAAGATGAGTTCGGGATCGTTGGCGGCGGTCGCAGGCACAGCCGCGCCCCCGGCGAGGGGGTTGCCCAGGAGGCCCTCTTGCGGGGGGAGGTTGAGTTGGCCATCGGGGCCGTCCTGGACGGGGACCCGGCATACCTGTTCGACAAGGTGGATGCGCTTGCACGGGACGCGACGGGACTCTTATACGTGGCCGACTCCGGATCCCGCACGGTTCGCGTATTCGATCACCGCGGAAAACACGTTGTCAGCATTGGAGGACGAGGCGAGGGCCCCGGCGAGTTCAGGTCATCGCTTCTTTGCGGCCTCGCGTTCGATCCGGACGGCCGACTCTGGGTGAATCAGGCGTTTTCCTTCGAGATCTTCAGGGTCGGTCCCGGAAGTGTGGGCTACGTGGAATCCTTCGTTGTCCGCGACCCCGGTACAAGGGCGCTTTGCGGCAACCCGATGTTCGCCGGGCCGACGGGAATTACGGTCCCGCGCAGGGGGCCAAGTAATCGGGGAGCCAAGGACGAGCACGTTCAGGTGACGGAGAGCGGGGAGGTATGGGGCAGGGTGCCGAACGTGCATTCAGCTCCGGATTTCGGCGTATGGGAATGGCCCGTCATGGTAATACGGTCGCCGACTCTGGGGACCAATCCGGGCGCCTTTCCTCCACCGTTCGCGGCCAGAGTCCTCGTGGCCCATGCGCCGGACGGCGGGTTCGCTCAGGTCTTTTCTCCGGTCTACGACATTCGCGTTCACGGACCGGATGGCACGCAAAAGGCCAGGGTACAAAGCGATCGGCTGGGGCCTCTTGTCACCGAGGGGGAGATGCGGGAAGGGTACGAGGAGCTGGCGAATATGCGAGACGTGCTTCGGTCCGGGGGACCACTGGAGCTGCTGGAGTACACGGAGTACCGGATTCCGGAGAGGAAGCCGGTGATTGACCGCATGTGGTACGACGACGACGGTCGGCTGTGGGTCTGCTTCTGGCCGGCGGAAGCCGACACCATGCGTCAGGCGCACGTGTACGATGCAGATGGCGCTTTTCTCCATGAGGCCGAGTGGCCGAGAGGGATCGCGATCTGGCTTGGCGGATTGAGCGGCGACGTGGCGGTCGGCGTGCGAAAAGTGGAATTTGATGTGGAGCAGGTGGTGCGACTCAGATTCCTGCCCCAGCCCGCCCCGGACCCATCCAGCAAACCCTAAACGCATGATTCCGCAGCCTCTGGTTGCCGAGACGGGCCACATCGCGGACTTGGGCCGGGCGCTCCTCGCCGCCGTGCTCGGCTTCGCGGGGTGGGCCAAGCTCCGCGACTGGGGCGGATTTCGCGGGATCCTTCGCTTCCTTTTGCCTCGGCCGCCGACGGCAGTGATCGTGTTGCTTGCAACTGCCATCGTGGGTTTCGAGGTGTTGCTGGCCGCCCTGCTGGTCACGGGCTTCCTGATGGAACTGGCGGCTTGGGGCACGGTGGGGTTTCTGTGCGCCGCCACGACCGCCCTCCTCGTGCTCCGCCGGCGAGGCTACCAGGGGGGCTGTGCCTGCTTCGGAGACCACGGAGCCGCAGGCCCTGTGGGCTCCCTGGACTTCGTCCGGAATGCAGTGCTCATCGCTGTCGCGTTTGCCGTCACACGATCCGCGGCGGCGGTGCAGCCGCTTTGGGCATTGCCTGTCGCGACGATCACCCTCGGTGCTGCAACCACGATGGGGGTGCTCCTCTCGTACGGCATGGTCGCCGCGGTGGTCGACATGCGGGCTGCGGGGACGCGCCCGCACAGCGGGCAAGTCGAGGCCCTTGCACGATTGGAAGGCCAGACCGGAGGCCGTGCGACGTGACTTGGCTGTTCTGGACCAGTTACGGCATCCTGTGGGTAGTGGTGCTCATTCTGGGAGCAGGCATGATCGTGATGCTCAGGGAACATGCCGAGTTGTTGCTCGGCTCCCGCGAGGGCCGATCTCGTATTCACGGGCCTCCTGAGGGCACCACCGTTCCCCGTCTCGAGGGAGAGGAAGTGCGGCTCGCAGCTACACAACCGGGGCGCCCAAGGGTGGTCCTGTTCATGGCGGTCACGTGCGATCCGTGCTGGCGCCGCCGCCCCCAGATCGCGCTTTTTGCGGCTGACCAGGCGGAGACGGTGGAGACCGTCGTGTGTTGTTCCGGGCCCGTCGACCGCGTGCGCGAATTCGCCGGGGAGTTGGGTCCGGAGGTGTCTGTTATCGCGGATGCCACGGGAGACACGTCCGCGTCGTGGCGCGTATTCCTGACACCATTTGCGGTCGGCGTGGATCGAAACGGGATCGTGCGGGGGAAGGTTGCAAACCCGGCCTACGATAACCTCACGCTCCTGGCGCGCCTTCTGGTGGCGGGGGCGGAGGACGAGCCCGCGCGGGCCCCGTAGGTTCGAGCACCTCCTTCAATTCCCTCATCTTCGGCTCTTCGAGGTCCGGGATCGCGTCCTGGGGAGACCCTGAGGACTTGAGTCCATCCCCGGTTGGGGTAACTTCGCCGTCATGCGAATCGCGATCTACGGTGCCGGGGGCGTGGGCGGGTACTTCGGGGGCGTCCTGGCCCGCGCCGGCCAGGACGTCACCCTGATCGCGCGTGGCGCTCACCTCAACGCCATCCGCTCGCACGGCCTCCTCCTCCGCACCCCCGGCGGCGATTTCCGCGCGCACCCCCCCGCCACCGCCGATCCCGCCGAGACCGGGCCCGTCGACGCCGTGATCGTCGCGGTGAAATTCCTGCACCTTCCCGCCGTCCGCGCCGGGATCGGCTCCCTCCTCGGCCCGGCCACCCTCGTCGTGCCGCTCCTGAACGGCGTCGATGCCCACGAGGCCCTCCTCCCCGCGGTGGGACGGGAGCGCATGGGGAAGGGCCTCACCCGCATCATCAGCGAGGTCGTGGCGCCCGGCGAGATCCGGCACATCGGGGTGGACCCGTACGTGGCGCTGGCCGAGTGGGACGGCCGCGCGTCGCCCCGCGCCGAGGCGCTCGTCGCGGCCCTCGCGCAAGCGGGCGTGCACGCCGAAATCCCCCCCGACATCGACGCCGCGCTGTGGCACAAGTTCCTCTTCGTCTGCTCGCTGGGCGGCGTCTGCGCCGTGTGCCGCATGCCCCTTGGCCCGGTGCGCGCGAATCCCGCCAGCCGCGACCTGTTGCGGCGCGCCATGGAGGAGATCGCGGCCATCGCCGCCGCCCGCGGCATCACCCTCCCCCCCGACGCCGTCGATCGCGCGCTTGAGATCTTCGACTCCTTCCCCCCGGAGGGCACCTCATCGCTGCAACGCGACATCGCCGCCGGGATCCCCTCCGAACTGGACGCCTGGAACGGCGCGGCGGTGCGCATGGGCGCCGAGTCCGGAGTCCCCACGCCCGTCCACTCCTTCATCCACGCGGCGCTGCTCCCCTCCGAGATGGCGGCCCGCGGCGAATCCGGCTACTGAGCCCGCGATGCGCGAAACCGCCGCAGGCTGACCTGCCGGCTACGGCGCGCGCTCGCCGCCGGCGTGCGAACGGGCGCGCAGGTTCCGCCGCGTTCGCCGAAATCCCGTACATTCCATGGACCATGTTGAGCAAGATGAGAGCCGGGCGGGAATGCCGTACGCCGGGGAGACCACGGCCATGCTGATGTCCCCGTGGGTGCAGAAGCTCCTCGTCGCGAACGTCATCATCTTCCTCTTCTCGCGCGTCAGTCCGGCGGTATTCAACGACTTCGGCTTCGTCCCCCAGCTGATCCTGCTGCGGCCCTGGACACTGGTCACCTACGCCTTTCTGCACGGCGGCTGGATGCACCTCTTCTTCAACATGCTCATGCTGTTCTTCTTCGGCCCGAGGCTGGAGGAGCGGCTGGGGAGCAAGACCTTCATCTGGTTCTATCTGGCATGCGCGGTCGGCGGCGCGATCCTCACCTTCGCCCTCGCCCCCGGCGCCATGGTCGTCGGCGCGTCTGGTGCGATCTTCGGCGTCGTCGTCGGGTTCGCCCGCTACTGGCCGCGCGAGAACATCTACATCTGGGGCATCCTCCCCGTCCAGGCGCGGATTCTCGCACTCTTCATGGTGGGCTCCAGCCTCTTCTTCGGAATCACGGGCGCCGAGGACGGGATCGCCCACTTCGCCCACCTGGGCGGACTGGTGGCCGGCTGGATCTTCCTCCGCAGCTGGGAGCGCCGGCGCCACCGCCGGGTCGTCAAGCCGGCCGTTCGCCGCCAGAAGGCTTCTCCCGTGCAGGACACCGAGATGATCCGCCGCTGGGAGGCGATTCCGCGCGAGCGCCTCCACGAGATCAACCGGGAGGAGCTGGAGAACCTGTTGAACAAGGTGAAAAAGATGGGGGCGCAGGCGCTGACCAGCGACGAGCGCGCATTCCTCGACCGGATGGCGAATTCGTTCCAGGGGTAGCAGCGGTTCTTTCCGGCCAAACCAGCTTTTTCCGCGGAATTCTTCAATCGCCTTGCCGAATGCAGACCAAATGGATACTTTCAATATCCCATTTGGGTAATACGGGCAGAGGCGATGAACTACCCACCTCCAGGCATCCGACGTTCCCTGGCCCCCCTCCTCGTCCGCGAGGGGGCTGTGGAACTGGTGCGCCGGGGCTTGCCGTTCAAGATGCTGGATGAAGTGGCCGCGGCGGCAGGAGTGGGACGGCTCGCGCTCGCCGAGGTCATCGGCCTTTCACGCACCACACTCTCCCGCCGGAGGGATGCCGACGCCCTGAAGCCTGCGGAATCGGACCGGCTGGTGCGCCTGGCCCGCTTGGTGGCGATGGCCCATGAACTGATGCGGGGCGACGGAGCGGCGGCCCGCCGGTGGCTGCAGGAACCCAACGAGTTGATCGAGGGGGAGTCACCCCTCGAACGCGCATCCACCGAAGTAGGGGGCCGGGAGGTCGAGGAGCTGATCGGCCGCCTTCGCCACGGGGTCTTCAGCTAACCGGCGCGTGCGCATGCTTCCCGCGGCCCGGGACTGCCGACGGCCGACATGATCGAAGCCTGGCGTCTCGCGTCTCCCGAACACGGCGGAACGGTCGGCGACATGCTCTCCGGCGAAGGGGCGCGGCGGTACGGGGGGCGGTGGAACAGTCCCGGCCGCAGGGCGGTGTACCTGGGCGGCAGCCTGGCGCTGGCGAGCATGGAGCTGCTGGTGCACCTCAGGGCGCCAGAGGTCCTCGAAACCTGCCGCAAGCTGCGCGTCCGGATCCCGCGAGCCCTGGTCTCGCCCGTCAGCGAATGTGACCTGCCCGCCGGGTGGGCCGCGCCCCGAATGCATCCGGCCACACAGGAGATCGGGGACCGGTGGCTCCGTGCGCGGACGTCGGCGGTCCTGCGGGTGCCGAGCGCCGTCGTCGTTGGCGAGGTCAACCACATTGCCAACCCGCGGCACCCGGACTTCGGCAGGATCGAGGCAGGGGCCATCCGCGGCTTCCGCTTCGATGCGCGCGTCCTGAAAACGCAGTAGGTTGCGCGATCACACACCCTAACCCACGGGAGCACACACCTCATGCACGATGTCAACCTGTTCGCAGTCCTCGTCGCGGGAGTCATCCCGATGATTGTCGGGTCGCTCTGGTACGGACGGCTCTTCGGCAAGCGCTGGCTGGGCATGATGGAGATGACCGCGGAGGAGGTCCAGGAGGGCTTCAATCCCGTCAGGACGTACGGCGTCAGCATCCTGCTATCGCTGCTGACGGCGTACATCCTGGCCCAGCTGATTGCCGAGATCGCGCCTGCCGACGTTTCCTCGATGGAGGGCGGCGGCGGCTCCGTGATGGTGGGCGTGCATGTGGGACTGATGGCGCTGGTCGCGTTCGTGATCCCCGCCGCGCACCAGTCGGTCACCTTCGAGAAGCGCAAGGCGGGGCTGGCGTGGCTGAACGTCGCCTACAACGGCGTGGCGCTGATTCTGCAGGCGGTGGTGATTGCGTTGTGGCGGTGAGGGCAGCCCGCTCAGCCGCAGCCCAGCTCCGCGTCGACCCATGCCCCCGGCGGCCATTCCCGCACAAAGACGGGTTTGCTCCCGCGCGGCCACACATTGTCACACGCGTCCTGGTCCGGGAAGCGCCGGGCGGGGTCCCAGGTGACCCGGGCGATCTGGCAGCCGATATCGAGAGCGAAGGTCAGTTCGCGGGCGCCCGGGAACCACAGGTCCACGGGGCGGGTCACGACGACGGTGGATTCGTCGAGGACGTGGCCGGGTCCGGATAGCCGGGCCGGGCCGCCGCCGGGCGCACATTGGATGGCCAGCACAATCGGCGACGGCATGTCGCCATCCTGTCGCACGGTGACGATGCCGCCCTGCGGGTTCGGTTCCACACCGACGATCGAGCCCTCCACCCAGGCGTGCGTGAATAGCCAGTAGTGCCAGAACCACCCCAGGTCCCGCTCGACCGCGTTGCCGACGAACGCCATGAGATCCCAGGGGGAGGGATGCTTGAACTTCCACGCACCGGCGTAGTCGCCAATTGCGCTCCACATCACGCTGTCCCCGACGACACCGCCGAGCATCCGCAGCATGTGCTGGGGCTTCCAGTAGCTGGTCATCTGCGAATCGGGATCGTCGGCGGGCAGGAGGGCCGGAAAGCTCGCGAATCGCGTCGGGGGTCCGTACTGCCGCTGCAGTCGGGCAGGTCCTGGTTCGCCGTCACCGCGGGAAGAGGACAGCAGGGAAGGCATTGCAGTGGCGAACCCCTCGTCCATAAACGTCACCCGGGTCTCGTCGCTTCCGACCGTCATCGGGAACCATTGGTGCGCGACTTCGTGCGCAAGGGGACCGTCGCCGTTCGACATGATCAGTCCCGGGTATTCCATCCCCAGCTCCGGACCCTCCACCACGGTGAACGAGGGGAAGGGATAGGGGATGAGACGTTGCGAATAGACTTCCAGGTATCGTGAGACCTCTTCCCCAAGGGAAGGGTAGCTGGCCGTGCTGGCGGCGGTCTGGAGCAGGTGCACGGGAATCTCACCCCGCCCGGGGATGTCGGCGGACGCGACTTGCCACTCGTACCGGTCGGACGCCGCCCACGCGAAGTCGCTCACGGTGTCGGCCACGAAGTGCCAGACGTGCCGCTCCGATGCATCCGTGCGCGGGTCGCTCAGCAGGACGCCGGTAGCGCCGACGAGCCACTCCACGGGCACGTCCACGAAGACCTCGAAGCGGCCGAAGTTGTTGTAGAACTCCCAGACCCCGTCATAGGCAGCCGAGTCCCACCCCATGAGGTCATCGTACACCGCCACTCGCGGATACCACTGCGCCACCTGGTAGACGGAATCGGCCCAGCGCCCCATCCGCAGGCTGGAGGAACGGTCGTCGCGCGGCACCTCGAAGTACCATTCGACATCGATCAGGCTGGAATCGGCGGGTGCGAGCGGCTCCGGGAGGGGGAAGCGCCGGTTGGTTTCCGGGCCGGTTGGCACCGGGATCTCCACGCCATCGATCGAGAGCGCGGTGACGACCATGCCGCCGGTGTGGTTCGGGATGTCCATGCGGCTCGCCGCGTCCTGCCGGAAGAGGTTCTGGTCGAACCGCATCCGGACTGCGTCGAGGATGTGGCCGCTGGGGTTGTGCAACACGATGGACTCGCTGGCGGTGACAACCGAGGTGGCCGGGTCGAGGGTGGCGTGGATGACGTAGTTGACCTGCAACTGCCAGTAGTCGGGGCCGGGACTGCCGTCCGGATTGCGGGTGCCGGCCGCATAGGCGTTGGCGAGGGCGTCGGGAAACGCGACGGTTCGCTGGATCCGGCGTTCCTGGGGTGGGGGATTGCCTACTTGTGCCGACTTGCAGACAATCAGACAAGAGGCAGCAACAGCACACGAAGCGATCGACCAGCTGCCACTGCGCTCTCGAAGCACCGTCATTTCATCGAGCCGTGTGGCAGGTCATGTTTTCCATGGTCGCGGGCCACTACTGTCGCCACGCTCCCGCGTCCGGGATACCGCGGCTGAACAGCACCTCAATTCCAGGAAGCGAGGGAGTGACGGCATCTGCCTGGGCACGCGGATCTCCGGGCAGGTTGAGGAGAATCCCACGGACCTGTTGCCTACGGGTATCGAGCAGAATCGCCCCTGGCCGATTACTACGCTCGTGTAGAGACACGGAACCCTCGGGGCCGGAAAAGGTGATCGTGGTTAACTCACCGGCCCAACTGGGCTGCGCGGGGACGGTGAAGACAAATGCCCGCGTACTGTCTGCATCTGCCATCTCCGGCATTTCAAAGTCAAGCGAGAAGAGCGACTGACCAGAGGCCGTCGTTCCTTCCAGACGGTATTCACCGCTGGCAGCGGGCGCAACAGGGGTCGCGTCGACGACGAACGCCGGATCCAGGTAGGGGACGCCCTGGGCGCTGATGCCACCCCACAGCAGCAGCGATTTCGTAGGGATTGCGGCGGCCATCGCGTTGGGTTGGCTCTCTGATAACAAGCGGTATCGCAGCGCCTTTGAAAAACCGTACTCGCTCATCCAGTGAGGTCTGCGACAGTATGACATCAAGTCGGGGACATCCGGTGGCACCAGGCGGCCCCCGTCGCGGAAGTCATAACCCGGTTCCCCAATACTCCCGTCGGGCTGGGGGAAACCGGCGTCGACTCCCGCAGGTCTCCCGCACGGCGCATGCCGGAGGCTCATGTTGTGACCGAGTTCGTGGGCCATGACATACGAATCGGGTATTGAGAAGCTCACCGTGGCGGAGGAGTACGCAACGCCCATGATGCGCTGGCCCGTCTCCGGCAGCATTCCCATGTAGTGGCCCTGCCCTCCCTCCAAAGAACGAATGGCCCGGGTCGCGCGGAGAAGCGCAACGGGGTTGCGAGTCGATGTTACGACCGGTCGGTGCGCGGTGACGTTCAGCTCTCCGGTGGGCAGCAACATACGGGTGTCCAGAAGCAGTTCGTGATTGCGCGGATCCGCTGCCATTGCCTGGACCAACCTCACCATCGTCGAGTCCGGATCATCGGCCCACAGATACGGAATCAAGGTGAGATCCAGTTCAGGCGCGGCCCGTACGTCCAGGGATAGGCTACCGGTCTCTGGAATCCTCTTCTGCACACCTAGCGACGGATCCAATTCATCGTGGGGATCCACGTCGATTACCATTCCCAGACCTGGCTGCACGATTCTACCCGGCACGAGTGCGTTTGCCGAGTGCAACAGGGTGGCCGGGTCCACGTGGGTGGGAATCGCTTGCGGCCGACCGGGGATCTCCACCGCGTGCACTTCACGGTCGCCCATGAAGAAAGTCGCCCGAACGGGTGGAATGCCAGCCGTGGTCACACGCGTGGCCGTCATGAAGACCCGGAGCAACGCGTCCTCGCCCGCAATCAACGGGACGGGGAATCGACGCGACTGTACGGACTGCGTAAGGTAGGCGGTCGCGCCTTCGCACAGGGCTACCCGATGTTGATCGATGGTGCTCAGCCAGTCTAGGAATTTGGGGTCGTCCGGACCACAAAGGCCGGTACCTCCCAGGTCCAGTTTCAGGACTTGATCGAGGCGGGTCAGCTCACGCGGGAGTCGACCGGACAGTCGTGCGTTGCTGGAAAGGTCCATAACTTTCAGGTGCCCAGCGTTCCCGAGTCCAGGCGGCAGTGTTCCGGTCAGTTGGTTGTGAGAGATGATCAGCGTATCCAGATCTTGGAGGTTGCCCAGTTCCGGTGGGAGAGGGCCTTGCAGTGAGTTGGAATACAAGTAGACAGCACGAGCGCGATCGAGATTGCCGAACTCGGGTGGGACTGGTCCGGTGAGGTTGTTGCTGTGGAGCACCAGCCTTGTAAGGTTTTCCAACCGGCCCAACTCCGGCGGAATGGGGCCGGTCAACTCGCTGGCCCCGAGATCCAACACCCTCAAGGAAGCCAGATTGCCCAGTTCTGGGGGAATGGACCCGGAGATGTCGGTTATGCCCAGATTGAGCGTGTCCAGGTTGCTCAGTTTGCCGAGTTCCGGCGGGATCGGTCCGGACACTTCGGTCCCCCTCAGCGTGAGCGTCTTCAGGTTGGCCAGGTTGCCAAGTTCGGGCGGAACTAGCTACCATACGTCCAGTACGTTCCACAGACATCCACCAATAGTCTTGCAAGACGCTATTGGACAGCCATTTACAGGGATACGTCGAGCGTGCGGTGTCCCTTGCAGTCCAGTGCATTCCGGTGTATTCTTCCCTGTGTAGTGATTTAGTATGTGATACACAACGGGAGAGAGCGCCCATGACGAAGCGACCCAGGACACTCTCCGCCGCGTTCGTGCGGACAGTGGGCCGAACCGGCGTGTACGGCGACGGACGGGGCGGACGGGGGTTGAGCCTCCGGGTGTACCGGACGGTTGATGGCCGGATCACCAAGACATGGCGGCAGCGCGTCAGGATCGACGGTCGGCTGACCTCAATCGGGCTCGGCCCCTATCCCGAGGTCACGCTGGCCGAGGCTCGCCGGAAAGCGCTGGACAACAGCCGCATGGTCCGCCAAGGCCGGGACCCGCGCGGGCGCGGCGTCCCGACGTTCGCCAAGGCCGCCGAACGGACCATCGAGCTTCACCGCGACTCGTGGAAGGAAGGAAGCCCTCTCCCCCAGCAGTGGGAATCGACGTTCCGGCTCCACGCTGCGCCGCTGATGGACAAGCCGGTGGACCGCATCACGAGCGCGGACGTGCTCGGGTGCCTCTCACCCATCTGGAGCACCATGCCCACGGCCGCGCGGAAGGCCAAGCACCGGATCGCCGCCGTCTTCCGCTGGTCCATCGGTCGGAACTACCGTCGTGACAATCCGGTCGACCGGGCGGTCGCCGCGCTGCCGAGGCAGAACGGCAACGCCGGGGGGCACCACCGCGCGCTGCCGCACGGCGAGATCGCGGCGGCGCTCCGGGCGATCCGCCGGGCCGGGAACGGGAGTCCGGCGGCGTTGTGCGTCGAACTGATCGCGCTGACGGCGGTTCGTCCCGGCGAGGCGCGCGGCGCGCGCTGGGACGAGATCGACATGGACGCGGCCACGTGGACGATTCCGGCGTCGAGGATGAAGGCGGGCCGCGAGTTCACCGTCCCGCTCGGCACGGGCGCGCTGGCCGTGCTGGAAGGGGCGCGCAAGCTGTCGGATGGGTCGCCGCTGGTGTTTCCGTCGAGGATCGGGAGGATCCTTGCGCCGAAGACGGTGTCGAGCGTCCTCCGGCTCGCCGGTGTGAACTCGACGCTGCACGGGTTCCGGTCGAGCGCGCGGTCGTGGATGGCCGAGTCCGGCGTCCCTGCCGAGGTCGCGGAGGCCTGCCTCGCCCACGTTCCGAAGAGCAAGGTCGTTCAAGCGTATCAGCGCTCCGACCTGCTGGAGAGGCGCGCCGAGGTCCTCCAAGCGTGGAACAACTACGTCGCGTAGCCGTTGGACAGTGCTACCCCGCCGCCGACCCCGGGAGCATGGTTTTCGACGCACGACCCGTTCCGTCCCTGGCTCGTCGGAGTCTTGCATCCGTGACCTGGGTCCGTAGCCGGCTGACCGCGTGGGCGGTCGTTCCACCAGACTGTGCCACGGCCCAGAGCCCATCGAGGTCCTCCCGGGCCAGAAGCGCAATGTCGTCACCCTCGGCCTTGTCCACCTCGGCCTTCGACAGAGCCGCACGCGGTGTGGCCGTCGCGAGAACCGGGATCACTTCGCTGTCAGGGAGTTGCTTGCGCATGTCCGCCGACCTTGCGATGAGCTTGCTCAGCTTTGCCTTCGCGTCCGGCGGCCCGACCGTGCATTCGATGGCCAAGATAACGGACGAGGCCGGATCGTGGGCCAGACTGTCGACGGCGTCCCCAAGCCCGCCCTGCGCGTAGAGCGGGTCAACTTGAAATCCGAGGAAGAGGAACAGCAGGCCCACGGCCTCCTCGAACTCCCTCCCCTTGTTCCAACTCTCGGGCCGCAGGCGCTCGAGGAACCGGCGAAGGTCCGGGTCCACGACGTTGTGCGTTCTCACCCGGATGTTGGAGCCCGCTTCGGCCAAGGGCCGGGAAACACAGTCCACGCACCTGCCTCCAATGAGAAGGAAGAGGGTGGCGGTCGCGTCACCCTTCCGAATCGGTATCTCCATCCGCGAGCGGAGAGCACTCCCCTCCGGTGCCCATTCGCGCTGGTCGAGCTTGGCCGACCGGTGACGGGGAGGCTCACCGGCAGAGCCCACGGTCCAGACCAGTTCGGCCTTTGCGACAAAGACCTTCGCCGCAGCCCGAAGAGCGACACTCACGCGTTCCGGCGAAGAGGCGACTTCCCCGCGATCGAAACGCACGGCCAGCGGCGCGATCAACTCGCAGATGGTAGCGGTGCGTTGGATCTCCAGCGCCCCCGGCCGTGCGCAGAAGCTCCGCACCAAGTCCGAGAGGCCATCGTAGGCGTTCGCTCCACTGCGAATCAGGTTGTCCAAATCCAAGGGGTTTGGAATCGCCTGCCTCACGACTTTCCACATCGAAGAACCATGGCTCAAGAGGGCGTGACAACTCCAAGGATCGTACTTGGCACTCCGGTACGATTCGGCCAGGTTGCTGAAGACGTATCTCGTATCCGAGACGGGCTGGGCCGACTCGTCGACGTATTGGACGGACGACTGACCCGGTTTCGCCTTACCGCTGACGATCCCATGCACCAAGACGGGCAAGTCCGTGATCGGTAGAACTGCCTGCCAAGCGCGGAAGTCCGACCGCTCGACCGGAGGAAATGCGGGAACCGACCCAACGGCGCGGTGGTCCAGGAAACCGCGGGTGACGAGGTTCACCCAACTGCGACCGCAACGGATGGCACAGATGCGTAGATCGATCGACCTCCAATACCCGGCGTTCTTCACCGAGTCGACGAAGCGGTCCGCGTCGTTGGCTGCGCGTTCGCGCTGTTCTTGAGACACAGGGGTCTCCGTGGCACCGGTGGGTTTCGATCATCACGGCGGAGGTCGTGAACCTAACACCGTTGGCTCCGTGATCGCCGCGGGACGCGCGATCCGCGGCGCCGATGGTTCACGAACGACTTGCCCGCGTGCGTCGGCGGGTGAGCGTAAGACCATTCGACCGCGGCTCGCGAGCGCCGTGCTCAACGTCTACAACTCAAGGTGCGGCGGCCCGGACGCTCCCTCTGCTTAGGCCGTTCACGCCATCACCCTGCGTACCTTACAGCCGTCTTGAGACCCAGACGGCGCGTCCGACGACGCGGACCTCCTCGGCGGGACGTTCGTAGCTGTCGTACTCGGGGTTGAGTGACTTGAGCACCACCCTCGGCGGCTCGGAGTGGGGTACGTGCTCGATCCGCTTGGCAACGAGCCCCATGCCGTCCCAGATCACGAAGATGCCGGGCGGCACCGGCACTTGGCGGCTCACGTCGATCAGGATGCGGTCGCCGCTTGAGAGCAGCGGCTCCATCGAGTCGCCGTCGACCGCGATCATTTGCAGGTCCTCGGGCTTAGCTCGGAACTCGTGGCGGATCATGGGATCGGCGAACAGCCACATGTCCCTGGTCCGCTCGAACTCGTCGTTCCACGCTCCCGGACCCGCTGAGGCACGGACATCGATCTCGGGCACTGCGCTGTAGCCCCTCGGGGCGGCGTGCGGTGCGACCACGGGCGGTTTCCGACGCGTTTTGCGGCTGAAGCCCCGGTCGTGCTTGAGCAGGTCGGGGCTGCACCCCAGATGCTCCGCCAGCGCCTCGCGGTCATCCTCGCCCAGCACGCGGGGCGTGCCCCGGTGGACGAACTGGTGCAGGTAGGCAGGGTTGCGCTCCATGGCGCGCGAGGCCGTGCGCAGGTTCGTGCGGCTGTCCGTCACCAGCCTGAGCAGCCTCCGGCGCACCGGGTCCAGTTGATCGGTGTCTTTCCTTCGTCGTCCCATGAGTGGGAAATTACCTACTTCATGCCGCCGGAGCAACTGGGCTACCGATACGGCGTAGGCGTTTTTCAGCCCGACTGGCGATGATCTCCAGAAGTACGGTTCCGTATCTCATTGTCTTTCAATGACGTGGGAAATAGCCTATCTCCTACCATCTTGCGGCGATTGCCGCCACCGTGTTTTGGTGGACGGGCAATGGAGAGCCTGACGATGCACTTCGAGCGCCGCGTGGCCGCCTTCCTTCGGCGCGTGCGGATGTCGCCGTCGGAGTTCGGAGAGCGCGCGGTCGGAGACCGGAGCTTCCTGGGCGAAATGCGCCGGGGCCGTTCGCCGAGGCTGGCGACTGCGGACCGGGTTCTGGCGTTCATGGAGGCTTACGGCCGGAGTCGCGAATCGGACGGTTCCCGGGATTCATCATCAGGGAAGGAGGTAGGAAAGGATGACGAGCACGACCGAACGTGAGACGCCGTTGCGGATACGCTTCCTGCGGCTGCCGGAGGTGCTGGAGCGCACCGGCCTGTCGCGGAGCACGATCTACGTGCGGCTGGAGCACGGGCTCTTCCCGAGGCCCGTGTCGCTGGGTGGCCGCGCAGTGGGCTGGATCGAGTCCGAGGTGGACGAGTGGATCCGCCAGCGGATCGAGGAGAGCCGGGACGGCGCGGCGTGAGACGGGTTCCCGGCAGCCGTTGCCCAAGGCGTCGGAGGTGCCGCTGGCGGAGCCCGATACGGCTCCGGGATGGCGCTGGACCTCTTGGGAAACCGCCTCGATTCGGGCGGTTGACACGGTCGGAATCGGGCGTCTCCGTGTACGGTATGGAGACCCCGCCGACCCGAGATTCCCAGCGCCGCAAGCCGTCCGGCGCGCTTGTCCCAGGGCTGGCTCACGGCCTTAAGGTCCGGAAGCCAGCACACGCCGTGTTGAACACGGCGGGCGGGCAAGGGGGCGTTCCGGCCCCCTTAGACCCCCGGACTGCCGCGCCGCTGCCCGGGCAGCGGACGCGCGGGGGCGACGCCCCCGAACCCCGTCCCCGGCGCGCTCATGGCTGAGGGGCATCGCACCGTCATGGTCGCCGCCCGTGTCACGCCAGCGGAACACGCCGCCTGGCGGGAGAAGGCGGCCGCAGCGGGCGTGTCGCCGTCCGCGTTGCTTCGCGAGGCGATGGCGCGGACCCATACGTGGACCGCGGCGGCGCGGGCCGTCGAGCGCGAGCGCACACGCCAGATCGCGCGCATCGGTAACAACCTGAACCAGCTTGTACGCTGGGCGAACACCCACAGGACGGCGGCCGAGGCCGTCTCGGTGATCGCGCACCTCGTGTCGTTCGAGCGCTCTCTGCTCCGTGTCGCCCGCATCGGCGGGGAGACCGGCGATGCTCGTTAAGTTCCTGTCCCACGGGAAGGGCTCGGCCAAGGCGGCGGCCAAGTA
>JAJDVT010000136.1 GCA_022826005.1 Gemmatimonadota bacterium | reverse complement strand
CGCCGATGGCGGTGCAGTCATCAGAGAGCCCATCACCGTCACGGCGTGAAGCGCCGGGATTTGCTGCGGCACTTGGCTCGACACGGGTGCGACTTCCTGCGCGAGGGTGGCAACCACACCCTCTACATCAACCGGACGGCCGAGAAGGCCTCGACGATCCCCCGGCACAACGAGATCAACTGGGACCTCGCCAGAAAGATCTGCAAGGATCTCCAAGTGCCCCGGCCTCCAGCCAGCTAGCGTGGCGGATTGATGTCCGGGGCAAGGCTCACCGCTCGAACCCGCTCCCGCCACGCTCGGGGCCTCTGGGCCGGGGCGGCCGGGGAACGGGGATGACGATGCTCCGCCCGCTCTCCCGTTCCCTCGCCTCCTGGCGCTCCCTCATCGTCTTCCGCACCGCCCATGCGCGCCGCTCCGCGAACACCAGATCCATTCGATAGACCTTGCGCACACCGCGCTCGATCTCCCGGGCTCTCTCGCCGTGTGCCTTGCCCAGCGCGGTCCGTTCGTCCCTGTGATCCCGGTCGAGATCCTCGCGCCAGCCCTCGACCAGATCCGCCCGGCCCCGGACCGCACCGACCAGTTCCCGCAACGAGCGCTCGATGCGCCAGACCCGGAGCCGCCCGAGCACGGTGCGGCTCTCCCGGTCGAGCGTCTGCCGCATGTCTTCCTGCCGCTTGTGCAGTTCGGCCCATTCCTTCCGCGCCCGCGTCTCGAGGTGCCCGAAGCTCCACTCGCGCCCGTCCTCGACCTTCTCCCAAGCCTCCGCCTCAAGGCGCCGCCATGCCTCCATGTCGACTTGATCCTCGCGGCGCGGCTTCCTTGCCCGCCGCGCCCGCCCGGGCTGCATCCCCTCGCGGCGGACGCGCGCCCAGTGGCGCGGCCGGTCCGACGGACCGCGAACCAATTCCTGGCCCGCCCGCCGCCGCTCGTTGTTCTCGACCCGCCGCTCGCACCGGATCCGGCCCTGTTCCCGCTCGTAGCCCTCGGCCCAGCGCGACAGCCGGAGCTTGCTGTTGCCCAGCGTCGCCGCCTTCCCGGTCTCGGGATCGACACGGTTGGCGATGACGTGGACATGCGGATGCCGCGTGTCCTCGTGCGCGACGATCAGCGCCTCGTGGCCCTCCAGCCCCAGCGCCTCCAAGCTCTCGTCCACCGCGCGGCTCATCTCCCCCTTGTCGGGCGTCTCGTCCCGAGCCCAGCTGAGCGAGTAGTGCAGAACCGGCTTCGCCAGCTTCCGGCCCCCTGGCCCACCGCCCACGAGCCGCTTGAGGTCGGGGGCCGCCTTTGCCGTCGCGGCCATCAGCCGCGCGGCCCGCTCCACCGCCTCCAGCGTCGCGGCCGGTGCCGAGGCCCCGGGAGTCCAGGGCGTGGGCGATCCGGTTCAGGGTTCACGCCGATCCGGTGGGGTTCGACCCGCTCCCTGACGCCGAGGCCGTGAACAGCCGCCTCGCGGACGGGCTGCCCGAGCGCGTGCGGTCGGGTAACCCATGCCGCACTGGAGTGTGAAAATGACGTGGGGGGTCGATTCACACTTCGGCCCGCAGCGGATTCACACGGGTGGGGCCAGCCATCTGCGGGCGCGGCGGTGTCTCGCTCCTCGCTGAGGGCCAAGTGGTAAGGGACCGATTCCTAGCTGGCGCGGCGCGCTGGACCGACCACCGCGCCGGAGCAAGCCAACCGACGCTCTGCGTAGGACTTGGAGCCGTACTGGAGTGCGCAAACGACGCGGGGGTCCGATGCGCACTTCGGCCCTTTGGCGATGCGCACCGCCACCGGCGCGTATCCGCTGACGCCGCTACGTCTTGCGTCGCCGAGACAGGCCGGTCCGTGCCGCACTCGCGGCACCGACCGTGACGGGAGCGACCCCCCGCCCGGAGGGCTTGGTGCGGCACGGGGGCGAGCGTGCTTGCGCACCCCCGCCCCGGCCGACCAGGGGTCGCTCCCGTCCAATTATCCCTGCGGGAAGGCGGTTCGGCGCCGACTGAGACTGGCGGAGAATGTCCGTCGATGAGAACTTTGCTACGCGCAGATCGTGCAGTCCATCGAATCGAGAGGAATCGAACGATGGCACGCACGAAAAGAAGCCGCCGGAGCTACGGCGCCGGCGAATGGGGCCGGAACCGGGTCCGGGTCTTTCCCGATCCCAAGACCGGCCTGTACCAGATGGAGTGGCGCGAGAACGGACGCAGGCTCACGAGGTCGCTGAAGCACCGCGACTGGCGGCAGGCGAAGCGGCAGGCGGACGAGTTTGCCGCCGGGTTCGCCGGGCCGGAGATGAACGGCAAGTCGGAGCCCGAGCCGCTCACCCTGGGAGGGCTGTTTGACATCTACCGGGAAGAGGTGACACCCACCAAGGCGGAGACGTCTCAGAGGTCCGACCGGGCCGCGATGAAGATGTTCCTCCGGTTCTTCGGCCGGGAGCGGAAGCCCGAAACCCTATCCCAGCGCGACTGGGACCGGTTCATCCGGGAGCGGCGGGCGGGCAGGGTCGGGGCAAGCGGCAAGCCCGCGTCCGACCGCACGGTCGGCTACGACCTGAGGATCCTGCTCGCAATCCTCAACTGGGCCGCCAAGTCGAGAGACGAGCGAGGTCGGTTGTTGCTCGACTCGAACCCGCTGAGGGGACTCAGGGTGCCGATGGAGAAGAACCCCACCCGGGTCGTGCTTTCCGACGAGGAATACGAGGCGCTACTGGCGGTGTCCGACCGGGTTGGCTGGCGGTTCCGCGTGGCGCTCGTGCTCGCGCACGAGACGGGTCACCGGATCGGGGCCATCCGCAAGCTGCGGTGGCACGACATCGACTTCGAGGACAGGACCATCCTATGGCGCGCCGAGCACGAGAAGACCGGATACGAGCACCGGACGCCCGTCACCGCCCAGGCGATCGGAGCCCTGGAGGAGGCGCGGAGCCACAGTCGCGGGGCCGGGGATGCGCCGGTTCTGCCCGCGCCGCGGGATCACTCGAAGTGCGTGAGCGGCCTGCGGGTGGGCGCTTGGTGGAAGTCCGCCGAGAGGCGGGCGGGGCTGGAGCCCAAACGTGGGAGGGGCTGGCACTCGCTGAGGCGGAAGTTCGCGACCGATCTCATGGGCCTGCCGCTCAAGGTGCTGTGCGACCTCGGTGGCTGGAAGGAGGCCCAGACCGTCCTGCGGTGCTACCAGCACACCGACGAAGTACGCCTCAGGACGGCTCTGGACAGCCGTCCCCGCAAGGTAGGCGTCTCATCCAATCAGCGGGAACCGAACAGCGGGAATCGGATCTTCGAATCCCGTAAGTGACACGCTCACAACAGGATCACAGCTTGGCTGCTTCTGTCAACATTACATTCTGTCATGTAGACCATACATTTCGTCCACTGATTGCGGGGAATCCGATGAAGCTGCCTTTCTGCCTGACCAGCGTTGTCCTCGCGACCGTCGCGTGCACGGACCGCCCGGCCGACGGAAACTCCAGTTCGCTGGACGCCGTGGTGCGCGACAGCGCCGATGTTCGAATCGTCGAGAATCCGCGGCCGCCGGCCGGTTCCCGGCTCGATTGGCGGGTTGGCGCGGAACCGGCGGTCTCGATCGGAAAGGTGGAGGGCGAGGATCCCTACCTGCTCGACCGCGTCCGGGACGCGCTTGTCCTGCCCGATGGCCGGATCGTGGTGGCGAACGGCGGTACGCATGAACTCCGGGTCTTCGACGCGTTGGGGAATCATCTGACCACCTGGGGCGGCCGGGGAGAGGGACCGGGCGAGTTTACCAGCCTCAGCCAAGTCAACCGCTGGCCAGGGGATTCGTTGATCGCGCCGTATTCGCAGGGCACCCGCCTGTCCGTCCTCGACTCCGAGGGCAACTTCGGGCGTGCCTTCACCCTGCAGCGAGACGATGCGTTCTTCCTGGTGGAAGCCGTCTCGCCCGGCGGTGTCATCCTCAGCTCCGATCTGGTCATGCGGGGCGGCCTCCTGGAAGGGCTGAACCGGCCGGAACAACACTACCGCGTCTGGGGCACGGAAGGGGACCTCCCGTCCTCCCTGGGGTCGTTCCCCGGAACCGAGTCGTTCTCGTCCTGGAGCGGGAACCGCGGTTGGACCGTCGAGCTTCACTTTGCGCACCGGATTTCCACCTTCGCATGGGGCGATCTGATGGCCGTGGCTCCCAACGACAGCTACGAAATCCGGGCCTACGACCGCAATGGCATACTCAGGCGCATCGTCCGCCGGGACCACGACCTGGTCGTCCCGACCTCGGCCCACGTCGACGCGGACATCGAGCGCAGGATCGCGCGGTTCCCCGAGGAAGAACGGGCGGAGCGGCGGCAACGGATGCGCGAGAACGACCAGGAAGTGCCCTTGCCCGAGACCTTTCCCGCCTTCGCGACAGCGCTGACCGACCTGGCAGGCCACCTCTGGGTTCAGGAGTACGACCTGCCCGGGGAAGAGACCCCGAGTCCGGTATGGACCGTCTTCGACCCCGAGGGACACGTCCTGGGATTTGTGGACACGCCCGCCGGGCTGAGCATCTTCGAAATCGGCGAGGACTACATCGTGGGACTCGCCACGGACGACCTCGGAGTCCAGTACGTCCAGGTGTGGTCGCTGGAGCGGGCGGACTGACCTGCGTCAACGCGTCGCAGGGGGCGGCGAGCCGACCGGACTGGCCGAGCAAGCCGCGGGGCGGGTATGATTGCGGATCGGAAACCCCGGACCATCCCCGGAACCGAATCCATCCACCCACGGATCCCGAGCATCTCCATGCCCCCCTTCTTCGACATGTCCCTGATCCAGCGCGGCGCGCGCCTCCGTCGCTCCCCCTACTTCGACGCCACGCTGGCGGCCGGCTGCCGGAGCTATACCGTCTACAACCACATGTTCCTCCCCACCCGCTACGACGATCTCCACGCCGAATACGAGAAGCTGCTGAACGGGGTCACGGTGTGGGACGTGAGCGTCGAGCGGCAGGTGGAGATCACCGGGCCGGACGCCTTCGAGTTCACCAACCTGCTCACCCCGCGCGACCTGTCGAAGTGCGCCGTCGGGCAGGGCAAATACGTCCTGATCGGCGCCGACGACGGGGGCATCGTGAACGACCCCGTCCTGCTCCGCCTGGGCGAGAATCACTTCTGGCTGGCGCTCGCGGACAGCGACGTGCTGCTGTACGCAAAGGGAGTCGCGCTGAACTCCGGGCTCGATGTCCGGATCCGTGAACCGGACGTGTCGCCCATGCAGGTGCAGGGGCCGAAGTCGAAGGAAGTCGTCCGCAGGCTCTTCGGGGACGACGTCCTGAAGCTGCGCTACTACTGGTTCCTGGAGACGGACCTGGACGGGATCCCGGTGGTGGTGACGCGCACCGGGTGGAGCGGCGAGGTCGGCTATGAGATCTATCTGCGCGACGGAAGCCGGGGCGTCGAACTCTGGGACCGCGTGATGGAGGCGGGGCGCGATCTGGGAATCTCCCCCACCGGCCCGTCGGACATCCGCCGCATCGAGGCGGGGATTCTCAATTACGGGATCGACATGACGCTCGAGAACAACCCGTACGAGGTGGGACTGGGGTGGCAGGTGGACCAGGACCAGGAGGGCGACTTCATCGGGCGCGAGGCGCTGGCGAGGATCGCCGCGGAGGGGCCGAAGCGGAAGCTTGCCGGCGTCGAGATCGGCGGCGACCCGCTGGACCTGAACATGACGCGCTGGCCGGTGAGCGGGATGGGATCCGGGCACGCCGATGGAGAGGTGATCGGGTCCGTGACCTCCGCCGTCCATTCGCCGCGGCTGGGCCGGAACATCGGTTATGCGATGGTGCCCGCTGCGGAGGCCGAGCCGGGAACGCGCCTGAGCGTGACCACGCCGGACGGCGAGCGCGATGCCACGGTGGTTCCGCGACCCTTCGTGGATCCGAACAAGGAGATTCCGAAGTCCTAGCTGCCCTGGACCAACGCCGGGCGGCACCAGCCCGATCAGGAGGCGCTTCATGACAGCTCAGCCCGCCAAACAGGGCAGCAAGCTCCGCTACGCGGCCGACGAGGTGCCGCCGCTTCCGTTTTCCATCATCGTCGGTGTGCAGACCGCCATCCTCATCATCGTGCCGGTGGTCATCGTCACTACGATCGTCACGCGCGTGGCGGATCAGAGCGACGAATACCTGTCGTGGGCGATCTTCGCCAGCATGGTGATCGGCGGCCTGATCACCATCGTGCAGGCGCGAAGGATCGGCGGAATCGGCGGCGGCAACCTGACCGTCATGGGCGCTTCCGGCGCCTCCATCGGGGTCGCGGTCCTGGCCCTTGTTGCGGGCGGCCCTCCCCTTCTCGGGGCGCTGGTCGTCGCGTCGGCGCTCTGCCAGTTCGCCTTTGCGGCTCGCCTGGCGCTGCTGCGCCGCATCATTACGCCGGTCGTGTCGGGCACCCTGACCGCGCTCGTGGCCGTGACGGTCATGCCGCTCGGTTTCGCCATGCTGACGCTGGTGCCCGAGGGCGCTTCGACTGCGGCCGCCCCGACGATCGCGGGCGTCACGGTCCTGTTCGTCGTGTGTCTCCTGCTGCGCGGCCCTCGGAGGCTCCGTGCCTGGACCCCGGTGCTGGGGATGGTCGTGGGCTGCGTGGCCGCGGCGTTCTTCGGCGTTATCGATTTCGGGCGCGTGGCCGACGCTTCCTGGATCGGCGTCCCGGCGGTCGCCAACTCCGGACTGGACCTGAACTTCAGGCCCACCTTCTGGATCCTCCTCCCCGGATTCCTCTTCGTCACTTTCGTGATCACCGTTCGGCAGGTGGGCGAATCCGTCCACATGCAGCGTGTGGGGGAACGCGAGGAGAAAGCCATCGACTTCCGCCGGGTTCAGGGGTCCGTTGCCGCGTGCGGGGCCGGCACGCTTCTGTCGGGTTTCGCAGGCGTCCTGCCGCCCTGGCCCTACCTGGCGGGAATCTCGCTGGCAACCGGCGTGGGCGTCGCCGCCAGGAAGGTCGGGGTCTACATCGGCGCGTTCTTCATGCTGCTCGCCTTCATTCCGAAGATCACGGCGGTCATCCTTTCGATACCCGCTCCGGTGCTGGGCGCCTACATCGTCGTCATCTTCGGGATGATGTTCGTGCAGGGAATGCGGGTCATCGTCCAGGAGGCCCGTGGGCGCCAGGACTCCCTCATCGTGGGGCTCGCGTTCTGGATCGGGGCGGGCATCCAGTTCCAGGCGATCTTCCCCGCTCATCTGGCCACGCCCACCGGCCGCATGCTCGCGAACGGCCTCACGGTCGGGGGGCTCACCATCCTCTTCCTGAACCTGTTCATGGAACTGACCGGGCCCCGGCGGCACCGGACCGAGATGGCGCTGCATCCGGCCAGACTTCCCGAACTCGACCGCTTCCTGGTGGCCTTCGCGGCCAGGTACAAGTGGAACGAGAAGGCGACGCACCGGCTGCGCGCGGCCTCCGAAGAGGCGCTCCTGAGTCTCCTGCGCCAGGAGGAGGACGAGCAAGTGCCCGCCTCCGAGATGCGCCGCCTGCGCGTCCTGGCCCGGAACACCCGCGACGGCGCGCTGCTGGAGTTCACCGCCGGCACCCAGGCCGGCAACCTGGAGAACGAGATGGTGCACCTGGGCGACCGGCCCGACCCGACAAGCGAACGCGACCTGTCGCTGTCGCTGCTGCGGCATCACGCTTCGTCGGTCAAGCACAACCAGTACCACAACGTCGACATCCTGACGGTGCGGGTGGACCGGGCGTGACCGTTTGACAGATTCCGTGACAGATTGTGCGGGTAATCTGTCACGGGGTGGAGGACATAGGGCTCCGGCAGCGGGAAAGCGCCTCGATTCGCGGGAATCGCGTTTCTCCTCAAAACCCTCTTCACCACGGTCCCCCTGGCAGGCTGGTGGGGAAGAAACCAACAGAATCGGGTGTTCGTGACACTTGTTAACAAAGGGTATCCGAACCACACAGTTTCTATTTGTCTTGGGCGAGCCATTGCCCGACCTGTAGTGCGGAGGAGATCGCGGAGGAGATCCAGGAGGCGCTGACTGGTGGGTAGCAGCGGTGCACCAAGACCACGGCGGCGTACCACGATTCCCGGGGCAGTAGCCACGATCGTGGCTGGCCTGCTGGCGCTTCAGCCGGTGGGCTGCGCGACCGATCGGCCCGGAGCGGCAAGCGTACCCGAACCATTTGCTCCACAACTGACCGGGACCGCGGCGGTACCGTACAGTTTTACAGTGAGCGTAGCTCTGGTCGATCCCGAGACGGCGTGCACCGTCGATACCTACGAAGTCAAGATCGTGTGTGTCGAGCGGTCCGGGCGTCTGCTCGCCAGCTTCGGCAGGGAGGGGGAGGGTCCCGGGGAGTTCCAGGTTCCCGGGAGCCTGGTGCGTGGTGTCGATGGTACGCTCGGATTCCTTGACCGAAACACCTTCCATGAGGTTACACCTCTTGGCATCACGGTGAGGGAAACCGAATTGCCGTTTTCCATATTTCAGCCGATCTCCCCGTTCGGCGCGACGGTCACAGGCACATACCCATCGTCTTTCACGGCAAGCGCCTTTGCCCTGACGCTGGTCGCGGCGGAGATCGATCTGGAGACGGGTGATGTTCTTGAGGAATGGCGCCCAGCCAGTGTTCCCCTCGTCGAAGAGTGCGGCTCACCCGCGTTCGGCTTCCCGGTGGGCGAGCGGTCGGACAGTTCATGGGTCTTCCTGGGATGCGGAGGGCACTTGGCGTTCACGCGTGGTTCCGGACAGCCGACGGTGATGAAGGCTCCCACCTACTTCGACGAATTCCCGAGCGAGCGAGACATCACATCGCGCCGAGAGGAACTCGAGGAGTTCGGCAGAAGGATGGAACAGATCATGGGTCGACCCAGTCCCGCGGTGGATCCGGAAGGACGGATGCAGGAGTACGCTCAACAGCCGAAGCTCTATTTCCTGCAGAGGGGGCAGGAGACGTTGGACTCGCAAGGCAGACTGTGGATCTCGACTTCCCGCGACCGGGACACGCAGTCGTACCTGGACGTGTACCAGGGGCAGGAGTACTACGGTACCGTGATGGTAAGGGACCGAATGATCGACTTTGATGTCATCGGCAGTACGCTGGCAGTACTCGTAGAACGGGGGATTGGCCCGGAGGACTCAGACGGTGTTGCAGATCGGGCGATTGATTGGTACGACATTCGGGGGTTCCGGGAGGGCGGCAGATAGGCACCGTTCGCTCCCGTGACGAGGGCCGGGCCGTTGGCAACCTGCGGCGCAGCTGTCCGCCGTCCGCCCGGAGCTTCCCTTAAAACCTGACCCGCACCCCCAGCTGCGCCCGGCGCGTGTCCCCCAGCCCGCTGCGGATCGTGCCGTCGAAGTTGAAGAGGAGCGAGCCGCTGGCGGTGTCCAGGGAGTTGTCCGCGTTGGTGAGGTTGAAGACCTCGAAGACGGGTTCGACCGTGCGGCCGCCCGCGATTTCGACGGGCCGCGACAGCTTCAGGTCCCAGGTGAAGAACTCGTTGTCGCGCCTGAGCGTGTTGCGCTCAAGGATCGACCCGTCGGCGCAGAGCCGGTCCGATGGCTGGCTGGCCCGCGAGCCCCGCTCCGCACAGCTCTCCGAGACTGGCGACGCCGAGAGGTACCGCACGATGTTGCTGAAGGCGATGCTGCCGGGCAGCGAGAACGCCAGGTAGCCGGTGGCCTTGTGGCGGCGGTCCCGGTCGGACCAGCCGTATTCGGGCGCGAGGTTGGACGCGTCGGCGTAGCGGAAGGTGAAGGGATCGCGCTCGTTGTCGTCGTCGGACCTGTCGAAGGAGAGGGTGTAGCTGACGTCGAAGGTGAGGCGGCCGCCGAAGGCGCCCTGGCCGCGCAGCCCCGCGGTGATCGCGTGATAGCGGGAGCGCGCGGTGCTCTCGGCAACGGTGAGCGTGCCGATCCCGCCCCCGCCCGGGTGGGTGCCGATCCCGAAGGGCGACCCGAAGACGGCGTCGTTGCGGTTGACGAAGCGGAACAGCGCGTCGGTGCGCGCGTGCTGGTACGAGAGGCTCCCGGCCACACCCTCCACCAGCTCCCGGTCGAGCGCGGCCGCGAACGACCAGGTGCGCGGGAGTTCCAGATCCTTCGCGGTGACGTGGATGTCGGGGAGGAAGGGCGGAGTGGCGCTCCCGTCGATGAGTTCCCCGATCGCGGGCGGCCCCTGCCCCGGCAGGCCGAAGCTGCTGCGGAAGAAGATCTGCTGGAAGGCGCCGTTGGTGGTCACGCTCTGCGCGAAGACCAGGATGGGGATGCGCGAGTGGTAGGCGCCGGCGTTCAGCCGCAGGACCGTCTCGGCGTCGCCGGTCACGTCCCACGCGAGCCCGAAGCGGGGCTGGAAGTTGTCCAGATCGTCGGGGATCGTCCCGTCCGACGGGAAGCGCGAATCCGACAGGTAGGGGGCATAGAAGGTGTCGGCCGGTTTGACCTTCACCGCCGGGTGCCAGGTTCCCTCCCAGCGCAGACCCAGGTTGAGCGTCAGCCGGTCGTTCGGCTTCCAGGTGTCCTGCACGAAGAAGGCCAGCTCGTCGACGCCGAAGTCGCCCCGGCCCAGCTGGTCCGGCGCCACGCCCGGCACCGTCCCGGACTGGAGGTACACGAGCACGGGGCCCGTGATGCTCGTCCCGTCGGGACATGTCCCCGCCCGGCTGTCCGACCCATCCGAACATGTCACGTACCCGCTGCCGTGCGTCACGAAGTTGATGAAGCCGTCGACCGAATCGAAGATGTAGCGCCCGTTCGCAAAGCCGATGAACTGCTGGGTGATCCCGGTCCGGTTGTACTCGGCGCCCGCCTTGAAGAGGTGATTGCCCGTCAGCCAGGACCAGTTGTCGACGATCTGCAGGCGCGTGTCGAATGCCGGATCGATGGGGAGGAAGAAGGGGAGGCCGAGGCGGAATCCGTCGGCGAAGTCCATCCCGATGTCCGGGAACGGCCGGCCGCCGAGGGTCCTGAACTGGGGCGGCGCGGGCACGGTCGCCTGGGGCATCAGCGGTCCGTCGTACCAGCGCACACGGTCCTCCCGGGCCCACTGCAGGCGCATCTCGTGCGACAGCGTGCTGCTGAGCAGCGACCGCCAGCTCGCGTTGAAGGCATGCGCCTCGTCGGTCTCGACGCCGTTGGCGGACAGCCCCCACGAGTCCACGTCGAAGGTCCCGTTGAGCTGCTCGGACCAGTTGTAGTTGTACTTGAAGGAGAGCTGGTTGCGACCGTCGACGTGCAGATCGGCCTTGGCCAGGAGGGCGCGCGCGTCGTTGGTGCGGGTGATCGGGCCGAACTCGTCCTCGAAGAGCCCGGGCCACTGCGTTTGAAGGAAGTCGCGGAGCCTGGACAGGTTCGCCGGGTCGTTGACGAGCCGGTGGGTCTGCTTCGTCTCGGTCGCCTCCTGCTGGTCGTAGGCGACGAAGAAGAAGGCGCGGCTACGCACGATCGGTCCGCCCAGGGTGAACCCGAACTGGTTGCGCAGGAAGTCCGGCTTGCCCGCCTGCACGTCCGCGGCGTGAGCGGCCGACACCCCGTCCCACTGCCCGTAGTAGTGGGACGAGCCCGTCAGCTCATTGGTGCCGGACTTTGTGATTACGTTCACAAACGCCCCCGCGGAGCGCCCGAACTCGGCGGCGGCCCCCTGGTTCACCACCACCATCTCCTCGATGGCGTCCTGGCTGAAGGTGAAGGCCGGCCGCTGGCCCCCGCGCTGTTCGCCGAAGAAGGGGTTGTTGAAGTCGGCCCCGTCGACGATGAAGTTGTTGAAGATCCCGCGCTGGCCGCTGATGTTGAGTTCGTCCCCGTCGGGACCCTGGGAGATCGCGACGCCGGGCGTGAGGAGGGCGAAGTCGAGGTAGTTGCGGCCGTTGTTGGGGAGCCCGTCCACGACCTCTTCGGAGAGGCGGGTGGAGCTGGTCACGTCCTCCGGGTGCACGAGGTGGGCGCGCTCGGCCTCGATGGTGATGCCCTCGAGCTCGATGGCTTCGAAGCGGAGGGTGAGCGTCAGCGCCTCGCCGACGCGGAGGACCAGGCCGGTGGCGGTGGCCGCGGCGAGCTGGCCTTCCGACCGCGCGAGGACATCGTAGGTGCCGAGCGGGAGGAGGGGGCGCACGAAGGTGCCGGATGGGGTGGTGCGCACGGTGGTGACGAGGCCGGTCTCGCGGTGCGTGAGCTGGACGGTGGCGCCGGCGACGGTGGCGTTCGCGGGGTCCAGGACCACGCCCCGGATGACGCCGGTGGTTGCCTGGGACTGGGCGGCAGCCGTGTGGGGGGTGGCCGCGAGGACGGGGAGCAGGGCGAGGAGGAGGGTTGGCAACAGTGCGGCCGCGGCGGTCCTGCGGCGGGGGTGGGCGGCGGTGGGGCTGGGTGGGACGGGGGTGGGGCGGGCCGGTCGGGGGCCGGGGGCCAGTCGGGGGCCGGGGGCCAGTCGGGAGCCGCGGTTGGCGGGCAAGAGGCGGGATCGAAGGGATCTGGGCTTCAAGTTCATTCGCGGTGCTCTGGTCGTAGCGGGGGGCGGGGATTATCTGCCTTGCTTGGCTTGCGGTCCACGGTCAAGCTACGTCGATTGCACATTCGTTGGAACGGCAGCAGCCGCCAGGAGCCCTCAGCACGGTCTCAGTCATGTCCTCACGCCCGCCGCCCCGGAATCAACTTTTCCGCTTGTTTGTTTTATTCGTCTTCGGCCTCCTTCTGATCGCGGCTTGCGGGCCCGCGCCGCACGACATCGTGATTCTGAACGGGCGCGTCATGGATCCCGACACCGGACTGGACACGATCCGCCACGTCGGGATCACCGACGGCACGATCGCCGCAATCAGCGAGGAGCCCCTGCGCGGCCGCGACACCCTCGACGCGGCCGGCCTGGTCGTCGCGCCCGGCTTCATCGACCTGCACGCCCACGGCCAGGACTCGGTCAGCGCACGCCTGCAGGCGCTCGACGGGGTGACCACCGCGCTCGAGATGGAGGTCGGCGTCTACCCGGTGGCGCCGTGGTACGCATCCCGGGAGGGCCGCGCGCTGATCCACTACGGCGCCGCGGTCAGCCATCCGAACGCGCGCGCCAAACTGCTGACCGGCGCCGACATCGGCCACCAGCCCACGCTGCCGCCGGGCCGGAACGAGTCGATGGGCTCGGAGATCATCTACGAGGAGCTCGATGACGGCCGGATCGCCGAGCTGGCCGCGCTCATGGAGGCCGGGCTGGCCGAGGGCGGCCTCGGGTACGGCTTCGGCATCACCTACACGCCGGGCGCGTCGCGCATCGAGATCCTGCGGCTCTTCGAGTCGGCGGCGGCCCAGGATGTACCCGCCTACGTGCACCTGCGATCCGCCGGTTCCGGCGGCACCCTCGGCCCCTTCCAGGAGGTCATTGCCAACGCCGCGGCCACCGGCGCGTCGCTGCACATCGTCCACCTCAACTCCACCGCCGGGGAGATGGCTGAACAGGCCCTCGGCATGGTCCGCGGGGCGCGGGAGTGGGGCGTCGATGTCACCACCGAGGCGTATCCGTACACGGCGTCGTCCACCTTCATCGAATCCGCGCTCTTCGATTCCTGGGTGGGGCTGGACGACGACGAGTACCAGCGGCTGCAGTGGCCGGGACAGGCCGAGCGGCTGAACGCGCGCACCTTCGCCGAGTACCGGGAGCAGGGGGGATGGGTGGTCATGCACGGGCGCCGTGAGGAGACCAACGAGTGGATCGTCGCGCAGCCGGATGTGATCGCCGCCAGCGACGGCATCCCGTTCCTGCATGTCGCCGTCCACCCGCGCGGCGCGGGAACCTTCGCCCGCATTCTGGGACACTATTCGCGCGACCGGGGCGTGATCGGCCTCATGGACGCGCTCGCCAAGATGACCATCCTGCCGGCCCGGCGGCTCGAAGGCGCGGCTCCCGGGATGGCGCGCAAGGGCCGCGTGCAGGAGGGCGCCGACGCCGACCTTGCCGTCTTCGACCCCGAGACCGTCCTCGACATGGCCGACTACGACGGGCCCGCCACCCCCTCGCGCGGCTTCGCCTTCGTGCTCGTGGGCGGGACGCCGGTCGTGCGGGACGGCGCGCTCGTCGAAGGCGTCTTCCCGGGCCAGGCGATCAAGTCAGTTCATGCACAAACTGCTGCAACCGGAGAATAGTATGGTAAACATGACATTTCGTAAAGCAAACCTTACAATCGCCCCGGCGATCCTCGGGCCCCTGGCCTTCGCGCTCGCCGCGCTCGCCCCGACCGCCGCCTCTGCCCAGCAACCCCTCTCCCTCGCGACCTACCTGGACATGGAGACGGTGTCGAACCCGCAGATCTCGCCGGACGGCTCGCGGATCGTCTACACGCGCGGGTGGGTCGACAAGATCAACGACCGCCGCCAGTCGTCGCTTCACATCATGAACGCCGACGGCTCGCGGCCGCGCCACCTGCTCGAGGGCAGCGGCGCGCAGTGGTCTCCGGACGGGACGCGCATCCTCTTCACCGCCCCCGGCGAACCGCAGGGCTCGCAGATCTTCGTGCGCTGGATGGACGCGGAGGGCGCGGTCACGCAGGTCACGCGGCTCGAGCGCGGTCCCTCCAGCCCGCTCTGGTCGCCCAACGGGGAATGGATCGCGTTCACCAGCAGGGTACGCGACCGGGCGGACTTCGCCGGTGTGTCGCTGCCCGCCAGGCCCGAAGGCGCAAACTGGGTCGGCGAGCCGAAGGTGGTCGAGCGGGCGGCGTACAAGCGCGACCGGCAGGGGTACGTCGACACCGGGTGGACACACGTCTTCGTGGTCCCCGCCGAGGGCGGCACCCCGCGGCAGCTGACCGACGGCGACTGGAACCATTCGTCGATCCAGTGGAGTCCCGACGGCACCGAGATCTACTTCACCTCCTTCCGCGACGAGGACGCCGACCGTCCCGAACACTGGCAGGAGTCGGAGATCTACGCGGTGACGGTGGCCACCGGCGACATCCGCCGGCTGACGAACCGCCGCGGTCCCGACGCCAGCCCGATGCCGTCCCCCGACGGCTCGCTGATCGCCTACACCGGGATCGACGCGCACCGCGACACCTACCGCAACCAGAAGATCCATCTGATGAACCGGGACGGCTCCGGCTCGCGGGTCATCTCGGCCGACTACGACCGGCAGTCGCGCGGGCTGATGTGGGCGAAGGACGGCAGCGGCCTCTACTTCAACGTCAACCGGGACGGGTACCGGCAGCTGCATTTCGTGTCGGTGGACGGCGGGGTCGAGGTCCTCACCTCGGGCGACCACCTCTTCGCGCTGTCGTCGTTCTCGGACGACGGCACCGCCGCCGGGATCATCTCCAGCGCGCACGAGCCGGGTGACATCTACCGCTTCGACCTCTCCGACCCGGGGAGCCCGGTGCGCCTCACCGAGGTGAACGAGGACGTCCTGGGCCACGTCGGCCTCGGCGAGGTCGAGGAGATCTGGTACGAGTCGACGGACGGCTTCCGCGTCCAGGGGTGGATCGTGAAGCCGCCCGACTTCGACCCCGCGCGCAGATACCCGCTCATGCTCGCCATCCACGGCGGGCCGCACAGCATGTACAACGGGGGGTTCAACTTCGCCTTCCAGGAGCACGCCGCGAACGGCTACGTCGTCCTGTATACGAATCCGCGAGGCTCAACCGGCTATGGCACCGAGTTCGCGAACGCGATCAACCACGACTACCCGGGCGCGGACTTCCCCGACCTCATGAAGGGCGTCGACGAGATGCTCGCGCGCGGCTACGTCGACGGGGAGAACCTCTTCGTCTACGGGTGCTCGGGCGGAGGGATCCTTACCAGCTACATCGTGGGCAACACCGACCGCTTCCGCGCCGCGTCGGCCAACTGCCCCATCGTGAACTGGATGTCCGCAATGGGGACCTCCGACGCCATCACCTACCTGCGCACCTTCGAGAAGCCCTTCTGGGAGGACCCGGCGGAGTGGATCGACCGCTCGTCGATCTTCTACGTCGGCAACGTGACCACGCCGACGATGTTCCTCACCGGCGAGCGGGATCTGCGCACCCCTATGGCCCAGACCGAGGAGTTCTACCAGGCGCTCCAGTACATCGGCGTGCCGACCGTGATGATCCGCTTCCCGGACGAGTGGCACGGCACCAGCTCGCGGCCGTCCAACTTCCTGCGCACCCAGCTGTACCTGCGCAAGTGGTTCGAGAAGTGGGGCACGCACGCGGGGCCGATGACGAGCCCGTGACGGTCAGCCGCATCGGGGGCGGGGCCAGCATGGTGGACCTCTACCACCTGGGGCTGCCCGGCATCATCGGGGTGGGGGTGTTGGAGCTGGACGACGGGGTCGCGCTGGTCGATCCCGGGCCGGAGGCGCGGCTGGAGGCGCTGGGCGCCGGCCTGGCCGAAATGGGACACTCGCTGCAGAGCGTGCGCGCGGTCCTGCTCACCCACATCCACCTGGATCATGCGACGGCGGCCGGTGCGATCGTGCGGGAGGCGCCGGGCGCGATCGTGCACGTGCACGCGGTGGGCGCACCCCACATGGCCGACCCGTCGCGCCTGCTCGCGTCGGCCGGGCGGATCTACGGCGAGAGGATGGAAGAGCTGTGGGGCGAGTTTCTGCCCGTGCCGCGCGGGTCGCTGCGGGTTGTCGACGAGGGGCACGCCGTCGCGCTGGGCGGCCGCCGCTTCGAGGTGGCGTACGTCCCCGGGCACGCCAGGCACCATGTGGCCTACTTCGAGGCCGCGACGGGGACCGCGTGGGTGGGCGACGTGGGCGGGATCCGCGTCGAGGGCGGACCCGCGCTGCCGGTGACGCCGCCGCCGGATATCGACGTGAAGGGGTGGAAGTCCAGCATGGAGAGGGTGATGGCGTGGGGTCCCGAGCGGATCGTCGCGACGCACTTCGGCGCGTATCGGGACGTGGCCGCGCACTTTGCCGAACTGAGGGCGGGGCTGGATGCGTGGGCCGCGTGGGTGCGCGATTCGGTGGCCCTTGCCCTCGCCGACGACGGCGAGCACGCCCGGATCTTCGCCGACTGGATTACCGCCGGGCTGCGGCACCGCATCCCCGAAGATCACGTCCGCCTGTACGAGACGGCGTCCGGCTTCAGGGATTCGTGGTGGGGGCTGGCCAGGTACTGGAGGAAGCGGGCGCAGTAGTCTCCCGGCGGCCTTCGGAATCACCTTGGCCTGTTGGGCCTCGTCACCCAGCAGCAGGCCGATTCAACCGGTATCCCTCCACCGTTTCGACACCCGTGTCCGGGTCGATTCGCACCGTGACCACGATATCCCCGATCCAGGTCACGCGCCCGGACGGTAACGTCAGGGTGGTCAGCCAGCGTCCGTCCTGATCGTAGACACTCCACTCGTCCGTGGTCGCTTCCCGTTTGTCCATGACCCAGAGATAGCCCTCCGAGTCCACCTTAAGTGTCCTGACCTTCTGGTGAAACCGCGTTGGAAGCCTGGCCATCGCCCGCCTCCAGGCACCCCACTGCCACTGCGGGTTCATCGAGACTGTTTCCTGGATCCGCTCGTCCGTTTCCTCCGAGGTAATGGGGATCGGATCGACATCCCGCCGAATGATCCGCCGAAGGACGCCCGTCTTCGAGAATTGGCGGATCTCGTATCGGTCGTGAGGAGCCACGTAGACCGACAACGGGCTTCCTCCTCCGGTAATGATCGATCTCGCCGGAAAGGGCACGAGCGGGAAAGCGGGAGGCGGTATCACAAGGGTCTCGGGCCCGGCCCACCACCCGAACGAATGGGCGGAGTACGCCGAGTCAATCCTGACGTATGCCAAAGGAGGCTGGTAGAGGCCCTCGGTGGGGCGGTCGCCGCCCAACTGGTGCACTTCAACAAGAAAAGACCCATCTTGAAAAGGGAAGGCCATCGATTCATTGAGAACCTCACCGGGACTTGTTGTTGCCGCCGCGAACATTGCACCGACATCAATCCCCCGGTGCCTCAAAAGTGCTCCCCAGGGATCGAAGTACCCGACCGGGCCGAACATGTAGTCCCACGCCACGATTGTATCGCCCGGTAGCACCTGGAGGTGGTGGGCATGGGTGAACTCACCGGGACCGCGGCCCTTACGCCCGAAAGAGGCGGATAACTCTCCCGAGGGCTCAAAGACCAGCACCGCATTATCACCACGGGGGGAGAGCATGGCCAGTCTGCCGTCCGAAAGCGGCACGGCATCTCCTATGTCCCACACCAGGTGGGCGACCTCCCTGGCTGCGTCGGTTGCTCCGCCGGCGCCGCCGATCACGAACAGAGGCTCGGACTCCACGTTCCAATGCTGGGCCGAGTCCCACATGGGAGCATGGTTTTCGACGATCTCGACGCCCGCCGAGTCTCGGACGATGAACGCCTCGGGTTGGGCTTCCGGAACGGGACTGTCGCAACCTGGGATCAGGAACAAAGCGGCGAGAACAATGCGACAGGGTCTCAGTGCGATCTCGACCAGCCACGGACGCCACCGCTCCACCCACCCGGCGACGAGGGCGTCCCCGCCCGATCCGCTACGCAACAGCCTGGCCCCCGCGGTGCCGGAGCGCCCGCTTTGGAGACTCCGGATGGATGAGCATCTGAGTGCGCATCATGGTCGAATCCTGGTTCGGGGAGAGGGTTGCTGCGCCTCGCCCACCCAACTGACCGATCTACGACGAAATAGATACATCTCGGCCCGAATTCGTGCAATTCCGATTCGTTCGGATACTCCCCCGGCAGCCGGGACGGGCACGCCAGGCACCACGTGGCGTATTACGAGGCCGCGACGGGGACCGCGTGGGTGGGCGACGTGGGCGGGATCCGCATCGAGGGCGGACCCGCGCTGCCGGTTACGCCGCCGCCGGATATCGATGTGGAGGGGTGGAAGTCCAGCATCGAGAGGGTGATGGCGTGGGGTCCCGTGCGGATCGTGGCGACGCACGTCGGGGCGTTTGGGGACGTGGCCGCGCACTTTGCCGAGCTGAGGCACCGCGTCCCCGGAGATCATGTCCGCCTCTACGAGACGGCGTCCGGTTTCAGGGATTCGTGGTGGGGGCTGGCCAGGTACTGGAGGAAGCGGGCGCAGTAGTCGCCCGGCAGCGGCATCGCGGCGAGTCGCGCTATCGACCGCGGTCCAACCCGAACAATCGGACCTGTTCGATGCCGAGTTCGTCCGTTGCAACTCCGAGGACGTAGTCCGGGCCGATTTCGACCTGTCGAAGGTCGTGTGGAAGCTTCACCGTGCCCAGATAGATGCCATCGGTGTCGCCGTCCCAAGGGGCCGCTGGACCGCGAGTTATCCGGGACAATCCGCTCCGGATGAGGAGCGTGTCGCCGGAAAGCCTCTGGAGAGTCTTCCACCCATCCCCACTGACCTCGCCCGGCCCTTGGCCCAATCCCCCGGCACTCCATAGGTGGCGCCCAGACGAATCGAAGGCCCGGACTTCCCCGCTACCCGAATTCAGCACGACAATTGTACCGTCGGTCAGCCGCGTCAACCCCTCGATCCTGTGGAACTGCTGCACGAGGGGTGTGTCGGCGACGACACCCAGGCTGAGCAGTGGTTCAGGGGTCAGCCGCCACTCCTCGCCCGGATTCCACAACGGGCCTGCGTTTGCTACCATACGAACGCCCGCGCTGTCGGTAACGACGGTTCCCGTGGACGGTGGGGGCTCCCCACCATCGGAGCACGCGGCAAGAAGGAACCATAGACACCACGTCATCGAGGACGGCAGCTTCGCGCTGTTCATATTGGCTGATCGCCAGCCTGCTCAAAACAGAACTCTACTGAAGTCTCGGGTCTGGCGAAGGACTCCGACCTGACGATCCGAAGCTGCTTTTCGCTGAGGATCCGTTCAGCGGCGTCCGTGACGCGCTCGCAGAGCCAATCCACGTCACAGCCGGGGTCGGGCACCGGGTGGAGTTGCTCGCGCACCTCCGTTTGCTTGTCGCGCAAGATCTGTTCCCGGCGGGCCTGCTTCCTGAGGGCATTGCGTGTCACGTTCCGCGTGATCGCAGCCAGCCAGGCGTACGGGCGCCTGACATCGTCCAGAACCCTCGGGTCCGAATGGGCAACGGCGATCACCCTTGCCAGAGTCTGCTGCACCAGGTCCTCCGCTTGATCCCGGTCTCCCACTTGGACCAGCGCCAACATGACCAATGGGTTACGCCAGCGCTTGGCCCACTCCGCCACAAGCTCGCTGACGTCCCCGCCGTTGCCCAACGGTCGGCGGCTCATTGTCTACTCCCCACGAAATCGGAGCATTCCACTACCATACAAGTCCCCTCCAATTCGCAATGCGTATGGTCTCCCGCTCCGGTGCGCAAGTGTTGGAATACGGTTGGAATACGGTTCGTAGTCAGTATCGGACAAAAGGACTGTCGGGCGCAGCCGACAACGCCCCCGTTACCCGAGCTGGGCCTCCGGACCCGAGGACTCCGTCAACGCCGCCAAGCTACGGCCGGCGCAGACGCAGGGGCCGGATGACGCACGTGAACTCGCCGAGCGCGTCCGGATGGAGAGAGTATATCAAAACGTCGTTGCCCGGCGTGGTGACAAACGTGACTACCTCGTCGAAGTCACGTCGTGCGACCAGCTCCCCGTTTACAGGATCGAGTACTTCGACAGTGGCGTCGAGGATTTGGTTCCAATCACGGAACGTATCCATGGGCGGTCCCTCGACCCCACGCGGTCGTTCATCGATTGCCGGCGAGGATGACGGCTGGGGCCGGAAGATCGCGATCCAGAGCAGTCCGTCGGCGTCCTGATGGATACTTATCAGCCCCGGATCCCTGCGTGCCCCGGATGACCCCCCCTGTGTCCCGGGCGGCGGAAACCACTCGGAGACCCGGTCGATGCGAGTCTTCTCTTCTCCGTCAGGCCCGTAGCGGATGACCCGGTAGCGGTCGAGGGGTGCAATCCAGACATCGGCGCCATCAGTTGATCTCCCCAGGATCCGCCGCAGGTCGGTATCATTCCAGAGAGGCCCCTGCCGTGATCGCTCGTCCGGTGTCTCGGCGACTCCGACATTTGCCTGTATCGTCCCGTCCGGCCGGAGAATCTGGACCGTCGTGATTCCGTCCTCCGTCCGCAACGGGGCCTGAATCGCGATTCCGCTCCTCAGAATCACCGCAGTACTCGGGATGACAGGCAGAAGGCGTTGACCCAGCCTGCGCTCGGCGCGCGGGGCCAGCGTGTGAAGGCTGCGCTGGTCGATCACATGCAGGATGTCGCCCTCTCCGATCGCTATCGCCATCGGAATGCCGGCGAATTCACCCGGGCCGTCTCCGATCCTGCCATAGGACGACCTGTACGTCCCGTCCGGCCCGAATACTGCCACCATTGCATCGCCCTGCACCCGAGTCGCGATGTAGTTCCCTTCCCGGTCACGCGCGACAAGAGGGGGCGGAATGCTCATGAAATAGACGTGATCCGTCGGAGGAACCAGAGTGACGGAAGGCCCGACTTCGATCACGCAGTCCGGGCACGTGACCCGATCGTCGATCTCTACTGTTTTCTGGGCGGCTCCCGATATCGGCGCCAGCGTGAGCAGAGCCGCGGTGGCCAGGCCTGGTGCCGTCCGTGCCAACGGTCGGCGCTCCATTTTCTAATCCCCTATCGCCAGATTCACGATCTCCCGGAACCGCCGCACCGGGGTCCGGCCAGCCGGAGTCTGCGTGAAGACGAGCACGATCAGATTCCGGTTTGGGTCGACGAAGGCGTTGGTCCCGTCGGAGCCTCCGTGTGAATACACGCCGTCCTCCGACACGGACCAGCCGTAGCCGTAGTAGGACGGCGGTCCGCTCGAACCCGGGTTGGTGCGGATCTTCGGCGTCGTCATCAGCCTCACCGACTGCTCCGAGAGGTAGCGCCGTCCGCCGTACTCGCCGCCGTTGAGGAACATCTGGCAGAAGATGACGTAGTCTTCGGCGGTCGAGATCATTCCGCCCGACGCGCGCACGAACGGTACCTGCGGGGGATCGCCGGGGGTCCATCCGGGCGCCCAGTCGCCCTCGGCGTCGCGCCGGTAGTAGACGACGGACATGCGGTCGAGCTTGCCGTCCATCTTCTCGTCGACTTCGTGGTGATAGCTGTCGTTCATCCCCAGCGGGGTGTACAGCTCGGCGTCGAGGTATGCGTCCATCGGCATCCCCGAGGCCATCTCGATGAGGGCGCCGAGGGTGTTGAAGCCGGGGTTGTTGTAGCTGTAGCTGGTGCCGGGTGTGACTTCGGCGCCTACGCTGCCGAAGCGGGCGGCTTCGAGCTGCAGGGTGGGCGCGTCCGGGTGCTCCGCCGACGGCTCCATGTACGGCCGCAGGAAGAGGGTCGGGATCCTGAGGCCGCTGGAGTGCGAAAGCAGGTGCCCGATGTTGATGAAACCCGCCCGGTAGTTGTCCCATTCAGGCATGTGTTCGCGCACGAGGTCGTTGTAGGCGAGCTCGCCGTCCTCCACGAGCATGGCAACGCCCGCCGCCACCACCGGCTTGGTGTTGGACGCCATCCGGAAGAGCGTGTTCGGCTCCATCGGGATGTTCCTGGCCCTGTCCCGCCACCCGACCGCCTCGTGGAGGACCACCTTCCCGTCCTTCGCGACCAGCAGGACGGCGCCGACCAGGTCCCCCCGCTCCACCGCCTCCTCGTAGAGGGCGACGCCGCCGGCGAGCACGCCCGCCGACATGCCGACCTCGGCCGGGGTCCCCCGCGTGACCGTGGTGCCCTGGGCGGTGAGAGGGGCGGACGGGGCCTGCAGGGCGAGGAGGGCGCCGAGGAGCAGTCCGATCCGTGCGAGGGCGGCGCGTCCCGAGTTCTCATAGTAAGGTTGACATGACATTCTGTAAACTTCTCCTTACAGTCCAGCCATTTCCCGGTTGGCTTCGATCACCAGGGCAACGGCTTCGCGAAGGTTCGTCCGGGCTTCTTCGAGGGAAGCACCTTGGGTGTTGGCACCGGGAAACTCCTCGATGAAGGTGATGTAGCCTTCAGCAACCCTCCGGAACACAGCAGTGCATTGCAGGTCCAAAACAGACCTCCTGGCGATTTGGGTTGCTGACTAAGGGGTGCGGATCGGGTGGAGATACATGGTCCAATGACTCTACCGAACAATCGGGTTCGGAGCTACTTGCGCGGCGGATAGCAAGAGCGCCCGGTACGGGGAGTGGTCGGCGTCGCGCTTCAGCGGCTCGGAGCTGCGGCGGCAGGTCCTGGCGGCCGGCATCGTCGCCGGCAGGCCGCATGAGAATACGTCACCGAACTTCTGAACCGGACTGCCAGGGGTCGCTCTCCTTAGAATCCATGTGGGGAAGGAGGGAATCCAGCCACGGCACGTAGTCGTCCTGGTCCATCGACTCTGCCATCAGGGCCGCTTCTTCGAGACAGGGGGACAGGAAATCCGATCTTCCGGGCTCGTCCTCGACATCGCAGTCGTCGTCATCGGCGAAGAAGCGGACGGCGGAATCCCTGAGGACCCTCTCCAGCCCGCGGCGCGGATACATGGCCGTCGCGCGAAGGCCCATCGATATCGTGAAGGCGGAGCTTCGGTGTGTACCGGAACGGACCGGCCGGCGCAGTCCCGTCAGATACTCCGCCAGGCGTTCCGCCACCAGGTCGGCCGCCGGCTCCATGTGCCCCGCCCAGGCCTGCGCCTGCGGGTCGTCCCATGAGGCCAGCTCGGCGTGCAGGAGCAGAAGCCAGACCCAGCCGTAGAAGGCTAGGTCCTCCTCGAATCCGGGCCGGCGCATGTAGGTGACCTCATACAGGTATCCGGACCGGGCGGACGGTATCGGCTGCGGGCGGCGACCGGCCGGACGGTGGGAGAGCTGGCGGATTGATGCATGGCGGGGTAGTTGTGGCTGGGGTGCTCCTACGGGTCGGGTCCTCTTTCCGCCTCGATCAGGTATTTCAGTGCAAAAGAGCCGATCCAGTGTGACCCGGCATAGCCCGCGTCGTGCATCGTCCGGTATCCGGTGGCGGCATGTTGCCGTGCCAGCATCCGCAGCTCCGCCACCCTGGGATCCGTATCGGGCAGTGCCGCCGCGATCCGCAGCATTGCGTCCGCCCGCGTGAACGCAAGGCCGATGAGGTGCGACCGGGCACCCAAGCGACATCCGAACCCGGTCACGTTCGCTTGCGGGGATTCCGGCTGGCAGGTCGGTGTCGGCGGTGTCGGAGAGCGCGGAGGTGCGAAGCGGGGCGAAGGCGGCCGAATCCATTGGGGGAAGGAGGGTATCCAGCCAGAGCACGTAGTCCTCCGGATCCAGCACCCTGGTCATCAGCGCCGCTTCTTCGAGGCATGGCGACAGGAAATCCGACCGTCCGGGCTCGTCGGCCGTCGGACAACTCCCGTCCTTCGCGTAGAAGCGGACCGCGGCCTCCCGCAGCGCTCTCTCGAGTTCCCGGCGGCTCGACATCTCTACCGCTTCAAGACTCAGCGCAATGGCGAAAGCCGTATTCGTGTGGGCTCCCGACCGCGACGGTTCCTCCAGTTCCCCGAGGTATTCGGCCAGCCGATCGCTCATGAGGTCGGCCAGCGGCGCGAGCCGATCAGCCCATTCCTCCGCCTGGGGGTCGTCCCACGAGTCCAGCTCCGCGTGCAGGAAGATGAGCCACGCCCAGCCGTACGGGCGCTCGAAGGCGGGGTTGTTGCGGAAGTACTCGAGCTCGCCCGCGATCGCGCTTTCGGTGATATGGTTCCTCATCTTCTCACGTACCAGCGGCCCCGTCGACGCCGGCGCCTCCGACAGCTCCGGCAGCTCCTTGAGGAGGCGGATCATTGTCCAGGCCGAGTTGACCGCGGAGTGCCAGTCCCAGCAGCCGTAGAAGGCGCGCGTCTCCTCGTAATCGGGGACGCGCGTGAACGTCATCTCGTACAGGTAGGCGGACCGGCTGCCGGGTAGCGAGTGGGGGTGGTCGAAGCACGACAGGGGCAGGGACGCGAGATTGAGCGCCGTTTCGAGGTCGAGGACGGGAGCGGGGCCGGGTGGTGCGTCCGCGGAGGGGGCGGGGCCGGCGTCGCCCGCAGGTGCCGGGCCGGGGGCTGGATCCGCGGCGTCGTCCGAGAGCTCGGGGCCGGACGCCGCGTCGCCGGGATCAGACGCCGGATCGCCGGAGTCAGATACAGTATCGCCGCGGTCATCCGAATCGGCCGTTGCGGCATCCGTTCCGCGGGCGTCGGGCCGGTCCGGCGTCTCGGGCGCACAGGCGACCCACGCCAGCGCCAGGACCGCGGCCCACGCCGACGCCCGAGTCGGCGCTAGGGCCATCGAAGTCGCAGTCGTCTTCAGCATTGGGCAGGGTCTTTTGGAGTTGGCATGCAACGTGGGCTGCCGCCGGGAGCGGGTCAAGAAACCGGATGACGGGGCTTGACCAGTCCGTCGTGCAGCAGTTGCTGAAAGTGTTCGACGATCGACTCCGCGGCAGGCCTGTAGGTCATGCCCAGGGCGAATCGGGAGCGCTGGTTGTCGAACCTCAGCGGGTATCCGAGGTTGCGCCTGGCCACTGCCTGCGGAATGCCCCTCCGGGGAGCGAGCATGAGGGCCGCCGTATTGGATACGGTGTGGCGGGGAAACGGGAAGCCGTCGCCAAAACGGCCTCGCAGAATCTCGGCGATCTCCATCACGCTCAGCGACTCGCCGACCAGAACGTGACGCCCTGCCGCTTCCGGTTTCATGCCCGCACGCAGGTGAGCCTCGGCCACGTCCCGTACATCCACGACCGCGAACTCCAGTTCCGGCGCGCCGAACCGGTAGTAGCCGTTGCCGAAGTCCCGCATGACGAGCACCCCCTCCGCCCTGGTGTGGGGGCTCAGGCCCGGCCCCAGGACGAGCCCGGGGTTGACCACGACGAGATCCCAGCGGGATTGCTTCCCGGCGATCTCCCAGGCGAGTCGCTCCGACAGCGTCTTGGAATAGGAGTACGGCTGGTGGCGTGCGTCGCTCGTTTCGTTCCAGTGGCTCTCGTCGAAACAGCCGGCGGGGATCTCCTCCAGGTCGGCGGCGTCCCCGTAGATGGCCGTGATGCTCGACGTTAGCACGACGCGCCGAACGGAGGCCGTCCGGTTGGCCGCTTCCAGGACGTGGCGGGTGCCGGCGGTGGCCGGCTCGAGGAGATCGCGCACCGGGTCTTCGACGCCGCGCACGATAAGGGGGGAGGCGGTGTGGAAGACGAGGCGGCAGCCCGCCACGGCGGAGTCGAACGCGCCGGGATGGAGGAGGTTCGCCCGGAAGAAGGTCAGCCTGCCGGGGCAATCCTGCGCGATCGCGTCCAGGTGGTCGGTCTTGCGGGGGTCTTGCGGGTCGCGGACAGTCGCGTGGACGTGGAAACCGCGTTCCAGGAGCCGCTTGACCAGCCAGGACGCGACGTATCCGTTGCCGCCCGTGACGAGAACGGGGCCTCGAGGGTGGGGTGTGGTCATCGCGGATCTGTGAATCGAGGCGACCGGCGCACCGGGGCCGCCAATCTGGACGCTACAGGCAGAATAGTAGCATCATTCCACCAAGTGGCTATTATTATATTGTCACCATCAGTTCCCCATTCCAACGGATTCGCACCATGGCCGACCGCAACTACGACAGATCAATCACCCTGAAGAAAGCCGTCGATCTACAGGTCGTCGGCGAGAACATCCTCGACGTCGCCGACTTCGCGATCGAAAAGTACGAGTTCGAGAACGACACCACACTGTCCGAAGAAGTCCGCGAAGCGGCGATCGAGCAGATCCGGGACGATCTGTGGGACCTGGTCAAGGATTTCCGGGCGCGGCGGAAGAAGTGGCTCCAGATGATGTTCGACACCGCCGACAAGGCTGTGCATGGAGTAGTCGACGCCTCCTAGCAGGCCTGCCAGCATCGCCGCTCCTGGCGGCGAGGAGGCAAGGAACCGCCTCATGAGCCACCCTGGTCCGGTCGCCATTGTCGGGTATGCCTACCGTATGCCTGGGGAAATCCGCACGGACGATGACTTCTGGCGCCTCCTCAGCGAACGCGAGATCGTCCGGGAACCGGTAACCGACCGGTACGGCCGCGGTTACCAGCCGATCGGCGAATTCTCCGGCCCGGGGCGATTCGGCAGCGCGTACGAAGGGCTGATACGCGACCAGGGAGAGCAGCGGATGGACCCCAGCCTCTTCGGGGTCTCGCGCAACGAGATGGCCTACATGGATCCGCAGATCCGGATGCTTCTCGGCTGCTCCTGGGAGAGCTGCGAGCACGCCGGGTGGGATCTGAACGCGCTGCGCAACAGTCCCACGGGAGTCTTCATCGGGGCGCAGGTGGCGTCGACGGCCAACTGGCGGGCGCTGTTCGGCACCAACGAGTTCTCGATACTGAGCATCGACGCCTCGATGCTGGCGAACCGCATCTCCTACCATCTCAACCTCATGGGACCGTCGATCGCGTGCTCCACGGCTTGCTCCGCGTCCCTGACCGCCCTCCACACGGCCATCAACTCGCTGCGGCAGGGCGACTGTGACCGGGCCCTGGTGGGGGCCGCAACCTATCTGGGGTCGGCCCGCTGCAGCGCCTCGTTCAACGCTCTCGGCGTGATCAGTCCGGACGGGAGGTGTCATTCCTTCGACGCCGACGCAAACGGGTACATGCGCGCCGAAGGGTCGTTCGTCTTCGCGATCAAGCCGTTGGAGGCGGCCGAGCGGGACGGCGACCACGTCTTCGCGGTGATCGAGGCCACCGCGGTCAACACGGCCGGGACCGCCGACGACGCCGCGGGAATGGCGCAGGGGCGCTATATCACCGCGCCGACCCGGCACTCGCAGGTCGACCTGATGCGCACGGCGTGTGAGCGCGCGGGAGTGGGTCCGGAGGACTTCGACTATATCGAAGCGCACGCGACCGGCACCGTCGTGGGCGACCGTATCGAGGGGAATGCGATCGCCGAGGCGTTCGGGGGCGTAGAGCGTGATGTTCCGCTGCGCGTCGCAAGCGTGAAGAGCAATGTGGGGCACCTGGAAGCGGCGGCGTTCAGCGCGGCTCTGCTGAAGGTCGTCATCATGATGCGGCGACGAACCTTCGCACCGATTTCCAGGAATTTCCTGGCACCGAATCTGGAGATCGATTTCGACAGCTGCCCGATGCGGGTGCAGACCGACTGCGAGCCCTTCCCGGACCGCCCGGTCGTGATCGGCATCAATTCCTTCGGGTTCGGCGGTGCCAACGGGCACTGCGTGGTGAGGGAATACCGGCCCGAGCAACCAGGGATGTGGTCCGTGCCGCTGGCCCCGGACGCCGGATACATGGTCCCCTTGTCCGCGCGGACCCCGAACGCGCTTGCAGAGAGCGCGGAGAGCTTGCGGGCGGTTCTCGACGAGCGGGATGTCGACCTCTACACGCTGGCGGGTAACCTCGGCCGGCGCCGCAGCCAGTTTGCGGCGCGTGCGGCCTTCGCCGTGCGAGACCGCGCCCAGCTCGCCGAGGTGCTGGACGCGTTCGTTGAGGACCCGTCTCCCGTGTCCACCGTCGAGGAGGGTGAGCGCCGCGTGGCCATGGTGTTCTCGGGGCAGGGAACGCAGTGGGAGGGGTGCGGGCGCGCGCTCTACGACGCCGATCCCGTCTTCCGCCGCGTGATCGACGCCGTTGAGGTGGAGTGGCGGAAACACTCCGAGGTATCCCTGCGCGACGCCTGTTTCAAGGCGAGCCAGGAGGAATTGAACGAAGTCCGGCTCGCGCAGCCCGCGATCTTCATGATTCAGTGTGCCCTGGTGGAACTGCTGTCGACCTGGGGCGTTCAGCCGGACTGCGTCGTCGGACACAGCTCCGGCGAGGTGGCGGCCGCCTACGCGTGCGGTGCGCTTTCGCTTGCCGAGGCTACGCATCTCGTCTACCACCGCGCGACTCTGCAGCAACGGGTGGCCGGCTCGGGACGCATGCTGGCGATCGGCCTCGACCGCCTGGGCGTCGAGGACTTGCTGGACGAACTCGGCGTTTCACGCCAGTCCGGAAACCACCGGCCCGCCCAGGTTGAAATCGCCTGCGAGAACTCGCCCGCCAATACCGTGATCTGCGGCAAGGAATCCGCGCTGAGGCCGGTCGTGGCGGAGCTGGATCGCCGCGACCTGCAGAATCGCCTGATCCCCGGGAACATCGCGTTCCACTCCACGGCGATGGATCCGCTGCACGACGATGTCATGGCTTCGCTGTCCTTCCTGAATGAGAGCGCCTTCGAAGCCGATGTCCCCATGGTGTCCTCGGTAACCGGCAACGCCACGCAGCGCCTGGATGCCGCATACTGGTGGTCCAACATCCGGGAGCGGGTTCGCTTCGCAGCCGCGATGGAGACGGTGAAGCAGGATTATCGACCCGATGTCGTCCTGGAAATCGCCCCGCACGGTGCCCTGCAACCGCTCATCCGGCAATGCCTGGAAGGCGGCGCTTCGAACCCGGCCTGCATCCCGACGCTCATGAAGGATGAGGATGTGTGCCTCGGCTTCCAGGAGGCGCTGGGAGCACTGTACCGCGCTGGCTTCCGGCTTGATTTCGCGTCCCAGTACCCGCGCCCGGAACCCGTCGCCCACCTGCTCCCCGGCCATCCGCAGGAACGGGCGACCACCCACGACGACCTGGTCGACGACGAGATGTTCGTCCAGCGCGGCGAGTACTCGCACGGGCCGCTGGTCGGCCACAGGGTCGCCTGCGACCACATTCTCTTCGAGTCGCGGCTTTCCGAGCGGGACTTCCCCTGGCTCACGGACCATCGGGTTCACCGGGCGCCCATCATTCCGGCTGCCGGGTACATCGAGTTGCTCCTGCAGGCGTTCGCCGGCGATCCCGTGCACATCGACGAGATCGAATTCCTGCAGCATACACCCGTTGGCAAGACCCCCGTGCGGTTGCAAACGGCCCTCTTTCCGGTTCCGAATGCTCCCGATCAGTTCACCTTCACCATCTCCACCCGTTCATTCGAAGACGACGACCAGGGCACCTTGCACTGCCGCGGCCGCGTCCGCCGGGTGGACGAAGACCACGCCATCGACACCCTCCCGACGCTCGACGACGTCCTGGCTTCCGACTTCGATCCCCAACCCCTCGCAACGGGAGAGGAGTTCTACGACCACATCGAAGCGGTCGTGGGGGATGCCTTCGAGTTCGGGCCCGAGTTCCGCAGCGTCCGGCAGATCGAGATGGATTCCGGTTCGACGGACCTCCTCCTGGATATCGAGGTGGACAACGAGTTGTGGGCCTCCGGCCGGGAGGAAGGCTATCTACTGTACCCCCCGTTGACCGATGGGGGACTCCAGATCTTCCTGCGCTACCTGATGCGCCTGCCGGATTTCTTCTCCATGCCGCAGCGGGCGTGCGACATCACCTTCCTGCGCCCGCCGACGGGGCCGCGCATCAGCTGCTTCCTGGTCGACACCGGTGACTGGTTCGACGTGGATGAACGGGGGCAGTACAACAAGCCTCTCGGCGAACTCTATATCGGCCGCCTCAGCTTCTACGATCGCGCGACGGGACACCTGATCGCACACATCGGTGAGTATCACTCCTTCAACAGCAATCCCCGCTGGAGCGATGTGCCGGACAGCAAACACCTCATCCGCTGGCAGCCCAAGTTCGTGGTGTCGGCTCCTCCGGTCGGGGACGCGGTCCGGGATGGCGAAGTCGATCCCGCCGCGCTGATTGCGGCGCTCGAGGAGGGCGCCCTGGGCCATCGGTACGCGTGCCGCGTGGTCGAGATCGCGGGTCGGCGTGAGCCCGGCCAGGCCATCCTGAACCAGTGCCTGGAGCGCCTGTCGAGCCCGGACGCACAGACCGAATACTGGCTCCTCGGCGAAGATGAAGAGTGCACGCGCGCACTCTACGACGCTTTCAACCATCACGACGCTTCGATTCGATTCGATTCGCTCGATCCGATGGCCGCCGGGGACTCCGAGCCTTCCATGGCTTCCGGGCTGTTGCGGCCGGCGGCGGCCGAGCTTCTGCTACTTCATCGGGAAGCCGCCGGTTTCGGGCCCGAGCAGTGGAAACTCGTCCATCGCCTCCTGGTCGCCGGCGGTCTTGTTCTTGTGTGCCACGAGGAAGGGGATGTGATCGAGCCCGCCCGCGGCTGGACGACGTTGCATGCAGGTTCCCGCACGACGACGCTGCAGGCTCCGGACACCCTCGCCGAGTTGCGGGATGCGACTGAAGCCGCGGGCGCTGGGGAAGCCGTGGGGGTTGGGGAAGCCTTAGACCCTGGGAAAGCCGTGGCCGGGACCGAGCCCGCGCGAAAAACCGCGACTTCGGGCCCACGCTGGGTGGTCGGGGAACCGGGCACCCCGGCTGAGGCCTGGATTGAACACCTCGATTCGTCCATGGTACATCACGTCCCCTGGACAGCCTTCGAGGCAGGCGACTTTGCCCGGTTGGAGGAGTGGCCGGGCGCCGCCGAACTCGAGGCGATCGACCTCTTTGTCGGCACCGACCCGGAGGATCCCACCGGCGAGCGGATGGTCTGGCGGTTTGTAGCCTTTCTGCAGGCCCTGGCCCCGTTCCGGCTTGAGAGCGCGACTGGTGAGTGCCGTTTGACAGTGATCACAAGCGGCTCGGTGTGCGGCGTTGACGATCCGCGTGGCAGCGCGCTCTGGGGGGCGGTGCGCAGTATTGCCCTGGAACTCCTCGCCGAAGATACCCGCATCGACTTCCACCTCGTGGACATCGGTGCGGACGAAGATCTGGAGACTCTGGCCGGCATCACCCGGTGCGACCTGCGGGAGCGCGAACTGGCGATCAGGGAGCGGCGCCTCTGGGTGCCGCGAATCGTAAGCGTGCGGCAACGCGCGCCGCTCGTCCCGGACGGGGCCGATCCCCCGTACCGCCTTCGCCCGGACAACCCCGGGCAGGTCAGCGGTCTCCAGATGACGACCTGCGAACCGCCCGCTCTGGGCCCGTCCGATGTGGAGGTCGAAGTCGCGGCGGCCGCCCTCAACTTCCGCGACGTCATGGTCACGCTGGGACTCCTGCCCGCCATGGCCTATGAGCGTTCGGCGCTCGGTCGCGAAGTCGGCATCGAGGCCAGCGGGGTGGTGCGGCGTGCCGGATCCGACGTGAAGCGCCTGAAGGTCGGGGACGAGGTGGCACTCACGGTGGGCGGCTGCATCGCCAACCGGGTGGTGGTGAACGAGCACCTGGCCTTCCTCAAACCGTCCCGGGTGAGCATGGAAGAGGCCGCATCCGCGTTGTCCGTCTGCGTAACCGCCTACTACTCGCTGATCCACCTCGCCCGCCTGCGGGAGGGCCAGCGGGTTCTGATCCATTCCGCGATGGGCGGTGTCGGGCAGGCCGCGATCGCGCTGGCCCGGCACGTCGGAGCGGAGATCTACGCGACCGCGGGCAACGACAGCAAGCGCGAGCAGTTGCGGGCGATGGGCGTGCGGGGGGCCTTCGATTCGCACAGCCACAGCTGGTACGACGACTTGATGGAGGCCACGGACGGCGAAGGCGTCGACGTGGTTCTGAACTCGCTCGCCGGCCACCACATCGCGCTCTGCCTGAAGGCGCTGCGCCCCTCCGGCTGGCACTGCGAAATCGGCAAGGTCGATATCTACACCGACAACTCGCTGAGCATGCGGGTCTTCCGCAAGAATCTCCGCTTCGCCGCGATCGATGTGGACCGGCTGATGCTCGACGACCCGGTGCTGTCGCACATGCTCTCCCAGGCCTGCATGGACCTGATGGATGAGGAGGCGGTCGCGCCGCCGCCGCTGACGGTCTTCCCGTACCGCGACTACGCCCGGGCACTCCGCCTGATGACCACGGGCCAGCACCAGGGCAAGCTGGTCCTGCAGGCGCCGGAGGACGCCATGGATCGGGGATTCGGCATCGCGGACACGCGACCCTTCCTGGATCCCGGCGCAACGTACCTGGTCACCGGCGGCCTGGGAGGATTCGGCCTTCGCTTCGTGCCCTACCTGATCGCTGCCGGGGCGCGGCACTTGACTCTAATGGACCGCGATCCCAAACGGAGCCGTGATGTCGAATGGATCCGCCAGATCACCACGCTCTCCAAGATGACGCAGGAATACGAGATCGACATCGTGCCGGGGGACGTGCGCGACGAGGCGGACGTGCAACGCTGCATCGGGGCGCTGACAAGGCCCCTGAAGGGCGTGTTTCACCTCGCCGGCACGCTGGAGGACCGCTCCTTCCTCGAAACCTCGCCCGATTCGCTGGCGCGCGTGTTCGCGCCGAAGGCTCAGGGCGCGCTCAACCTGCATCACGCCACCGCCGGGCACGATCTCGACTATTTCGTGCTGTTCTCGTCGATCGCGTCGACGTTTGGCAACCTGGGACAAATCAACTACAGCGGCGCCAGCGCCTTCCTTGACGGATTGGCCGCGTATCGGCGCCAGCGAGGGCTCCCGGGTTTCGCGTACAACCTGGGCCCCGTGACCGAGGTCGGGATGGCGGCCCGCAGCCTGCACGTCATGCGCATGATGAGGGCCGCCGGAATGACGACCGTCAGCGCCAACTTCGCGATCGCCAACCTCGACTTCGCCATGCGCACCATGGCGGATCACGACCACCTCGTCACTGCGCTGTTTGCGACGCCGCCCTGGACCGTCGATTCGCCCGACTACATGCGCAACGGCCGGCTGGTGAACAATCAGGCCGCGTTCGAGGTGGACGCGGGCGGCGAACTGACGCTTGATGGTGTCGTGGCCCAGATCTCGGCCAAGGTCGCCGAGCTGTGCGGCCACGAAGAGGGCGACGTGGCCGAGCCGCTGTCCAGCTTCGGACTCACCTCGATATCGGTTGCCGAGCTCGGAGCCTTCGTTCAGACGCAGTTCAACCACCAGGTCAGCGCGCTCGAGCTGATGACTACCGCTTCGGCGCTCTCCCTGGCGCAGGCAATCGTGCACGGGGCCGACGGCTATGCCGAGGAGGAGGCCGCAGGCGGGGCAGATACAGCCGCGCGGGTTGAAGAAGAGATCCGTCCGCGCATGCGCAGACGCCGTTCACCCTTCGCGCACGCGCCGGAGGATCACTTTCCGAATGGTGGGCGCGCCGCCTATGGCGAACGCAAGAGAGGCAACACGCCGGCCGACGGGGCCAGGCCCACTGCCGCGGCAAGCCATTGAACTCCGTCACCACCCTGCAATCCCCCACCGGTGGGCGAGTCCCGCCGCTGACCGGCCCTCTGCCCCCCCACTGCCAGCGCGATCTCACCACACTTCGCGGCTTCGTGCGCGACGCAGTCACGCGCGCGACCCCCGGCGACGCCGTCTCACCAGTCGACTTCCGCCACGTTCTCGTCACCGGCGCGACCGGCTTCCTCGGCCGTTTCCTGTTGCGCGACCTCCTCACACGCGACCCTCGCCTGACTGTGCACTGCATCGTGCGGGGCGACACACCGGAGCAGGGCTTCGAGCGCGTGCGGGCGAACATGCAACACGCGGAGACCTGGGACGACGACTTCGCGTCCCGGATCGAAGTGCACGCCGGGGACATCGCGGAACCGCGCTTCGGTTTGTCCGACTCGCGCTTTCGTTCTCTTTGCGAAGAAATCGACGCCGTTTATCACCTCGCAGCCACTCTGAGTCTTTCCGCCTCCTACCTTGGCATTCGCCGGGTCAACTCCTTCAGCACCCGCAACGTTCTCGAGCTGTGCCTGCACACCCGCTTCAAGCACCTCTTCTACGCTTCGACGATGGGGATTTTCCCCGAGTATTTCTGCGCTTTTGCGCTCGAGTACGAGAACAGCCACATCGACGATCAGATGCAGCCGGACCTGGCCGGCATGAAGCGGATGTTCCCACTTGGACTCCTCGGGTATCCGTGGAGCAAGCTCGTGGCCGAACAGGCGATTCTCTTTGCGAATGCCGTCGGTCTGCCCGTGGCGATCTTCCGCCTGGCGCAGACCAGTCTGGCGTCGACCGGGTACACGCAGCCGAGCAACATCACCCAGCGCCTTTTCTCGGCGGTGGTCGACGCCGGGATGATTCCCCGCGGTTTCACCCTGCAATCCAACAACGATCCGGTCGACACGCTGAGCAACATCTGCACCGGGATTTCGTTGAATCCGAGACGTCGGTTCACGGTCTACAACTGCTGCAACCCAACGCCGTCATATCGTACCATTCGAATTGAAGAACTCGGCCTGGACTACCCGGAGGTGTCCTACAAGGCCTTCAGGAGCGCATGCCAGGCCCGCGGCGACGCTTCACCGCTCGCCGGGTACTGGGCCCTGGTCGATCACTTCGCCCGGTATTGGCTGCGGGGCCGCCACTCGGCGACGTCGCTTCCGATCAGTGACCGCGCGATTCGCGAGGACTTTCCGGGCACGATCGAGTGGCCCGGCCCCCTCACGCGGTACGTTCGCTACAACCGATGGATCAGGGAACATCGGGACGAATGGCCACACCCGGAGCCCCGCCGCCGCCTGAAGCTCGATCACCTGCTCCGGCAGGCGCGCCGCTACGCGGACGACCGCGGTCTGGCCTTCGATGCCACCTACCCGGAGTGGATGCTCGATGCAATGAAGCAGCTTGTAAGAGCGCTCAATTCGCCGGAAGCCGGCCTGTTGGACACCCGGGTCGGTCATGTGGCGTTCGACATGTGCCGGATGCTCCGCAACAATGCGGAACTGGTCGCCGAGCGGCTGCGGTTTTCGGAAATCGACAGACTGAAGGTCACCCGGCCGGTCTTCATCGTGGGCATCAATCGCACCGGCACAACGTACCTTCACCGGCTCATGGCCCGGGACGACCGCTTCTGGGCGCTTCGGGCGTACGAGTATGTCGAGCCCGTGCTGCCCGACGGCGACTATGCGGGCCTCGCCTGCACCCCTGACGACCCCCGCCGTGCGTTGGCAGCAGACGTGTTCGAAGCCTCGGGCATCATCGACTCCTTTGCCGGGATCCACCACATAGACGTCGACGGGCCGGAAGAGGACATGCCGATCCTCCGCCTTTCGTTCAAGGCCTGGATGTTCGCCACCCGTTACTACGTTCCCGAGTACGAACGCTGGCTCGAAGCGAGCGGATCTCGCGAGGCCTACCACCACCACCGCCGGGTCATGCAGCACTACACCTACCAGCGCATGCAGAGCCATTCCGGCGCCGAAGGCCAGTGGCTGTTCAAGATGCCGACGCACCTCATGGAGCTCGAGGCGCTGATCGACGCGTACCCGGATGCCCTGTTCATCCAGACACACCGGGTACCGGTCCAATTCATGGGATCCTGGTGCAGTCTGGTGGAACGGATTCGCGCGGACGTCGGCGAGCCCCGCCCGCCGGATGTGCTGGGTGCCGAGCAGCTGCGGGCGATGAGCGGTCTGCTCGATCGGGCGGTGGACTTCCGCGAGTCGCACCCCGAACTTGAGGCCCGCTGGATCGATGTCAGCTACTACGACCTGGTGCAGGATCCGATGTCGGTGGTGGCTCGAATCTACGAACGCCGTGGGTGGGAGCTGCGGCCCGACGCGGTGGAAGCCATGGAGATGTGGCTGGATGAACAGCGTGAGCGGCGCCGCACCGAGAAGCGGCACAAGTACGATATTGCGGACTACGGGCTGACACGCGAAATGATCGACACCGCGTTCGCGCGGTATCGCGAATTCCTGTCGGGAAGTGACCGCAGAGCGTCGCTGTTGTGACCTATGGAGCAACACATGTCGAACGCCCTACTCGTCTACCCGAAGCAGCCTCCCACCTACTGGGGCAACAACTACGCCCTGGACCTCCAGGGCATCAAGGCGGTGTTCCCTCCTCTCGGCCTGCTCACCGTCGCCGCGATGTTTCCGTCCCGGTACAACCTGCGCGTGGTCGACCTCAACGTGACCCCGCTCGAGGACGACGACCTGGAGTGGGCGGACCTGGCCTTCACGTCGACCATGATTCCGCAGCGCCCATCGCTCGAGCAGGTCGTTGAGCGCTGCAACCGCGCGCGTGTTCCGGTCATCGCCGGCGGGCCGCATCCCACCACCTTTCACGAAGAGATCGAGGGGATCGATCACTTCGTCCTCGATGAGGTCGAGGAGACCTTCGCGACCTTCCTGAGCGACCTGGAAAGCGGCACGGCCAAACCCATCTATCGCGCCCCGAGAAAGCCGGACATGACCCTGGCTCCGATTCCCCGCTTCGACCTCATCGACATGAGCGAGTATCACTCGATGTGTCTGCAGTTCTCGCGGGGATGTCCCTTCGACTGCGAGTTCTGCGACATCACGAAGCTGTACGGCCGGGTGTCGAGAACGAAATCGCCGCAGCAGATGGTGGCCGAGTTCGATCGCCTGTACGAGCTGGGCTGGCGCGGTCCGCTCTTCCTGGTCGATGACAACTTCATCGGCAACAAGCGCGAAGTCTCAAGGCTTCTCCCCGTGATTGCGGAATGGCAGAAGGAGCGTGGCCATCCCTATTCGCTGTTCACCGAAGCAAGCGTCAATATCGTTCGGATGAACGACCTGATGGATGTCATGATCGAGGCCGGCTTCGACGCCGTCTTCCTGGGCATCGAGACGCCCAACCCGAAGGCTCTCAAGAAGATGAAGAAGCCTCAGAATCTCGACATGCGCGACGACAACTACCTGTTCACATCCGTGCGCAAGATTCAGCAGAAGGGAATGATGGTTCTGGGCGGCTTCATCCTCGGCCTCGACGACGACGATGACAACGCGTTCGATGCCCAGATCGACTTCATCCAGGAGGCCGGGATTCCGATCTCATTGATCGGCTTGCTGACCGCACTCAAGGGAACAAACCTGTGGACGCGGCTGGAGCGCGAGAATCGGTTGCTGGACAAACCGGTCGAGATCGACGACACCGCCCTGAACTTCAAGCCGCAAATGGACCCCCAGACGCTGGTGGAAGGCTACCTCCGGGTCATCGGGACCATCTACGATTCGACGCTGGAGAACTACTTCGACCGCTGTCTGACCCTGTTGCAGAACCTCAACCCGGTACCGCATCTGTACAAGCCCGTTGGCAAGCACATCCTCTATGCGGCCATCATGGGAATCCGGCGGCGCCTGACCCCGGAGCAGTTGCCGGTGTTCTCGCGCTACATCGCCAGGGTATCCAGGGAACACCCCCGACTCCTGCCGCTGGCCATCCGTCTGGCCGGCATGGGATACCACTGCGAGAAGTTCACGCGTCAGCAGACCATGATTCGCGGCTTCAAGGAATACGTGAAATCGGAGTTGGCGTCGTTCAATGAAGCCAGGCGGGGGCCTGATGCGGAACCGGAAATGTGGGACGAGCTCAGAAAGGCGGCGCTTCAACGCGCAAAGGAGCGCCAGCGAACCATCCCCGAGGAATTCCGCTTTGCCGGAGATGGGATCGCCGAGAGTCTGGCGGCTTTCCAGCTGGCGTTGAGTTCGGAGGCTCCACCGGCCGTGCCGGCCAACGTCAACCTGCCGGTCGCGGGGTGACCGGCCCGCTAATACATGGGTCGATCGGCGGATCTCGGCGTTGGTCAGCCGGCCTCGTTCCGGCAGAACGGCGAGCAGTCGCAGTCTGACGGATTCCTCAGCCAGATGCAACGTGGCCGCCTCCTCCTCTTCGGACAGTTGGAAGAGCCTGGACGCAGACCAACGGTCGAGGACCCGCCGCCGACCACTCAAGATTGCCGCTACGATTTCCTGCGGCGCAAACCCCTAGTCTAAGCTAGAACCCATCAAGGTCATACCAATCGATTCCACGGTCCGGGATACCATCGGCGTCACCAGATCCTGCCTGACGTTCAACCAACACGGCCAGAGTACCCTCAAACACATCAAAGTCTATCATACGATCCCTCACCTTGACCGTGCCCACATACTCAGTCCCCGCGTAGATATCAACAAATGACGCCTCGTTGCGGTTCCGCCTGGTCGAGATCCACAGACGCCCCTGGCTATCAAACGTCTCCTGGCCGCTCCCCAAGAAGTATGTCATTGGCCTCTCAGCGAATCTCCTGATACTGCCACTAAGGTCTGTGGTTATGCCATTCCGTCGGCGAAAATCGCCAATGACATTGCGATGCTCCTCCAAATCCCTCTCCCCCGGAAGGTCGCCAGCATAAGTCGGAGCCTCTATCACGGTAGTCTCCCCGTCCGGCTCTACAAACGCAATGTGGCCGTTGCATGCCATAAACACCCAGCTTTGGTCCCCAGAGAACCCGCCAACCGCCGGAAAGCCGAAATACGGCATACCACATTCCGGGACTTGGGGCACGCGTGTCGGCCGCCACTCTCGTACCAGCTCCCCCGTAGCAAGCAGGATCTCGGCAGCCGCCATCCCACCCCTTGCCGTCGGGTCCGGACCATAGCCACTGATGTACGAACCGATTATTGTCGTGTCAAACGCGGCCGCCGGGATGAACGCCGGAACAGGTAACGAAACCTCGGCAACCAACTCCCCTGTTCTCGTGAACGCAAAAAACCTCCCGCGTGCTGGGTCGGTCACACCAAGAGTGCCTCCGCTGCCCCGCACCAGCCGACTCGGACGGACAAACTCACCGGGACCTTCACCCGTTGACCCAAAGCGTCCAGTGATCGCGCCTGACCGGGTGACGCAGTCAATCTTTGTCTCATAGGTATCGATCGTGCAGGCCGTATGCTCATCAAGAAGGGCAACACTGGTGGTCATACTGTAGGGGACGTGGGCTGAACCAATCAATGCTGGTTCAATTGTCAACACCTCCGCGTCGTTCTCTGTCTCCGCGTCAATCTCTACGTCGGGAGAATCGCAGCTCGCCAGAAAGGCTCCGAAACACCCTGCCAAGAGGCAAAGGAAAATGGCCCGCACGGCCTCGGGCTTGACTCCGCAGGTTGTTCCTCTCATGGGCCGTTTCCCTCCCCGTTGCCTTCCTCTTCTTCCTCTTCTGCGCCTGATGACCGTACACATGAAGGGCACCGGGACACACAGATCCAGAAATAACTGTCGACTTGTTCCGGGGTGAGGACGCCGGCTCGGTCAGCCGCAGCACGCGCGCAGACACGTTCGCAAATCTCATGCTTAAGTAGGCACTCAAGCAACGACTGCACCGCGTAGAAGTATATTGACGGGCTCGGTTTCTGAAGAGACAACAACATATGCATAGCAACTTGCATCGGGCTGCGCAGAAGGGTCACCTGGTAGGTCTGCGTTTGAGATGGTGTCGAGCGCTGCTCGGATAACGGCACCTGGTTGTAACGGAATTCTACGGAGTTAGAGGCACATGATGGGGATGACTCAATACTGAGGTCGGGGCCCGAAAAGTCAGCAACTGCAGCGTGAATCAAACCCAAGAGCGGCAGAATAATAGAGAATTTCGTGACGGTCATCGGTGATGCGGTCCTTCCTGGGCCCTTTAGCCCTCGCAGGTTGATTGACTCATGCCCTTTTCCTGACTCACCCTCCTTCGTCTTCGTCTCCGGCTGCAAACGGATTTGCCCCTGGAAAAACGGCAAAGCAACCCGTTGTGCCTTCGGGGCAGTATTCCGTGACACATTCTTCGAACGCCGCGTCAGCCTCGGCGGGTGTGATTACTTTGAATTCAAGATCCGTTTCCACGACAGCCGTACACCCTTCCCAGCACCCAGCCAGTAACGCGTTGCAGATAATCATAAGAATCTCTATTCCGGTAAGCATAGCCTTAACACCTCCTCCGCGCAAAAGGCGGTTGGGATATGGCGCAGTGTTTCTGGGGTACCCTCTCTAGTCACATAGACGTCATGAGACCCGCGATCCGTTCGGTTGGCCATCTGGAGGGGCGTCTTGGGCCGGTTGCGACCCGGGCTGCACATGCGGGTCGGCCGCTTCCGTTTCCGCCTTCCTCACACCCGTGGACCACAGCGTCCACCGGGGGGGGCGCCCCGCCCCCCCCCCCCCCCGACTCGGCAAAATGACCCCGGAGCACACGGATCGCTTCGCTGCGCAGCCTCCGCACGGACCCTCTCGCCATCCCTTCGTCCCGCGAGATCTGAGCGTCCGTTCTGCCCTCCAGCATGCCCCGAACGACCCGAAGCTGTTTGGCGCTCAGCACCCGTTCGGCGGCGGCGGATACCCGCTCGCTTAGGCGATCCGCGTCCCAGCCGAAGTCCGGCTCCAAGACAAGCTGCTCGCGGATCTCTGCCTCATTGCGGTGCCGGATCCGCTTGCGACGCGCCCGTTTTCGCAGGGTGTCGAGCGCAACGTTCCGCGTGATCGCAGCAAGCCAAGCACGGGGATGTCGTACCGCCATCACCGCTTGCGGCCTCCGGCGTGCCCTGGCGACAGCCGCCACCAGCGCCCGCTGTACAACGTCCTCCGCATCGTCCGGGCGCGCCATCAGGCCGAGGGCGACCCGGAGCATCACGTGGCGGTACCGTTCCGCCCACTGCTCGACGCGGCCTTCCGCTATCGGTCGCACGCCGTCCAACCCCCCCTACCCAACCTCCGGCCTCCTCAAATGCCAGTCCGTCCCCGCCTGGTACGCGTGGGCCACGCTCAGGATCTTGTCGTCCGCGAACAGATCGCCGATCAAGGTGGTCGTGAGCGGCATCTCGGTCGGGCTGTCGGAATCCGGGTTGCGCACGCCGAAGTCGTAGGGGACGACCGCCGCGGGGTTCCCGGTCTGGTTGGTGAGGCCGACCTGCCCCGACCCGCTCACGAACATGTCGAAGTCCCGCATGACCTCGGCCATCTCCTTCATGAGGATGAGCCGGCGGCGCTGGGACTGCACGAAGTCGAGGGCGGGAACCTCCCGGCTGCCCCGGAAGCGGCCGCGACGCCGGCGCTCAGCCGGATCCGCGTCCTCGGGGATCTGGGGCAGCTCACCGCCGGGCGCGACGTGAAAGTCGAAGGCCGCGGCCGACTCGACGCCGAGCGCGTTGGAACGCCCCGACGGGATCTCGGGCATGGGCTGCGGGTCGGCGCCCATCCCGCGTAGTGCCTCGACGAACGACTCCGGCGCGTCCTCGGTGTAGCCGATTCTCATGGCGGCGAGGTCGGGGGCTGGGTTGAAGCGGAAGGGAGTGGTCAGCGACCCTGGGTCCTTCTCGTCCGAGCCGTGGATGGCGTTGAAGACGAGGGCGCAGTCGAGGGCGCTGCGGCACATCGGCCCGGTCTTGTCCATGCTCCAGGACAGGACCATCCCGCCGTAGCGGCTGACGCGGCCGAAGGTGGGCCGGAGCGCGGTGAGGCCGCAGCGGCGCGAGGGCGACACGATGGAGCCCTGGGTCTCGGTGCCGATCGCGAAGGCGACGCAGGCGGCCGCCGTGGCCGACCCGGGGCCTGCCGACGACCCGCTCGATCCCTCGTCCACGTTCCACGGATTGCGGGTCCGGCCGCGGTACCACTGGTCGCCGCGCGCGAACTCCCCGGTCGCCAGCTTGGCCGCGAGCACCGCACCCGCCTCCCGCAGCCGCACCACGACCTCGGAGTCATACCGGGTGAACTGGTTGCTGAAGTCGGCGGCGCCCCAGGTCGTGCGGGTACCCGCAACGGCAAACAGATCCTTGACCCCATAGGGGATGCCGTGCAGGGGTCCGCGCCACTCGCCCGCGGCGATTTCCAGATCGGCCTGGTGCGCCTCTTCCCGGGCGCGGCCCTCCAGGATGGTCACCGCGCAGAGGAGGACGGGATCCAGCCGCTTGAGGCGGTCGAGGTAGACCTCGGTGAGCTCGGAAGACGTGATCTCCCGCGCGCGGATCAGCGCCGCGAGGCGGTGCACCGGCTGGAATGCGAGATCCTCCTCGCTGGTCGGGACCGGTCCGCTCCAGCGCTCGATGTCGATGGCGGTCCGCTCGAAGGGATTGCCGCCGTCCTTGCGCCACAGCTTCTCCATGAGGGCGCCGGTTCCCCCCGGGTAGGCCTGGAACTGGAGCGCGGGGGGCTCCCCGTTCCCGAGGGGGACGGGGGGCGGGGGCTCCTGCTGTTGGGGGGCCTGAAGGGGGGGTGCGGGAGCGACAGCGGTGCCGGCAAACGCCTCTGAGCCACCCAGCGTACCCGGTCTCAGCGTCCCGGCGGCAGCGGCCGCAGCAGCGGTAGCAACGAAGCGGCGTCGATCGATTCCTGACTTGTTCATTTCCTCAGTCCCTTTCGGCCATGGCACGGCCCCTCAGGCGGTAGATCCCCACGGTGAGCAGCGGAACCACTACGATCACGGTGAAGACAAAGCTCATGGCGATATATTCCCTGCCGACGCGGTTCACAAGCCCGAGCCTCGAAATGCTGCCCCCCCGGAAGGGGCACGATCGGACTGCGAGAACGGTGCCGATCGGGCATCTCGCCCCGGCGAACGCTCCGGACGCTGGCGGGGCCAGCGCCATCCTGCCTAATCCGACTTGCTGAACCGGTAGACCCGGACCTCCTGAAGACCGGTCTCCGCGTCGCGCGCCCTGGCGACCAGGGCGCCGTCGCCGAATGCAAGCACAGCCATGGACGCGAGTCTCTCCGGAACATCGAGACGAGCCACCAGTCCCCCCGCCGGGCTGAAGACGAGCCACTCCAGACCGCGCCTCGGACGACCTTCGTGCACGACAACTCTCTCCAGGTAGATCAGGCCATCGGCGCCGACGCCGAGGTCGGTGGCGGCGGGAAACCGCTCCAAACCCTCCGGGGCGGATGCCACCCCTTCCGGAATGGAGCGGTCCCCCGCCTCCCACTCGACCTTCAAGACGATCCTTCCCGACCGGTGCACGGCAAGAAGCTCCGGCTTCTCCGTGGGAACGATCCAGATCGTGTCGCCCGACACCGCCGTCGTGCTGTGAGGCACATGTGCGAACGGCATTGGTGAGACTGCATGCGTGATGGTGGGATCCCGCAGAACCGCCGTTGTGAACAGCACGTCCCCCCCGTCCGATTCCGAAGGATCATCCCCGACTTCCAACGGCTCCACGGCCATCGTCGACCAGACTATCGTGGTATCCGTGGAGCCGGAGCGCCCCGCGAGGACCAGCGATCCGTCCGGAAACACGCCAAGGAGGCTTCCCGAAGTGCCGGTGTGCGATGGAGGCCTGATGAAGCGGCCCTGTCCATCGGCCCTCCAGACATCCTGCCCTTGCCGCCGGCTCAGCGGCGGCTGGTTGTCTCCCGTCAGCAGGATGTCCCGGCCGTGGAACGCCAGGCCGAAATGTACCCAACTCAGGGGTTGGTCTCGCTCGCCCCGCGGGGCCGGTATGCGGGTCTCTTCACCACTCACCGGATCGAGAATCTGCAGTAGAAGCGAATCCGGATCCAACAGTTCACTCAGGGAATAGAGCACGACGAATCGTCCATCGGGCAGGAAGGTCGCCTCGCTGGCGTATCGTTGGCCCATTCCGGTGAATCGGTACAGAACCGAATCGGGCACCAACTCGAAGACGGGCTCATCCGCGACCCTCCACCGAGTCGCCGACTCAAGGCTCTCGGCCATCCACAGCCGCACCTCGTTGGCTTCGGTCGTCCCGCCCCAGCCGAGCGGTGCCTGTCCCACCCGCACATCATCCCCGCGACAGGCGCCGGCAACGAGCACCAGCCCCCATGCCGTCGCAGCAATCGCTCGCGAATCCCCGGTTCTCAACCTTCCGCCCTCCCCAAACCCGTCTGCCTCATCAGCGAGCCACCAGTTCCAGGGTCACGATCTCCACGAATGGCAGACCGCCCTCGTTTTCCTTGTAGCGATACCCCGTGAACGAGCCGCGGAACAGACCCCACGGAAGAATCTCGCGCATGTCCGATGTCCGGTACGTCTCCGAAGCAAGCAACCGGCCGGACCTGGTGTCGATCACCTCGAGGACGAGTTCCGTGAATTCATCCATCCGTTCCTGCTCTGCCTGCAATTCCCCGAAATCGACGGGCCCGGCCCTTCTCTCCGCTCTCGCTCGCTCCCTCACGTACCGTTCGGTGGGACGCCAGACGACCGCGTAGAGAAGGCCGCCCCGCGTGATGTGGATCTGCGTTACCCGGGGGGCATCCTCGGTCGCCCCGTCCCACTGGTACCACGAAACGTCCCGCCGAAACGCCCGGCGAAACGTTCCGTCGATCCCCCACTCTTCCACAACGTAGGCATCCGAGCCCAGCTGGCCCGGCCCCGCCCAGAAGGTGTCGCCAGCCGCCTGGGAAATGGGCCGCCGCCTGCGCCCTGACGAACCGTCGCCCACCGGTCCGAACGTGCGTGCAAGGGCACCCGTGGAGTCGGTCACGCGAAAGTAGTGCTCCTGGGACACCAGACCGTCGCTGGCCAGCGCCGACCCGTCGTCCAGAATGACGGTCGTCCACGGCAGTCCACCCATCATGTTGGACCTGACCCGCCGCAGGAACTGCTGCTCCGGAGTGAAGACCGACCAATGGAACGAACCATCGCGGGCGTGAAGGTTGTCCCGGCTGTCAATGAACAGCTCCACCCCTCCGCGCGCACTCAACTCACCCGGACCCTCGCCCGCCCCACCGAAATGGGAGAGATACCGTCCACGCGCATCCCAGATACTGATGATCGCCCTCCATCCCGGTGCGTCCGAGGTGAAGAAGCGGCCGTTGGAATCCACCACGACGGTCATGCCGGGGTCCGGTCTGCTGCCGTCGGCCGTCGCCTCCAGCCGAATTCCGGTCTCGCGAAACTCGATGTGGCACGGCGGGGTGCGGTCCGGAATCCCGGTGACCTCTCCCACCGCGAAGGACCGCTCCGGCGCACGTGGGCAGGACGATGCAGGGGACTGACAGCCATGGGCCGGCTGGGCCACCGCGAGGCTCGTACAGACGATGAGCGCCGCAACCGAGCGTCTCAAAGCCAGCCTCCGCAGGCTTCATGGTGGGCGTCCAAGGTATACTTGGGCAGCGGATGGTAGTGTTTCTCTCCGGTTGCGAACACTATCCGGACGGGCCTCCACCACCTGCTCTCCTGGTCTGGATTGTAGTCCGGCGATGAAGAGACGTGATACTCGTCTGTCCACAGTCCCCAGAACCGCAGGTGGTCCCAGTCCTCCCAATCACTGCATTCGTCCATGGCCGACAGGCTTGCGGGCAGACCACTCGCCGTGGTTTCTCCAACGGACGCTACCAACGCTAATGCACAGAATGCAACACAATATAGTACTTTCTGATTCATTGTCGCCATCTTACTTCTTCCTTTCGTAAAGGTGGGTGTCGGCAAGCCGCTATTGGGCCTCTTTTCCCCATGTGGCTTCGTACACGCCAGGTTGTCGATTGCGGTATTCGCTACCGCAGAGGGTTACACCATAGTGTCTCATGTATAGAATCGCAAGCACTTTCGGCCAACGTGGGATTCCACCCAACCGGCACTTTTCCCCGGGCTCCGGCCCGCGTCTCCGAATCGCGGAGAGCAGACCGCAGCCGTGGCCGCTACCCGCCCGACACCGCCTGCATGAAGAGGACGGTGTCACCGTCCGCCACGGGCGCGTCCAGGCACGCCAGCCACCGTGTGTTAGTCCCGTTGTGGAAGCAGAGTACATGCCGCCGGAACTCGCCGGCCTCGTTGAAGAGGTGCGGCTTCAGGCGCGGTTCACGCGCGACCAGGTCGTCGAGGACTTCCCGCAGGGACCCGCCCGACGCCGTCAACTCGCGCACCCCGCCAGTGACCGGCTCCAGCAGCGACGGCAGGTGGACGGTGACCGTGGGCATCACCCGACCCACGCCGACAGGTGCAGGACCCGCGGCAGCATCACCGGAAGATTCACCCAGCTCTCCCCCAGATCCCGGCTCACATGCAGCGTTCCCGAGGTCGTCCCCATGTACACGCCCCCCGGATCCAGATTGTCCACAGCCATCGCTCCCCGGAGGACCCCGCCGTACGCGTGCTCCGCAGGCAATCCCGCCGACGCCGAGTGCCAGCTGTCCCCACCATCGGTGCTGCGGTACACCCGAATCGCACCCCCGGCAGGCAGCCGGTACTGGTCGGCTTCCAGCGGGACCGCGAAGAGGTACCGGGTGGCGTCGTCCATCACGACCGGGAAGCCGAACCCCGACGGAAGCCCGGTCTCGTTCTTCGTCCAGCTCTCCCCGCCATCGCCGCTCCGGTACATCCCTGAATGATCCTGGCGGAAGATCCGCCCCGGATCGTCCGGATCCTGCGCCATCCCGTGCACGCAGTGCCCGATCTCCTTGAACTCCTCGTCCTCGTGCGCCCAGTACACGCCCCGGTTCTTCGGAGTCCAGGTGGTGCCGCCGTCGTCGGTGCGGAAGACGCCGACCGCCGAGATCCCGCACCACACGCGGTCGGGATTCGCGTGGTCGAAGAGGACCGCATGGCAGCAGAGCCCCCCCGCCCCCGGCATCCACCCGCCGCGCGTCTCGTGATCGTTCAGCCCCGGCACCGGCTTCCACGACCGTCCGCCATCGCCGCTGGTGAACAGTCCCGCATCCTGAACGCCCGCGTAGACCGTCCCCCGGTGCTCGCGCAGCGTCCAGACCTGCCGCAGCCTGCGGTCGTCGCCGTCCGGGTAGGCCGGCCCCTCCTCCACTTGCTCCCACTCCTCGCCGTCCGCGGACAGGAAGATCGCCGGCCCGTAGATGTCGCTCGCGACCGCAGCCATGAACCCGCCGCCGGCCAGCCGCAGTCCCGCCGTCACCTTCCATCCCTTGAAGAAGGGCCCCTCGACCGCCCACTCGCGGCGATCGTCGCTCGTCACCCAGAACCCGCCCTTCGAGGTGCCCACCAGCAGCCGCACACCCATCGCGCACATTCTCCCTGTTTTTGTGGAATCGGGACCACAAGGCATCCGGCGGACCCGCACGTTATCTTCACCTGAAAGCGACGCCGCTCGATTTCGCGGCGCCGTGACAATCTCGCACGCGAATCCCCGGGCGCAATGCGCAATCAGCCGGCCACCGACCCCCGCCCGGTCGTCCTCTTCGACGGCCACTGCAACTTCTGCAACGGGACCGTGCGCTGGACCGCCCTCCGCGACCCCCTCGCACGGCTTCGATTCGCGCCCCTTCGCTCCTCCGCCGCCCGCCGCACGGTCGCGCTGGCCGACCCTCACCTCGATTTCGACGCGCTCCCCGACTCGATCGTCCTCGTCGATGCGGCCGGCGTCCACACGGCCTCCACCGCCCTGCTGCGGATCGCGCGCCACCTGGGCTTCCCCTACCCGGCCCTGGCTGCCGTCGCCCGGGTCGTCCCCCGCCCGCTCCGCGACGCCGCCTACCGCGCCTTCGCCCGCAAACGCTACGGGTGGTTCGGCCGCACCGACGAGTGCCCGCTGCCGCCGACGGGGATCGCGGCGCGGTTCCTGGAGGAGGACTGAGCGGTCCGAAGATGACGAGCAGTCCGGGGAACAGACCGGCGTGAGCAGTTGAGGGTTGCGAGGTGTCGCGCTGGCGAGGCGGCTGCCACGGCGGGCAGCCTGTACCTCAAGCCCCAGCCGTCAGCTCACCCCCCCACAACCTTCGCGCAAACGCCCCCGCCGGCAGCACCTCGATCCCGTCCGCGGTCCGCCTCGCCCGCGGTTCGAGACACACGATCACCCGCCGGCCCACATCGTGTTCCGTCGCCAGGCTGCGCAGCCCCTTCAGGTGATGCCGGCCGATCACCGCGCTAGCCCTGGCCTCCACCGCGAGCTCCATCTCGCCCAGCACGAAGTCGACCTCGACGCCGCTCGGCAGCCGCCAGTGCGTGAGCCCGCCATCGAAGCCGGTGTAGGCCACGAACGCCGCGAGTTCATGGTGCACCCAGTTCTCGAAGGCCTTGCCGTACAGCTCGGAGCCACGTTCCAGGCGGCCCCGCCGCGCCAGCCGGTTCACCACTCCCACGTCCGAAAAGTAGAACTTGGCCGCGACGATGAGGCGCCGCTTGCGACGCTTCCGCCAGGCCGGCAGCCAGCGGCCCAGCAGCGTGTCTTCCAGGATGCCGAAGTAGTTCTTGACGGCCTGACTCGATACCCCGCACTCGCGGGCAACGTTCGAGAAGTTGACCGGCTCCGTGTCGCTCAGCGCGGCCGCATCCAGAAAGCCGGAGAAGGCGGGAAGGTTCCTGACCAGTCCCTCGGCGGCTACTTCCTCCTTCAGATAGTCGGCAATGTAGGCGTCGAGGAGCCGCCGGGGCCGCGCCGCCTGATGGATGCGGGGCAGGTATCCGCTGTTGAGGAGCCGGTCGAGATCGAAATCGTCCGCGAGTTCACCCGCTGTCAGGCCCCGCAGCTCATGGCGCAGCGCCCTCCCCCCGAGCAGGTTCGCCGCACCCCGCCTCACTTTCCGGGCGCTGGATCCACAGAGCGCGAAGTGCAGGCCGCGGTTCTCCATCAGCCAGTGCACCTCGTTCAGGAGCGCGGGGACCTTCTGCACTTCGTCGATGACGATCTGGCGCCCGCGATCGGAATCCGCCTCCAGCTCCAGCCGCAGGAGTTCCGGCCGTGTCGCATACCGCCTGAACTCGTCGCTCTTCAGCAGGTCGATCCAGTAGCCGCCCGGATAGTGCGTCCGCAGCAGCGTGCTCTTCCCCGTCTGCCGGGGTCCCCAGAGGAAGAAGGTTTCCGTTCCCGGCCTGGGCAGAATCAGGTTTCGTTTGAACATGAGTTTGAATTTATCATGATGATTTCAAGTGATCCAGTAGATTATCATGATGGGGAACTACCGGGACGCACCGGAGAGGGTCGCCGTAACCCCCCATTCCGTTGCGGCCGTCGTCCGCCACACCCACATTCCCGCCTCGTCCCCAATTGACATGCTGTCGCCCCCCAAGACGCACACAGCACTACCGAGCCCCCCGAAGGAGCCCCCCATGCCGGCCTCAGCCACCAGACCGCCCCCGCCCACCCTCTTCTTCCGCCCCCTCCTCCTCCTCGCGGCCCTCGCCACCCTCATCGGCCTGCTCACGCCCGCCACCACCCTCGCCCAGGATCCCGCCAGCTTCCGGCAGACGTGGCTGGCCGAGTTCGAGGCGTCGGCCCGCAAGGTCGTCGCGCTCGCCGAGGCGATGCCCGCCGAGACCTACTCGTGGCAGCCGATGGAAGGGGTGGCGACCGTGGCCAGCGCCTACATGCACATCGCCCGCTACAACTACCAGCTGCCGCACCTGAACATGGGCGTAGCGCCCCCCGAAGGCGTGGAATACGCGACCTTCGAGGAGGCGTTCACCACAAAGGACGAGGTGCTGGAGGTGCTGCGCGCCTCGATGGATCACGTCCGTAGCGTGGTCGGCGGCATGAGCGACGCCGACATGTCCGCGAAGGTGAACCTCTACGGGCGCGAGGTGGCCAAGTGGGGCGTGCTCTTCCGGCTCGTCGCGCACATGAACGAGCACCTGGGCCAGCAGATCGCTTACGCCCGGTCGAACCGGGTGGTGCCGCCCTGGTCGGGATGAGGGCCAGCGGTGTCCTGGTCGCCCCGGCTGGAAGGGCCGGTTTTCGTCAGATCTGCGGCGGGCACCGCCAGGGTTGTCGCCGTCGTCGCAATGGCCTTCGTGCTCGCTGCATGCGGCGACGAGCCGGTGGAGCCGACGCCGGCCCCGGTGCCTGCCTCGATAACGATCACCGCGCCGGACACGAAGCTGTTCGCCGGGAGCACCGTCCAACTGTCCGCCCAGGTCTACGGCGATGCCGGTCAGGTCCTGAACGTGGAAGTGCAGTGGTCCTCGTCGGACACGACGGTGGCGAGTGTCAACGGCCGGGGCGCGGTTACGGCGTTGCAAACCGGGGCCGTGCGGATCCGGGCCACATACGGGAACATCTCCTCGAGCATCGACATGCTCGTCGAGCACCATCCGGACCGGGCGGTGCTCGTCGATCTCTACCGCGCCCTGGACGGGCCGAACTGGGTGACGCCCGAGGGACCGTGGCTGACTGACAGGGGACTCGATGCGTGGCACGGCGTGGAGACGGACCTGCGCGGGAACGTCACGCGGCTGTCCCTGCCCGGCGCCGGACTGAAGGGCTCGCTCCCGCCCGCGATCGGTGGTCTCGATAAGCTGGCGGAACTGGATCTCAGCGGGAACGCGATCAGCGGCCCGATACCGCCCGAAATCGCGGCCTTGCAGAGTCTCGAGCGCCTCAATCTCGGCGGCAATCCGTTGAGCGGGCCGATTCCGGCCGAGCTGGGAACCCTGGAGTCTCTCACGAGTCTGTTTCTGAGCAGGAACCGGTTCAGCGGGCCGATTCCACCCGAGCTGGGGCGGTTGACGAGTCTTGAGCGGTTGAACCTCGAGGGCAATCAACTGAGTGGGCCGATCCCTCCGGAACTCGGTCAGCTGACCTCGCTGCGAACCCTTGACCTCAGGAACAACCAGCTGCAGTCCATTCCGGCCGAGATCGGCGGTCTGGCCAAACTCCGCCTGCTGGTCCTGGAACGGAACCGCCTGTCCGGCCCGATCCCGCCCGAACTCGGCACACATTTTCCAGTGTAATCCACCAAGGTCTACTGAGCAAGTCATAACACGTTACTGAACAACGTATTCCGTGGCATTCACGGCGCTCTACCGTCCCTTGCGGTCCATCATCATCCGGTGTATTCTTCCCGATGTAGTGCTGCAATAAGTGATACACTACAAGGACGGAGACACCATGAAGCGACCGCGAACCCTCTCCGCCGCGTTCGTGCGGACGGTCAACCGGCCCGGAGTCTACGGCGACGGGCGCGGCGGGCGCGGGCTGAGCCTTCG
>JAJDVT010000140.1 GCA_022826005.1 Gemmatimonadota bacterium | reverse complement strand
TCCCGGACGGATCGTTCGGGATGTCGGTGCACCAGGTCGAATGGGCCCGGCCGGATCGGTCCGGGGTGGTCTACAGGGCGCCGATAGGCTTCGTCAGGATCGACTCCGCGTACTCGGTCCACCGGTTCGGCGGCTGGTGGGACGAGCTGGAGACTCTATCCTCCGTGGGGGGGGACAATCTGTACTCCGGCGTGCCCTTCGCGACCACTGCGGCGGTGACGTTTGGCGGGGAGCCGCTGTCGGCATACGTCACCAACAATAACAACTACGAGGTCCACCAATTCTCCGCGACCGGTGTCCTCCAGCGGATCCTGCGGCGCTCGGTCGATCCGCTCCTGGTCACGGACGAGGATTACGAGGAGTGGCGGGCGTTCGTAGAAGAGCTGAACCCGCTCCGCGACTGGCGCAAGTGGGACCGGGCGGTCGCGGAGCTGCCACCGCGCCACCATCCGATCATCAAGGGCATGCGGGTGGACTCGGAGGGCTTCCTCTGGGTCTTGGACCGCTCGCCCCTTCGGGGCGGCACGAGCGAGTACAGCGTGTTCAGTCCGGAGGGGCGCTGGCTGGGGACGGTCCACGTGCCGGCACCAGGCACCTTCTGGATCGGGGAGGACTTCATCCTCGCTCACCGGGTCAATCACGACACCGGCGTCGAGTCCGTGGAACGCTACCGGCTGGACCGGCGCGGGAGGCGGTAGGAGCTGCCGCCTGGTTACCTCGGTGGGGTTGAGTCGAGAACCATGCCCCTATTTGGGACAGCGCCGAGTTCTGGACGGTGGACCCGGAATCGGAAGACCACTTTGGGCGGGCTCGGCACACCGCCCGGAGACTCGGCGCCCCCCTCGTCTATGGCATCAGAGGGGTCGCACCGCTCTCGGACGGTCGTATTGCGATGCTCTCCCCCCGTGGGGGACCGCCAAGTGCTGGTGTTCGAGCCGTCGGGCTGGCTGACATAAACACTCGCGCTCTGGCGAGGTGGTGCTCCGCTCCCTTTACGATCCCCCTGGGACCTATTTCACGTCCGGCAGCATCCCATCACACGGCTCCCCGCTCACCCGCCGTAGCGGGTGGATGGAGACCTTGTGGGAGTTGTTTACGTGCCGTAGGGGTGTCCCGTCTGCCTGCATCTCGGTATGTACCTCAAACACCACGACACTGTCGCCAACCATCTGTGCGGGGACTTTCGCGAAGTCGTCGGGATAGTTCTTCCGGATCAGCGCATAACACCCGGTCTCGGGGTTGATGATGGCTCCGGCTGTTTGCTTGTCGCTGCCGAACACCGCCACGTTACCTTGACCGTCCCACGACGGATGTAGGTTCTGGCTCCAGACGGAGCATGGCCGATACTCCATCACTTGGCCCCCCAAAGCTCTCATCTCGATCCGGCAGTCGTCGGGGTGGTTCGTGTACTCCGTGGGCAGCGCCAGGGTACCCAACTCGCCGTTCAGGTGGTAGACGGTCACGGCGTCCGGGCGCCCACCGCTACCCTGCGGCACGAACACATAGGCGCGGTCCTCGGCACAGAGGATACTCGCGGTGAGCAGCCCCCGGGTGGACGTGACACCGTCTTCCTCCGACGTAGCTTGGATCTGCCGCTTCGCGTTGGGGCCGATTGCTTCATCCCCGCCGTCGGCGCGCCGGAGCACCCCGTCCTGAAGCGGTACACCGGGCTGGTCCCCGAACACGCATACCCTCCTGGTCATCGGCCCTTGGGGGGCCGCCAGGTGGCAACCGGCGTGCCCCCAGGGTCGTATTCGAGGACGCGTTGGATGCCGGAGACATAAAGGTGTCCCGTCGGAGTGACCGCCATCCCCTTTATCCCTTGGGGAAACTCGTAGGGACCTTCTCCCGTCGGGGCTTGGAGCGTCCGAAGCCACTCGCCAGTCTCGAACGAGAACGCCATGACCCCTTCCGGCTCCTCCCTGTCGATGACGTACAGCACTCCCCGGTCACGGTCGATCGCCAAGTCCGTGGGCCTCATCGCCCGCCACTGGTCGTCGATTATGACCCGGCCCGCCGAGTAGTCTATCTCGAGGACCTGCTGGGCCTGCACACCGGGTGCCAAGCCTCCGACAACCAGGAGTACACGCGCGACAGACGCCGTCACTGATTCTGGCCCGCTGGAACCAACTTCCAAAGCCCGCAATCCCCGAAGTCACAGTATACGTCGCCGACCAGGAGGACGATGGCGACATCCCCCACCACTATGACCACGGGCTGCAGCACGATGATCTCCGCCTCCAGGAAGCAGTAATCTCCATCGTCGTCGAACATCGCCAAGCCGCAGAACTCGGAATTCCCCGTTTCGTTCGTACACTCGACCGTCGGCAGCAGGTCGGGTGGCGGAACGATCTCCGGCAGTCATTCGGTTCCCTCACGTCTGCAACCGCCTGACCCCACCAGAGGTTTCCACGATATGCGAGGCGTATCCGGTGCAGTCAAGGCCGATGATCCTCGTGTCGGGAGCAAATAGAATGGCCGGTCTTCGGAACACGCGAAATGTCCCCTTTGGGAGCTGGCTCCAGACGCGATAATCGGTCGGGAGCAGCGTACTCTTTGGGGCCACACTCCGTGAGTCTCCTGCGGAAGCCGGCCGGGGGGCCGTGCCCCCTCTCACCCCCGGTTTCCTGTAGCCCGCGATTATGCGCGCATCGGCGCGTTCATTCCCAAGGGGATCGAAGGGGGACGGCAGCCACCCTCGGTGCGACCGGGGGATTGTTCACGGGCTGCTCAGAACGCCGAAATCCCCGTAATCGTCTGCCCCAGGATCAGCGAGTGGACATCGTGGGTCCCCTCGTAGGTGTAGACCGACTCCAGGTTGGCCATGTGGCGCATGGAGGCGTACTCGGCGAGGATGCCGTTGGCGCCGAGCAGCCGGCGCGCCTCGCGGGCGATGTCGCACGCCATGTCGACGTTGGCGCGCTTGGCCAGGCTCACCTGCTGGGGGGTCATCGTGCCTTCGTCCTTGAGGCGCCCCAGGCGGTAGCAGAGCAGCTGGCCCTGCGTGATCCAGGTCAGCATGTCGGCGAGCCGCACCTGCTGGATCTGCTTGCCGCCGATGGTGCCGTCGAACATGACGCGCGTGCCCGCGTAGCCGGCCGCCTCGTGGAAGCAGGCCATCGCCGCTCCGACCGCGCCCCACGCGATGCCGTAACGCGCCTGGGTCAGACACATCAGGGGACTCTTGAGGCCGGTCGAGCCGGGCATCAGAGCGTCCTCGGGCAGGTGAACGTCGTCCAGGACGAGCTCGCTGGTGTCCGACGCCAGCAGGGACAGCTTGCCCTTCTGGTCGCGGGCGCTGAAGCCGGGGGTGCAGGTGGGCACGACGAAACCGCGGATGCCCTTCGTGTCGCCGGGGTCGCGCGTCTGGGCCCAGATCACCGCGACATCGGCCATCGAGCCGTTCGTGATCCACATCTTGGTGCCGTTGAGTACCCAGCCGTCGTCGGTGCGGCGGGCGCGGGTGATCATGCCGGCCGGGTTGGAGCCGTAGTCGGGCTCGGTGAGGCCGAAGCACCCGATCTTGTCGGCGGACGCGAGCGCGGGCAGCCAGGTGCGGCGGTGTTCCTCGCTCCCGAAGGCGTGGATGGGGTACATGACGAGCGCGCCCTGGACGGAAGCGAAGGAGCGGATCCCCGAGTCGCCGCGCTCCAGCTCCTGCATGATGAGACCGTAGGCGACGTTGTTCAGCCCCGCGCACCCGTACTCCTCGGGAAGGTTCGCCCCCAGCACCCCCAGCTCCCCGAGCTCGGGGATCAGTTCGGTGGGGAAGCGCCGGTCGACGTAGGCGTCGCCGATCAGCGGAATGAGCCGCTCCTCGACCCAGTCGCGGATCGTGTCGCGCACCATGCGCTCCTCTGCCGAGAGGAGGGCGTCGATATCGTAGAAGTCCAGGCCTTCGAACCTTGCGGCCATTGCAGTAATCTCCTGTGGGTCTGCCCTCAGCGGGGCCGTTTGCGGAAGCGCAGGTGGCCGTACCAGAACTCGGTGGCGATCCGCGAGCAGAGCCAGAAGGTGGCCAGCACCACGCCAATCCAGCCTCCGATGAGCATGGTGGGCTCGAGGACGAGGAAGATCCAGGCGGCGAGCGCCACGGCCAGCGCTCCGCCAAACCTCCAGCCCACCCGCTTCGCCCGCGCCCGCGCCAAAGCGATGCACTCCTCGCACCAGAGGTGACGGTCCAGCTCGGTGGAGCGGCAGGTGCGCTCACAACTCCCGCACGAGAAGTCGCCAGCGATGTCCGGCAGCTTCCCGGACCTGAGCCCGATCACGCCAGCGCCCCGATCACCGCGCGGGTGAACGCCGCCGTCGCATCGGTGCCACCCATGTCGCGCGTGCGCGCCACCCCGTCGCGGATCACCGCCGTAAGCGCCCCCCTCACACGGGACGCGGTCTCGGCCTGGCCCACATGGTCGAGCAGCATGCAGGCCGACAGCAGCAGCCCGGTGGGGTTGGCCACGCCCTGCCCCGCGATGTCGGGCGCCGATCCGTGCACGGCCTCGAAGACCGCGTGCGTCTCCCCGATATTGCCCGCGGGTGCGAACCCCAGGCCCCCCACGAGCCCCGCCATCAGGTCGCTCAGGATGTCCCCGAACATGTTCTCCATCACGAGCACGTCGAAGCGGTACGGATCGAGCACGAGGAACATGGCGGTCGCGTCGATGATGCCGTCCTCGAAGGCGACGCGCCCGTCGTAGTCGGCGGCCATGCGCTGCCCGACCTCAAGGAAGAGACCCTGCGTGTACTTCAGGATGTTCGCCTTGTGCGCCAGCGTGAGCTTCCCGCGCCCTTTCGCCGCCGCGTAGTCGAAGGCGAAGCGTACGATCCGCTCGCAGCCGTAACGGGTCGTGATCATGACCGATTCGGCCGCCGCCCTGGGGTCGCGGTCCATCCCGATGAAGTGTTCCACCCCGACGTAGAGCCCCTCCGTGTTCTCCCGGATGAGAACCAGATCGATGTCCTCGTAGCGCCCACCCGGGAGGATCGTGCGGGCCGGCCGCACGTTGGCGAAGAGATCGAACCGCTTCCGGATCTCGACATTCACGGAGCGGAACCCGGATCCCGAAGGCGTGGCCAGCGGACCTTTCAGCGCCACCCGGTTCCGGTCGATCGAGTCGCTGGTCTCCTGCGGCAGCGGGCTTCCATGGGTCGCGATGGCCCCCACGCCGGCGGCCTGGAAATCGTACTCCAGCTCCGCCCCGGCCGCGGACAGCACATCGAGGACCGCCTCGGTCACCTCGGGGCCAATCCCGTCTCCGGGGATGACGGTGACGCCCGTCACCCGCCGTCCCCACCCTCCGTTTTCAGGTCCAGCGCCGCCGAATTGATGCAGTATCGCAGCCCGGTGGTCTCCGGCCCGTCCGGAAACACGTGCCCCAGGTGGGCGTCGCAGCCGCTGCACACCACCTCCGTTCGGCGCATGAAGAGGCTGCGGTCGTCCCGCTTCTCCACGTTCCCTTCGGCTGCCGGCCGGTCGAAGCTGGGCCAGCCCGTCCCGGAGTCGTACTTCGCCGAGGACTCGAAAAGCGGCTGCCCGCAGCAGACGCACATGTAGGTCCCGTCCTTCTTCTCCGCCCAGTACTTCCCGGTGAAGGCGCGCTCCGTCCCTCCCTTGCGCGTGACCCGGTACTGCTCCGGAGTCAGCGTCTCCCGCCACTCGCGGTGGCTCTTGCCAATCTTCGTCATGTCAGGTATCCCCCGTCCACAGGTATCACCACCCCAGTAATATGGCGGGCCAGCTCCGAACAGAGGAACAGGATCACCGACACCACGTCCTGGGGATCGCCCAGGCGGCCGAGCGCGCTCCGCTCCCGGGCCCGGTCCATGATCTCGGCCGGGACCCGGTCGGTGAGCCTGGTGGTGCGGATGTAGCCGGGGGCCACCGCGTTCACGTTCACGTTCGACGGTCCCAGCTCGAGCGCGGCGGAGCGCGTCAGTCCGATCAGCCCCGCCTTTGACGAACAGTAGTTGGCCAGGCCGAATTCGCTGGACAGGCCATGCACGGAGGAAATGTTGACGATCTTCCCGAACTCCTGCGCGCGGAAGTACGGCGCGATCGCGCGGATGCAGTAGAACGCGCCCGAGAGATTGGTGTCGATCACCGACTCCCACTCCTCGTCCGACATGCGCCAGAGCGCGTGGTCCGCACCCACGCCGGCGTTGTTGACCAGGATGTGCAGCCTGCCCAGGTGCTCGTGCGCCTCGGCGAAGAACTCGGCGGTCTGCACGGGATCGCGCACGTCGCCCGCCCGGATCAGCACCTCCACCCCGTGCTGCCCCAGCACCTCGCCGAGCTCGGCGGCCGCGTCCCGGCTTTCGGCACCCGTGTCCAGATAGTTGACGGCGATGTTCACGCCGCCCGTGGCCAGGCCGATAGCGGTGGCCCGGCCGATTCCACTGGATCCGCCGGTGACGACCGCACCGCGGCCCCGCAGCGAGTCGAAGAGCGGTGCCGGCTCCGTGCCGGTTTCGACCGCGACCTCGCTCAGCAGTTCCTCGACCGCCTCACCCAGGCTCGCCGCTTCCCGGTTCACGGCGTCGCCGACTTGCCGGCGTGCTTGATCGACCGGCCCTCGGCGAGGAACACCGCATCCTCGGCGAGGTTCGTCGCAAGGTCTCCGATCCGCTCCAGGTTCTGCACCACCAGGATCATGTTCACCCCCGGCTGGATGTAGCGCGGCTGTTCGGCCATGTGTGACAAGATGACGCGGAAGGCGGAACGCCGCATGTCGTCGACGAGCTGGTCCTCGGCGATGACGGCCCGGGCCGCTTCGGTGTCCCGGTTGATCAGCGCGCCGAGAGCGCGGGCAAGCATGTTTCGCACCTGCATTCCCATTTCGCCGGCCTCGAGGACATCGGGCAGCGGCGGGTGCTGCGCCGCGCGCCGGCAGGCATTTGCGATGTTCACGGCGTGGTCGCCGATCCGTTCGATGTCTCTGGACGCCCACAGAACGGCGAGCACGAAGCGAAGGTCGCCGGCCATGGGGTTGTGGAGCGCCAGGAGCGCCAGCGCGCGTTCGTCGATCTCGATGTCGAGGTCGTTGATCCGGTTGTCGGCGCGGCGGACGAGCTCAGCCCGCTCCGGGTCGCGCTGCTCCAGCCCCTCCATCGCCATCCGCACCAGCTCCTCCGCTCTCCCGGCGATCTCCAGGAACAGGGCGTGCAGCTGGTCGAGCTCGAGCTCGAAGGGCTGCTTGTCGGGCGGGTATCGGGTCATCGTACCCGGCCGGTCAGGTAGGACTCGGTGCGCTCGTCCGAGGGATTGGTAAACAGCGTCTCCGTGGGACCGTACTCGACAAGTTCGCCGCGGTCCACATAGGCGGTCACGCTGGACGAACGGGCCGCCAGGCGGAGATCGTTCGTGGCAAGCACGACCGTGAGGCGGGGCAGGAGCGAGTGGACCAGCGACTCGATGCGGGCGGTCGCCGTGGCATCCAGGGCGGATGTGGGCTCGTCGAGGAGGAGGACCTGCGGTCGGACGGCCAGGGCCCGGGCGATGCAGACGCGCTGCCGCTGGCCGGCAGAGAGAGATGCGGCGGGTACATCCGGATCCTGGCCCAGGTCGGCCCACATTCCGGCCGCAGTCAGGACCTCCTCCGCGAGCGCGTGCAGGTCGCCCCTGAAGCCGCTCGCCCGGGGCCCGAAGGCGACATTGTCGAATACAGAGCCGGGGAAGAGGGCAGCTTCCTGAAACACCATTCCTACGCGCCTCCGGACCTCTACCGGGTCGGTTTCAGGCCGGTAGAGTTCCGCCCCGTCGAAGCGGACGCTCCCGGTGGTGCGCGCCCCGGGGATCAGCTCGTTCATCCGGTTGAGCGCGCGGAGCAGGGTCGTCTTGCCGCACCCGGAGGGTCCGATCAGTGCGACGATCCGCCCCCGGGGTATGTCGAGCGAGACTCCGGATAGCGCCGGGCGGCCGCCGAAGTGCACGGAGAGGTCGCCGAGCGAGAACACGGGCGCGCGGGCGGGCGGGGCATCGCGTGGGGCATCCGCCGGGGAGGGGCGGGGGGAGGGGCCGGGGCCGGAGCCGGGCGCGCTCACCGGGCCGCTTTCGAGAGGCGGCGGCGCAGGGCCAGGCTCACCAGATGGAGGAGGAGGAGAAGCGCGAGGAGAACCACCGCCGCGCTTGCCGCGACGGCAGCGAAGCCGGGCTGTGACCGGGCGCTCCACGCGAACACCTGGGTCGGCAGCGCGGTGAGGGGGTCGCCCGGCGTCCCGGGCGCGTAGTTGATGAACGACGCTGCGCCGATCACCAGCAGCGGCGCTGCAGCCCCCGCCGTGCGGGCGAGCGCGAGGGTCACGCCGGTCACTATCGCGGGAGCCGCGGCGGGCAGCACCTGGCGCCGGATGACCTCCCACCGCGTCGCACCGAGCGCGTAGGCCGCCGTCCGAACTCCGGACGGGACCTGCCTGATGGCCTCCTTCGAGGTCGCGAGAACGGTGGGCAGGGCGAGCATGGCCAGCGTCAGGCCGCCCGCAAGGACCGTGGGGCCGAGCCCCAGGCCCCGCGCGAACAGCGCCAGCCCGGCCACCCCGAAGACCACGGGCGGAACCCCGGCCAGGGTGGTGATCGCGGACTCGATCGCCCGCGTGGCGCGGGTCCGGGGGGCGTATTCTTCGAAGTACACCGCCGCGCCGACTCCCACCGGACAGGCGAGCGCCGCCGTCAGCAGGGTCAGCCAGAGCGTGCCGGCAAGGGCGGGGCCGACCCCCGCCTGCGCCGCAAACCGGGAGGGCGCGCCGAGGAGGAAGCCGAAATCGAGGACCCCCCGCGCCTGCACGAGCAGGACGGCGAGGAGCGTCATCCCCGCGGCGAGGGTGACGCCGGCTGCGAGGCTGCACACGCCGGCGATCGCCCCCTGGTGGCGGAACGCCTTCATTGCCGCACACTTCCCTGCCGGGCGCGCCCTCCGGCCAGCCACCCGCCAAGGGCGTGCACTGCAAAGGTGAACGCGAAGAGCACGGTGGCAACCGCGAAGAGGGCCCGGTATTCGAGCGTCCCCGCGGGCGCATCCCCCATGCTCGCCTGTGCGATGTACGCCGTCAGGGTGCGGAGGCCCTCCAGCGGACTCCAGGTCAGGCGCGCCTGGTTGCCGGCGGCCAGCGTAACGATCATCGTCTCTCCCGCCGCCCTGGCCACCGCGAGCGCCAGGGCAGCGGCGATGCCCCGGGAGGCCGCGGGAAGGATCCCCCGCACCAGGATCCGGCCCGGACTTGCTCCCAGCGCCAACCCGGCGTCGACGAGCGAGGGCGGCACGGCCTTCAGCGCGCTGCGCGAAAGCAGTGCAACGGTGGGCAGGATCATGATGCCTACCACCAGGCACGCGGAGATCCCGTTGTAGGCCTCGATCGAGGGCCAGATGTTCCTGAGCGCGGGCGTGACGAAGTCGAGTGCGACGTACCCGTAGACCACCGTGGGAATCGCGGCCAGCACCACCAGGGCGGCACTCAGGATTCCGTCGGCCCGGGGGTCGGAGTAGTACTCCAGGTAGATCGCGGTCAGGAGCCCGAGAGGAAAGGCCACGACAGCCGCACCGGCCGTGATCTGCGCGGTGGCGGCGAGAAGGGGCAGGACTCCGAAGCGCGGCTCCTCGGCCACCGGCGTCCACGCGAGTTCGGTGAAGAAGCGGACCGGCGATACCTGTGCGAAGAACAGGGCGGTCTCGCTCGCCAGGGTGACGGCCACGGCGGCCGCGGCCAGGGCGGCCAACGCGGCGCACAACCGGAAGAAGTGGCCGGCCAGTCGCTCCTGGAGGGACCGTGACGCCGTTTCCGGGCCCCGGAATGCAGCCCCCGGAGGACGCTCCGGCACCCCTTGGGGGGCGTCGGACAACGTCATCGGGTGTTCGCCCGCCATCACGGGGCCCCCTGTCCCGACCGCAGGACCGCCCTGCCCCGCACATATTCCGCCGGCGGGAGCGGCACATATCCGGTTTCCGCCGTGAGCATGGCGGCGGCGAACAGGTAGTGGTCGGCGAAGGCGTACACCACTTCACGGGCAAGCGAAGTGACGCCGACGTAGATAAAAAGGTCGCGCGAGAGCGGGCTGTAGCGCCCGTCGGCCACCGCCTCCCGAGTGGGATCCACACAGCCGAAGCCGGTATCCACCGGGACCGCGCGGAGAGTCTCCCGGTGACTCGCGTAGGCGGCGGAGCCGAAGTACCCCAGCCCCCGGCGGTCGCCCGCCACCCCGCGGGCGATCAGGCCGTCATCCTCGCTCTGATAGTGGTCGGCCCGGCTGGCCCCCGGCCGTCCGACGACCACCGACGTGAAGTAGCGGAACGTGCCCGAGTCGGGCCCGGGACCGAAAAGACGAATCGTCTCGTCAGGAAACGCCGGTCTGAGGTCGCGCCAGGTCCGCACCTCTCCCGCCGGCCCCCAGAGCCGAGTGAGTTCCTCCAGCGTGAGGCAGTCCACGCCGGTGTTGGCCGGATTGACCACGATGGCGATGCCGTCCCTGGCCACCGGAATCTCCAGGAAGGGGAAGCCCATGGCACGGCAGCGCGCGGCCTCGGCCGTGGAAATCCGCCGCGAAGCCCCCGCAATGTCGATCTCGCCATCGCACAGCTGCCTCAGTCCGCCCGCAGTCCCCGAAAAGCCGACCGTGACCCGGAAGCCGGGCCGGATGCCGGCAAACGACTCCGCTACCGCCTCCGAGAGCGCGTAGAGACTGCTGGAGCCACCCACCGTCACCACCCCGTCGCCCCCGTCCCCCGCGACGCAGGCCGCCTGGACAACAATCGCGCACGCCGCCATGACCTTGAGCCCGGCACGGACCACGGCACTGCGATTGAAGGACTCCGCCGCGGGAATCGCGAATGTGATGGTCGTGCCCGCGCCCAGGGAGCTGCGCGCGCCCACGTCGCCCCCCATGCTCGACACGAGGTGACGCACGATCGCCAGTCCGAGCCCGGTACCTCCTTCGTCGCGCGAGCGCGCCGTATCCGCCCGGTAGAACCTCTCGAAGATCCTGGGCAGCGACGAGGGAGGAATCCCGGAGCCGTTGTCCTCGACGGCTACCTCGATCATGTCCTCCAGCCGGGTGATTTCCACCGTGATCCGCCCGCTCGCACCGGGAACGTACCGCAGGGCATTCTCGAAGAGATTGCGGAAGATCTGGTAGGCTGCGCCTTCGTCTCCCAGCGCCTCACCCTCCCCCACAATCCGAAACTCCAAATCCCGCTCCGACCAGCTCTCCTCCAGCTCCTTCCAGACCTCCCACGCCACCTCCTGCACGAAGAGCCGCTCCCGCTCCGGACGCCACGCCCCGGATTCGTAGCGCGAGAGGTCCAGCAGGTCGTCCACCAGCCGTTGCAGGCGCACCGTGTTGCCCTCGATCGAGCGCAGGAACCGGCTGCGCAGATCGGCCGGCAGCTCCGCGTCCAGGACCGTTTCCGCCGCCGCGCGGATCACCGTCAGAGGGGTCTTCAGTTCATGCGATGCATTGGCGACGAAATCCGTTCGCACGGCCTCCAGCCGCCGGATCTCCGTGATGTCCACCAGCAACACCACCGCCCCCCCGGCCGTGCCCCGCTTGGTGCGCACCTCCAGCTCCCGGTCACCGACCGTCACCTCCAGGCGGCCCTCGGCGCGCACCACGGAAGCCTCGAGAAAGTCCCGCAGAACCGGGTCGCGGACCAGGGAACCCACCGGGGAGAACGGCAGCACCTCGACCAGCCCCAGCAAGCCACGCGCCGCGGGATTGATGCGCAGAATCCTGGCGTCGTTGGTCAGCGCCATCAGGCCCTCTCCCACCTCGTCCATGAGCTGGGCGAGCTCGTCGCGCTCCCTCGTGACCCCGCCCAGCTGCTCCTCGAGTTCGCCCCTGACCCGGTTGGCCGCCGACCCGACCCGCGCAAGTTCGATGAACCGGGACAGCTTCACCCGCGGCCCGGCGGTCTCCCCCGCCGCAATCCGCGTCAGCAGATGGCGGACACCGTCCAGCTTGCCCGACACGGCGTCCGTCCCCCGGTAGAGCACAAACACGCCCGCTGCCCCGGCCAGGAGAACCGCCAGCAGGACACCGCGCGCCACCTGGCCCGCGGCGTCCGCGATCGGGGCAACGGGAGCCGCAAACCTGATCACCACCGGCCGGCCGCTGCGGTACAGGCGGGCTGCGCTGAAGACGTAGGGGCGACCGTCAAGCGCACTCAGGCGCCGGGAGGACGCGGCGACGCGCCGCAACGCCCCCACCACCTCGGCCCGCTCGGCAGGCTGCGGCGCGGCGCCGGCCTGTTGCGCCCCGAAGTCCGAGTCGGCAATCAGGCGCTGCTCGGCGTCGAACACGCTCACGCGGTAGCCGGAGGAGCGCGCCAGGGCCCCGGTGATGCTGTCCAGCGATTCCTCCTGCGATGCGCGCAGGCGTTCGGCCCCCAGGGTGGTCGCCGCCACCAGGTGCCGCTCCGTCTCGGCTAGCATCACCCGGGTCGCGACTGCACTTGCGACCGCCCATGCCACGAGGGCGAGCACCAGCACGAACCCCGCACCGGCCAGGCCGGTCGCCAACCTGAGTGGAACCCTCAATGTACCGCCACGCGTTGGGCGACTGCCGACACCCCGTCCCCTGCCGAGGACGGATCGAGCCGGGCGCCGCCGTGACTCCTGCTACCCCGCGGGCTCAGGTCCCCTGAACCGGTACCCGAATCCGCGGACGGTCTCGATCCAATCACCCGCATGCCCCAGTTTGGTACGCAGACGACGAATATGCATGTCCACGGTCCGCGTTCGCATCCCGCCCCTGGCCTTGCCATCCGCGTCCCACGCCGCCTCCAGCAGGTCGGCCCGCCTCTGCATGCGTCCCCTGTTCTCCAGCAGAGCCCTGAGCAGCCGGTACTCCGTGGGCGTAACGAGGATCTCCTCGTTGCCGAGCCTCACCCGCATCGAACCCACGTCCAGGGACAGATCTCCGACCCTGAGCACCCCGCCCTCGTGGTCGGCCATACCTGCGAATCCGCGGATCCGCCTCAGGATCGCCTCGACCCGCAACACGAGTTCCCTGGGACTGAAGGGCTTGGTCAGATAGTCGTCCGCCCCCATCTCCAGTCCCTGGATGCGGTCGGCCTCCTCCCGCTTGGCCGTGAGGACCAGCACGGGGAGAGAGCGCGTCGCGGGATCCTGACGGATGGCCTTGAGCACCTGGTCGCCCGACACGCCCGGCAGCATCCTGTCCAAAACGACCAGATCGGGGATCTCCCGGTGCAGCGAATCGAGGCCGCCGTCGCCGCCCCCGGCCGTCTCGACGCGATAGCCCGCGCGGGTGAGCTGGTACGCCACCAGCGCCGCAATTCCCGGGTCGTCCTCGATGACGAGAATGCGGGCAGGCGGTTCTGACTTGCCCGTCACCGCGGCGACTCCGCCCGGACCTGCTCGACGATCCTGACGACCTCGTCCTCGGTGAGGGTGTGATCGACTTCCTTCGCCCGGTTGAAGATCCGTTCACACAGTTCCGTGTCCCCGGCGTCGTATCCCCGGTCGGCCAGCCAGTACCTCACGTTGGAGATCCCGGACATGGGCCCGACCTCGATCTCCTGGTGCCGGCCCACGAGAGACGCGGGAACGCCCGAATAGACCCGGTCCGCCAGCCAGTCCGCGCCCTTCGCCTGGGCCTTGATGATGGCGGCGGCGTGGACGCCCGTAGCCGTGCGGAACGCATCGGAACCGATTACCGGGTAGTTCGGCGGGAGCGGGACCTCGCACTCGCTGGCGACCAGCTCGCAATACTCGGAGAGCAGCGAAAGGTCCGCATCGTGAACGCCTGCAAGCGCCAGGTTCACCAGCAGAAGATCCATCTCCACGTTGCCGACGCGTTCCCCGATCCCCATGGCGGTGGCGTGGATCCGGTCCGCCCCCGCCTCGATGGCCGCGAGCGCGTTGGCCAGGCCCAGCCCGCGGTCGCGGTGGCCGTGCCAGTCGATCTTCACCCGTACGCCCGAAGGGTCCACGATCTCCCGCTTCACGAACCGCAGGAGCGCCCTGACCCCCGACGGGGTCGCATGCCCCACCGTGTCCGAGAGGCAGATGCGGCGTGCGCCCCAACGGATGGCGTTCCCGTAGAGCGCCTTGAGCGTCTCCGCGTCCGCCCGCGTGGTGTCTTCGGTGACGAACATGAGGGGCAGGCCCTCCCTCACGCAGAACGAGACCGACTCCTCGGCGGTCCGCAGCATGCGGTCGAGCGTCCAGCCTTCCGCGAAGCGCCGGATGGGCGAACTGCCGATGAAGGCGCAGACCTCGATGGCAACCCCGGTGCGTTGCGCGATCCTCACCGCCGGTTCGACATCCCCGACCACCGTGCGGGCAGCGCAGTTGGGGTCGATGGACAGCTTCGAATCGCGGATCTCCTCGCAGAGGCGGGTGACGTCCTCCACGGCTCTCGGTCCCGCCGCCGGGAGACCGACGGCCGCGGCGTGTATGCCCAGCTCGTCCATGAGGTGCAGGAGGCGGATCTTGGCGGCGATGGGCGGGTCGGTGACCGACGGCGACTGCAGGCCGTCCCGGAGGGTCTCGTCATCCAGCTCAACGTGTCGGCCCCACGCGAGGGTATCGAATTCGGCCACATTCCAGTCGTGAATCAGGCCCCTGCCGTTCATCCTGGCTCCATTCCTCTCTCCCGGTCCCGTCGCCGGTGCGCGCCCGGCCACTTCAAGATTGCGACCCGCCCGCCCCGCGGCAAAGCACCGCCGAATGATCCATCACGTTCAGGGTGCCCTCGCAGCCCGTCACGACCGCGTCGCTGCCGATGACCGAGCGGCTGAGCCGGCAGCCCTCCACCCGCGCCCCCCGCCCCACGATCGTGTCGCCCAGCTCCGAGTCACGCACGCACGCGCCCGCTTCGACCGTCACGTTCCCGCCGATCCGGCACCCGGTCACACGGGCACCCGCCTCGATCCGTGCGAGCGGCGACACCACCGACTCCGACACCCGGGCCGCCCGGTCCACCCCACCCCTGCTGCCGCCCACCAGGTACCGGTTGGCCTCGAGCAGGGCGTCCACCTTCCCGGCATCGAGCCAGGTGCGCACCGGCGCGGTCGCGATCCGCGCCCCCGCGTCGACCATGTACTGGAAGGCGTCGGTCAGGTAGTACTCGCCCGCCGGCCCCGGGCCGCGCGCCAGCGTCTGCGCGATCCCCTCGAAGAGGAGACCGGGGTCGCGGATGTAGTACAGCCCGATGTTGGCCAGGCGCGACACCGGCTCGCTCGGCTTCTCCACGATCCGGGTCATGTCGCCGTTGTCGTCGGTGACGATCACGCCGAAGCGCCGGTAGTCCTCGACCTCCTTCGCCCAGATCACCCCGGCCCGGTCCGCGCCCAGCGTTCGCGTGATCGACAGGTCCACCTCGAACAGCGTGTCGGCAAACAGGATGAGCAGTTCGTCGTCCGCCCACGGACGCGCCAGCGCAACCGCTCCCGCCGTCCCGTCCTGCACCTCCTGTACCACGTAGCGGGCGCGGACGGCGGGGTAGCTGGCGGCGACGTGCGCGCGGACTGCTTCCTGCAGGTGTCCCACGATGAAGACGATCTCGGAAACTCCGGCCGCCAGCAGGTCGTCGAGGATGAAGTCGAGGACGGGCTTGCCGGCGACCCGGATCAGGGGCTTGGGGGTCAGATGTGTGTGTGGCCGCAGACGGGTGCCTTTGCCCGCGAGCGGGATGACGGCTTTCATTCGGGCGAGGAGATCCTTTCCTGGTGTCCAATGCGAGATTGAAGATAGCGGAGGTTCGGAAGCGCAATGCACCAACGCGCGGTGTTGACCTCGGGCCTTCGCTCTGGACAGCTTTCGCAGGCCCGGTTGCAGCCATCGATGCATCCGCGATCCTTCCATCGGGGGACAAAGGCATGTGGCATGGACTTACCAGCAGTTCCGCTCATTCCAGCTGGAACTCCGGCATCCCCGGGCTTTCCGGCAGGACCTACGCCATTCCTTTCGGGACCGTCTGGGAGGCAGCCGTGCGACTCGCCGCGGGCGGACTCCGGGGCTGGGCAGTGACGGCGTCGGACGACCTGGCCGGCATCGTCGAGGCCCGCGTGCGCGGGCTGCTGCGGCTCTTCCCCGCCGCCGTCGTGATCACCGTCTCCCTGGACGACGACGCACAGACGCGCGTGGACCTGGCGGCCGAGGGACGGCATCGCGGCGGTGACCTCGGTGTGAACGCCTCGAGGATCCGGCGCTTCTTCTCCGCGCTCGACCGGGCGCTGGAGGCCGGGCCGGCCCAGGTGCTCGATGTGCGGCCGCGGGAAGGACGCGCCGCGTGAGAAACGCCCCTGCGGCCCCGTGGCGGACGGCGGCCGCGATCGTCGCCCCCATCCTGGGCGGATCGTGCGGGGGCGGAAATCCCGAGGCGGGAACGCGCGGAACGGAAGCCGGTCTCGATGCCGGCGGCGGCACCCCGGCGACCGAGGTTATCACTCCAGGTACCACTTATCAGCGCTCGATCGTCTTCGTCGAGACCTCCGGCGATTCGGCGCAGTTCGTCCCGTGGGATTTCGAGAACCGCGTCGAGACCGAAGGTGTGCACAGGTCGATCCGGGGCTGGCTGGGTCGGTCCGGGCAGTGGCGCCTGTTCATGGAGGACGAATGGACGACGGACCTCACGCGCACGCCCTGGCGGATCGTGCCGCGGGGACCGGCACGCCTGGTGGTGGGGCTCGAGGACGTCCTGGAGGAGATCTACTACCGGGAGGGTGTGCGCGACCTGTCGCTGCGGCTGGGCCGGACGGTTGTCGAGTGGAGAGGTCAGCGGGGCGCAACCTACCGCCTCCTCGAGGGCGCCGTCCGCCTGGCCGACGTGGAGACGGAGGGTCTGGTGCTGGACGCGTCCGCGGTGCGGACCGGCGGCAACGGCGGGAGCACCGAGTTGGCGGTGCTGCTCGGGGACGACCGCCTGCAGCTGGTCCTCGCCAACCTCGAAGGGCAACGCCGCTACCAGGCGTGGGCCCGCCGTGACACCGTCGAACTCTATTGGCCTGACGTGGACGTGACCTGGGAAGAGACCCGCGGCTTCGAGCGGGCCCGCCGGGGCGTCCCGGTGCTGTGGCGCATCGAGTCGGACGACGGCATGCTTTCTGGGGAATTCGAGTCCCGGAGTTCGCATGTGCAGGCACTGGACGGCTCCGGGGCCATCCTGCCGGTGCTCGCGGTCTACGAAGTCGCCGGCCGGGTCACCGTGGACGAAGTGGAGGTGGCGGTGAAGGGATTCCTGAGGCACTTCCAGCGATGACTCGGGCGGGGAGGCCGTTGGAATGAGCGAGGTGCTTCTGCGGGCCATCGTGACGATCGTGGGGGGAGCGCTTGCCGGCGGCCTCACGAACACCGTCGCGATCTGGATGCTCTTTCACCCGTACCGTCCGCCGCGCGTTCTGGGACTCCGCATCCCCTTCCTGCAGGGGGCCATCCCCAAGAACCAGGCCCGTCTGGCCGCCGCGATCGGGCGCGCCGTGGGGAACCGGCTCCTGACGGAGGACGACCTCACCCGCGTCCTGGCCGAGCCCGAATTCCGGGATGCGTTCGACCGCGGGCTTGCGCGCTTCCTCGACGACGTGCTGGAGGTCGAGAGGGGCTCGGTGCGCGATCTTCTGGGCCCCGAGGTTATGGCCGAGGCCGCCCCGGTCATCGAGGATGTGCTCGACCACACCATAGCCAGGATCGAGAAGCATCTTCACTCCGCCGAGTTCGCCGAAGCGGTGGAGGCGCGGGCGTCGGAGCTGGCGGCCTTCGTCGCCGACCAGCCCGTGAGCGACGTACTGGTCCCCGGGCGGGAGGCCAGGGTCGCCGCCGCAGTGGCGGGTTGGGCCGAGGCCGCGGTCTCGACCGACCGGTTCCGCGTGGCTGTGTCCGAGTACCTTAACGATGCCGTGGAGCAGTTGCTGAAGCCGGATGTCACCCTCAGGGGTTTGCTTCCCGCCGGGATGGTTCCCGCGGTGGAGCGGGCGATCGCCGGCTACGTGCCGCTCGTCATACGGCGCCTGGGCGCAGTCCTCGACCAGCCTGCCACCCGACTCCGCTTCGAGCGGGTGACCCGGGATCTCCTGCGACGCTTTCTGCAGGACCTCCGCTTTCACCAGCGGGTCGTCGCGCGGCTGGTCCTCAACGAGGAGACGATCGCCAAGGTATTCCGAACCATCCAGTCGGAGGGAGCGGAGAGGATCGCCGGGCTCTTCCACGAGCCTGACGCCGAGGAAGCCACGGCCAGGGGCATCAGCGACGCGATCGGCGATCTGCTGGACCGGCCGGTCACCGATGTGTTCGGCAAGCCGGGCGACGCCGGAGTCGACGAAACGATCGAGACGTTCTCGTCGTGGCTGGTGGAGCTGGCGCGCGATCGCTCTGCGCGCGACTTCCTGACCGAGAAGCTGGAAACCGGGCTGGCCCGCGTCTCCGAGCGCACCTGGGGAGAGCTGCTGCAGGAGGTATCTCCCGAACGGGTGTCCAACTGGGTGGTCGCGGCTGTCAGGACCGAAGTCGCCGCAACCGTCTACCGCGACGGGGTGCGCCGGCTTGCCACGGCCGCCCTGGATCGTCCCATCGGCCGGCCCGCCAGGCTGCTCCCCAGCGGCGCCGCGGACAGCATCCGGCAGGCCGCCAGTGACCCGCTGTGGCGGGGGATCCAGGCCCAGATCCCCTCCGTGGTGACCCGCCTCGACGTTGCGCGCCGCGTCGAGGAAAAGGTGCTGGAGTTCCCGGTCGAGCGGATGGAGGAGCTGGTCCGGAGGGTGACGGACCGGGAGCTGCGCATGATCATCGTGCTGGGCTACGCCCTCGGAGCGTTCATCGGAACCCTGCTGGTGGTGCTGAACCGGTTCTGGGCCTGACGGCTCGCCGCTCCGCTCGTTGCCAGGGCCGCCCGCGGCTCAGCCCGGATGCATCGTCGGCCCGCCTGCAACCGGGACATGGGCCACGGACTGCCTAGCGTCTCCTGCTGATCCGCCCTCCGCGCCTGGGCGCCGCGGTGCGGAAGTACTGCCGCGAGCGCCGCTGATGGGACCCGCGCGGGTCCTTTCTCAGCCAACCGAAGAGGGTGAAATGGCGCTTCGCCCTCCGGCTCTGCCCCCATTCATTCCCCAGGGCCCGTTCCAGCTCCTCGAGATGCCTCTTGCTGTGCTCCCCTACCCTGCGGGCGTTCCTGCCACGCCACCGACCGAGGAGTGGTCCCGCTCCGTCCGATCGGCCGGGCATCCCCAGATAGATGCCAAGCGCCAGCGCGAGCAACCCACCGAGTATCTGCCAGAAGAGCGTCATCGCACGGCCTCCGCTCCGGCGCCGCACTCCGTTCCCACCCATTCGAGGTAGGCCGCCGTCCCGTCCACCACCTCGTGCGCGATCAACTCGGGCACATCGTACGGGTGCAGCTGCGCCGCGCGCTCGAGCAGGTGCGGAAGGACCTCACGGGTCGTCTTGAGGATCACCAAGGACTCCTCGTCCCGGTGCACTTCACCCTTCCAGCGATAGACGCTCACCGCACCCGGCACGATGTTCCCGCACGCCGCCAGCCGCTCCTCGACGAGGGCGCGCACGACATCTTCGGCCGCACCCGCGCCCGGCGCGGTCATGAGGACCGTCACCACCCCGGTGGCGCGGCCCATCAGGCCACGAACATCGTCTGCTCGACCGAGTCCGCGCTGTAGAACGACTCGATGAGCCCGGCGTAGCGCTCGGTGACAACGTCGCGCTTCACCTTCTGCGTCGGGGTCATCGCCCCGTTCTCCACAGTGAAGGCGTCGGCCACGAGCCCGACCTTCTTCGGCTTCTCGAAGCGTGCCAGATCCCGCATCTCGCTGAACAACTCCTCCTGCAGCAGGGCCTGGCATTTCGGGTCGCCCAACAGCGCCCGTGCGTCGGATGCGTGGAGCCCGGCGCCCTCGGCCCAGCTTCCGAGCCGCTCGAAGGCCGGCACCACCAGCACCGAGCAGAACTTGCGGCCCTCGCCGATGACGACCGCCTGGTCCACGAACGCGTTCTTCTTGAGCAGGTTCTCGATCAGCTGCGGGGCCACGTACTTTCCGCCCGACGTCTTGATGAGGTCCTTCTTGCGATCCGTGATCTTCAGATACCCGTCGTTGCTCAGCTCGCCGATGTCGCCGGTGCTGAACCAGCCGTCGTCGGCGATCACCTCGCGCGTCATCTCCTCGAGGCCGTAGTAGCCCTTCATCACCTGCGGGCCCCGGATGAGGATCTCGCCGTCCTCCGCGATCCGGATCTCGGTGCCGGGAACCGGCCGGCCAACGGTCCCGATGCGGAATTGCTCAGGCGTGTTCACGTTGGTCACGGGGGAGGTCTCGCTCAGCCCGTAGCCTTCCAGGATCATGATCCCGGCGCCCAGGAAGAAACGGTTGATTTCGGGCGCCAGCGCGGCCCCGCCGCTCACGAAGTAGCGCAGCCGTCCGCCCACTGCAGCCCGGATCTTTGCGAACACCAGCTTGTCCGCGATCCTGTACCGCAACCCCACCAGGAACGGGACCCTCGAGCCGCTCTCCCGGCAAAGCGCCACGCGCCGCCCCACCTTCGCCGCCCATCCCACGATCTTCGCCTTCAGGCCGCTGGCGTCGAGCACCGTCTGGTAGACCTTCTCGTAGAGGCGCGGGACCGAAACCAGCACGGTCGGCCTGAGCACCTTCATGTCGGCCGCAACGGTCTCGATGGCGCCGTGGGTGATCGTGCATCCGCAGGTGAAGAAGAGGTAGTCCACCATGCGCTGCAGGACGTGCGAGAGCGGCAGGAAGGAGAGGCTCACGTCGTCGGGGCCGACCCCGAGCAGCTGCTCGGACGCCCAGATGTTCGACGCCACGTTGTTGTGCATGAGCATCACGCCCTTCGGCGTGCCCGTGGTGCCGGAGGTGTAGATCATCGTGGCTACGTCCTCGGGCCGGGCCCGGCCGGCATCGGCCTCGAAGTCGTCGTTCCCGGCGTCGTCACCGCGCGCCAGGAAGTCCGGCCACGCGACCGCCCCGCCCTCCGCGGCATCCGCCTCGTCGAACACCACGATCTCCACCTCGCGGTCCAGCCCGGCCACCGCCTCGCGCGCCTTCGCCAGCTGCTCCGCGTCGGAGACGAAGACCAGCGAGGCGCCGGAGTCCTTGAGGATGTAGGCGACCTGGGCCGCAGGAAGCGTGCTGTAGATCGGCACGTCGACCACCCCCGCGCAGAGGCAGGACCAGTCCGCCAGCGCCCATTCGACGCGGTTCTCCGAGAGGATGGCCGCCCGGTCCCCGCGCCCGACGCCCGACCGCGCGAGCGCCGCGGACCCCCGCCGCACCACGTCACGCACCTGCGCGTAGGTGTAGGTTCGAGCCTTGGGGCCGGTCACGTTGTACGCGGCCTTGTCCGCCAGGCGACTTACGGTGCGGAAAAACAGCTCTACGAGCGTCCCCTGCGGCACGTCGGCCTTGTTTGCGTAGTAATCGATCGTGTCTGCCATGGAGCTACCCACCTTCCAGGACGATCTCCACCGGGATGTCCTGCCTCAGCGAGAACAGGACGGAACAGTATTTCTCGCGGGACAGTTCGAGCGCCCGTTCAACCTTCGCACGGCTCGCCGGCGGCACCCCGGTCACAGTGAAGACCAGTCGCAGCCCGTTGTAGTGGCGGGGTGTTTCATCCCGGCGAGCGCCCTGAGCAGTCACGTCGATGCTGTCGAACGGTACCCTTCCCTTCCCCAGGATCACCTTGACGTCGATGGCCATGCACGCAGCCACGCCCGTCAGCACAAGATCCATGGGCGACGGGCCCGTGCCCGAATCCCCATCGACCATGATCTGCGGCCCGCCGGCCGGTCCTCCGTCGAATACGAGTCCCGAACCCGTCCACGCGAGCCGGATCTCCTTGTCCGTCTTCATCCGGAATCGTCCTGGGCGCCTTCGCCACCTCCGCCGTCGCCGTGCAGCTCCTGCAGGGTGGCCCGCGCATGCGCGATGTGCTCGCCCGCCTCGGCCTCCGACGGTCCGCCGGCCAGAAACGCCTCCAGGTGCTCGACCGCTTCGTCCCGGTCGCCCTGCCGCAGCAGGATGAAGGCCAGCCCGTAGTGGGCACCGGGCGCCTGCGGATACCGGTAGAGGACGTGCCGGTACGTCTTCGCGGCGTCGTCATCCATGCCCATGCGCGTGTACGTGATGGCGATCTGCTGGAGAACGATCGGGTCGCCCGGGGACTCCTTCAGCGCCAGCCGGAAGGACGTCAGCGCTTCGTGGAATTTCCCTTCCTGGGAGAGCGCGAGCCCCTCCTCGTAGTAGTCGACGCGCTCGGCTCCCGAGGTTCCCCCGAAGATCTTGTTCCAGATCGTCATGGACGAATGTCGCAGCCCCTGGCAGCCCGTGGACAAAGTCCCCCCGGCATTCGAGCGGCGATGCATCCGGGCTGGTCGGAGCGCGCCCCGTGCACGGGTACGTCCCTTGAAGGTATGGGAATCCGGAACCGGGACAAGACGCTGTTCGACATCGCTATTTGACGTCGCCTGTCAGGCGCTTCATGAAGGGACTGACGAGGAGGGCAAGCAGGCCGCCGCCGCCGATGATCATGGCCACGGTGAGGTAAAGCCGGGAGGGATCCAATCCTTCCAGCTGGCCCGCCACCCGTCCCGCAATGAGGTTGCCGAGCGCCGCCGCGACGAACCACACCCCCATCATCTGGCTGACCCGGTTCCTCGGCGCCAGCTTCGTCATCGCCGACAGACCCACGGGCGACAACGCCAGTTCGCCCACCGTGTGCAGGAAGTACATGACGACCAGCCAGGCCGCAGATACCGGTGCCTCGGGCGTCGCGTTGGCCGCTCCCCAGGCGATGACGAAGAACCCCACCGCCAGCCCCAGCAACCCAAGGGCGAACTTCATGGGAACGGACGGGTTGGCGTTGCGGTTGGCGAGCCAGACCCACAACCACCCGAAGACGGGCGCCAGCACGACGATGAAGAACGCGTTGACGGATTGGAGCGACGCGGCCGTGTATTCCCAGGGTCCCCAGCCGAACAGGGGACCGAGGGTCCGGTCGGTGTAGTCGCGGGCGAATATGTTGAGCGACGAGCCCGCCTGTTCGAAGCCGGACCAGAAGACAGCCGCCAGAAGAAACAGCCAGAAGATGACCCCGACCTTCTTGATCTCGTCCCTGGTGTGCCCGCCCAGAAAGATGACGTAGAGGAAGTACAGGGCGATGATGCCCAGGATTGTGTACGCCAGGTAGTCGGCGATGTCGGGCAGGGCGAGCGGGATCGTGCCGTTGGACACAAGGAGGCCGAATGCAACCAGCGCGAGCACGATGGCGGCGAAGATCCCGTAGAACCGGCCACCGAGTCGCGCCACCGCCTCGGGAGACTTGTCGGTGCGCAGAACACCGGCATTGCCCAGCGAGCGGTACCCGAGCCGGAACTGGATCAGGCCCAGGATCATGCCGAACCCCGCGAGCGAGAACCCGAGGTGCCAGTTGTACCCTTCGCCCAACAAGCCGCAGAGAAGTGGTCCGGCAAAGGCCCCGACGTTGATCCCCATGTAGAAGATCGAGAACCCCGCATCGCGCTTGGCCCCGCCCTCCGGGTACAGATCCGCCACCACCGAACTGACGTTGGGCTTGAGCAGTCCGGTGCCGACGACGATGAGGATCAAGCCGAGGAAGAACGTGTAGTCCGAGGGCACCGCCATGCTGAAGTGCCCCGCGGCGATGATGCAGCCGCCCACGAAGACCGCCTTGCGCTGTCCCCAGAGCTGGTCGGCGACCCAGCCGCCCGGTAGCGCCAGCAGGTAGACCATGCTCGTGTAGAGGCCGTAGATGGCGCCTGCGGTGACCACATCGAACCCCAGCCCCGGGTTCTCGCCGATTGTCGTTCCCGTCATGAAGAGGATCAGGAGCGCCCGCATCCCGTAATAGGAGAAGCGTTCCCACATCTCGGTGAAGAAGAGCGTCGGAAGCCCTCTCGGATGGCCGGGGAACAGGCCGGGTTCGAATTCGATCCCTTTTTCAGTCGCCATGTGCACCTCTGGATTGGTAGTGGTGAGCGTCCGGATCGGGCAGACCCCCCCGGGGAAGCCCCCGCGGCACCGGGCGGCAGGGCTGCCGAACCAGTCGCCCAACCTACGGGCCGGAACCCTCCTGGGCGAGTGGGGGCACCCTCCCCTCCATGATCGCCTGGAAGACGTGCGGGTCGATATTGCCGCCGGAAACCACTGCTACGACCGGACCGCCGCCGATTCCGGGGAGACCGCGCAGCGCCGCCGCCACGGCTGCCCCTGCCGCCCCTTCGGCGACGACGCGGGCCCTGCCCGCCAGCACGCGGATCGCCGCGCACACCTGCTCGATCGAGACCACTACCGACCCCGCCAGAAGCGAGCTCGCGAGCGGCCACATCTCCTCCAGGACCCCCGTCGACCCGATGCCGTCCACGAAAGAAGCGCGGTGCCGCACCTCGACCGGACGGCCGGCGCCGAGCGCGGCCGCGAAGGGGGCCGCGGTCTCGACCTCGGCGGCAAAGACCGGCACCCCCGGAGCGACCCTGTGCATCGCGGCCGCGATCCCGCACGACAGGCCCCCGCCGCCGTACGGCACCACCACCGCGCGCACCCCGGGGAGCTCGTCAGCGATTTCGAGCCCGACCGTGCCGTTCCCCGCGATCACCGCCGGATCACTCACCGGGTGGATAAAGTACCCGTGCTCGGCCGGGTGGCCGTGGTCGCGCAGCACGGCCCACCACTCGTCGAAGGGAAGCGGCACCGCAGTCGCGCCCAGCCGTGCGATGGCGTCCAGCTTGGTGCGGGGCGCCGTGTCCGGGACGACCACCCTGCAGGGCACGCCCAGCCGCCGGGCCGCGAGCGCCACGCCCTGGGCCATGTTGCCCGCGCTGCCGGTGTAGACGCCGCGGGCGAGCCGTGCCGGATCGGCGAGCGCCATGGCGTTGGCCGCGCCGCGTACCTTGAACGACCCGATCGGCTGCAGGCACTCGAGCTTCACCCGGATGTCGGCGGGGGCGCCCGGGGCATCGAGGCGGAGGATGGGAGACCGGATCGCCGCATCTGCGATGCGCGAGCGCGCGTCCCGGATGGCGCTGAACGGGACAGGCAACTTGTTGGGGGCCATCCGGCAACCTATGGTCAGACGCCGCAACGCTCCAGCCCCGAGATAATCCAATGAACCGGGAAGTCTCCCCAGTCCTCGACCCGCCGGCCTCCGAGTCCCGGCTGGTCGGCTTTCTTTACCCCGCTCCCGCGCGCCGGCGCACCCTTGGCGGCATTTTCAGGTGGTGGGAGAGCCGGCGCCTGGCCTACAATGTGATCGTCGGGGCGTGCGGGGCGGTCACGATGTCGATTGCAACCATCTTTGCCCAGCTCATCGGACAGCCGATGGCGGCTGCGCAGCTCCTCGCTCCGGTGCTTCCCATCGCCATCATGGCGAATATCTGCTACACGCTGGGGCCGATGACCGAGTGGTGCCTCCACAGACTCTGGGGCAAGGAGGTGCTGCCGACGGGACCCCACCTCTTCCGGGCTGGCCTCATCCTCTCCACGGGGGTCATCTTTCTGATCCCGACGCTCCTGATGGGGTTCGCGCTGGTTCTGTGGGTGGTGCGGGGGATCTTCGCCCTCGGCTAGCAGCCCGAAGACAAGGCCCCCACTGTCAGCCCCACCCTTCCTCTCCGATCAGGGGGACGAACCGCACCACCCCCAGCGCCTCGCGGCTGAATCCACCGGACGGATCGCGCCGCTCCCGCACCAGCGACTGGCTTCCCCCGACCGCCCCGACCGGCATGACCAGGCGGCCACCCGGACCGAGCTGGTCCCGGAGCGTGCCCGGGATGCGCGGCCCGGCGGCCGCCACCACAATCGCGTCGTAGGGAGCGTGCTCGGGCCACCCCAGTGAACCGTCGCTGCAGCGAACCCGCACCCTGTCGTAGCCCAGCTTGCGCAGCAGCGCCCGGGCGCCCTCGGCCAGCGGCGCGTGCCTCTCCACCGTGTACACCGCCCGGCAGACGCGGCTGAGCACCGCGGCCGAGTATCCCGACCCCGTCCCCACTTCCAGCACCCGGTCCCCGGCCCCCAGTTCCAGGGCTTCCGCCATCCACGCCACCATGTACGGCTGCGAGATCGTCTGGCCCATCCCGATGGGGAGCGGCCGGTCCGCGTAGGCATCGTGGGCCCGGCTCCGCGGCGCGAAAAGCTCCCGCGGCACCACGGCCATCGCATCGATGACCCGGGGATCGTCAATTCCCCTCGCCGCGAGGTGCCGCCTCAGCATCCGCCGGCGCGCCCGCTCCAGTCCACGGGCCGATGCCGCGGGCACCCGGGCTGCCAGTGGCCGCACCCGCCGGCCCGCCCCGCACCGCGGGTCAGCCGTTGCGGGGTCCCGGCCCACGGTCGCCGTCCTGGCGGGTCCCTCCGCCCGCCGGGGTGACGGAGTGGAAGTCGATCCCTCCGGACTGGTGCTGCAGCTCGATGCTGTCCACAACCAGGAGTGCGTCCAGGTCGATCACGTCGAGGGTGCCGCGCACCGACCCGGCCGACTCGTTGGACACGAAGGCGTAGCGGCCGTCGGGACTGGCGACAACCCCGTGCGTCACCGGCCGCGTGGTGGCGATCCGGGCCAGCTCTTTGCCCATCTCCAGGTCAAACACGGCGACCGCCTGCTCGCCCTTCAGCGTCGCGATCAGGAGCTCGCCGCCCGCCGTCACCTCCAGGTTGTACGGCGCCATCCCCGTTGCGAATCTGCGCGACACCTCCCACCGCTCCGTGTCGATCTCGAGAATCTCCCGGTTCCTGTTGCAGGCCACGTAGACCACCCGGTCGGCCCCGGCCCCCGCACCGGGCTCCACCCAGGTCGGACTGCATACCCTGGCGTCTCCGCCAGCGGCCGTCGCGGCGCGGCCCTCCGCCCCCCGGGCCACCGCACCGTGGCCCGCGCCCGCATGCTCCCCGCCCTCGCCGGCGGCCCGCTCCAGCCCCTCCATCCCCGGCGTCACGTCGAAGCGGGCGCTCACCTCGAAGGTCTCCAGGTCGATCTCGACCAGCCGGTCGGAGTGCATGCACGCCGAGTAGTGCTTCGATCCGCCGACGCCCACACGGCTGCCGTGCGGCATCAGACAGGTTCGTACCCGCGTAACCTCGATCATGTCCGGCGTGTAGACCACCGAGACGTCCGACGGCACCATATCGCCGTGCAGGTTGAAGTTCACCGCGAGGAGAAACTGGCCGTCCGGCGTGATCCCCATGGTCGCCGGGAAGAGCCCGAGCTGCGTTCGCCCAACCAGCGTGTCGGGGCCCGCGTGGAACTTCCAGAGATGCCCGCGGGGCGTGCCGTGGGCGATCGTGACGTACCAGTAGCTGCCGTCGGGGGACACGCTCAGCCCGTGCGCGCCGTCGTTGTCCGCCGGCATGATCCCGACCGGAATCTCCTTCTCCACCGCCAGGCCCTCGCCGGGGATGAAGACGACCCGGCTCACCAGGTCCGACGACTCGTTGGCGACGTAGAGGCGGTATTCCGGCGGCTGGGCAAGCAACGCAGGTGCCGGGAGCAGCGCCGAGAGGGCCAACAGGACCGCCGGACACACCCACCAGGCCTTCCCGTGGATCCGCGCCCGGCGTCGCGCAAGCCCCGCGTCCATGGCGCCTCTGCGACGACCGGCAGTGCGCGGTGCCGCTGTGCAGCGCCTCTTCACGAAACCGGCACCTTCCGCCGCGGCTCCAGGCGCACGACCCAGAGCCCGGAGTTGAGGTCGGAGACGAAGATGTTCCCCTTGAAGAGCTGCGGCCCCCACGCCATCGGCGAATTGGGGACGACCCCGTCGGGCGTGCCGGTGGGCAGCCAGGCCATCTCCCGGCCCTGGCGGTAGAGGTCGCCCCGGAGTTCGCCGGAGATGTCCACCACCCGCAGCCCGGCCTGGTAGTAGGCCACGTACATCCTGTCGTCCTCGATCCAGAGGTTGTGGGCGCCGGCCTCCGGGACCTCGTAGCGCGCCACCTCGCGCAGATTCTCGGGATCCTCCAGGTCCAGGATGTGGACGAACCCGCGCGACCCGTCGCCCGGATGCCCGTTGCGCGACACGCAGTCCTCGCAGTCGAAGATCTCGTCTCCCACGAAGAGGTAGCGGTGTCCGTCCGCGTTGGTGTAGGGAACGGCGAAGTGGGTGTTGCCCTCCGGGTAGGCGTAGTGACTGACTTCGACGGGCACGGCAGGCAGGCCGCCCCAGCGCCCGTCACCGACGTCGAGGATGTAGACGCCGTCGTTCCAGTAGGAGACGTAGGCCAGGCCGTCCACCACCCAGATGTCGTGGAGGTATTTGCCGGGCGAATCGATTCCCCAGCGCCCCACCTCGACGACCCTGCCGGGGTCGCTGATGTTCAGGATGTGAACGTCGAAGGTGCCGTTGTGGATCGCGTAGAGGATGTCGCCCGCGAAGAAGACGTTGTGCACGCCGCCGGTCAGGTCTCCGATGTAGGTACTGGCGATGGCAGGGTGCGCGGGATCGGCCAGGTCCAGCACGACGATCCCGTTCCGGCGGTCACGGGCACCCTCCCGGGTGATGACCGCCAACGTGCCCTCCGGGTTGACCTTGACGTCGTTGACCACCCGCGCGTCGACCTCGACGAAGTCGGTCAGCACGGGCGTGGCCGGGTTCGTGACGTCCCAGACGAGCATGCGCTGGCCCCCGAGATGGGTGCCCGTATAGACATAGTCTCGCCCGTCGGCCCCGGTGAAGGCCCACAGGTCCGAGGACGGCCGGTCGGCGACGAGGCCGCGGCCCACGACGATCGCGTCGTGTTCCACGCCACGTTCGACGACTTCGACCAGCGCCTGGCCGGTGCGGCCCGCGGCGTTCGCCACCACCCGGTACAGCCCCGGCCGCTCTGCCACGAAGGCGCCGTCCTGGTACACGGACGCACCGGAGTTTGTTCGCTCGGCGAACGAAGTCACTGAGAAATCGGTGGGCGCACCCGCGACTTCGGCTCCAGAGGCGTCCCGCGACACCGCCGTGAAACGAACCACGTCGCCGGTGCGGGCGCGGGAGGCTCCCGAAACCTCCACCGCGGCAACCGGGTTGGCCTCGACCTCAAGGGTGAGCGCGGCCTCGATCCCCTCCGCCCGGGCCGTGATCGTCACCTCGCCGGGCACCAGCGCGTGAACGAACCCCCGCGGATCGACGGTGGCGAAGCGGACGCGGTTACTCGTCCACTCCATCTCCACCCTGCGGCGCTCGCTGCCTCCGGCGGTGAATGCCCGGGCGTTGAGGCCCACCACCGACCCCGCGAAGAAGCGGACCCCGGGATCGTCGATCTCCACCGTCGCCACCGGTCGTCCGACCACCCGAACCGGCGCCGAGAAGGTACGGACCTCGGGCGGGCCGGTGCCGCTGGCCGGAGGGGCCCGGATCGCCATCCGGAGCTCCGCCTCTCCCTCGGCCACCCCTCGCAGGAAACCCTCCTCCATAACCGCCAGCCGCGAATCCAGGCTGGTGAGGATGCGTACGCCGGACACGGGTTCGCCGTTGGCGTCGTACGCGACGATCTTCACATCCTCGCCCACTGCGAGGGAGTCGCCGACCTGCACCTCCACCACCTCGGGGTCGGGGCGGACATCCGCGACGCGTGCCCCGATCCGCACCGCCGCCGTGTATCCCCGGGCAGCGAGGGCGGGGTCGCGGACCGCAGCCGCAGCGGTATCGGCCGGCGGCGCGGGCTGGGTGACGGGCGTGGCCGGCTGCTCGGCGGGTGGCGTGGTGTCGGTGGCGGGAGGCGGGGTGGGCGGCGCTGCGGTCGAGATGGTAGCCCTCGAGGTGCCGCCTCCGCAGGCGGTGACGAGGAGGGTGAGGACGGCTGGTGCGGAAGGTCTGATCATTGCTGCTCCTGATTGTGCTTCCCGGAGGGGCGCTGTCGGAATATGGAGAGGACGCACCCGGTAATACCAGCCGCAAGGGGCCCCAGGTTCCCCGGACGCCGAGGAGTCCCCGCTCGCAGTCCGTGGATAATCTCCCGCGTCGCACCGAGGGAGGCGAGGCGCCGGGCTGCAATGCGCGACGAGGGGCAGCATGGCGGAACTATTCGCCCGAGGAGCAACCCGGAGCGGTGCTTCAGGAACCCTGAGAGTGAAGCAAACATTACAATTCGTAAGGTTCTCTTGACATCTCAAGTGCGTGAGCACCGGGGATCAGCCCGGATGCATCGCCTCCCGAATGCAGCTGGGGACCCATTCCACGGGCCGCCAGCGCCGTGCCCTGCTTCTCGGGCTCGCCTCGCTTCCCCCGGTCCCCTCCACTTCCGTCGTGGCGAATCGACGGCGTCGCAAATAGCTTGTTACGCCATGACCGCGTTTTCGGAGCGAGTGTATGACTGTGTGCGGCGGATCCCCAGCGGAAGGATCATCAACTACGGCAGCGTTGCCGCCCTGGTGGGGGAGCCACGAGCCGCGCGGGGAGTCGGCTACGCCCTCGGCCACCTTCCGCCCGGCTCCGACGTACCCTGGTGGCGCGTCGTGAACCGCAGGGGCGCGATCTCGACCTCACGGCTCACCGGACTCGCGCAGCGGCAGCGCGCAATCCTGGAGAGCGAAGGCGTGGTATTCAACGCGGATGGAGAGGCATCGTGGGGACGGTTCGGATGGGACCCGCACGGGTGACGGTAGGGCCGGGGGCGCAGATGACCCGGGGGCGCGCGCTGTTTGTGCATTTCACTGCTGCCGCGCTCCTGGCCACCGCCGCCTGCGACCCGCCCGCGTCCGATTTCCACATCGCCTACGCCGAGATCGTCGACGAGGAGGACGCGCGCGGCGCGCTCGGCCTGGAGCGGGTGCGGGAGCACCTCGGCAACGATGATCCTTGGATTCGCGCCGCCGCCGTACGCGCGCTCGGCCGCCTGGAGGAACCACCCCTGCACGGTGAGATCTCGCCGCTGCTCGGCGACCCCGACCCCACGGTGCGCACCGCCGCGGCCACCGCCCTCGCGCAGTCCGTCTTCGGCGCCGGCCCAGGCGGGGTCACCCGGCTCCTCGCCTCGCGCATCCGGGAAGAGACCGACCCGGCGACGCTCGGCGCGCTGGCCACCAACCTCGGCCGCCTTACCCTGGAGACCCCCGATCACCGCGCGGCAGCCTCCGCCGCCCTGACCAACGCCTCGGCCCGCCTCCTGTCCCTGCACGGCGACCCCGACCTCCTCGCACGGCTCGGCCTCGCGCGCGGAATCGAGGCCTTCGCCCGCGGCGGCCAGGCGGGCGACACCCTGCCCATGGCCCTCGCCGCGGCCGCGGCCTCCCTGGCCACGCTGACCCTCCCGTCCGGCGACCCAAACGCGCATACCGCCGACCGGATCCGGCGCACCGCCGCCACCGCCCTCGTCCACACCGACCAGCTCGGCGAGGACGCCTCGCTCCGGCTCCTGCGGGACGCGGACTGGGGCGTGCGGCGCCAGGTCGTCCTCGGCACGAACCGCTACGGCACCGCTTCCGGGGATGTCGTCCCCGCCGCGCTGGACGATCCCGATCCGCGCGTGCGCGTCGAGGCGGTGCGCGCCCACCACCGCTGGTACCGATCCACTCGCGGCTGCGACGCGATCATCGCGGCGGCGGCGGACCCGGACCCCGATGTGGCCGCGGTCGCGATCGGGCTGCTGGGCCGTCCCTGCAGCGACGTGGACGCACAGGTGGCGGCGCTGCGGGGGAGAGTGGCGGAGCTGGGGGAGGCGGGGGGCGCGGGGGACGAAGGCGAGAGCGCCGAGGAGGGCGCGGAAAGTGACCCGGCCGACACCGCGCCCGACTGGCGGGCGCCGGCACGGGCGCTTCACGCACTCGCGGCGCTCGTGCCGGGCGAGGTGGCCGGCGATGTCGGGAGATTCGCGCGGCACGCGAACCCGTTCGTGAGGGCGTGGGCAGCGCGGGCCGCGGGACAGGCGGGGATCGCGGACGTGTTGGCCGAGCTCGCCGAGGATCCCGATCCCAACGTGCGCGAGGCCGCGCTGCAGGGCCTGGCGGCGGCGGCGGGGGTGGGGGTGGGGGAGATCTTCCTCGCGCAGCTCGGCCAGGACGACCCGCAACTCGTCATGACCGCGGTCCGGCAGCTCGCGAGGCTGACCCTCGAAGAGCCGCCCACCCCCGCACTTCTCGCCGCCCTCGCGCGCTTCACGGCCCGCGAACGAGAGACCGAACGGGACGTAAGGGTCGCGATTCTGGGCGCTATCGGCGACGCGGGCGGGTTTACCGGCGAAGACATCGAGCCGTACCTCACCGACTTCGACCCGGTCGTGGCCGACCGTGCCGCCACGATGCTGAACGCGCCGGGTGGAGCCGGAAGCGGTGGGACCGGGGGCCAGCGCCCCGGCAGCGACGAGTACCGGGCCGCGCCCGAACCGCTCCCCCGCACCCCACCCCCCACCGCCGCGCGGCTCGCCGAGCTGGAACGCTCCGCCGTCGTCCTCACCATGGCCGGCTTGGGCGACATCGTGATCGCGCTCCGTCCCGAACTCGCCGCCACGAATGCCGACCGCTTCGCCCGGCTTGCCGGCGAGGGGTACTTCGACGGCCTCACCTTCCAACGCGTCGAGCCCAACTTCGTCATCCAGGGGGGCAGCCCGAACGCCAACGAGTACTCGGGCGACGGCCCCTACAGCCGCGACGAGATCAGCGACCATCCCCACTGGCGCGGCACCGTCGGCCTCTCCACCCGCGGCCGCGACACCGGTGACGCCCAGATCTTCGTCAACCTGGCGGACAACCTTCGCCTGGACTTCAACTACACCATCCACGGGGTCGTCGTGGAGGGGATGGACGTGGTGGACGCCGTCCAGGAAGGCGCCGTGATCGAGAGGGCCACGGTGGTGCGCCGGTGAGGGGACACGCTCCCGCCCGTGTATGTCACGCGCCCGCAGGCTTGGCCGTCCTCCTCGCGCCCGCCTTCCTCGCATGCCAACCCCCAACCCACGAGATCGCCCGCCGCGTGGAGATCGTGCGCACCGAGTACGGCGTCCCCCACATCCTCGCCGACGACCTCGAGGCGATGGGATTCGGACTCGGCTACGTCCAGTCCGAGGATTACAGCGCCTCCATCGCCATCGCGATGGCCGCCAGCCGGGGCACGCTCGCCCGCCACCTGGGCGACGACGAGCTGAACGCCGACTTCAACGCGCACGAGTCGCACGCACGCGCCGCCGCCACCTTCGGCCAGCTCGATCCCCGCACCCGGGCCGTCTACAGCGGCTTCGCCCATGGCGTCAACCACTACATCCGCCTGCACCCGCGCGAATTCCCCGCCTGGGTCGCGCCCGACTTCACCGGCCCCGACGCCCTCGCACGCGATGTCCAGACCTGGAGCCGCGGCGACGCCGCCCGCTTCCGCCGCAACCTGGCCGCGCGCACCGAATCGGCCGTCACGGCCTCCGCTGCCGCGCCCGCACCCGATCTCCGCCAGGCCCCGGACGCGGTTCCCCGCACGCACGCCCGGCAACCCGATCCTTCCGTACCCTCCTTCCTCCTCGACGGCTCGAACGCCTGGGCCTTCCACGGCTCGCGCACTTCATCCGGCCACACCATCCTCCTGCGCAACCCGCACCTCCGGTGGGACGGCGACTACGACCTGCTCGACCGGCCCTCCGGCCTCACTTACTACGAGGCGCACGTCCGCGTCCCCGGCGTCATCGACTTCTACGGCGACTTCCGCATCGGGACGGCCTTCGGGATCATCGGCGGCTTCAACCCCCGCCTCGGCTGGGCGACTACCAACAACTATCCGGTGCTGTCGCAGGTCTACCGCCTCCGCGCCCACCCCGAACTCGACGACCACGCTCTCCTCGACGGCCGGCCACTGCCCCTGGAGGGGCGCGACGCCACCGTCGCCTACCTCACCGAATCCGGAGACACGGCCACCGAGACCCGCACATCCTGGCATACCCCGCACGGCCCGGTCATCCACCGCACCGAAGACGACATCTACATCCTCAAGGACCCGCGTGACGGCGAATTCCGGCGCGGCGAGCAGTTCCTGCGCATGATGATGGCAAGCGACCTCGACGAGTGGCTCGGCGTCATGCGGATGCGCGCCCACCCCACGTCCAATTTCACCTACGCGGACGCCGACGGGAACATCGCGCACTACTACAACGCCCGGCTTCCCCTGCTCCCCCACCCGGTCACCGGCGACACGGCCGCCCTCGCCGCCTCGTCCGCCGACATCTGGTCCGAGCTAGTCCCCTGGGAGGACCTGCCCCTCTACCTCAACCCGCCCGGCGGCTACGTTCAGCAGGCCAACGACACCCCCGACTACACCAACCTCAACGTCCCGCTGGACCGCGACACGGTCCCGCCCAACCTGCCCGACCCGCGCCTGCGGCTCAGGAGCCAGCTGTCGCTGGAGCTGGCGGCCCGCGGGAGACTTGCCGGGGCCGGTCAACCTGCGGGCAACCCCGGAGTCGCGCCCGCCCCACAGGCCGCGGTTGCCCCCGAACCCCTCGCCCTTGCAGACGTGATCGCGCTAAAGCACTCGCCGCGCATGCTCATGGCCGAGCGGGTTGTCGACGACCTCCTGCGCGCGGCGCGGGAGGCGCTCGACCGCCGTGTGCCGACGGGTCCCGGCACCGGCGGCGGTCCCGTAGCCACCGACCACCCCGGGCTGGCCGAAGCGCTGAACGTACTCGCCGCCTGGGACCGGACCGCTTCCGCCGGCAGCCGCGGCGCCGTCCTCTTCCAGCGGTGGGCGGAGGAGTACTTCTCCGGCGCTCCCGACTCGCTCCGCTGGCGTCAGCCGTGGGACCCCGAGCGTCCTGCGACGACACCATTCGGCCTCCGCGATGCGGCAGAGGCCGTCGACGCTCTCGCGGCCGCAGCGGGCTCCCTGGAAGAACGGGGAATCCCCCTCGACGCCCCATGGGGCGACATCCACCGCGTCATCCGGGGTGACGTCGACGTGCCGGTTTCGGGCTGCCCGCCCACGCTCGGCTGCTTCCGGACCCTCTCCTTCGCTCCCGTGGGCGCGGCGGCGGCCGACGACGAAATGCCAGCTGGCGCCGCGGCCCTGCGGCTCGCGGCGAACCGTGGCGACGCCTGGGTGCTGATCGTGGAGTTCGGCGAGATCCCGACGGCCTACACCGTTCTCTCCTACGGCCAGACCGCCCGCGGCGAATCCCCGCACTACTCCGACCAGGCCGCCATGTTCGCGCGCGGCGAAATGAAGCGGATAGCGTGGACCGCCGAGGAGATCGAGGAGGCCGCGATCCGGCGCTACCGGCCGGGGCGGGAGGCGCGGCGCTAGCGCCGGCCCGGCGTGGCCTCAGCCAATCGGGCAGCCCCGGCGCGCTTACCTCGGCACCAGCTCCAGGGCCACGATATCCACGAAGGGCAGCCCGTCGTCACCCACCTCGTACCGGTACCCCCGCGGCGAACCGCGGAAGAACTCCATTGCGGCCTGCTCCATGAATTCGGGTACCCGAAACACGTCGGAGGCCAGGAGTTCGCCTGATCTTGCGTCGATCACCTCGATGACCACCTCCATCAGTTCCATGATCTCGCTCTCCTCGTCGTCCTCGTAGGGTCCGTCCCCGTGCCGTGGACTTTCGTAGGCGTCGAGGAATTCCCGGGTCGGACGTGGAAGCCCCACGATGAGGAGGCCGTCCTTCAGGACGTGCAGCCGGGACACCGCCGAGGATGTCTCCAACTCGCCGCGCCACTCGAACCACGACACGTCTCGCCGGAAGGCTCGACGCAACTCCCCGTCAAGCCCCCACTCCTCCAGAACGTACTCGTGCGGGCCCTCCTGGGGCGGAGCCGCCCAGAAGGTGTCGCCGCCCGCGTAGGTAATCGGCCGCACGATGTATCCGGCTTCGCCCTCCGGCCCGAACGTCCGCGCCAGGGCGCCCGACGTGTCCACAACGCGAAAATGCCGGGACCGATCCTCAACGTAGCCGGCGCTTGCCAACGCCGATCCATCGTCAAGAATGACCGTGCTCTCCTCCAGCGCTCCGCCCATCACGTTGGCAGGGACGCGCCGCAGGAACTCGTGCCGGGGGGAGAAGACCGACCACTGAAAGCCCCCGTCCCGGACGTGCAGCCTGTCGCGGCCATCGATGTACAGGCTGATAATGCCGCGCGCCGTGAGTTCGCCCGGACCTTCCCCTTCCCGTCCGAACGAGTGCAGGTACCTGCCCCGCGAATCCCAGACGCTGATGGTCACTCCCCACCCGCGCGCGTTCGCCGAGTAGTAGCGGCCGTTGGAGTCCACCAGGACGGTGCGGCCGGGGTCCGGCCGCGACCCGTCGGCCACCGCTTCGAGCCGGATCCCGACCTTGCGGAACTCGATGCGGCAGGGAGGGCGCCCGTCCTCGATGACCGATGTATCGCCCGCCGCGAAGGACCGCTCGGGCTTTCGGGGACAGGGTGCCTGCTGGGCATCCGCCGGCAGGGAATCTGACACGGCCAGAACCGCGCTGACCAGCAATAGCAACAATCCATTCCAAAGTCTCATCCTCAAACTCCCATCGTGTTGCAGTCTATTCCACGCCGTCGAGTGAGTACACGCGGACCTCCTGGAAGTTGTCGCCAACGTACACCGCCGCGACAGGGGCCCGGTCGCCGAATGCCAGAACGCGCCACGCGGAGCGCATCTCGAGGCGGGCCACCAGGTCACCGTCCGAGCTGAACACGAGCCAATCCGGACCCCGGACCGGCCGGTCGTCGCGCACGGTCCAACGCTGAACGCAGATAAGGCCATCCGTGCCGATCTGCAGGCCGGCTGCGGCCGGAAAGCGCTCGGCGACCTCCCGGAAGTCCGGCGCCGCCGGCGGAATGCTGCGATCCCCCGAGTTCCACTCCGCCCTGAGAATCACCTCTCCCGAGCGATGCACGGCAAGCAGCTCGGGCCTCTCCGCGGGGACGCGGTGCGCGTCCGAGGGCTCCGCTCCAACCGATGGGCTCATCACCGGCCTGGGGGCCACCGCCGCCGCAACCGGCCACCGCGAGGACTCCCCACACGGTCGCGGAGGCTGGAAACACGCTCAAACGTCCCATCCAGGAGCTCCTTGTTCTGATCAACGGGACCTCCATGGAAATGGATGTTGATGCTAACCATGCGATGCGCGAGCGCACGCAGGCCGGATTCGATTGGCGCTCACGCAGGCGGGAGCCTCGCACATTGCAAGGTGGCCTCGCGTCCCCCGCCACGTCATTTTCATCCCGACGCCAGCCGCAAGTGTTCTTGCTTCCCGGAGACAGTCACTTCATGAGCACCTCCCGCCACCCCACCCCGCCCCACACGGCTGCCATCCCCGGCACAACCGGCCTCCACCCCTCGCTGCTCCTCCTCACCACCCTGGCCGCGCTGCTGGCACCCCCCCACCCCGCCACGGCCCAGGCCCCACCCGCCACCCCACCCCCCCTCGACCTCGCCACGCTGTTCGATTTCGGCCACCTCCTCCTTGACGAGAACGGCGACAGCGTGCCCGACCGCCTCGGCGCGACGCTGGTTCTCGCGCCCGAACCGACCACCGCCGAACGGGTAGCCGCCGCCGAGATCGCGGCCCGGCTGGGTTTCGAGACCATGGCACTCGATCTGCCGCTGCGGCGCGGCTTCCGGCCCGGACAGGTCGGCATCCTGATCGGCCACCGTGCCCTGGAACCCCTGGGGCTTTCGCCCGCGGACTTCGGCATCCACACTCCGGCCTCCGGCACGCCCCCCACCGTCGCCACCCTGACGACCCCGGCCGGCGACCGCTGGGTGGCCGTCCTGGGCGGTGACGACGACGCCATTCTTCGCGCTGCACGACTTCTCGCGGGCTCACTGCCCCACATCCGGTCCCTCTCCGGGCCAACCATCGCCGATGTCGGCGAGCAGATCAACGAATGGCTCGCGGCGGGCGACTCAATGGCTCGATCGGCCAGCTTTTCATACCCGCGCGTTTCCGTCAATAGCCCGGACGACGAAGTCCACCTGGTCGCCGAACTGGACTTTGTTGCCGACCCGGACGCCGACCCGACGCTGGACGCCGCCACCGCGGACTCCCTCACCGCCGACGCGCTCGACCGCCTCGGCGCCCTGGCCCGCGGAAACACCGGTGCAGACGCCGACAGCACGGAGGACGCTTCCTCCGATCTGCGCTTCCGAAACCTCGCCGCGGTCACCGTCACCGGGGGCGGCCTGCAAGTCGAGCTTCCGGCACTGGCACCCTCGTCCCCGTCCGGCGGCCGGCCCGGCGGAGGTGGGGGCACGCCCAACCTCGCCGACCTCTACAGGAGCGGGGGCTTCCTCGGCGGCGGCGACATCCCCAACAGCGTCAGCGTGGTCGTCGTGCCGGGCGACGGTGCCGAGGGCGTGCCCGAACTCGCGGCCCGGCTGGGTCTGGAGACCACCGGATTCACCGTCCCGCTGGTCAAGACCACGGACGAGATCGACAACGCGGCGCGGGAGCCCGCGATGGTCCTGGTGGGCAGCGATCACCCGTTCATCGCCGAGCTCGCCGACAGCGGCAGGATCGCGCCGGGAGCGTTGCCGCCCGGTCACGGCCTGATCGAGATCGTGCCGGATGCCTTCGGAAGCAGGTCCGCCGTCGTGGTTACCGGTTCCGATCATGCGGGCGCCACAATGGCCACGAAGCGCCTGGCAGAGGTCTTCCCCGGTGTAAGCGCGTGGGCCGACGGCACCCCCACCTTCAGCGACATCGAGCAGGAACTCTGGGGCACGCTGTCCGGCTACACTCCCGGAGGCCAGGCCGCGATCGGCCTCTACAAGCTGGACCGGATCGTGGCCGGGCTGGCCGACGAGGACATCGCCTCGGCCGAAATCCTCGTCTCCGCCGAGAAGGCCCCGCCCGGCCTGGCCGACGTGGTGCGGGAGCGCGCCGCGGCACTCGGCACGGAGAACATCTCCGTCACGATCGACAATCGGGACGTCCAGGCCGCGGATACCGTTTTCGACGACCAATTTGGAGTGCCCTCCGAAACAGACAGGTTCCGGGACGCCTTCGAGGCCCGCGTGATCCCGCAGTTGACCTCCGGCGCGCCCGTCCACCTCCACGCCCGGCTCTCCGAACCCCCCGAAATTCGCCGCGCCGTCGCCGACGAAGCCCGCCGCCGCCTCATCGAAGCCGGCGCCGACCCCGACGCCACCACCGTCGAGGTGCTTTCCGCCTTCAAGCAGGGCTTCTTCTGGCTCAGGGAGTCGGTCGCGCCCAGGCTCGCGGGAGAGGATATCGGCGAAATCGTGATCGAGTTCCTGCGCAACGAGCCGCCCGGCGATTGGCCCCAACAGGCCATGCTCACGCCCCTGCGCTGGCTGCACGAGATCTTTCCGATCGACGAGATCCTGGTGCAGGACCTGGGGATCGATCTCGGCCAGATACGCTTCGAAATGGTCGAGGACGGCCCGATCTACCGCGTGCGAGCCACCTCACCGGACGGCGGTACCATCGTGGAAGAAACCTTCGACCCCGTCTGGGTGCTGCGCCCCTACGTCGACCGGTTCCGCGACTACGAGCATGTGCGCGTGACGACCGGGTGGATCACCGCCACCTCCGGCGCCGACACCCTCGCCCACGAACGCATCGTCACCGACCCCGAGTGGTTCTGGGACCGCTTCCAGGCCCGCACCTTGCCGGCGGTCTACGACTACGTGATGCAGCGGCATGAGGGGAACCCGCGTTCCGGGCGCGGCGACCAGCCCTACTTCGGCACGCTCAACGTCGAGCTGGAGCTGAGCGAGCCCGACTACCGCCTGGGCGTCGACAACGAGATCATCTCGACCATGGACGCGCTGCACGAGGAGATCTACTTCGGCACGATCGAGTTCTTCCAGCTGCTCGGGCGCAACGCGCGGGGACAGGGACTCAGCTACCCGGGACGCATCATCCCCGTCATGCGGCCGAAGGGCGACGGCACCTCCGGGCGCGGCCGCATCACCTTCACCGGATTCGCCACGGACCGGCCGACGGTGATCGTCCGCTACGAGCGGGCCGACGGCACCACCGGCGAGGAGCGCCTCGACATCCCGAAGATCTCCATGGGCCGCCCGAGCCTGAGGAGAATCGTGGTCGCGCCCGCCACCGACGCCGACCCCGGCGCCCGGCCCGGCGGCGAGCCGTCCCCCTCCATCCTCTCCCGCCTCGACTTCCGCCTCCGCGTCGACTCCGATACCGACCAGCGCGACTCCCTCCTCATCCTCGCACCCCCCGACGCCGTCGACGCCCGCATGATCTCCGCCGAGCAGATCGCGGCAACCCTGGCCAACCTGGGCACGCTGCGCGACGCGGGACTCTACACCGATGCGCTCGCCTACCACGAGCTCGGCGAGATCGGTGTCCGGGCCTATTGGACCCACGAATCGACCGACTCCACGCGCATGACCGCCGTGCTGCCGGCGAACGGGGTGCCGGAACCGCTCCCGGTGTGGAACGACCTGCTGCCCGACGGCTGGAAATACACGGGCGAGAGGATCGTCCAGTGGGACACCCCGATACCGCCGCCCGAGGGCCACGAGATGACGGCCAAGCTGAGCCACGCCTTCGACCACGCGACGATGTACCGCGTCGGCGAGAGCTATCTCGGCAGGACCACCTGGGCGATGGACCTCATGTCCCCGGTCACCACCACCCACTGGTCCCGCGTCAAGGCCACGACGTTCAAGCCGACGGTCATCTACTCGGCGCGCGAGCACGCCAACGAGGTCTCGTCCACGAGTCATGTGCTTCGCCACGCCGAACTCCTCCTCACCGACCCCGAGCAGATGCCCAGGCTGGACAAGGTCAACGTCGTCATCCACCCCTTCACCAACCCCGACGGCGCCCAGCTCGCCTACGACCTCTACCGGATCACACCCGACTACATCCTGCACGCCGGCTACCTCGGATCGCTCGGGGTGAACGTGACCTCCGGATTCGGCAGCTTCCCGGTCTATCCCGAATCCGGTGTCCGCCGCGAACTCTGGGAACGCTGGCTGCCCGACATCTTCCTGAACCCCCACGGGTACCCGAGCCACCAGGTGGTCCAGCTCTTCTCCGAGTACAGCGGGCTGGTGCGGAGCGGCCGCGTCACCGAACGCAACTGGGGCCTCAACAAGGGCTGGTTCATGCCCGGTTTCGGCTATATCGACGATCCGGCCTTTCCCCGGCACAAGGACGCCGCGTTCAAGATCCGCGACTACATCACCGCCGGAATCAACTCAAACCGCGATGTCTTCGAGATGAATCAGCGCGCTTATGCCCGCTATCGCCGTTACGGTGCAGATTTCGACACAGAGGTCTTCCGGCTGCCGATGACGGACAGCGTGTTGATCGAGATGCCGCTGAAGGGATCGAGCGGCGGTGGCGCCTACAACCCGCGCATCACCATCTGGAGCGGCATAACCGAGGCCCCGGACGAGACCGCGTACGGGCCGTGGATGGAGCTGGTGGCGAAGGCCGGTCTCTCGTGGGACCAGGCGCTGCTGGACTACCTGTACGACGGTAACCACGAGGTGACACGGAGCGGTTCGGCGTTCCGGGGTGGAGCGACGTTGCGGATGAGCCGGACGCGACCGCCGGAGGATCCGGACGATGACGAGGGAGAGGAGAACGCGTCGAACGGGAACTCCGGGGGAAACGGGTCCCGGTGACCGTCCGTCCCGAACCCGTACCCCGATGACATCGCCTATCGATCTCGCGCGTCTGCGCGCGCGGGATTCGGAGTTGCTTACGGCATTGGTCCGGGAACTCAGTCCGCAACTCCTGGCGGTGATCCAGGGCTACGCCCGGGACGACGACCACGCCGACGAGCTGTTGCAGGACTGCTGGGTTCACATTCTGGAACGGCTGGACAGCTACCGGGCGCGCGGACCATTCGCGGGATGGGCGGTCGCCGTCTCCCGGAGTGTCTGCGGTTCCAGCCTGCGCCGGGATCGACGCGAGGATCGGGGCAAGGTGGGGATGGATGAACTGGTCTATCTCCCCGGGGACGCCCCCGACCCCCAGGAGCGGCTCACGCAACGGCGTTTGCGGAAGGCGCTGTTCAAGGCCCTGAGCAAGCTTCCGGATCGTGAGCGCGAAGCGATCGTTCTTCGCGTACTCGAGGGTCGGAGCACCGCGGAGGCGGCAGAAGCGCTGGGCGTCAGCCGCCGGGCGGTTGGAGACCTGGTGGAGCGCGGGCTCTACCGGATACGGCGAATGAGGGGGGTTGGCAGGGCTTTGGAAGCCTGGTTGGACAATATGTCGTAAAATGACCGCCCAAAATCGGGCCGGCGAGCGTCTATAGAGTATAGGGGCCGAACTCGAGGCCGAACTCCACCCTGAACCGGACGGCAATCTGAGGCCTTCATCCACCCCCCCGCTCCTCGCGCTGCTCGCAAGTCCCAGGCTGCGCGATCGCACCCGAGTTGCGCTCGGTTTCGGGAGCGCGTCCCGGATCATCGGCCCGGTCACCTACGCGGACGGCTGGCGCGAGCTGGGCCTCCTGGCTGCGCAACACCCGGGGTCGCCTGCGATGGTCGACACCTTCCGGGGCAACGGCAGCCCCATCGCGAAAGGAGGCGCGGAGGCGTGGAACGGCCAGCTGGCCCACACCCCGGTCATCTGCTACGCCCGGCTCGACCCCGGCCGGGACCGCCGACTGGACCGAACCGGCATCACCGTGGCGGCCCACCTGCGTCCCGGCGTCGACGACGAGTTCGGCGCCATCAGCACGACCATTCTGAGCAGCATCGACGCCCATTGCGTCGATCGCTTGCGCCGGCAGATCCAGCAGTCGGCCCATCCGTACGCCATCGAGATCATGGAGCACGCCCTCGAATCCGCCACTGGCGCCTGCATGGTGCCCGATCTGGCTCGCCAAATCGGCCGAACCACCCGGACGCTGCAGCGCCGGTGCACCATTCTGGGCATCCCTTCGCCCAAGAGACTGTTGGCCCTGGCACGCATCTTCACCGTCCAGCGTCTCGCGGAGTGGAGTGGCCAGCCGTACGGGTCCGTATCCTTGGCGCTGGGGTTCTCGGACCGATCGAACTACCGCAGGCTCGTGCGCGGCGTGTTCGGAAAGTCCCCGACCGAGTTGGAGTGGTGCGGCGGGCATGAATACGTGGCCGAAGCTATCTTGAAAAGCGTGGGCTGACCGGAAACCTGGAGACGGGATTTTGCGCTACTCAAAGGTTCTCCTCGCATTGCTGATTGCGGCAATCGGTGTCCAGGGCATGCTGCTCGTCAGCCGAAGGCCGCCGGAGGGCGACGCGGTCCAGCCCGCACCGGCGCTTGGAGTGGGCGATACGGTGCGTGCGCTGTCTGGCCGGACCGCCGCGGGTTCCACAACCGTTATTCCACTCGCGGCCGGCGACGCACGGGCGACGGTGCTTTATGCCTTTCATCCCGAGTGCGCCTACTGCGATTCCATCGCGCCGGACTGGTCCCGATACGCCCCCGGAGACGACATCGGCGGCACTCGGGTACGAAGGTTGGCCGTCACCATGGACCTGCCGGAACCGGCCCTGGCCTATGCGGCGCGCTTCGGATGGAAGATGGACGTGTTGAGCATGTCGCAACTCACGCCCGCGGACCGGGACTATTCCCTGCTGGCCCGGACTCCCTGGATCTTCGTCTTCGATTCGGCCGGCGTGCTGCGGTTCCAGGTCCATGGGAACGACATGGAGCTGGCGGAAGACGCGGTACGCAGACTTGGGGGCCAGACGTGATCCGCCGGGGCCGGACCTGGTGCGGCACGGTCCTCCTTCTGGGCGGGCTGTCCTGCGGCGGTGAGCGGCCGGACGACCTTCCGCTGATCGAAATCGGCGAAGAGTCCATGACCCTGCTGTCGCCGGACGACGGCTCGCTTTGGGACGTCAGGGACGTGCTGGAAGCGGGTGGCGTCTTCTGGGCACTCAAGGCGTCCCCGCCGTTCCTGCACGGGTTCGACGCGGGCGGCCACCGCATGGCCACCTTCGGGACCCCGGGCCAGGGACCGGGTGAACTCCGGTATCCGCGTGCCATCTGGCCGGCAGGCGCCGTGGACGCGGTGACCGTCTGGGACGCAGGCTCCACGGCCGCGCTGACCTTTTCTGCCAGTGGGGACTTCCTCTCTTCGCATCGGATGCCGCGGCTGGGCAGCATGCGGGCCGACATCGAGACCGTCACCTTCGGACAACCGTTCCGGCTGTTCCGTAACGGAGGGGCAACCGTGGTCGGGCAGTTCGATTCCGGGGTCACCCACGGCATCGACCTCTGGCGGGGCAAGCTCGTGCGTGTGGCCGACAAGGCTCGCGACGACCGGGAGATTCCCGTCGGTGAGGTTATCTTCGATTTCGCCGGCGATCTTGCGGGATTCGCCGAACGCCCATCTCCGCAGGCGCCCGGCCTGGTCCCTGTCCCGCTCTGGGACGGATGTCCCGATGGACGAATCGCCGTGTTCGATCCCATCGCGCGAACGGTCCATGTGGTTGGCCAGTCGGAGGACGACGCGCAGGCCATCCGGCTTCCCTGGGAACCCGTCGCCCTGCGAAGGAGCGACAAGTTCGCATACATCCACTTTCAAATCGCGACCGAAGCCCGGGGCGAGGGTGTGGTGGGTGACCTGGTCGACCGCATGGCGGAATCGGCGTTGGCGGAGGCCGAGGACCTCTTTCCCGCCGACGCTCCCGCCGGCGTTGATCTGAAGTGCGCGTCCGGCAGAGTGTGGATCCAGGAGTTTGACGGCGACGCGCACCCGCTGGGATACGGTCCCCACTGGCGCACGGTCTCACTCGACGGCTCGGTTCCGCGGTTCGCCCGAGTAGGACTTCCGCGGGGGTTTCAGCCCGTGCGGGTTTCAGGTTCAGGAATGCTGGGCGTTGTAACCGATGCGGTATCCATACAACGCCTGGCACAAGTCGACCTACCTCCAGAGCTCCGGTGAAATCGGAGACACAAAAGGAACCCGAAGATGAAGAAGAGAACCACCTGGATCCTGATCGCAGTGGCGATCAACCTGCTCCTGTTGCCGTTCACGCTGCAGCGGCCGCCCGCGGCGAGCGCGCAGGCGACCAGGGCGGCCTGGATGTTCGACTGTTGCCGCGACTGGTCGGACGGCAGGAGGCTGTGCTGCTTCCGGTGCTGTTGGTGGCCCAGGATGTGTCCGCCCGAGGGGTGCGAGAAACCCAATGACGGCTGACGCACCCGACCCTGGGAGTCCGTACCGTGGACGAGAGATGACGAACCGCTTCGGGCATTGTGTCGGTCTCTGTGTACTTGCCTTCGCCGCCCTGTACGCGGTCTATGCTACCGGCGCATTCGTCGCACTCGGACCGGACACGCCTCTTGACCATCGTCTTGTGAGGGTGTGCGGTATGGCGATCCTGCCGCTGCCGCTCATGGCGGCGCCTGCGACGTACTTCTCGGCGCTGAATCGTCTTGACCTGTACGGTGAGATGGGTTCCGGCTTGAGGCGTGGTCATTGGAAACAACTGGGGCTCATTGCCCTCGGGACCTATGTCGTGCTGCTCGTTGCCCCCGTCGGATACGAGTACGCCTGGAAGGCTGTCATCGGATCCTATGACACTGTACTGATCGAAAGCATGGTCACGGACAACAACTCCCGCCTGATGGTGCCCTTCGCGGTCGCGCTCTTCGTGATTGTCGCGGGCGTCGGGGGCGCCGTGACGGGCCGGGCCACCCGAGGCCTCACAGCCGGCGCCCGTTACGCGGTGCGCTGGACGGTAGGCGCGGCATTGGTCGGATCGTTTCTGGCCACAATGGTCCTCATGGCCGAACTCATTGCGATGCACGGCGCTCTCTCCCCGCCGTGGCTGGCCCTGGCTCCCCCCGCGGTCCCGTTCGTGCTCGTGTGCGTCATGGCCTGGCGGGATTGTGTGCGCGTCATCCTGTCGGTGGCCGAGCGGGTCGGAATGCGCCGGGGCGGTCGCGCGGACCCTGGCGAGATCACGGGCCTCGTCGACGGGTTGACCCAGGTTGCGGCCCCGGCGGTCTCGATCGCCGACGGGCGTGTGCGCGAGATCGTCGCCGGCCTCACAGCCACGGCCCAGCCGGCGACAGGATCTCGGCCGGAGCGAGGCCGGCGGAAACCCGGCGACCGGCGCTGGGGCGTGATGGCTGGCGGCTTTGCAGGTTCCTGGGCTTACCTCTCGGCGGCCTTTCTGTGGCTGGGTGGAGCGGGCCTATCGCAACCGACCGTCGTCTCGGCGCTTTCGGCGGGCTTCATAGGAGCGGCGGGAGCGGTGTTGGCGTCACGCTGAGGCGGGCACCCCATTGACTTGACCGGGCTCAGCCCCCGGAGATCACTCTGCGCATCAACCGCCGGACCCTCTCCACCAGCTCGCCGTCCTCCGCAGTGACATTGCGAACCGAAAGCACGATCTCGGGCGTGATACCCACACGGGTCCAGGTGTCCAGCGTGCGCGGCGGATCGCCGCCGCCGCGGTTCGCCGCCTCCTGAAGTTGCCCAAGCAGTTCCGCCAGGCGGGCTGCGGCCACGGGCGACCGGGCAGGCTCGCTCTCCGCATGGGGATGCTCGCGAACACTCCATGCCGCCTCTGCTCGCTCCCAGTCAGCCGGGGCGGCCCCCGGCGGTTCCGGGCCGGCTTCCACCTCGCCCTCCTCCGCAGCCGGAGCCGCCGCCGGGGCCAGTTCATCCGGCTCCTCCTCCGTCTCCATGGCGTACCCGCGCGGACTCCAGCGCGCCACCTCCCCGCGCTCCACCCGCGCCCGCAGCGCGGCCTTCCGCATCTCCGGGAGCCGGAACGCGGTTGACGCCGGCAGCACCAGGTCCGCCGTGACCGCCAGCCGCCCATCGGCAACCCCCGCGATCAGAGCCGGCGAAACGCGCTCGAAGATCTTGCGCATCTCGCTCAGCGACACCGCCGGCACCCTGCCCGCCTCCTCGGCCTCGCGCACGCGCCGGATGAAGTGCAGACGGTCCCGGACCAGCTTCGGGTAACGGGTCCGCGGACCGCGCCTGCCGACGCGCGGAAGCAGGTCCTCCTGCACGTAGTAGGCAATTGTTCGGCGGTCGAAGCCGGTCTCCTGCTCCAGCTCCGCGACCGTGTAGCTGGGTACCCGGGTGGTCATCTGCTGTCGTTCACTGGTGACTAGTGTTGACTTACTGTCGATTACCCGTTACTGTTTAGTACTGGTCACAACTGCCAACATAACAGGAGGCGCAAATTGGAACACGTCAAGACTTCCGAACCCAATGGGGCGCCGGGCCACCTCCGGGCCGCGATCACCGGCCTGAAGCTCGGCGAAGCCGCCGTCCACCGCGGGCTGACCGTTTTTCCGCTGACTTCCAGCGTTGGCAGCAGCCTGCAATACCTGCTCCTTGAAGAGGGACTGCGCAGGAACCTCGTCACCATACGCGAGGTGTCGGAGGGCGGCAGCGTTCCCGAACTCGCCGTGGAGAACCGTGCCAGCCGGCCGGTGCTGGTCGTCGACGGCGAAGAGCTGGTCGGCGCCAAGCAGAACCGCGTCGCCAACCTCACCATGCTGATCCCGGCCACGGGCACCACGATCATCCCCGTGTCGTGTGTGGAGGCGGGCCGCTGGTCGTACGGCAGACGCGACTTCGGCGTGACGGACCGGGTGCAGAACGCACGTGGCCGGGCCGAGAAGCTCGGAAGCGTGCGGCAGGCGCTCCGGTACAGTGGCAGTCGGCGGTCGGACCAGGGCCAGGTGTGGAATTCCCTCGCCGAGGAGGCCGCGGCGCTCGACGCGGAGTCGCCGACCAGCGCGATGAGTGAGATGTTCGAACGCCACCGGGAGACGCTCGACGACTACGTCGGACTCGTGGGGGCCGCACCGGACCAGGTGGGCGCGGTATTCATCGCGGGCAGGCGGCGCTGCGGCCTCGACCTCTTCGACCAGCCCGCCACCTTCGCGGCATTCCTGCCGAAGCTCGTGCGCAGCTACGCGATCGAAGTGCTGCGACGGAGGGGGCGGCAGCGTGACGACTCACCCAGCGGCGACGCGCAAGCTTTCATCCAGCGGATCCTCAACGGCTCCTTCGACGACCACCCGGCGGTCGGCCTCGGCCGCGACGTGGGCGTGGTCGGCGACGGCGTGGTGGCGGGTGCACTCGTCGCCGACGACACCGTCGTGCACCTCACCGCCTTCGCGGAGCCGAATCGCCGGAGGTCCGGAGGAGAGTCGCGTCAGCGGTTTGCGAGCTACCGGCAGCGGAGGGAGGCGCTGGAGAGTCGGTACGCCAGGTAGCGGAGGGCGGTCGGGTACGGGCGTTCGGTGGCGCGGTCTCAGTCAGCCCCCGCCAGGACGTGTGCCCGGAAGTCCTCCCGCAGCGCCTGCAACGAGTGGGTCAGACCCCGCAATTCGCCACGGACCTCGCCCAGTCCCTCGCGCAGACGTGCCTGACCCTCGCTGAGACTTGCCTGACCCTCTCGGAGCTGGGCAAGCTCGCTGCGGACTTGCCCGATCTCACCCCGAAGGTCGCTGCGGACTTGCCCCATCTCGCCGCGCAGGTCGTCGCGAAACTGAACGATCTCGCCACGCAGGTCGTTGCGGAGCCGGACGATCTCGCCGCCGATGCTGTCGTGGGCCCGCCGGCTCTCCTCGCGCAGCTTGTCGGTCTCCTTGCGCAGGACGCGCCAGCCAAAAGTTGCCACAGCCGTGCCTGTCAGCACCAGCGTCCCCATCAGGCCAACCGTCTGCCACCAATCCATGCTTTCCCCTCGCTCTGGTGTCGGCGCTTGGCTCCGACCCATCGAAGCTATTCAAGACCCGACGGAGGTCGCAACCACGTCATCTCCACCGAAGATCGCATGACGCGCGGCGCACCTACATAGCATAATGGGACTCTCGACCGGGCCGCCCGCCGGGTGCTACCATTCCACCCACGCAACGACCCGCTTCCCGTCCCTACCAATCCCCGAACATCATGCCCGACGACACCATCTTCTCCAGGATCGTTCGCGGCGAGATCCCCGCCGACATCGTGCACCAGGACGACCTGGTGACCGCCTTCCGGGATATCCGCCCGCTCACGCCCACCCATATTCTGATCGTGCCCAACCGCGTGATCCCCACGCTCGCGGATGTCTCCGCGGACGACGAAGCCGTGCTGGGCAGGATGCTGCGGGTCGCCGCCGACCTCGCGGCCGACGAGGGAATCGCCGAGGCAGGCTACCGCGTCATGATCAACTGCCGGGAACACGGCGGGCAGGAGGTCTACCACCTCCACCTGCACCTGCTGGGCGGGCGGCCGCTCGGGTCGATGGTGATGCGCTGACGCCAACCGTGCCGGGTTCGGCGCAACAAGGCGGTCGTCGTCCCGATCAAACCCTTAGGCACCAACTTACCCCCCGGCCCGCTCCAACCCCCACACCTGAATCCTCTCGATCCCGAGCTCGTCCGTCGCGCGGCCCAGAAGGTAGCCCGCGCCGATCTCGAAGATCGACAGCCCGGCCGGGGTCTCCACGAACCCGAGCGCCCGCCCGTCCGGGCCGAACACCGTCCAAAGCGGCGCGGGCCTGTCCACGTCAGGCGGCGTATACTCCTGCACCCACAGGTGCCCCAAGGGATCGGCAAGGACCGACCGAAACGCCGGGAAGCCCTCCACGAGAGGGGCTTCGTCGAAGGCGGGACGGAACATCTCGATGACCTCTTCCGGCTGCTCGCCCTCGATGAACGTGCGGTGCATCGCCTCGGCAACCTCGGCGCGGGTTGGAGCACGGTTCGAATGCTCCCGGCGCACGATCCTGGCGAGGGTTCCGTTCGGCATGCCGTAGGCGCGAAGCTCATACCGGTCGTTCGCGGCGATCACGAGCATGCCTTCCCATGCCGCCTCCTCGAGTCCGCGGCTGAAGGCCATGTGGGCGACGTGCAGCATCACGCCGTTGTACACCCCGCGGAATCCCTCGTGGGCGGGGTGGGTGCCAAAGGGAACGTCGGCGGCGTCCTCGCGGGTCAGGAGGGAATACGTGGCCTCATGGCGCCAGTAGCCGTCGTCCGCGCCGCCCGTGGTCATTCGTCCCAGGATTCCCCCGCCGGCCAGAACCACCCGCGGCTCAAGGCCGGTGCCGTCGTGCGACTCGATGCGGAATGACCGGCCCAGGTCGCCCGCGGCGTTGAAGACCGATCCGCGCCACAGATCGGCTCTTCCCGACAATGACCGCATCGCCTCCCAGGCCAGAATCGAATCCCCCGGCCACGGGGCGATGCCGGCAAGAGCCTGGAACTCGCCCGGTCCTGCACCGTTGCCGCCCCAGGTGGTCTGATGAGTGCCGTCCGCGTCGTACAGGCGGATCTCGTTGGTCCCCGTGTTCGCTACGACGACGCGCCCGCCCGGAAGCATCACCGCGTCATCCGCCTCGTGAAGGACATAGGGTTCGTCCCCGTCGATCTCCCCGATCGACACCGACGGCTCGGTCCCTATCCGCCATGGAAGGCGCGAATCGTCCGCCGGGCGTGCGTTCTCGATGATCCGGATTCCGGCGCTGTCCCGGATGTCAGTCACCAAAGGCTGCCCCGCGCGATCGCCGGCGACAGCGAGCGCGGTCCCTGCATCCTCCTCGACCTCTGGCCCCGCCTCGGACGAGTCGCCGTCGTCGCAGCCGGCGGCCACGACAAGGCTGACCGCCAGCAACCAGGTCGACACCGCCCGACCCATTCTGCCCGCCATCCGCTGTGATGCAGCTCGATACATCTCCACCTCCTAAAATCCTAGAGAGTTAGGAGATGTTACGGCGGAACGTGGGGCGGTGTCAATGCGAGGCCGCCTATCCGACCACCCACGGCCACACCACCTCAACGACACGCCGCGCACCGTCCCGTGCGCCCTCGGCATCGGCACGAGAGTAGAATCCCGAGGGCGTCAGGTCCTCCGCCCCGTAGAACGCCAGCTCGCGGTCCCTCCGGAGGTGCCGCGAAGTGTCCGCCAGCCACTCCAATTCGCATTGCAGCTCCGCGGGCAGCCGGTCCCCCTCCGCCACGAGGATCTTCGAGACATCATGGATCCGCGGGGGATCGATTCCGGCGGAGCGTAACAACCCCTTCAGGGACAGCTCGACGATCTCCTGCGACTCGCGCACCACATCGGCCCAGCTCTCCCCGTCGAAGAGGAAGTCCAGAGCCGCCAGCCGGACCCTTGCGCGGCGGAGGTAATCCCGGGCCAGCCCCGTGTTCTTCATGGCTCCCGCACCCAGTAGGAGTTCCCGTGAACCACCCGGTGGGAGAGGCGCTCCTCCAGAATCCGGCGCCTGACGCCTGCCAGCGCGCGCGAGACCGCCAGCCCCCTCTGGAAGAGGACAAGACCGTCAATGGCCACTTCGGCCCACAGGCCGGAAGGCGCCTCAACGTCTGTCGGCAGGTGAACGAAATGGGGCTCGACCACATGCCCGTCCCACTGCAGCACGGGGCCGTTGTCCCATTGCCGGTACAGGGCCCTGGCGATCGGAAGCCGGTCGTCGGCGATCAGCAGGATGTCCAGATCCGACTCCGACGAGGGCTCCCCGCGTGCCCACGAGCCGAAGACGACGACGCCCAACAGCGACTCGGCCAGGATCGAGTGCGCGCGACCCACCGCTGCGGCGGCGGGCTGCGGCAGCTCGCTGCTCGGCGATCCCAGTTCGCGGGCACAATACCGATTCAGCGAAACGCCCTTGGACCGCGCCCTTGCCCGGAGCGTTCCATGCAGGAAGGGATCGATGCGCAGGACGAAGCGCCCGGAGGCGGGACGTTCGCGCTGGTTGCGGATGGTATCATTTTGCATGGATTCATGATATCATCGACCGGCAGGCAACGGCAATCCCATGCGAGAAAGACTGACCGTCAGCAATCATGTGAAGTGAACGTTCCCTGTCGCATTCTGTTCGGCCGCCCACCCTGTTCCAGCCGCGTCATTCCATAGTTTTCCGAGTTGCTGTGGTCGGCAGGTGGCCCTTGAGGTCCTTACCTCGGCACCAACTCCACTGTCACGATCTCCACGAAAGGAAGACCGTCGTCTCCCACCTTGTGCAGATATCCGACCAATGAGCCGCGAAACAACGCCATCGGAACAATCTCGTGCCGCTGCGGTTGGGGGTAGACCTCGGAAGCCAGGAGTTCACCCGATCGCGTGTCGATCACCTCCACGACGTACTCCGCCATCGCCTCCAGTGATTCCCACCACTCCCAGTCCGCCACGGGCCGCTCTCTGCCAGCCCTGGACTCGTATTCCCTGAGGTACTCGTCGGTCGGACGCCAAGCCAATACGTAAAGCAACCCGTTGCGAACGATGTGTACCTGGCGCACTCTGGCGGATGTGTCCATCTCGCCACGCCACTGCCACCATGAAACGTCACGACGAATCGTGCGTCGCAACTCCCCGTCAATCCCCCATTCCTCCAGGAGATAGGATTGCGCACCCTTTTCGCCCGGGCCGGCCCAGAACGAACCGCCGCCGACGTAGCTGATCGGGCGCCTCTCCGTTCCGGCCGTTGCGTCCCCGAGTGGCCCGAAGACGCGTTCAAGTGCACCTGTCGTATCGGTAACTCGAAAGTAATGCGATTGATTCGACAGAATGCCGTCGCTGGCCAGTGCTGATCCTCCGTCCAGAATGACCGACGATCCGATCAGGCCACCCATCACGTTGGCCGGAACCCGCCGGATGAAGTCGTGGTCCGGCGAAAAGAGCGACCAGGCGGGCGAGCCGTCCCGAATGTGCAGTCTGCCCCGGTCGTCCAACAGCAGGTTCAGCATCCCATACCGAGACAAGAACTCGCCGGGGCCTTCTCCCTCTCCCCCGAAAGACGATAGGTATCTCCCTCGAGCATCCCATACGCTGATGGCGGTTCGCCATCCGCGCGCGTTGGCCGAGATGAAGCGACCATCGGAATCCACCACTACGGTCCGACCCGGGTCGGGGCGTGACCCATCTGCTGTCGCCTCGAGCCTGACTCCGGTTGGGTGAAACTCGATGCGGCACGGTGGTGGGGCTTGGTCCCCAATCTCGGTCACACTGCCCAATTCGAAGGTGCGCGCGGGGCTCCGCAAGCAGGTCTCCTGCCAATGTTTCCGATCCTCACCGGGGCGGTCGAGAGTCAAACCCAGCGCTATAGCGGAAGCCGCTAGCAGGGAGGCCAGGCGGGGGTACACAGGGAGACTTGAAGTTAGTTGCCGGCGCATGGATTGTGATGTGCCCAATAGTCGTCCAGCGTCTCCCCTCCTGCCAGCTCATGCCGCCTTCCATCAGCCCGTGGATCGTCAGTCTGCTCCCAGTCACCTGGCCGCTGGTCCCAAGGACGAGGTGAAGAGGAATGTTGGTGCCAATCCTTGCCCGCGCGATGGTCCCGCCAATCTTCAAACCCCGAGCAGCCCTCCTCCTGCCTCGAGACCTCCGTGGGCACCTCGCCGGCCGAAGCCAGTGGCAAAACGCCTGCCAGCATCACAAACAGAATACTCCTGGTCATCTTCATCATGGGATTCCTCCTGTTGGGTACACTTCCGTCGAAGTAACGGATCAAGTACAAGTCAGCCATTCTTGTCGGCCTGACGGCGCTCCTTTCGTTTCGCCGGCTCACCTCGGTACCAACTCCACGGTAACGACTTCCACAAAAGCCAGGCCATCGTCGCCTTCCTTGTGTCGATACCCTGTCAGCGAACCGCGGAAAAGACCACTGGGGACAATGTCCCGCACTTGCGGTTGCGCGTAGACTTCGGACGCCAAGAGTTCACCTGATCTCGTATCGATTACCTCCAGAACGAAGTCCACTGAATTCGCCATTGAATCCGTGGCCGACCTCCCCGGCGCATCTTCCCTCTCTTCCGTACTGGCATACAGCCTGACGTACTCGTCTGTGGGACGTCGAACCAAATGTGGTCTTGCCGCTGTCAGTAGCAAATGGGATGGCCGAATCTTCTTGGCAGGGTAACGCGCGGTGGTGGCCGCGCTCATTGGCGCAACAGGTCCTGTTCTTCCGAGATCAGGACACCCTGGATGGAGACCTGCCCCGTTCCAACTCCCAGACCTGCACCCTCTCGATCCCGAGTTCGTCGGTCGTGTAGCCCAGCAGGTAGTCGTCGCCGATCTCGAGGAGCGACATCCCGGGGGGCGTCTCGACGAACCCGAGCGCATGGCCTTCCGCGTCGAACACCGTCCAGAGTGGTGCGGGGCGGTCCTCGCCCGGGAGGTCGTATTCACGTACCCAGAGGTGGCCCATGGCGTCCGACAGAATCGCGCTGAACGCCGGGTAGCTCTCTACGATCGGAGCTTCAGCGGCCGCCGCGCGGCCCATTTGGATGAACCGTTCCGGCACGTTGCCTTCCGCTATCGACCGTTCACGCGCCTCGATCAATTCGGCCCTGGTCGGAGCCGTGATTGTATGCTCGCGCCGCACAATCCGCTCAAGGGACGCGTCCGCCCTGCCGAACCCGCGCAACTCGTATCGATCGTTGTTTCCGATGACCAGCAGGTCCCCCCACACCGCCTCCATGACCCGTCGGCCGAAGGCCATTCCCGCCGTTAGCGGCAGGCCGGCGAAGACCCCGGTGTAAGCCTCGATGTCCGGGTAGCGGCCAAAGGAAACCGTGGTTGTCCCGTCCCGGCCCAGAAGATCGTACTCGGCTTCATCGCGATAGTATCCTTCGTCAGGTTGTCGGCCATCGGGGCCGCGTGCCCTGATTCTCGTGCGACCGAGAATGCTCCCGTCGGCCAGGACGATTGCCGGCTGGAAGGGGAAGCCGATGCCGGACGGTGTGCGGAAGGAACGCCCCAGTCTGCCGGTACTGTCGAAGATATCGCCGCGCCATGAGGAACCCCCGTCGGACGCGCCTTCCAGCGTGTGCAACGCAAGAATGGAATCCCCGGGCCACAGCCTGACGCCCGTTAGGTACTGGAACTCGCCCGGACCCTCGCCGGTGCCGCCCCAGGTGGTCTGGTGAACCCCTTCCGCGTCGTACAGGCGGATCTCGCTCGTACCGGTGTTCACGATCACCACCCGGCGGTCCGGGAGCATCAGCGCATCCATGACCCGGTGGAGCAGGTAGGGTTCCTCACCCGTGGCCTCGCCGATCGACACCAGCGGTTCGGTGCCGATTCTCCACGGAAGCCGGGAATCGTCGGCGGGGCGCGCATTCTCGACGATTCGGACGCCAGCGCTGTCCTGGATTCCTGTTACGAGTGGATACTCCGCCCGGTCCCATTCGGCGGGGGTCCCGGCATCACCGGTCGCGGCGCTCTCGCCGCAACCGGCAGCCATGAAAAGGAGCAACGTCACCCACCATCTGAACGCTGGAGCCATGGTCAATAGTCCCCCACTGTCATGTCTGGATTACATTTCGACAACATGAGCGATTCCAACCTCTCCGTCCATCCCGTTACACCCGTGATCGGTGCCGAGGTCCGCGGCGTCCAACTGGAGCAAGTCACCGACATCGACTTCCGCGCGATCCGCGACGCCCTTATGTCGCACTGCGTCCTCTTCTTCCGGGACCAGGAGATCTCGATCGAGAGCCAGAAGGCCCTTGGCGCGCGCTTCGGCGAACTCGTCGCCCACCCGAACGACCCCGGCGTCGACGGCCACCCGGAGGTCATGCCGATCCACGCCGACGAGAACTCCGTCCGCGCGACCGGCGAGCAGTGGCACTCGGACGTGTCCTGCGACCCGAGGCCGCCGATGGGGTCCATCCTGCGGATGCACACCGTGCCCGAGACGGGGGGCGACACGCTGTTTTCGAACATGTACGCCGCGTATGAGGCGCTGTCGGAGCGAATGCGGACGCTGCTGGATGGGCTGACGGCCGTCCACGACGGCGGACCCTACTACCGCGAGGTCAACCGGCTGATCGGCCGGGACGACGGCGGGCGCGCCTACCCTTCGGCCGAGCACCCGGTGGTGCGCACCCACCCGGTCACCGGCCGCAAGGCGCTCTTCGTGAACCAGATGTTCACGCAGTACATCGTGGGCCTCCCGCCCGCCGAGAGCCGCGCGATCCTGGGCTTCCTCTTCGAGCATGTGGGGCGGCCGGACTTCCAGTGCCGCTTCCGCTGGGGTACCAACTCGGTGGCGATGTGGGACAACCGCTGCACCCAGCACCACGCGATCTGGGACTACTGGCCGGCGACGAGGTCGGGGTACCGGGTGACGATTCGGGGGGAGACGCCGGTCTGAGTTGGCCCCCGGGCCGGCCGCTTGCCCCTACCGGATCACCCGCGCCGTGACCGACGACGGAAAGAGTTGCCGGTAGTCCGTCCCGGCCACCTGCTCCACCGTTACCCTGTGACGTCCCAGCAGGTTCGTGTTCGCGGTCCAGAAGCGGAGCACGCTGCCAGAGTCCGGAAGGGGACCCGCCACGAACGCGCGCACCGACTGTGGGGCAGGCGCATGATGGACCGTGAGCCCGGACGCGCCCCGGATCGAGTCCGGAATCGGATCGGCCCAGATGCGCAGGATCATCGCGCCCACATCGTCCCGGTTCAGCGTGACCGAGACCTGGAGGAACCCCGACGGGTCCGGGGGCGGCGGCTCGGGCTCGACACCGTCGCCACAGGAGTAGGCCAACACGACCACGCCCACGGCGAACACCACAGGGCCGAGCCGCTTCAACCCCTTCACGGCTCCCTCCCCACGCGGCCCTCCGCCGCTCCCGCGCCGCGGCCGGCCACCGCCCCGTCACTGCCCGATCCGGCACTGCCACCCTCCGCCGTCCCCGCGCTGCTCGCGCCAGCCGGGCACCCCGACCCGCCCGGGCCCGTCGCGCAGTGGTCCAGCCACCTCAGCACATCTCCGAGGTTGAAGGCCCCGTCACGGTTCCCGAACCAGTCCAGGAAGCGGGTCTGCCCGGCCTCCAGCCTGTCGAGCCCCAGAACCTGAAGCGCCGCATCCTCCAGCGTCATCCCTTCCACCACCTCGAAGCGGTCCACGATCACTCCCGAAAGCTCCGGGCGGCCCTGCACCCGAATGGTGATGGTGTCCTCGCGCACCCCGGACGTCAGCGCGGCGGAATTGCGGGTCCACACGACCGCCTCCCCGTACGCCCCCGCGCCCCGCTCGATCGTCAGCCACTCCGATCCCTCCACCGCGGCCGTCCACCGCGCGAGTTCGGCTTCGAAACCGAACAGCCCGGCGTCCGCCGAGTCGCGGGGCGCCAGAGTCCACCCCGCAATCCCGTAGCCACCCGTAGTGCGCGGCCCCGTCACCCCAAGCGGCGGCTTCACCAGGAAGCTGTCCAGCACGATGGCCGGGCTCCCCGATGCCCACTCGGCCTCCACGACCACCGTGTCCACGTAGGCACCCACTTCCAGGCCGCCGGGATCAACCGTCCAGGTCACCGCGCCGTCCCCCGCCCCCGAGGCGTTGCCCAACTCCGACCACGGCCCGCCTCCGAACTCGGCGGTCCACCTCGTGCCCGTTCTGGGCCCTGTGAAGACCACCCGGACCGAGTCCTCGAAGGACTCCGTGCTGCCGACGAGCACCGACCGCGGCGGATCGCCCGCCTCAAGCTCGAGGTGGCTGGCCAGCGGAATGTGGAGATGGACCGGAATCGAGACCGGCTCCGCGACCCCCGCGACCGAGATGTCGATGGCCGCCTCGTGGTCGCCCGAGGGCAGCTCCGCCGTGGAGAGCTGGTAGTCGAACCGGCCCCGGCCCTGGCCTGCCGCGCCGGGCAACAGCACCCAGGAAGAGTCGCTCGAGCTGGTCCAGGCCGCGCTGTAGTCCCCCTGTCCGTGGGGGGCCACGATCACGTCGCCGATGATCCGTCTCTGGCTGGCCACGATGGCGGTGTCGGTGATGGAAGCCGGGCGGACGCGCGCGCTCAGCGGAACCTCGATGGGCAACTCGAACATTCCGCGCCCGTGGGTCGCCGCGACCAGCCTGCCGGTCCCCGGCTGAGCCGCCACGTCGTACACGGCCGACACGGGCAGTCCGTCCTGCAGCCGGGTCCACGTGCCGTCCCCCGTCGGCGAATGGAACACGCCGAAGTCGGTGGCGAGGTAGACTCCGTTCGGGTCCGCCGGATCGTAGATGATCGAGTTGACGGGATGGTCCGGTAGGTTGCCCGTGCGGTCCTGCCAACTGCGGCCGCCGTCGGCCGTGTGGTAGACGTGGCCGCTCAGGAAGCCGCCCACCGCTGCGTAGGCCTGGTCGGGGTCGGTTGGATGCGCAGCCACGCCCCCGATGTAGCGGTCGGGAAGCCCCTCTGCCTGACTCGCTTCCAGCCACGTCTCGCCCCCGTCGTGCGTAGCGACGATCCGTCCCATGCGGATGGCCGCGTAGACCGTGTTCGGGCTGGCGGCCGAGGGCGCAATCGCGGTGATAACGGCTTCGTCGGGGGTCTCGTAGATGGGGGTCCAGTTGCGGGCCGAGTTGTCGGTCCGGTAGAGGGTCTGCGTCCCGAAGTAGAGCCGCCTCGAATCGACGGGATCCATCACCAGCGGTGGAATGAAGAGCGCGTTCTCGCCGATGTCGATCCCGTTTCGCGACAACCCGCCTCTCCTGCGCGGCCCGGCCACACCCGAGCCCGGGATCCACTGCACTTCGTTGAACCACACATCCGGATCTTCGGCGTCGAACGCCGTGTACCCTCCGTCGCCCGGGAAGACCTTGTCCCACGCCAGCGTGCCCGCGGACGGCCTCAACGTCCCCTGGTCCTGCGTTCCCCCGAGAGCGATCACCGGATCCGACGGATGCAGGCTGATGCCTCGGTAGAACTGGGCCAGCGCGAGGTTGCTGTTGAGCCCCAGCCAGCTGGTGCCGCCGTCGCTGGTGCGGAAGACCCCGCCGTCATTGGCAACGTAGAGCCGGTAGGGTTCGCTGAGCGTATCGAAGACGAGGTGGTGCTGATCCACGTACAGATTGTTCGGGTGCACCTGGGTGAACGTCATGGCCCCGTCGGTCGACCGGTACATCGGTACCGTGCCGAGGTACAGCTCGGCGGCGCTGTCCGGATGGACCGCCATCGCGAAGTCGTACCAGCACTGGTTGGAACAGCTGGCGCCCTCCGCAGGCATCACCTCCCAGAACGCGCCGCCGTCGCCCGTGCGGTAGATCGCCATGTCGGCGCGTCGGCGGGTTTCGCCCTCCAGCACCACTCCCGCATAGAGGATATCCGGGTCCGAAGGGGCGACGGCGAGGATGGTCCGTTCCGTCCCCTCCCGGGGAATCGACTCGGACGCGTAGGTCCATGACGCCCCGCCATCCGACGACAGGTAGATCCCCCGCCCGTTCAGCGCCGCATACAGGACTGAAGGAAAGACCGGGTGCGCCACCACATCGGTGGCGTAGCCCTCCAGCACGAGTTCCCAGGCCTGCCCGCTCGAGGTCGAGCGGAAGAGGCCGAAGCTCGACGCGACAAGCACATTCGTCGTGGCCGCCGACCCCGCGCTGGCCCTGTCCACCACCACCCGTGCGATCCGGGCACCGCCGCTCCCCATGCCGGCCCGCCCGGTGAACGACCGCCGTCGCACGAAGACATCTTCCCCCAGCTGCTCCCAGGTCGCGCCGCCGTCCAGCGACCGCAGCACCCCGCACCCGTAGTAGCTGTCGCCGGAGAAGTGCTGTTCTCCCGTGCCGGCGTAGACGATCTGCGGGTCGACCGGATCGATCGCGATCGACCCCATCGCCAGCGAACATTCGCCATCGGTCAGCGGTGTCCAGTTGAGGCCGGCGTCGTCCGATCTCCAGACCCCACCCTGCGCACCCCCCACGTAGAGGATGTTCGGATCGGTCGGGTGGATGGCGATGGTCGATACGCGGCCCGCGAACCGGCCACCCGGCGAGAAGTCCTCTGCGTCGATCCCGCTCGGCCCGATCGCGCGCCACCGCGTTTCCCGCAGCGACATGGCCCGGGCCGGCCCGAACCCGAGCGCCAGCACCTCGCGCAGAGCGTTCTGTTTCAGGATCGTGTAGTTGACCGCCGGTCCCGAGTAGAGCCGCATCCGCTCGAATTCCATCCGCGCCAGGATCTGCTCGTTCTCCTGGGCAGCGGCGGGGTGGATCGCGGCGCATACGGCGAGTGCGGCGGCTGCGGCGAGGAGGGGGACGCGACGCATCACGATGCTACCCTACGCGGCTGCGCAGAGTTCCACCGCTTGCGCAAGGGAGCGCAGCGGGTCGCCGCCGCGGGGGATGAATTCGTGGGCCATGTACCCGCTGAAGTCCGTGTCGCGGATCGCGCGCACGATCGCCGGGTAGTGCAGCTCCTGCGTGCCGTCGATCTCGGCGCGCCCGGGGACACCGCCGGTGTGGTAGTGGCCGATCCACTCCCGGGCATCGGTGAGGGTGCGGATGATGTCCCCTTCCATGATCTGCATGTGATAGATGTCGTAGAGTATGCGCACACGGGGCGAATCCACGGCCCGCATGACTTCGAGGGCATAGTCCATGTGGTCGCCGATGTAGTCCAGGTGCCCGCCGGCCTTGGAATTCAGCACCTCGACGAGAATCGTGACGCCCTCGGCTTCGGCGATCGGCGCGCACTCCCGCAGGCACCGGATCGAGTTGGCGATGCCCTCCGCGTGCGACATCCCCCGCCTGTTTCCGAAGAAACAGATGACGTTGGGCACGCCTTCGCGGGCGGCGCGGGGGATATGCTGCTCGAAGGCGCCGATGATGGTGGCGTGATTGTCCGGCTCGTTCAGCCCGTCCTCGATGCTTCCGGCGGCTACGTCCCCGCAGGAGACGGTGAGGCCGTGGTCGTGAGCGACGCTCCACTCGTCCACCGTGAGAAGGTCCATCGCGGTCAGCCCCATGTCGGCGACTGCCGCGCAGAACGGCTCCAGCGGAATGCCGGAGAAGCACCAGCGCGCGACCGACTGGACGAGGCCGGTCTGGCTATCGACTCGGCTGGCCGTACCCATCCGGCCACTGACTCTCCCGCCCGCTTGGGGGACCATCAGGCCCAGCGAGGCGGCTCCGGTTGCCATCAGGGCTTCGCGGCGTGTAAGGTTCGGCATCGGGGAAGTCCAATCTGCGTGTCGATGGCACGCTACTCGGTGAAGCCCGCTCGGCAGGATTCGCGGGAACGACAGAAGACCAGTAACGCATGCAAAGAAGGCGAGCCATTCAAGTGCTTGGCGGGGTCGCGAGCGGCCCGCTCCTCCTGCAATCGGGAGCGCTCGGCGACCTGCTGGCGTGGGGCGAGCGCGTCCGGGCTTCGATCCCCCAGGACCGAGGATCCGATTCGGCCCCGGCCACGACCCCCACCGGAACCCAGCTCACCCCCGAGCGCGCCCGGGCGCTGGAAGCGCTGGCCGACATCATCATCCCCGCGACCGACACGCCGGGCGCCGCCGAGGCCGGGGTGACCGAGTTCGTGACCGCGCTCGTGGACGGGTGGCTCGAAGACGACGACCGCGACCGCTTCCTTGCCGGGCTCGACACGGTGGACCAGACCGCCCGGGAGCGCTTCGGCGCCGACCTCGCGGACTGCACGGAGGAGCAGAAGAGGCAGCTCGTCGGCGAATTCGACGACGAGCTCGCCCGGCTGCGCGAAGACCCGGATGCCCGCCCGTCCCGCTACTTCTTCCACGATGTGAAACGTTTCACAATCACCGCCTACTTCACCTCCGAAGCCGGGCTGGAGGCCCTCGGCTACCGCACCACCTTCCGCACCTTCGAGGGCTGTGCCCCACTCACGCCAGCGGAGGCCCGCCCATGAACCTCCGCCCCCGCCGCCAGGATCACGACGTCATCGTCGTCGGCTCCGGCATGTCCGGAGGCTGGGCCGCCAAGGAGCTCTGCGAACTGGGCGCCCGCGTCCTCGTCCTCGAAGCCGGCCCGATGATCGTCCCCGAGCGCGACTACGCCGAACACCTTCCAAGCTAAGAGATGCCTTACCGCGGCTGGAACGACCGCAAGGCGCTCGCCGAGACCCAGCCGGTCCAGCGCGAGTGCTACGCCTGCGACGAGGTCGCGCGCAAGTTCTTCGTCAACGACATCGAGAACCCCTACACCACCGACCCGGACAAGCCCTTCCGGTGGATCCGCGGGAGGCAGGTGGGCGGGCGCTCGATCATGTGGGCGCGGCAGAGCTACCGCCTCAGCGACCTCGACTTCGAGGCCAACGCCCGGGACGGATTCGGCGTGGACTGGCCGATCCGCTACGCCGACCTCGCCCCCTGGTACGACCACGTCGAGGCTTTCGCCGGGATCAGCGGCCGCGCGGAGGGGCTGCCGCATCTCCCCGACGGGGTCTTCCTGCCCCCGATGGAGATGTCCTGCGTCGAGGCGCATGTGGCCGACGCGATCGACCGGGCCTTCGGCGGGCGCCGGCGGATGACGATCGGCCGCACCGCCGTCCTCACCGCCGACCACAGGGGGCGTAGCGCCTGCCACTACTGCGGACCCTGCCACCGCGGCTGCCGCACGCGCAGCTACTTCAGCTCGATCAACGCGACGCTCCCCGCCGCCGAAGCCACCGGACGGCTCACCCTGCGGCCCAACAGCGTGGTCGCCGAAGTCATCTGGGACCCGCAGGCGGGCCGGGCCACCGGCGTCCGCGTGATCGATGCCGAGTCGCACGAGGACATGGAGTTCCGCGCCCGCACCATCTTTCTCGGCGCCTCCGCGCTGGAGTCGACGCGCATTCTCCTCAACTCGAAGTCGGCCGACTTCCCCGACGGCCTCGCCAACTCCAGCGGCGTGCTCGGCAAGTACCTGATGGACCACACCATGGGCGTCGGCGCGCGCGCGACCTTCGACGGCTGGGAGGACCGGACCACCCGTGGCAGGCGCCCCAACGGCATCTACGTCGCGCGCTTCGCCAACGTCACCGAACCCGCCGCCGACTTCCTGCGCGGCTACGGCTACCAGGGCTCGGCGTCGCGCGCCGGCTGGGGCCGCGGCAACTCCATGCCTGGATTCGGCGCCGATTTCAAGCACGAGCTGATGCGCCCCGGGCCCTGGTCCTGCGGGATCAACGGCTTCGGCGAATGCCTGCCCCGGGAGGAGAACCACGTCGCCCTCGACCCGGAGCAGGTCGACAAATGGGGGATTCCCACCCTGCGGATCAGCTGCGCCTGGAGCGACAACGAGCGGATCATGATGCGCGACGCCGCCGAACGCGCGGCCGAAATGCTCGACGCCGGCGGCGGCCGCGACATCTCGATCGACGCCGACATGACCCCGCCCGGCCTCACCATCCACGAGATGGGAACCGCGCGCATGGGCCGCGACCCGGCCACCTCCGTGCTGAACGCGCACAACCAGGCATGGGACATTCCCAACCTCTTCGTGGTCGACGGCGCGTCGATGACCTCGTCGGCGTGCCAGAATCCGTCGCTCACGTACATGGCGCTCGCCGCGCGGGCGAGTCACTACGCGGTGTGGGCGGCGCGGCGGGGGGAGATCTAGCATCTAGCGGGCGCTGGGGGCAGTCAGGGAATCACCGCCCATCGATGCCGCCGCCAGGTGGACCGCTTCGTCTTCAAGGACCTCTTCCGGCAGGGGGCAAGGCACGGCCTGATTACGGCCGAGGCCTGCGAGCGATGGCTGGCCTACCGCGACACGCGCAACGAGACCGCTCACGACCATGGTGAGATCCTGGCAGAGAGCACGCTGGAACTGCTGCCCGGTTTCATAGCGGACGCAAAGGCTCTGGCCGACATGATCGAGGGGAGCACCTGTGACTGACGGACTCGATCTTCTTCCGCGTCATCGGACCGCAATCCAAGCCCTTGTTGCCCGGCATATTCCCGAAGCGGAAGTCTGGGCCCATGGGAGCCGAGCCGATGGTCGAAGTCACGGAGGCAGCGATCTCGACCTGGTCCTGCGTGCCCCGGGGCTTGCACCGATTCCCCTTGCGAGGCTGGCGCGCCTGAAGGAAGCGCTGAGGGACTCTGCTGCCACTTCGTAAACTCTACTTTACCAAAGGTAAGGTGTACTTGACATATCGTTCTCTCAGCACAACCTCACTTCTCAATTCTGTACAGGTGAACGTAGTCCACACTCAATTCATCACGCACCTTGCCGAGCACGAAATCCGTGCCGATCCGGTATACCTCGAGACCTGCCGGCAACTCGATCGTGCCGAGGTGGCGGCCATCGGCTCCAAAGATGAAGAACTCGTACATGCCGGCGCCCGCCGTGCCATCGTCCGCGCCATACCGCCGGTGCCTGGCCCAGACGTTCCCTTCCGCGTCCGCATGGAGCCACTCGAAGGCGGGGAGGTGCGTCGGGTAGGGGACGGAGAGCCGGCGCTGGAGCCGTTCCTCGTTTTCGGGTGAAGTCTCCTCGCGCAGCCGGGCTTCGTGAGCCGCCCTCACTTCGGCGGTGACCGGGCGGGGCTCGCGGTCGAGCCGGATGATTCGCCGCAGGCGGCCACTCGCATCGTACGCACTGATCGAGTACGCGTCCCCTTCCGTCACGAAGTAGCCGTCCGGCCCCACGGCCATGCTGAAGCGGTACTGGAATTGCAAATCGCTGACGCCGCCTTCGGGTTCATGGAGGTACTGGCCTCCCAGGAAGACGCCGGTGGCTTCGGGGGGGCTGCCGGACTCGGGGGTGATGGCCGCCATGACGGTAGCCCGCGTCGTTCCGGTCCCCGGGTAGGGAAGCATCTCCGAGTAGGAACCGAGGAAGGCGCCGTTCGGGAGCGCGCCCCAGAGGGTACAGCACGTGGTCACGGGGCTCAGGGAAGGGTCGAATAGCGACGCACGGTGGAGATTGAAACGCACCCACATTTCCGGCGCGACGGCTCTCCCGAACCGCCCCCGGTCGTCGTAGATGTTGGCGCCGTCGTTGGCAAACTGTTCGACGAGGATCGAGTCCCCGCGATAGGGAAGGATGTTCTGCGGCCTGCCGCTGAACTCTCCCGGACCTTCTCCGCTGCCGCCCCAGTCCTCGATGTGCACCCCCTCGGGCGAGTAGACGCGAATCAGCGCGGCCTGCCCGTCGACGACCGCGACGCGGCCATCGCGAAGCACGACGGCTCCGGCCACTTCCCCGAAGAGGTACCGCTCATCACCCGACATCCGGCCGATGACAAGACTCGGATCCGCGGATACCCTCCAGCCGTCTCCGTCCCACGCCGGCGTGACGCTTTCGACGATCTCGATGCCGGCGCTGTCCTGGACGTTGAAGGTGCCGGGCCCGTGAGCAGGGCCGTCGCGCGCCTGGCAGCCAAGGGCGATGAGCGCCACCAGGATCATCATCGGTTTCACGACCGACCCCCTTTTACGATCTCGTACAAGTGAACAAACTGGACATCGAGTTCGTCCCGCACCACCCCGAGGATGTAGTCCCTCCCGATCTGGTACGCCTGGAGATTGTCGGGCAGCGCGATCACCCCAAGGTGGCGGCCATCCGGCCCGAAGACGAAGTAGTCGAGCATCCCCGACGACCTTCCATCGTCGCCCGCCCCGTACCGCCGCTGCGCAGCCCAGAGGTTCCCGTCCGGGTCGACATGAAGCTGGTGGAAGGAAGGGAGAGTAGCGGGGTAGGGCTCGTCGAGCCTCCGCTGCAACACCTGCTCCGGAGAACCGCCTTCGATGGGCGCACCGGGGGCCAGCACCCGCTCGCGCAGCCAGGCCTCGTGCTCCGCCTTGACTTCATCGGTGACTGGCCGGGGTCCGCGCGCCAGACGGATGATCCGGCGCAGGCGGCCGGTCGCGTCGAACTCACTGATCGAATAGGCGTCGCCCTCCGTGACGAAATACCCATCCTGACCCGCGGCCATGTTGAACCAGAGCGGGAACTGAAAGGTCGTCGGCACCGATGCACGAGTAGGTCCCGGCAGGTACCGCCCGCCCCGGAATTCCCCCACGCCTGCGGCCGCACCGCCAGAGTCCGGAATGATCGCCACCGACACGGAGCTCCGCTGCATCCCGTTCCCGGTCGTCGGAATCATCTGCGGATAGGCGACCAGAAAGGCACCGGTCGAGAGCGGCCCCCAGAGGCGACAGCAGCTCTCCGCCGGGATTGCGGAACCCTCGGCCAGCAGGTCGCCAAGACCGGACACAAACTCCGCTCGAATCGGCGGGATCGTCCGTCTTCCGAACCGCCCCCGGTCGTCGAAGACGCTGAGGCCCATGGAAATCAGCTCACGCACCAGGATCGAGTCGCCCCGGTACGGGAAGAGGCTCACGGGGAAGTTGAACTCACCCGGGCCCTCCCCTCTTCCTCCCCAGTCCTCCAGGTGCACCCCCTCGGGCGAGTACACGCGCACCAGCGCGGCCTGTTGGTCGAGCACCGCGATTCGTCCGCCCGCGAGCACGATGGCCCCCCGGACGGAGCCGAATAGATACCGTTCGTCACCGGATGTCCGGCCGATGGACACGCTGGGTTCGGTCGCGACCGTCCACCCACCGCCCTCCCACGCAGGCGCCGCACTTTCGACGATTTCGATCCCGGCGCTGTCCTTGACGATGACGGTGGCGGCCTGATGGGCCGGGGAATCGCCGGCCTGGCAAGCGATGGTGAAAACCGACAATCCAGTGAGCGTCAGGGCGGGCCGGCGTAGGCGCATCGATCTGTTTCCCTTTCCTCCTTCGAGGCGTCACGGTCGCTGCCCTTGTTCAGCCTCCCGAGCGCGCCAGCGGCCACACCTGCACATACTCCACACCGAGTTCGTCCTCGGCCCGGCCAAGAATGTAGTCCTCCCCGATATGCCCGATCAGCAGGCCTTCGGGGGTCTCAACATACCCCAGTACCTGGCCCGCCGGGTCGAAGACGGTCCAGAGCGGGGCCGGCCTCTCCTCCTGCGGGTAATCGTATTCGCGGACCCAGAGATGGCCGGTGTCGTCGGCAAGGATCGCCGCGAACGCCGGGAAGTGCTCCGCCACCGGGATGGCCTCAAAAACCTCGCGCATCATCGCCAACAGGGCATCGGGTATGGGTTCTCCGGTCGCCGCATCGACACCACCCCGGCGCTCCGCCATTCGCCCTTCGACATAGGTCTGCCGATCCGTCTCTGTCGGGACCCGCGGTTCGTGCTCGAGCCTTACGATGCGCGCGAGCGCACCGTCGGCCCGAAACGCCCGGATCTCGTAGGGCCTGTTCAGGGTGGCGACAACGAGGTCACCCCAGACAGCCGTCAGGAGTTGGCGAGTGTAAGCAACCCCCACCTGTTCCGTGGAACCACCCGGAACCCTTACCGCACGCACCTCCTCGTTGGGTAGGACGCCGGGGGACGGGAGGACGCCACCCTCCGCGTCCCAGACCTGTACCAGGGCCGAATCACCCAGTACCCGGTCGATGGACAGGATGGTTCCGTCCGCGCGTGCCGCCACCGGCCTCGGGCCCCGGCGCGGGGGGTCCGTGCCGCTCTGCAGAAAGAATGAACGTACGTAGTTGCCGTCGGAATCGAAGATGGAAATCCCGTAGTCGCCGAAGTCCCAGGCCAGGATGGAATCCCCGACCCATGGCGCGACATCTCCCAACGTCTCGAACTCGGCGGGCCCGTCGCCCTCTCCTCCCCAGGTTGCCACGTGGGTTCCAAGCGAGTCGAACACCCGCACCTCCTCGGTGCCCCTGTTCGCCACCACGATCCGTCCATCCGGAAACCTGAAGAAGCTGGTCGGAAAGTAGAGCATGTACGGCTCCTCGCCGGCCCGCTCGCCGATCGACACCGTCGGCTCCGGTCCTATCCGCCACGGCAGCCGCGAGCCCTTCGGAGGACGCGGGTTTTCGATGATGCGGATTCCGGCGCTGTCGCGGACCTGGACCTGAGGCGTGCGGGCGCCCCGCCCATCCGGCTGGCAGGCGAAGGCGCAAACGACCAGAACCGTCGCGCCAGGACGCGTCGTCACTCTCGCTCGCCATCCGTGCCGACCCATCGCTCCAGCGGCCACACCTGCACATACTCCACCCCGAGTTCGTCCTCCATGTGCCCAAGGATGTAGTCCTCCCCGATCTGATAGATGTCCATCCCCACCGGCGTCTCGACGAATCCGAGCACCCGTCCCTCGGGATTGAAGAGGGTCCAGAGCGGCACCGGCCGCTGTTCCTTCGGAGGCTGGTATTCCTTGACCCACAGGTAACCTGCCGCATCGGACATGACCCACGAGAACGCCGGGAAGGTCGGCGCAATCTGACTCTGCGGCACCCTCAGCATCTCCCTTTCGAGAGGTATCCGGAGTTCCGGCCGGAGCGAGGGACTGACCAGGATGTCCGCCGCCACCGGCATCCGGGTCTCGTACTCGCGCCGGACGATTCGGACCAGGGAGCCGTCGGTGGCATATGCCTTGAATTCGTACCTGTCGTGCGAACTGACGATGACCAGGTCACCCCAGGCGGAGAGCCTCAGCTCGCGGCTGAAGTACAGCGGCTGGCGCGCGGGGTGATAGCCCAGCGACGCCTGGAGCCCGCCTTCGCCGTCACGGATCTCGATGAGGGCGGTGTCCACGCGCTCATCCCCATCGAGGCTGGTCAGAATCGTGCCATACCGTGCCGCGAGCCTCGGACGTCCTGCCTGCCACGTCGCCTGGTTGCCGGAAGGCCCCAGGAAGGCACGATCGAAGTTCCCCTCGGAGTCGAAGACCGACACGCGCCAACCCGGCCCGTACCAGGCCACGATGGAGTCGCCCGGCCAGGGTTCAATCCGGTGGAGCATCTGTCCCGGGAACTCGCCCGGCCCCTCCCCGCGGCCGCCCCAGGTCGCCACCCGAGCGCCGGACGAGTCGAACACCTTCAACTGACTCGAGCTCCCTTCCGCCACCACGATCCGTCCGTCCGCCAACATCGTGGCGCCCATGACCAGGTGCAGCATCCGGGCCTCATCGCCCACGGCGACGCCGATCGTCACGGACGGCTCCGGCCCGATCCGCCAATCCAGGAACGCCGTGTCCGCGGGCCGGGCGTTCTCGACGATCCGGACGCCGGCGCTATCCCGGCTTTCAGAGAAGGGCAGACTGGACTCGTCGAGTTCCGGCTGTTCCGGGCCCGGTTCGGGCTCTTCCACATCCCCCTGGCAGGCGGTCGTGCCAAGGCCGAGGACAAGAAGCGAGGAAACGAGGGGCAGAACGGTAGCGGGCTTCATCGGGGACCTCCTGACAGTCAAATGCCGCACCCTGCGCCTCACCGGCACGCGGGGCAGCCATACGCCAATCTACACCTATTGTTTTAGTTTCGTCCAGCCCGGATGAACCTGCCGCACCGACCAGCGGGAACCGATTCCAGGAAGCCTTCCGACGACGCTTCCACCCGGCGGTCCCTGGGGTCGCGGATGACGCCGATGCGCGCCCCCGCGAGCGCGCCGGGTTGCAGGCCGTTCGCATAGGACTGCGGAACCTGCCCGAAGGAGCCCGCGGTGACGGGGTCGTCGGGATCCGGCATATGTAACCGACCCGGGAAGTCATCTGCAACCACCCCACCCCGCACTGGCCCCCCACCCCCCCGCACGGTACGATCCCTGCACGGCTGCGTCGCGCCCCCCCGGCGCGGCCACCACCCCCGCACAAGGCACGACCATGCCACGAGTCCCGCTTTCGCCGCGGCACCGCTCCTCGCTCGGCCCGTCTCTCGCAACCCGCTTCGCCCGCTCGACGCCCTCGACCGCCGCGGCACTGGCCGCCGCCCCGGCGCTCACCACCGCCCTGGCACTGGCCACCATCCTGGCGCCGCACGACGTCCTGGCACTGACTACCACCCCGACCCTCACCGCACAGCCCGGCGACCGCCCGTACCCCTCCGCCGCGCACGGCGGCAACTACATGCACAACTTCCATTTCCCCCCGGCGCCCTCCTCGTCGCCCTGGTACCCGGCCTGGCACCCCGGCGGCGAGCGCGTCGCCGTTGCGATGAGCGGCTCGCTCTGGGAGGTGGACATCGCGACCGGCGACGCGCACGAGATCGTGCACGGCCCCGGCTACTACTCGTCGCCCAACTACTCCCCGGACGGCGCGTGGCTGCTCTACACCGCCGACGACGGAGGCCGCACCATCCACCTCGAAGTCGTGAACACGGCCACCGGCGAGCGCCACCGTCTCACCGAGGGCACCCACATCCACACCGACCCGCGCTTCTCCCCCGCCGGCGACCGGATTGCGTACGTCTCCACGGCCCCGAGCGGGTACTTCAACATCTACATCCGCCCTTTCGCCGACGGCGCCTGGACCGGGCGCGAGGTGGCCGTCACCTCGGACAACTCCTTCGGTCGCAACCGCCTCTACTTCGGCCCCTGGGACATGCACATCTCGCCGGCCTGGCTGCCGAACGGCGAAGAGCTCCTGATCGTCTCCAACCGCGACGTGGCGCTCGGGAGCGGGAACGTCTACCGGGTCCCCGCGCGGGCGGACGGCATCGAGGAACGCCAGGTCGTCCTGGCCGAGCAGACCCTGTACCGCACGCAGCCGCACGTTTCCTACGACGGCCGCCGCTTCGTCTATTCCTCGACCGCGGGCGCGGCGGACCAGTTCCAGAACCTCTACGTCCAGCCCACCAGCGGCGGCGAGCCGTACAAGATGACCTTCTTCGACTTCGACGCCTTTCACCCGCGCTGGTCGCCGGACGCCGAGTGGATCGTGTTCGTGGCCAACGAGGGCGGGCTGCCGCAGCTACACCTGCTCGAGGCCAACGGAGGGGCGCTGCGCCGGGTCGACATCACCGAGCGGCATTGGGCCCGGCCCACCGGCACGCTCTCGGTCCGCACGGCCGGCGCCGACGGAACGCTCCTGGCCAGCCGTGTCCACCTGACCGCCGCCGACGGCAGGTTCTACGCGCCCGCCGACGCCTACGCCCGGGTCAGCCGCGCCGGCGACCGGATCTTCCACCACCCCGGTTCGTTCACCGTCGAGCTGCCGGCCGGCACCGCCGAGATGACCGTGGTGCGCGGATTCGAGACCGCCCCGCAGACCGTGCACGCCGAGGTGCGGGCGGGAGAGGTGACCGAGCGGACGGTCGTGCTCGAGGAGATCTCCGACGTCTCCGACCAGGGCTGGTTCTCCGGCTCGACCCATTTGCACATGAACTACGCCGGGAACCTGCGCAATTCGCTTGAGAACCTGATGATGATGTCCGCCGCCGAGGACCAGGACATCGTCAACGAGCAGATCGCCAACAAGGACAACCGCATCCTCGACCACCAGTTCTGGATCCCCGGGGGAGGTGCGCATCCGCTCTCCGAACCGGACCGCGTGCTCGTGGTCGGGCAGGAGTACCGTCCGCCCTTCTACGGCCACGTCTTCATGTTCGGCCACACCGACCATCTGATCGCTCCCTACGCGATGGGCTACGAAGGAACCGCGATCGAGAGCCTGTACCCCAGCAACACCGACATGCTGCTGAAGGCGAAGGCGCAGGGCGCGACCACCGCGTACGTGCACTCCTTCTTCAACGGCGATCCGCTGGACGGGAACCTGGGTGGCGCGAAGGGGTTCATCGTCGACGCGGCGCTGGGGGCGGCGGACGCGGTGGAGTGGTCGACGCCGCAGAACGGGTGGCCGCCGCTCTACGCGGTGTGGAGCAACGGGGTCCGGGCCGCACTGGTCGGCGGCGAGGACGCGATTTCGAGTCTGCACGCGACTCCGCTGGTCGGGTCGATGCGGACGTATGTGCGGACGCCGGATGGAAGGCTCACGATGGAGGGCTGGTTCGAGGGGCTGCGGAACGGGCGCGCGTATATGAGTTCGGGACCGCTGGTGGAGTTCGCGGTGGAAGGGCGGGGGCCGGGCGAGGATCTTGCGCTCGACGCGCCGGGCGAGGTGCGGCTCGGCGGTCGGGTGTGGGGGATCGTGGGGATGGAGATGGCGGAGGTCGTGGTGAACGGCGAGGTGGTCCGCACCTACACGTTCGAGGGCGACCGCAAGCTGCTGGAGATCGACGACAGGATCGCGCTGGCCGGCAGCGCGTGGATTCACCTGCGGGTGACAGGACTGCGCGAGGACCGCTGGCCGCTCGATACCTCGTACCCTCAGGCCGCGACGAACCCGGTGTGGGTGGAGGTAGCGGGACGGCCGGTTCGTAGCGCCGAGGCCGCAGAGTACGCGCTCCGCTGGATCGACAGGCTTCAGGCGATGGCCGAGGAGTGGCCCGGGTGGCGGTCGGAGGGGGAGAAGGCGCACGTGTACGCGCAGTTCGAGGAGGCGCGCGAGGTCTACCGGCGGCGGGGGGCGGAGGGGGTGAACGCGGTGACGCTGGAGGTGCGCGCGCCGGGAGAGCGCCCGCCGGGGCTCGCGCCGCCGCTGCGGCCGACCATCAGGGAGCAGTCCAGCGGCACCACCGAGGTGCTGCAGGCGATCAGCCCGGTTTCCGACGAGACGGTCTGGGTCGGCGGGCACGGCGGGGTGATCCTCAGGACGGTGGACGGCGGGTCGAGCTGGCAGCGGATCGCCGCTCCCGGGGGCGATTCACTCCAGTTCCGGGACATCCACGCCTTCTCGTCGCGGGCCGCGGTCGCGCTGACCTCCGGCGATGGGCCCATGTCGCGCATCTACCGAACCGCCGACGCCGGGTATACCTGGTCGCTCACGTTCCTGATGGACGAGCCCGCAGGCTTCATGGACTGCCTCGACTTCTGGGACGGAGACCGCGGCTTCGCCTTCGGGGACACCTTCGACGGGTCGCCGTACGTGCTGGTGACACGGGACGGCGGGCGGAGCTGGGCCCGCGTCGCGGCCGATGCGCTGCCCGCCGGGAACGAGGGCGAGGGCGGATTCGCGGCGAGCGGTACGTGCGCACGGACCGGCGGGCAAGGCAATGGCTGGATCGGCACCGGAGCGGGCGGCTCGGCCCGGATCCTGGAGACGAGCGACTACGGCGCGAGCTGGACCGCGACCGAGGTGCCGATGGCCAGAGGCGACATGGCGGGGATCTTCACTCTGGCGGTGGATGGCGGGCGGCCGGTCATGGCGCTGGGGGGCGACCTGGGTTCGGGCGAGGCGGTGGTGGAGCGGAACGCGGCAGTGAGCGCGGACGGCGGGCAGAGCTGGGCGGTGGCCGCAGCCGCGCCGATCGAGGGGTCGGTGTACGGGAGCGCGGCGGGGGGGCGCAGCTGGTACCGGGTCGTGGTGGCCGTGGCTCCCACGGGGGCCGCGTTCACCGACGACATGGGGGCGACGTGGGAGGCGATCCCGGACGTGAGTGCGTGGGCGGTGGAGTTTGCGGATGGAGGCCGCGCGGGGTGGGCGGCGGGGGGCGGGGGGCGGATCTGGAGAATCGAGTGGTAGGAGGTGATGGTGCTCCCAATTCCGTCCCAGGCGCTCCCGTCGGGGTCCCGGGCGCGCTAACTTCTCCAGCGATGCCGGTCCGACGAGCGGGCTGCATGAGTCACTGGCGATTGAAGGAAGAGCCATGGTTCCGAAACCCATCCTTAGCGCCTTCGACCAGATCGTCGCGGGTTCAAGGGCGGTGCTGGCGGTGGTGCCCGACGACCAACTGGACTGGCGCCCTCACGAGAAGTCGTGGACGCTCGGGGAACTGGCGACCCACCTGGCCAACCTGCCCACCTGGACCATGGCCACCCTGTCGGTCTCCGAGTTCGACATCAGTCCCGCGGACGGGGGGCCGCCGCCTTTGGCCGCACTCACGACCAGCGCCGAATTGGTCGATGCTCTGGAACGGAGCGCTGCCGCGGCCCGCAGCGCGATCGAGGGCTGCTCCGACGCCGATCTTGCGAGTCCATGGACGATGCTCGTCGCGGGAGAGGCCCGCTTCACGCTTCCGAAGGGAACGGTCCTGAGGACTTTCATCATGGATCACATGATCCACCATCGCGCTCAGCTCGGTGTCTACCTGCGGATGCTGGACGTGCCGGTGCCGCAGTTGTTCGGGCCGACGGCCGACTTCCCCGACATGTAGGAGCGGGAAGGGCGTGAATTCCACCGCTTCCGGGACGCCGGCAGCCAGCCGCGCACCGCGGCGTCTGCCCGCCAATCGCCCTGCTCTGCTCGACCCCGACAGCTTCGACCTGCTGACCTTCGACTGCTACGGCACTCTCGTCGACTGGGAGGCGGGGATTATTGCGGCTGTACGCGAGGCGTGCGCGGCCCGCGGGACGACCTCCGGTCTGGCGCCCGGCAACGCGGCCATCCTCTCCGCCTTCGGCGCGGCGGAGCATGTCGTCCAGGCGGAATGCTACCGGAGCTACCGCGAGGTGCTTGGCCGCACGCTCAAAAGGATGGGCGGCGCCCTCGGCTTCCGTCCCACGCCGGCCCAGTGCGACGCCTTCGCAGCCTCCGTCGGCGACTGGCCCGCCTTCCCGGACACCGTCGACGCCCTCCGGCGACTCGCGCGCCGCTACCGCCTCGGCATCGTCTCCAACGTCGACGACGACCTCTTCGCCCGGACCCGGCAGCACCTTCACACCAACTTCGACTGGGTGGTCACCGCCCAGCAGATGGGCAGCTACAAACCCGCCACCGCGCACTTCGAGGAGATGGCCATGCGTTCCGGGATCCCACGCGACCGCACGCTGCACGTCGCGCAGAGCCTCTTCCACGACATCGCACCGGCCGCGGCCCTGGGTTACGCCACGGTGCACGTGGACCGGCCCAGCCGGGGGGGCGGGAGCGGCGCCACGCCCCCCGCAGACGCCCGCCCGGATGTCACGGTTCGCGACATGGCAAGTGTCGCGGAACTGTTGGGATTGGCCGAATGAGCGCCGCGGACAGCCCTGGAGCCGGTCAATCCTCCCGGGCCCGCACTGGCACCGGACCGGCCGACGACCGCCCCGGCACACCCGACGGCCACGACGGCATCCACACCATCCGCGCCAGCGGGATCCACCGCGGCTGGAACGGCATCCACTACAAGACCGGTCTCTCGGCGAACAACGTCCCCGCGCGCGACCTGTCCATGAACGTGGCCCGCATCCCGCCCGGCGGCGTAGCCTTCGCCCACATCCACGTAGACTTCGAGGTCATGCTCTACATCCTCGAGGGCACCGTCCGTCACGACTTCGGCCCCAACCTCCGCCACTCGATCATCAACCACGCGGGCGACTTCATCTTCATCGAGCCGGGGGTTCCGCACGAGGTCTGCAACGACAGCGACAGCGAGGACGTGGTCGCGGTGGTCGCGCGTTCCGACGCGTCGGAATGGGAGAACATCGTCGACTACGATCGGGAGACGGGGAAGGCGATTCCGAAGCGGGGGGCGGGTGGATAGTGTGCTTGTCCAGTAGTCCCGTATTACCTTACTCGGCCAAACAGCCTGCTACCGACTCGCGGGAGGTGAGTAAGCTTGCCGTACAGCGACGAAGGTGCTACGGGCAAACCGAAGGTCAAGCCCTTCCGTACCATCCGACCGATTCTCAGCGTCGCACTGGCGGCCCCGGTTGTTTATGCATGCGCTGACGACACCATGGAGCCCCCGCCGAACAGGGCGCCACTTGTCGTCACAGCGATTCCGCAGCAGACCGTCGCCGTGGGTGAGGTCGCAACCATCAACGCGTCGACCTATTTCACCGATCCAGACGGCGACCATCTAAGCTATGCGGCGGAATCCCTGACCCGGCAAGTTGCCCTTGCCTCGCTGTCAGACGACACGGTCAGGGTCAGAGGCGTGGGACAAGGCACTGCTTCCGTCACGGTCTCCGCCCGGGATTCTGGTGGTCTGGTCGCCGCGCAGGCCTTCATCGTAACCGTCCCGAACCGCCCACCTATCCTCACAGATTCCATTCCGGGCCTGGAGTTGTTCACCGGCCACTCTGCGACCATCGGCCTCTTGACCCACTTCACCGACCCGGACGGAGACGAACTGGTCTTCGATGTCGAGACATCCAACCAAGCCGTCGCGGCCGCTTCCGTCTCGGGCGACTCCCTGACTGTGACCGTGGTGGCCCCCGGGAGTTCCGCGGTCACCGTCACTGCCCGGGATCCCGGGGGGTTGACCACGTCGCAGGCTGTCGAGGTAACGGTACCGAGCCGCCCACCTGTCCTGACCGATTCCATCCCTGACGTCACCGTTTTCACCGGCGAATCGACGACGATCGACCTGGCCGCATACTTCGCTGACCCGGACGGAGACACGTTGGTGTACGTGGTCGAGAGCTCGGATAGGGCCGTGGTGACCGCTGACGTGTCGGGGAGCACGACAACCGTTGCGGCCTTGGCGAGGGGTCGTGTCCGGATCACCGTGATTGCCCGGGATCCTTCGGGCCTCGTCGCCTCGCAGGTCTTTTCCGTCGAGATACCAAACCGTCAACCGTTGGTCACGAAGCCGATTGCCCATCAAGCACTGCACAAGGACCGCCGAGTGACCATCGACCTGCTGGACCACTTCCACGATCCCGACGGCGACACGTTGGTATTCACTGCGCAGACTTCCGATGCCAGTGTGGCTCGGATCGCAGCGTCGGGCAGCCAAGCCACAGTCGAGCCTGTCGCCACGGGAAAGGCAAGCATCGGCGTCGTTGCCGAAGATCGCTTTGGGCTCTCGGTCTCGATCAGCTTTGACGTGACGCTACCCGAAAACGCGGATCGAGCTGCGTTGGTTGCTTTGTATGAGGCAACAGGCGGGCCGAATTGGCGCACCCGGACCAACTGGTTGACGGATGCTCCACTTGGGAGGTGGTTCGGAGTGCGGACCGATGCGAGGGGGCGTGTCGTTTGGCTACGGCTTCCACGCAACAATCTCTCGGGACGCATACCACCGGAGCTGGGTTGGTTGACCAACCTCAGGCAACTTTCGCTCCAACAGAACAGCATTCGCGGCACCATTCCGAAGGAACTCGCGAACCTGGCAAATCTGCAACTGCTGAGCCTGTACTACAACGAAGTCTCTGGCCCTATACCTCTCGCGATCGGCAACCTGACCTCGTTGCAACACCTCGATCTCGGCTGGAACAAACTGACGGGCCCATTACCCAAGGAACTCGGCAACCTGGACTCTCTGTCGTCCCTCCTGCTTGGAGTCAATGGTTTGACCGGACCAATCCCGCCGCAGCTCGGCAGGCTTTCCAGGCTGACACGCCTTCATCTCTACAACAACAACCTGACAGGATCGATCCCACCGGAAGTCGGACGGATGGAAGGCCTGGAAGAACTGTGGCTTCACGCCAACGAACTCACCGGGCCAGTCCCGAGGGAACTCGGTTCCCTGACGTCCCTGAGGGAACTGATGCTCGAACGCAATGCGCTAAACGGTTCAATCCCCCGCGAACTCGGCAACCTCACCGGGCTGGAATGGCTGAGCATCAGCAGCAACGACCTGACCGGTGGCATCCCAACCGAGCTTTTTTCGCTGAAATCGTTGAAGATCCTGAACCTCTCAGACAACTCCTTTCAGACCGGCCCCATCCCGCCGCAAATCGGAGGGTTGGTCAGCTTGGAGGGGCTGGGGCTCGGCAGTCTCGGCCTGACTGGCCACATCCCCCCTGAACTCGGGAACCTGGTGAACCTGCACACCCTGATTCTCTGGTTCAACGAATTGACCGGAACACTGCCCCCGGAGCTCGGGAATCTGTCCAGGATGGACTGGTTTCGGCTGCACGGTAACAAGCTGACCGGGGTGGTCCCGCGTAGCTTTCTTCAGATGGATACATTGCGACTCTTCGAGATCAGTGCCAACGAAGATCTGTGCATACCCGGTCTCGATGACTTCGCTGATTGGTTGGCGGACATTCGGATCGTCGACGGGACGCTCTGCAATGCCGACGACAGGAATGGACTCGTCGACCTCTACCATGCCACAGCAGGCGGCGACTGGACGGATTCCGACGGATGGCTCAGCCCCGCCGGCATTGACCGCTGGCACGGCGTTGTTACGGACTCCTTGGGACGGGTGATCGAACTTGATTTGGCCAACAACGGACTCACGGGATCCCTCCCCGCGGGGCTCGGTGACCAGATGGGCCACATCACCGTGTTGCGGATAAGCGGAAACAGCCTCTCTGGCCCGCTGCCTCGGTCCTTTCTTTCTCTGCCGCTGGACGAGTTCCACTACGAAGACACAGATCTGTGTATGCCCCCGGACAACGCCTTTCGGCAGTGGATCAGCTCCATTGCAACGGACAGGGGTACCGAAGCCGAGTGCCCTGCACTTTCAGAGCGCGAAATTCTGGCGAGTTTGTATAATGCCACCGATGGACCAAACTGGCTTAACCGCAACAACTGGCTTTCTGATGCACCGCTGAGCACTTGGTGGGGCGTCCGTGTTGATTCCGCGGGGCGAGTAGCGCGTCTCTACCTTCCCTCAAACCGTCTGGCAGGTTCCATACCACCGGAACTCGGTGACCTGGTCTCCCTGACGGAGCTGCAGCTTCACAGGAACGCGCTCCGAGGCCATATCCCGTCAGAAATCGGAAGACTCGTCAACCTGACAGTGCTCCGGCTCGACAATACAGGTCTGACAGGACCGATTCCGCCCCAAATCGGCAACTTGCATCGGCTAACCACGCTCGGTCTGCGGCGTACCAACCTCACCGGACCGATCCCGCTGGAACTGGGTAAGTTGAGCGGATTGCCCACGCTCGATCTTGAAGGACTGGGTCTGACTGGCCCCATCCCTCGTCAACTCGGCAACCTGGCCAACCTGAAGACGCTCAATCTGGCGCGAACCAACCTGTCCGGGCCAATCCCGCCCGAACTCGGTGACCTGGGTTCCCTGAAAGTCCTTAATCTACGCGGAACCAACCTGTCCGGGCCAATCCCCGCCGAACTCGGTAATCTGGGTTCCCTAGAAACCCTTGATCTCCTCCTTGCTGATGTCTCTGGACCAATCCCGCCCGAACTACGGACGATTTCGTAACCTGCGATGTATCAACATGTTACATCGCGTATAGCTATGCCCGTACCACTTACAGTATGCAGAAATGAGCGGGATTGCATGCGACGGCATCGGAAGTCAGCGGACGGTTTTTCGGGTCATGCCCGCTGCTTCGGCCGGGTACGCGTCGGGTTCAGCGAACCTCAGCCGGCAGCCTCCGCACCACCACTCTGGCCACATCGAAATCGTCCAACTCGATGAACGCCGCCAGTCCGCCCGGGCCGAAGGCGTCCGGCATCTCCGTCGTACCGGTCGCATAGGTGCCGACGTAGATCCCTTCCGCCGTCAGGACATCGATGGGGCCGTCGCTATCGGGTTCCTCGCCACCGCGCCGCACCCAGATACGTCCGTCCCATGTGGTGGCCAAGTCGCGCAGCACGGGAATCTCGTGGTAGAAGCGGTCCTCCAGATCGAACGTGGCCTCCGACCGAGGATTGTTTCCCCGGGCGGCCCCAACCAACATGAGGCGTCTTGAACCGGTTCCGCCGAGTGCGCGCCGGGCCTCCGCCGTCCTCTCCTCGTACGCCTCCCGGACCGATTCCGTCACCGGCTCGGGATCGAAGGGCCGCCGGATGATGCGTGCGGCATCGCGCGCACCCGGCGGCGTGACCTTCAGGGCGTACGCGGACGAGTCCGAGTGAACGATGCCGCCGTCGGGGAGGACGGCCACGAGGAAACCGGGCTCGAACACGGTCGGCATGGTCATGCTGCGAAGCGCGTCGCGAATCTGGGCGGGGACGGGGCTCGTCGCGAGACCCTCAAGGTCGCTCCGCGGGGGCAGCCATCCCTCCGCTACCGTATCGGTGCGTGCGGCTTCGCCGTCGAGTCCGACCAGCAGCACCGGGCGGGAGGTGGGCGGATCCGCCGCGCCGCCCGCGCCCATGACGATGGAGCGGGTGCTCCCACCGGCAAAGACCGCCCCGCCGCGAGGATCCGGCTGAATGTCGTGGGCCGGGATCGCCACCGGGTTGGACCCGTCATCCGCCCGGACCATGCGCAAAATCGCCGGAGGCGTCGAAAAGCTGGTAGGCGCGGTGGCCGACATCGCTTACCACCACGGTGCCGTCGCGCAACACCGCGAATCCCACGGGCTGGTTGAACTCGCCGGGACCGCCGCCCGAAGATCCGAATTCCGTTACGAAACGCCCGGCCGCGTCGAACACGAGGACCCTCACCGCGCCGCCCCGCGTTAGGCGCATCCCCTCGACACGCATCCCCCCGGTCGTCCCGTCGAAGATGTACAGGTTGCCCTCCGCGTCGAAGGCGACCTGGCCCACCGAGGCGAACATCTCCCAGGACTCGCCTTCGAGGACGCCGACCCGGTAGACCTCCTCGAACGCGGGCTCGATCGGACGGTCCCGTCCCGTGACCTCGACGATCTCCTGAGCGGGGAGAGTTGAGGGGGCGGCCAAGACGGCCATCAGAAGGAGCGATTGAATAGGGGCAAACCTGCTGGCGTTCATCAAGGACCTCTCTGGTGAGTCGAACGTGGCGAGCCGCCACCGCAACACGGGTTGGATGCGCGACCGTACCGCGAAGGTTGTCCACCAACGTGCATCCGCATTGAATGGCCGTCCAGCGTGCATTCTAGGATTTCTCCGGCCGGAAGGGGCCTGGCGGATACTGGCCAACACGTCCAATGGGTGGTGATCGGCACACCGACGGCGGCCTTGATGCGTGGCGTTCCGCACGGAGTCGGGGGATTGACCTTTGGAATGAGCGTTGACAGCGCGCGCGAGTCCAGATATGATGGCTACGGTGCTGCACCATGCACCTAACTGGAACACCTTGCTACGAGCTCCCATGCCATCCACACATCGTCTTTCGGTGAATCTGACTGCCGAAGAACATCGTGAGATCGCCGCCTTGGCCGAAGCCAGCCGAGTCTCAAGGGCTTGGATCGGACGCCAAGCGCTCATCGAGTTCCTTGAACGCTACCGCGACCGGGAGCTGCAGCTCCCGCTCGACATCAGGAGGGCCTCCCGCCGGAGAAACCAACCATGACCGGGATCAGTTCGTTGGAGATTTGCGCCGGAGGAGGTGGGCAAGCGTTGGGTCTGGAGCAAGCGGGGTTTGCACACGAGGCGCTCGTCGAGATCGAGCGCCACTACTGTAATACGCTTCGGATGAATCGGCCTGACTGGCAGGTATTCGAAAAGGACTTGCGGGATTTCGTTCACGAGGATGCTCAGTCCTTCAGGGGTATCGACCTGCTCGCGGGGGGCCTTCCCTGTCCGCCGTTCTCGATCGCTGGCAAGCAACTGGGCGACCGAGACGAGCGCAACCTCTTCCCGGTCACCTTGGATCTCGTGGATGTCACGAGACCCCGGGCAGTGATGATCGAAAACGTGCGAGGCATGCTCGGCGCTGTGTTCGAGGACTTTCGAGAGCAACTCAAGGCCCGGTTCCAGAAGATGGGCTATCGGGCGGAATGGCGCCTGTTCAACTCTTCCGACTTCGGTGTGCCACAACTACGCCCGCGCGTCGTGATCGTCGCCCTACGCACGGATTCCGCGCACCTGTTCTCCTGGCCCACGGGCACAGGCTGTACCCCGCCTACCGTCGGGGAAACTCTCTATGACCTCATCGCCGAACGCGGCTGGAAGGGTGCACGCCGATGGAGGGCGCACGCCGATGACATCGCGCCGACGATCGTCGGCGGGTCACTGAAGCATGGCGGCCCGGACTTGGGACCAACCCGAGCGAGGAAGGCGTGGGCGACACTCGGCGTCGATGGCCTTGGGATCGCAGACGAACCGCCCGCCCCCGATTTTGTCGGGATGCCCCGCCTCACGGTTCGGATGGTGGCCCGTCTCCAAGGTTTCCCTGACAACTGGGAGTTTTCGGGCCGCAAGACGGCTTCGTACCGTCAAGTCGGAAACGCCTTTCCCCCTCCCGTCGCACGAGCGGTCGGAGAGAGGATAAGCCAATGTCTGTCGGTCCCAAGATCCCTACAGGTCGCGGGGATTGCCGGATGACCGGTGAGGTGTTTCTTGCCACCGCGCGCAGAGGCTTCCACGATGCCCTGCAGGCTTCGATCCTCCGCGTCGATTCGAAGGGCATCCCGAGTAACGCAGACAAACACAGCAAACTGAGTGTCAGCATTGCCACGGGCATCGTCGAGCGCTTGGGAACTGGAGCCGCCAGTGAGCGCTTGGCGGGCCAGAAATCCGGAAGCCGGTTTGAAGAAGTATGCAAGGAGTATCTGGCGCTCGCGTTTCCCCGGCTCGCCCATCTTCGCCCGGGCCGGTGGGAAATCAGCAAGGGTGTAGGCGGGCGCGCCGCCATTGCACAGTTCGCCCAATACGAGCACTTGGCCGCTCTCGATGCCGCGGCCAAGGCAAATCCCGAATTGTCCGCTGCCCTCGGAAGCGACTACCTGATCAAGCCCGATGTGGTGGTCATCCGCTTTCCCGAGGACGACGAGACCATCAACGAGAGTGGTGTGCTCGTGGATCGAATGCAGGCGCGCGGCACGCCCTTGCGGCGGCTGAACAGCCGCCTTCCGATTCTTCATGCCAGCGTATCGTGCAAGTGGACGATTCGCAGCGACCGATCTCAGAACGCCCGTTCCGAAGCATTGAACTTGGTGCGGAACCGCAAAGGCCGACTCCCCCATGTCGTTGTGGTAACCGGCGAGCCGACGCCCAATAGGATAGCTTCGATCGCGCTCGGAACGGGCGAGATCGATTGCGTCTACCATTTTGCGCTGCCCGAACTGGAGGAAACCGTTTCGGACCTCGGTCTCACCGACGCGTTGGAAATGCTGCACACCATGACTCAAGGCAAGCGGCTCCGCGATATTTCGGATCTTCCTTTGGACCTCGTGATCTAAGGTGGGTGCTCGGCCACCCGGATCGGGTTGGGGGCTTGGCGGAAGGCTCTTACGGCTAGGATCGACATGACCGACACTGTGACTCCCACGCGACGCAGCGAGATCATGTCCAACATCCGATCCAAGGGAATGAAACCCGAGATGGCCGTGCGGCGCATTACCCACGCCATGGGATACCGTTATCGACTTCACGGGAAGGATCTACCCGGAAAACCCGACTTGGTGTTCCCAGGCCGCCGAAAGGTGATCTTCGTAAACGGCTGCTTCTGGCATCAGCACTCTGACCCTGCGTGCCGGATCGCGCGCCGACCGCAGTCCAATCGACACTACTGGCTACCGAAACTGGAGCGCACCGTAGCGCGCGACGCCGAGCACCGGGTGGAGCTTGCGAAGCGAGGTTGGAAGGTTCTCGTGATCTGGGAATGCGACGTCGTGGCCGGGAACGGGGTCGCGGATCGCATCCGGGATTTTCTGGAGTGCTAATGGATAGTGTTGATTCTGTGACGGTGTGTGGAGCCTGTAGAACGGCCCCGCGGTTGCCGTTCGCATCGCTTTGCGTGGCCTGACCCTCGTTCAAGAAGGTGGTGGAAATGAAAGAAATGCTGAAAGCCCTGATCGGTTCCAAGAAATTCATGACAGCGCTCGTCTCCTGCTTGGTCGGATTGGCAGCCAAGGTCGGGTTGGAGCTTTCGCCGGACGAAATCACGGCGATCCTGTCACCAGCCCTCGCGTACATTGTGGGCCAAGGCGTGGCGGACCACGGTAAAGAGCGTGCCAAGGTCGAAGCGGCGAAGACGGCGGGCGAAGCCGACTCCAACTGAATCGCCAAGCCGGTCGCAGCCGGGAGAGGTTGTCGGCCCGCGAGCCGTACATCCTTCTCACGATCCTTCAGCGGCTTGGTCCGGAATCCCGGTCCGGCCCGGGCCGCCTGATCCTTTCCAGCAGTTGCCGCGTCATCTCCACCTGTGCCCTGGCCCTGCGCCGTACGTCCCGGAGTATCCGGTCAAGTCCGTCACCCGCGCGTTCAGCCGCTCGACTTGCC
>JAJDVT010000059.1 GCA_022826005.1 Gemmatimonadota bacterium | reverse complement strand
TCGAACACGATGGACGCCTCGTTCTGCGTCGAGGCCTTGGACGACGCGCTGGGCTGGCGGGCCCCGGAGATCCTGAACAACCGACCAGGGCGCCCAGTTCACCAGCGGGGCGTTCTGCTGGGTGCGGGCGTGGCGTTTTTGATGGACGGTCGGGGCTGCTTCCACGACAACATCTTCATCGAGCGGCTGTGGCGGTCGCTGAAGTACGAGGCCGTGTATCTCCACGAACTCCGCAACGGGCTGGAGGCCGAAACGGATCATCGGCTCATGGATCGATTTCTACAACGAGGTGCGCCCGCACTCGTCGCTCGGCGGGCGAACACCGGGCGACGCCTATCGCCGGGGTGGGGAGGTGTCGTGACCACGATCCCGCACGGCGCCCCTCATGGAACCGAACCGACGCAACGACCCCTGCGCGCGTGGCCACGTCGGCGGACGCCGGTTCCCTCCAGCTTCCCATCGGGAACCAGTCCCGACGGGAAGACGAGGTTATCTTCAACCCGTGGCCGGAGGACGGCGTTCACACGGGCTGGCTCGGGATCCCGGCGGTTCCCGACCTAACTTGCCCCGGCCTCAAACCGCACCACCGAGGGCCTTGGATTCCACGCGACGCTGACAGACCTTCTCGGACCTTGTGGATGGCCCTACCCTTGCGGTTCCAGTGCCACCAGCCTGACCACGCGGACGGTCTGCACGTCCAAGTCGTCGCGCTCGATGTAGGCCATGAGCCCGCCGGGGCCGAAGGCGTCCGGCGTCCGGGGCCCCTCCGGTGGTAGGGTTCCGACGTAGTCCCCATCGGGCGTCACGATGTCGGTCGGGCCGTCGTCGTCGCCCGTCGGCCCTCGGCGTTCGACCCAGATTCGGTCCTCCCAGTCCACCATCACGCCGTACAGCACCGGCACTTCATCGGCAAAGGTGCGCTCCTCGACCCCGGCCCGCTCGATCTGGATGGGCAGGTTGGTGTTGCGTGCGCTCGCAAGCGACGCCGCCTCACCTTCGCGGTAGCGCTCGCGTTCGGCCTCCATGATCTCGTCGTCGACCAGGAGCGGCGCAATCGGTCGTTCGATCGTTCCGGTGACGCTTCCGTCGAGGCCGATGAGTTTGACGCGGTATCCGATCGAGTCGATCAGCGCGAGGCGTCCATCGGTCAGTACATCCAAGTCGAGGCGGGGCTCGAAGGCCCGGCCTGCGGCAAAGCGCATGCGCATGCCGCTTGCCAAGTCCCCGCTCAGTTCGGATTCGTCTTCGTCCTCCCCGGGCAGTTCCCAAGCTGTGTAGAGGAGTTCCGGCTCGATCCCGTCGAGCGCCATAAGGTGTATCTGGCGACCGGTTTCCTCCGGCTGGTCGCCTTGGCCGAAGCGCACGATCTGAGTGACGACCAAGCGGCCGTCCGGGAGCGTCATGCTGGCATTGACCATGCCCGTGGTCCTCGGGTCCATGGTAAGGCGCCGCACGAACTCGCCGTTGGGTTCGAGCAGGTCGATCGTCGTGAAGCCCATCACCGTGTAGGAGCCGTCGCGCGCGACGATGGCCGTGGTGACGTTGTCGAACTCGCCGGGTCCCTCTCCCCGCCCACCGACCGTACGGACCAGCGACCCGTCCGGCCCGACCACCAGAATGTGATCGAGCTGGCTATCGAAGATGTGAAGGTTGGCCTGCGAGTCGAAGTGCACCGAGCGGACGCTGCCGAACGTGTCCCAGGTGTCGCCCACAACCGAACCGACGGTGAAGACATCCTCGGTGACGGCGTTCACGATTACGTCCGGGCCGTCCAAGGTTCCGGCGGCACCGTCGGCCGATCCGTCCCCGGTATCGCCGCAGGCCACGACAAGGGCGAGAGGAAGGAGTGGCGCAAGATATCGCGGTCGCGCTGTCGTCGTTCTCGTCCTTTTCAGTTTCGGCATTTCGATCCGTCCTGTGATCGGGCACATGGGAGTCGCTCACGTCGCGATTGCCCGCGAGAAGCGAGCTTTGCAACAAGCGGCGACTCGCGCGCGGATATCGTGACGCAGGGTGCGAGAACGATGGAGCGTTCGTGGACGTGCGACAAGTGCGAGGTGGTGTGAAGCAGCAGCCCATACTGGCCTGTGACGGCCAATGGCTGTTCACTCGATCCCGCGCACGTCCGAACGATCCTCGGACGCCTCGTCGCCCAGCGCGGGTCTTGGGCGCGTCGCCGCCGCGCCCGACCGGGCCTTGCCCGGGTTGGGAAGGGGGTTCGACCTCGGCGGGAGGGACGGGCGGAGTCCGCCCCGGAGGCCGAGGGGACCGGCGCCAAGGCGGTGGCAACGCCGACCACGCCGCCCGCCGGTCACGACGCGCACTCAGCCGCGAAACCGGGCGGCCTCGACGAACGGTGGCCGGTGGTTGGCGGGAGACATCTGGCGGTCGGCCGCCTGGGGGACGTTCGCACCCCGCGGAAAGGTTGTGGGACCAAGAGTATGAATTCTACTCCCGTACGCACCCGAATGATTCTTCGGCCGCTGCAGGCCAGCGCTCGGCAGCGGCACCGGGCGACGGGGCTCGGGCGGCGGAGCACTCCGCCGTCCACCGCAACGACGGCGGGGCGGGAGACTGATCGCGAAGGCCAAGTCGGCCCGAATTGGTCAGGTTCCGGATCTTCGTTGTCGCCTTCGGCCACGATGGCGAGTCCGAGCGAGTAGCGTGCGTCGAGCCCCAGCCGGGGGCTGCCGGAGAGAGGGAATGATGCCCGGTTGGAGATTCGAAGACATTCCGCCGCTTCGCAGCCTAACGGCCGTCGTGACCGGCGGAAACACATGGTTCGGCTTCAGATCCGTCCGCGAGTTGGTGCGCAGGGGGGCGCGGGTCTTCCTCACCAGCCGTGGCACGGTCAGAGCACAGGCTGCGGCCGGAGAGATACTGGCCGACCCGCCCGGCGCGAGGATCGAGGGCTCGCGCTGGACCTCACGGGTCCGGCGAGCATCGCGCGGTTCGATGGCCCGCGCGCTTCGGCCTTTGGGGGTCGGCCCGCCGAATCCGTGTACGGGGGATACGGACAGCGACGCGCTCCCGCACCGCCTCTGGAAGGTCACCGAGGAGATCACGGGTTCCGCTACGGCGCTCGCTCCGTCCGGTCGACGGAACGCTGAAGGCACGGCGCGTCACGGGCGTTGAACGCCCCATGTGGATGAAGGTCCGCGCCAGCGGCGCGGAGCGTGCGGAGTGGCACGCAAATGCGACCGCGGCGTACGCCGACCGGATCGGCTCGACAGGCTTCCTGTAAAGGGCTGTGATGGATCGGGAGCGACCTCTACGCGAGCCTTCCGATCCACTCGGCTGGTTCGTGAGCCACGGCCCAGACATCACCCTCAGGCGTAATCGCATGGCTGACGTCATCATCAACAATGCTGCCGACCGGCTTGCCGTCCCCGAGTGCGGCGGCCTCACGGTGGGTGATGTCTTGTGGCTCGCGGAGCTGCGAACGGAAGACTACTAGGGGTATCTCGTTGCTCATCTTGTGGGACATCGAGGTTCCTCCTCGCTCAATCTAATTGGTAAGCCACGGGTCCGTTTTCGATCCGGGAGTAGGTCTCCCGGGCCGCGGCGCAGCAAATCGACAGTCTGAAGGTAAGCTTCATCCGGGAGAGTCTGGAAGCTCGCGGCGCACCGCAGAAGCCGGATGGCCCGGCCATCGGTCCTTCGGGCGTTGGCCGGAAGTCGCAAGCCCACCCCCACCGGTTTTCGGCGAGACCTTCCCGGCGTCGTGGTCGCGAGGCTCTGACCTTTGGACGGCGTTACGGCGCGCGCCTGATCCTCCACCTCGGGAAAGCCTCCCAGCGGCACCTTGGTGCTCTGCCAGATGGGTGGGTACGTCTCGTTCTGAAGGCGAACAACGTGGCCTATGGCGGCCCCGGTGTACAGCCGGATTCCCACCCCGAGACTTCTCGACGTTGGCCTTCCCGCACGGGACTGCTGGATTGGGAGCGACCCGGGGCGGAGGGTGTTCGGGATGTGCACATCCCAACCCGCCGCGATGCCCGCACTGGGCATCGGAACACCCGGGTCGCTCCCGTCCACGGCCAAGGAGCGCAGATCGGCACCCGCACTCCGTTGGACGTGGCTCAACCGCTAGGACGCCAGCGACTCGGACGGCTGATCCCGTGTCCGTCAGAACGTCGATTCCGTGTCCGGTCGACCTCGAAGTGAAATACACATCGCCCGTACGGCCACGAGGCGGTCGGATTCCCCGTCAGAACAGCCTCCCCCGGAGCCGCTCCGTCTGCCACGCTTCCACCCGGTGCAACAGCCCCCGCCCGCACCGTCGGCGAGCCCGGTCCCTGAGTTCCACCAACCGCACGAGGCCCGCCCGGATGTCGCCGCAGACCTCTCGGATCAAGCGAACGTCCCCGCTGCGGAGGACATGCTCCAACCGCTCGATCTCCCGGGCGATCTCCGTGTCGTGCCTGGACGGGCGCGGGCCTCTCGCCCAGTTGCCGAGCACGGTGTCCGCGCGGCTCGTCTCCTCCCAGCCCCGCGCAACGGCCACTACCTCGATCTTGCGTCCGCGACCCCGGAGCAACCCCCACAGCTCCCGGTGCGCCGCGCCCCAGGCGCGTAGCGCCGTCGCGGTCTCGTGGCCGGGATCGGCGTAGACGAAGACCGCCCGCTCGGTGTCCAGCGCGAGCGGCAGCCCGAGATGAAAGTGACGCCGGATGTTCCCGGTCGCGCCCCGGTAGGTCCGCTGGGGTAAGACCCGGCGCTCGATCCCGAGCGCCTCGAACGCGGCGACCTTCTCGGCCCCGGTCGGGAGCCACGGCAGTTGATGATGTTCGAGCACGTAGTCGAGCGAGAGCAGCCGACGCATCAGCACGTCCCGGGAAGTGATCCTGCGGCGCCGAAAGAAATCCCCGGCTCCGAGCGCCCGGTAGATCTTGCGGGCCCGGATCCGACACACGCGGCCGATCCCGTGGATGCCCTCGGCCGGGGCCTCCTCGACGGCCAAGCCCTGCGCGACGAGGGCGCGGACGGCCCGCCGCACCTTCTCCGGGTGGCAACCTAGGAAACTCGTCCATTGCGCACGGGTGAAGACGCCGCCGTGCAGACAGGTCAAGGCGATCCACTCGGCGCGGCGTCCCGTCCAGCCGAAGGCCTCCAGCGCCTTCTCGCGTCCCCCGAGATGGGCAATCAACTCGGTCGCCCGTGATCGAAGGGTCGGCTGCGCATGTAGGCTCCTTTCCTCACCGGTGTCGCTTCCCGTTGGAATCGGGAACGCGCGCAAAGCCGCGTCAAGCCGCGCCCGTGAGTGGATGTCCAAAGCGGTCCAGCGTAGTCTCGAAAGGGGATCCATGTCCGGCAACCGCCCTTCCGTAAGCGTTCCGGCAGCACCAGCACTGGTCAAGACATCCCTTCCGCGCGAAGTTTCGTTCGCGCAGATCGTGCAGTCCATCAGTGAGAGGATCGATGAAGGAACGTCGCTCTTTCGCGGGGACCGGGCTCGCGCAAGGGCAGGATTCGCGCGTCGCTCGGCTCGCCGCGCTGCTTCTGGTGTCCGCAGCTTGGTCGGCGCCCGTGTCGGCACAGTTGACGGAAGGGTATCTGCTCGGCTGCTACGATGTCGCCGAGGGCGAGCGGACAGAGGGAAGACTCGACCGCCGGCTCCCGACCGACATGTCCACGGTGCCAATGGAACCCGTACCCAGTTCCGTGGGCTTGGACTCCGCCTTCTACCAAGTCCCGCCCCGCCTTCGCTTGGCCCGTCCGCCCGAGGGCACGACGTATCTCGGCAACGTTGGACAGATCATCGTGCCGGCGGATGCCATCCCTACGCCGCACTTGTACATGACCCACCGAGTTCGCAACGACACGCTCAGGCTCGTGTTCTCCACAGGCTTCCATGGCGTCATGGCGCACTTGGTGCCGCGCGGCGGGGGCGCATGGGCGGGAAGGGCCAACACACACTCGGACAACCTCGGGGAACGGCCCTGGATCCGCCCGATCGAGCTTACACCGGTCGCTTGCGACTCTCCACCCCCGGTTCCCAGTTCGGTGATGCGTTCGGTTCCGCACGCCGTGCAGCTGGTCGGAGGCGCGACCATCGCGCTTGGCGAGCCGCTTCCCGAATCGCTGGAGACCATGCCGCGCAGGTCCGGTGCCCTCACCGTAGTCGGTCGAACCGAGGGTCTGTTCGCGACAACCGACTCGATTGCGGTCGTCATCGATCCGGACCGGCGGCGCATCGGAACGATCCAGTTGATCTATCTCGACACCGACATGTCATCGGTGGTCGAGGCGCGAATCAGCGAAGCCTACGGGCCTCCCACCAGAGAGGGAGAAACCGAATCGGCCGCGCTCCAATGGAGTAATCGCGTCACGCGTGTCCGGCTCGGTCGAGGCGACACCCGATTCCGCATCCTCCTTCGAGATTACCGCTACTGACAGTAGTTGTGGAAGCCGGAAACACGGTGAGACCGAGCCACGGGCCAGACGTCAGTGCGTCCATCTCGGCAGGCTCCGAAGGACTTTCTTCCCCCTCTGAGAGTGAAGTTCATTGCCGTCCAGCGACTTCGCCGGGCCGGGCCGTGTCCGCCCGAATGCCAGATTCGAGGTCGCGCAAATCACGGCAAGAAGTTACATAAGTTCAATCAGGGCTGCACGATCTGCCATTCTTGCTGGTGAACGACCTCTTGCCAAGTCGGGCCGCGACGGCGGGAAAATGGGTATGAATGGCGGGTATCGCAACGGTGCCGGAATCCCCTCGTGGAACGGATTTGAAACGGTAACTATCGTCAAGGAGGCCTTGGCGTAGCGCCGCATCCGGTAGCGACCCGAGAAGCGGGCTGCTACGTTCGCAACAACAACGGTTGCCTCAACGCGGGAGGGTCCCACGTTCCGTATCGCGCTGGTGTTTGGCGATCACAGGCGGCTGTTCTGAGAGCGCCCAAAGGGATGCCTTGGCCAGACTGGCTTGATGCTCATGGGGCAGCAGGAGAGGTTACGGTGACATCTCGCACTTGGAGAACAAGCGCTTGGCTCCTTGGTTCCGGGAACATGACCCGGCCGCGCGTGCCATCCCTGTCTCCCGTTGCCCTCCTGCGAAGTCTATGCCGGATCGGCGCGGGCGCGCTGTTACTCGCCGTTCTTCAACCCGGGTGTGTCGCCGATGGATTCGTGACGCCTGAGCTCGACCCGCCCAACGCCTCTGGAACATGGCGGGAAGCCAGAAGCAAGACTGCGGGGGTCACACCAGCCGATGGATTGGACCCGGTGGGATCGGTAGGCGGGGACGTAGCAGGAGTAGGCGGCTCCGATGCCGATTCCGTGACCTATACGCTCCGGATTAAGGATCTGGCAGGGTTCGTTCACGGAACGTGGATCATAGAAGGCGACTCGAGTCTCCCGCTGGATCCTTGGGAAGCGGTGGTGATCGGCAACCATGCCGACGGCCACATGCTGACCGAGTACAATGACCCCCGGCACGGGAGGTGCCGTCTTCACGGGTCGGTCGATACCATCGCGTTCCGGGCAGAACAGCGCTGTGAAAGTTCGTCTTGGGAAGTAGTCGCCGACAGCTTCAACCTGCGCCTGGTAGATCTCCCCCCGGATACCGCGACAGCTTCCATTCTGGGACTGGTACGGGCGAACGGAGAAGGTGTGCCGGATGTGACGGTCAGCCTCTTCAGCATGGTAGGCACCGTCCGCCGCAGGGTGTCGGACCACAACGGCCGGTACGCGTTCACGGGTCTCCAAGCCGGAAGTTACACCGTCGGGATCGCTGAAGGGTTCGACACCACCAAGTTCAAGTTTCCATTCACCGATTCAACAGTGACGCTTGGCGTGGGCGAGGTTGCGGTCGTCACCTTTGACGGCTCACGCCACGACGACATCCGCACCTCTGCGGTCGAGGGCCGGGTGACCATCGAGAGTGAGGGGCTTGCCGGGGTAAGGGTATCGCTGAGCGGCGGCCCCGCCGATGAAAGGTACACCGCCACTACGGGCGCTGAGGGTGAGTACTCCTTCACGGAACTCCGCCCGGGCGACTACAGCCTCAGCATTGCGGACTGGGACACCCGCAGCTACGAGTTCGCGTACACGTCGCTGGACGTGAGCATCGGGCCTTATGAGACCGTCACGGCCTCCTTCACGGGCGCGCACCTCGACGGCGGCCCCTCCATCAGGGGTTGGGTGGGCGTAGAGGGCCTGGGCGGCCTCGAAGGCATCACAGTCACCCTTTCGGGTGCGGACGACCGCCGCACGACGACCGACGGGAGTGGGCGGTACGCCTTCGTTGTCGACTTGGCGGCGGGCATTTACACGGTCTCGATCTCGGGCTACAACGCCGACCTCTTTATCTTCGAGGAGACCAGCAGGACTGTGACCGTCACAGGCGGTCGAATCGTCAACTTCGAAGGCAGTTCAAGATGAACGCGCCAACCCGGAACCTCTTGATCCGTCAATTCGTTGAGGAACAGGCTTCCCCACCGGTGGGTGCCGACGCTTGATGAGGCGTAAGCTGGCAACGACCTTTCCGTAGGGCGTCTGTGTCAATGGGCACCGAAAATGTCAGGGTTTTGGGCATCGAAAATGTCAGGGTCCGAACGCTGCTCCGCAGAGGGAGCGGAGCGACCGGAGCGGGGCAGCGGGCCGGGAGCGCGGTCGTGATCATTGACCCTCTCCGGACGCCGGTCCTTCGGCGTCTATTCGGCTGGCCAGCGGATGGATCGCCTTCGAGAGTTCGGCGTGCCGGCGCATCCGGTAGCTGTTGCCCCTGATGTTCACGATATGGCAGCGGTGGAGCAGCCGGTCGAGGAGGGCGGTGGCCATAACCTCGTCGCCGAGGATCCGGCCCCACTCCTCGAAGCCCTTGTTGGACGTGAGCACGGTCGAGCCGTTGCCGTAGCGTCGGTTGACGAGTTGGAAGAACAGGACCGCGCCGCTCTGGGTCACCGGCAGGTAGCCGATCTCGTCGACGACGAGCAGCGCCGGGTGGGTGAGGATCTTCAGGCGGCGGTCGAGCCTGCCCGCGGCCTTGGCCTCCTCCAGCGAGTCGACGAGGTCGGTCAGGGTGCCGAAGTAGATCTTCCGTCCACTCTCGGCCGCCGTGATCGCCAGGCTGATGGCGAGGTGCGTCTTGCCGACGCCGGGCGGACAGGCGACGTGATGCTCACAGATCGAGTGTTGTCGTCTACTATCCCTGGCATCCGCTCTGCGGTCGTGAGTTGGAAGTCTACGGGCGTCGTGTGCGGGGTGGGGAGACGAGTGTTGT
>JAJDVT010000036.1 GCA_022826005.1 Gemmatimonadota bacterium | reverse complement strand
ACCTTCGGATCGTGCTTCGCGAGAGGCCGGTCCGAGCCTGTACTTCCGACATGCGCAGGAAGCGGGTCGGCGGTCCCATCTTCTGTTCGCGGTTCTTGGTCATGGTTCTCCTCCTGTTCTTGCTCCCCCTTCGCGTTCATGACGTCCGCTGCGAAGGGCGAGGGGGAGGATCCCGGGCACCGACCGTCTCCCGTTCGTGGCTGTCGATGAACGGCGGAACCCGGTCCGCCCTCCTGAGCGACGGCGGACATCCGGCCTCGGTCGGGCGCGAAAGCCCCGGGTTGCCCAGTGCCCTCAAGCCCAATGGCCTGGGCCGCGGGCCCGGGCATTCCAGAAACGCGTTCAGCCGCGAGTTGAATAGTTCCTCCAGCGCTGCCTTGACCGCCGTTCCATCCGCCTCGATGCCCATAACGGTGAAGGCGTGTTTTCAAGAGCGTCAACTGCGGAAAAAATCGCTAAGTGGTTATGGTGTATCATGATGGGTCATGTTGGGTCAGGCTTTCCGGAAGGCTCCGCCAACGGCGCGGCGAGACACCCCCGTTGGACCTCCCGAAGCGGCGACGCGAAGCTCGGCCACACAGTCGGCGCAGGTGGGGCGGAACACGGCCGGAGTGGCCGGAACGGAGGACCGGAGAAGCGGGTCCTCGGACAAAATCCGTTGTACATCGCGGGCTGGGACACGGCGGGCAGTCGTCTTCGCCGTTCGCCCCGGAGAGTCGCTACCGCGCGGCCTCCCCCTATATTGATGGGACCGACCGCCTCGCCGTGGAGGACATCGACGCGATGAACAGCCTGCCCGAGCGGGTTATGGATTACCCCGAGTCCACTCCGGACGCGGAGTGCGATCAGGGTGTTCGTCGCGCTTGGGGCAGCGATGACCGGAGCAGGGACCCCGGAACCTGGACAGTGACACAACCACAGACCGTGACGCCCGGCGGCGTGCTCGGACCGCTAAACGAGTTCGAGTTGAAGGCCGCCCCGCGCCAGCTATTCCTGCAGGGCGATGCGTCGCTGCTGGAGCATGGCCCTCGCATCGCGGTGGTGGGATCCCGGCGGGCGTCGTCCGAGGGCCTGGAGCTGGCCCGACGGATTACCGAGATGCTGGTTTCGCACGGCGTCACGGTGGTGAGCGGGCTCGCGTCGGGGATCGACACCGTGGCCCACGAGACGGCGATGGCCAACGGCGGCAGGACGGTGGGCGTCTTGGGCACATCGCTCGACCGGTACGCGGTGCCGCGAAACCGGAGCCTCCAGGACGCGATCGGGGAGCGGCACCTGCTTGTGTCGCAGTTCCCGCGCGGTCAACCCACCCACCGGTCGAACTTCCCCCTGCGCAACAAGACCATGGCGCTCCTGTCGGATGCCACGCTGATCGTCGAGGCGGCCCCCAACAGCGGCACGAGGCACCAGGGATGGGAGGCGATCAGGCTGGGGCGTCCCGTCCTCTTTCCCAAACGGTCGCTCGAAAGGCAGTCGCCCGACTGGGCCGACGAGATGATCCGCTGCGGAGCCTTCGGCTTCGATGCATGGACGCTTCCGCTCGTCCTCGACGATCTTCCCTCCCGTTGCGTCGGATCGGCGTCGCGAGCGGATGACCTACCCTTCTGAGGGTGTCCCGTTCGGATCCGTGGCCGCGTCCCGTCCGGGGCGGCCGCGCTCCGATGACACGGCCATGACCCGCCAGGGCCGGGAACTCGTCAGGGACCTCAAGTTCGCTCGGACCCAAGGCTGCCTCGGGGCCGACGAGTCGACGATTCCGCCGGGTGGCGACGCGTAACCCGTGGGTCGTCATGAGCGGTTGGTTCGGACCATACTCGGCGGGCGTTCGGACGCGAACCTCCGCTTTAGTGATCTGTGCGCGCTGATGCGATACCTTGGATTCGAGGAGCGGGTGCGTGGCAGCCACCACCTCTTCGACCGGGAGGGCATCGTGGAAATCGTCAACCTGCAAAGCCGGAGTGGACACGCGAAGCCCTATCAGGTGAGGCAGATCCGGCGGTTGATCCTCAAGTACAAGCTGGGAGCGGACTGATGTACAAGTACGAGATCATTCTCTACTGGAGCAACGAAGACGAGGCCTTCGTCGCCGAGGCGCCCGAGTTGCCCGGGTGCATGGCGCACGGAGACGATCAGGAGACCGCCTTGGGCAACATCAAGGACGCGATGCGGTTCTGGATCGAGAGGGCACGCGAGTTGGGGCGGCCCGTGCCGGAGCCCAAGGGCGAGCGCCTCATGCTGGCCTGACCGAGTCGTGCGCGACCTCAACGGCCATCCCAGCACCTCATCCCAACCGTTTGATCTTCTCAGGCAGCATCGCTCAGGGCCGGCACATTCGAATCCGGCGGGATGAATGAGACCCCACCTGAGCTGCCGGGGTCCTATCGGAGTCCGATAGGGGTCGCACTGGGGCCTCATTCGTTCGTTCCACCTCGACGCACGCGCAAGATGCGCCGTAACCGGCGGTCGCCGCCGCCATTTCAAGACACGCGGTCCCCTTCTCGCGTCTCATGCGCTCGCTGTCGGTCGGAGGCCTTTGAGGAAGGCCCACCCGATGCACTGCTCGACCTCGTCAAGCCACGCGAGAACCTCCGTATGGTCGGCTACCGCCGGTAACAAGGCCGTCATCACCCACGGTCCGTCCGGAGGGTCACCAAAGTCGACGGGATCGCATCCGTCGAGCATCCAAGGGGCCACGTCCACCGTCTCGCGCCACGCGCGACGCGGGCCATCGCCACCGCCCTGCGCCACCGCCAGCGTCGCGACCGGCAGCTCGTCCGGGGCCACGATCTGCGCTCGCAGGATGTGCGGGCCGTGCGGATGCGCGAGCACGTGCAGATGCCACGGATCGTCAGGCCCCCTGAGTGGCGCGGGGGTCCCGAGGGCACCCGCCACCGCGATCAGGCGTCCGTATGCGCGCGTGACGCCGTCGTCTACCCCGGAGTGATCCGACTGACGGTAGAATCCCGTGTTCGCGTTCCAGTGTTCGAGTATCATGGGGTGGACTCCCAGGCATGACCTGAAGGGTCGGCTCCGTGCCTGCCATCGCCACGGACCGTCCGAGGTAAGGTAGGTGGATCTCGATGAAGCACCATCAACCGTACGGGACATTCACTCCGGCCCCGCGGGCCAGCGGGTCTTCCCCGCTCAAATGCTGGCCGGTGCGCTTCTCGGCCGGTTATCTTTTGACGATCAAGCCTCGCGCGAGGGGCTGCAACGTCGGTTGACAGAATCCTGACCGAGAGAGATGGAGCCATGAAGAGCCTGCCCGGGCGGATCATGAGATACGCCGAAGCCAAGCCGGAGGCCACGCCGATACAGGCGGAGGACCTCCTGCACTTCGGTGACCGGGCGGCCGTGAGCCGGGCGCTCTCCCGCCTCGCGCGTTCCGAGCGACTCATGCGGATCTACCGTGGCATTTACATGCGCCCGATCGAGACCCGATTCGGTCTCAGGGCCCCGCGCCGCGAACTGGCGCTCGCCGCCCTGTCCGGACTATGGGACGAGACCATTGTTCCGAACGGGGGCGACGCGGCGAACTGGCTTGGGCTGACAACTCAGAACACGGTGCGATCCGTCTACCTCACCTCTGGACCCGGCCGCATTCTGCACTTCGGGGCTCACCGAGTCGAGCTGCTGCACGCGCCGAGCTGGCAACTGGCGGCACCGAACCGAAACGCCGGCACGGTCATCCGCGCGGTCGCCTGGCTTGGCCCCAACGAAATCGAGGAGAGACTGGATGCCGTCCTTCCCAGGCTCTCGGCGGAAGACCTGAGCGAACTTCTCGCTGCGAGGACGGTCATGCCCGGGTGGATGGCCGAACCCCTGAGCAGACGCCTTGCCCATCGTTGATTGATGGCTTGTTCCCCAGAACTCCAGGCCAGTACCTTCGGGACGCCCGAGACCGTGCGCTCCACTCCTCCAACCCGTGAAGCCAGCAGATCGTGACGACGCCCGTTGCCCTCCCGACCATCTTCGATCTCTGCAAACCACGAGCCGACATTCTCCAGGGGAAGGTGACCGAAGCCGAGTTCGCGGCCGACCTTGCCCGGGTGCTTGCCAACGCGGGCGGCACCAGCTACGCGGACTACACCGACCCGGCGCGGTTCTTCGCCAACACCTATCCTACGCGCGGCCTGAAGGACCTCCTCGCCAACGTCTGCCGCCGGCTGTCCGGTGCCGGTGGAGAGGTGGCCGCGATCTTCCGGCTCGACACTTCGTACGGAGGCGGTAAGACACACGG
>JAJDVT010000097.1 GCA_022826005.1 Gemmatimonadota bacterium | reverse complement strand
AGGCGCAAGTTTGCCAGCGACCTGATGGACCTGCCGCTCAAGGTGCTCTGCGAATTGGGCGGATGGAAGGAGGCCCAGACGGTGCTGCGCTGCTACCAGCAGGCCGACGCGGTACAGCTTAGGAAGGCGCTGGACAGCCGCCCGAGAGTCCGCGCCTGACCCAATCCAAATCGGCGGGAATCATTCAGCGGGAATCCGCCCGACCAATCCCGTAAGCTGAAAGATCACAACGACATGTGAATCCAATAGCTCATGTCGCGTAGGCTGGCTTACCGACAATAACAGTCGAAAGCCAGCCCTCGGCGGAGCCGTCGAAAACGCCTCTCAGGCGGCGGTCCGGAGCAGCGTCCACCGGGCCGTCGCTGGCAAGCTCCCCGGCCTCTCGGTCGCCAGTCTCACGGTCGGCGAGGGCAACGGGCAACCCCGTCACCTCCCTGGCGATAGCGGCGGCTCTCTGCCGACCGCCGTTTTCCCCCTACCCCTACCCCTCGGGAACCCGGCCGCGGCTACCTCCCCGTGAGGCAACGCCCGATGATGCGTGACGACATCGTGCTGCGGACCCAGCAAGTGCAGGATCCGGTCGCAGGGATTGTCGATTCGCCACTCCATGGCGATGGCCCATTCCAGCACCGCCCGGACCCGCATGTGGACGAACCGCGCCGTGGGAGCCTTTGTGTGCCAGATGGGAGTCAGGATCTCCAGCACGTCGGCGCTCGTGACCTCCGAGACGGGCATGTCCCCGATGCGCGGGAAGGCGTGAATCTCCAAGGTGCGGAACCAGTTCCTCGCGTGGGCCGCGCTCCGCCACCCGGCCCGCTTCTGCTCGACCACCCGCTTGGCGGCCTCGGCGAAGGTGGGGACGCCCACCAACCGCCGCTTCTCGGCGAGCGGATCGCCGCCCGCGCGGGCGAGCTTCCTGTTGGCGAGGGCCTGCTCTCGGGCCTCGGCGAGCGAGACAAGTTCGACGCTGCCGAGTCCGAGTTCCCGCTTGCGTCCCCGGATCACGAGGCGTTGAATCCAGCTACGGGTTCCGGTCTTCTGGACATAGAGGTAGAGACCGTTCCCGTCGCAGTGCCTTCCGGGCGGAGCGGAGCGCACGAAGGGTGCCGAGAGCCGCTTGTGGGGATGGCGGCCCCTGGGCTTGCCTCGGCGGCGTTTCGTGGGAGAAGCGTTCACATTATCCATCCCCTAATCGTAACCGGGATGGAGCGGGATCGCAAGGAACGAAGCGGGACGGGTGAGGCAGGAAGAACCCTACCTAAAGCGTTGAAAATACAAGATGTTACGGACAGCGAGAGACGATACCGGACGCCATCGGATTCCACACGTCCGACTTGCACCGCTATTTGCACAAGGAGCAACGCTGAGCGGCGCTACAGGAACCCTGAAAGTAAAGACAACATGACACCTGGTAATGTTCTCCTTACATCGCGAATGCGTGAGCGCCGCGGTCCAGTCCGGATGCATCGCCGACCGAATGCAGCGGGGACTTATTCCACGGGCTGCCAAACTTCGCCACCGGCCAGGCTGGCAACACAAACGCCATCCATCACCAACACCATTGGAGGAAGACAATGCAATTGATCGATCCGCTGGGACTCGTCGCGTACCTGGGACCCGTCGCGTACCCCTTGTTCCTCGTTCTTTTCCTCACGCTCGTTCAGATCGCGCGGTGCACGATGGAGGTGTTGGGCTACGACGATTCCGGAAGTCAGCTGAGGATCCACTCCGTCCTCGTGCTCGGGGCGCTCGGCTCCTGCGTGGGCCTGCTTGGAAGCCTCATCGGCGTCCAGGAAGTGGCCGACGCCGTCGCCATGCATGGGGATCAGGTCGACGGAATGACCATCCTGTCAGGTGTGGGGATCACCCTCGGGTCGTCCATCTTCGGATTCCTCATCCTGGGCATCGCCGCGGTCGCGTGGCTGGCGTTGCAGTGGGGCGCGGGGCGGACGTCCCGACCAGAAGCACAAATGTACACTGAACGTGACATTCTGTAAGGTTTTCTTTACAGTGCACCGCCGCAGGCAGGGTGCGCTACCCCCCCGGGTCGTCCCCCCCACCGTCGTCCCCCCCATCATCGGCCACCGCGACCTCGGCGTCCATGAGCCGCGCGGCGACATACCCGCCCTGGCCGTCCGGCAGCCGCACCCGGAACCAATCGCCCGAGGCACCAAGCACGCGCAGACTGGCACCGGCGTCCAGCTCCATCAGCACGTCGGCCCGCATCCCCGGCGCGGCCCGTAGCCGGATCCCTTCGTTGCCCGGCTGCACCCAGGCCCCGAGCAGCGCCAGGTCCGCCGTCATCTCCGGCAGGCTGCCACGGGGCGAATCCAGGAAGGGGAAGGGGTCGAACGCGCCTCCGGGGCGGCGGTAGACGCCGAAGTGAAGGTGCGGAGGGGTGGTGCGCGCGTTGCCGGTGTTGCCGACGAAGCCGAGGGTGTCGCCCGCCTCCACGCGCACGCCGTTGCCGACGTACTGGCTGTCCAGGTGGGCGTAGTAGAACCGGGCGTCGCGCTGCTCGTCGCGCACCCAGACCACCTTGCCGCCGATCCGCGTGTCGTTCACCCGGTATGTGGTCCCGGCGGTCGCGGCCAGCACCGGCGTCCCGCGGCGTGCAAAGATGTCGACGCCGTGGTGCTGCCGCCGCCCGCCATCGCGCGGCGCGCCGAAGAAGCTCTGGATCGACGGCATGCTGTACCCCTCCACCGGAAACGCGAACTGCGCCTCCTGGGTGAGGACCACCCGGTAGGTCCCCCCCCGTAGCAGCTCGGGCTGCAGCCGCAGGATGTAGTCGCCCTCCCGCCAGGGGTCTTCGTGCTCGAAGATCCCTCCCACCGAGTCCGACGAGAACACCGGCCTCAGCGGGTCGTCCTCGTCGTCGGGGACGCGGAAGAGGTCGACGAAGAGGCGGGTGCCTTCATCGGTCGCCAGGTAGACGCCGAACGTCAGCTTTCGCCCGCGCGGGATGTGGACACGGTAGCCCACCGCCCCGGGGTCCTCGGACGTGATGTAGCCCTCTTCCTCGAACGGCAGGTCGACGGCGACCGGCTCTTCCACCGCTTCCCGCCCGGCCGCGGCCCAGTCCCGCCCCAGCGCCGTACTGTCCAGGCCGGCCGCGACCAGCTTCTCCTGGTAGGCCTCGTACGGGGTCAGGTCACGGAAACGGTCTTCCAGCTTTTCGGCCTGTTCGCACGCACCCAGCCCCGCGATCGCCAGCAGCATGCCGAACCGTCGCCGTCGCCGAGCCAATGCGCCCCCCCTGCCGCTACGCGGGCCCCGCTGCGCGTACCGCCTCGCTCGCGTCGTCCGCGAAGCGCGCGAAGTTGCGCTTGAACATGGCGGCCAGCTCGGCAGCGGCCGCGTCGTAGGCAGCGCCGTCCGACCAGGTCCCGCGGGGCAGCAGCACGCTGTCCGGGACGCCGGGAACGCGCGTGGGAATGTGCAGCCCGAATACCGGGTCCACCGTGCTCGGCGACCCCTCCAGCTCACCGTTCAGCGCGGCCTCCAGCATCGCGCGGGTGTGGACGAGCTGCATCCGGCTGCCGACGCCGTAGCGGCCGCCCGTCCACCCGGTGTTCACGAGCCACACCCGGGCGCCGTGCCGCTGGATCCTGTCGCCGAGGAGCGCGGCGTAGACGGTGGGGTGCTGGGGAAGGAACGGGGCCCCGAAGCAGGCGCTGAAGGCAGCGCACGGCTCGGTGACGCCCCGCTCGGTGCCAGCCACCTTGGCCGTGTACCCGGAGAGGAAGTGGTACATGGCCTGTTCGGGGGTGAGGCGCGCGATCGGAGGCAGCACGCCGAACGCGTCGGCCGTGAGGAAGACGACGTTGTTCGGGTGGCCGCCCTGGCCGGACGGCACTGCATTGTCGATGTAGTGGATCGGGTAGGAGGCGCGGGTGTTCTCGGTGATCCGTGCCGAGTCGTAATCGATCTCCCGCGTGCGCTCGTCGACGATCACGTTTTCGAGGATGGTTCCGAACATGCGGGTCGCGCGGTAGATGTCCGGCTCCCCCTCCGGCGAGAGGCGGATCGTCTTCGCGTAGCAGCCGCCCTCGAAGTTGAAGACCCCGTTGTCGCTCCAGCCGTGCTCGTCGTCGCCGATGAGTTCGCGGGCGGGATCGGCCGACAGCGTGGTCTTGCCGGTGCCGGAGAGGCCGAAGAAGAGCGCGGTGTCGCCGGAGGCACCGATGTTGGCCGAGCAGTGCATGGGGAGCACGCCCCGGGCCGGGAGGGTATAGTTGAGCGCGGCAAAGATCGACTTCTTGATCTCGCCGGCGTAGGCGGTGCCGCCGACCAGCACCACCCGCTCGGTGAAGTGGACTACGATGAAGGCGCCGGAGTTGGTGCCGTGGCGCGCCGGGTCCGCCTGCATGGAGGGCGCGTGGTAGACGATGAAGTCGGGTGTGAAGCCCGCTTCCTCGCCGGGACCGAGCCTCAGGAACATGTTGCGGGCGAAGAGGTCGTGCCAGGGACTCTCCGAAATCACCCGCACGTTGACGGAATAGCGCGGATCGGCGCCGGCGCGCGCGTCCCGCACGTAGAGTTCGCAGCCGTTGAGGCGCGCGATGATCTCCGCCTTGAGGGTGCGGTAGTGCGCCTCTTCGATCGGGACGTTCACATCGCCCCAGTCGATCAGATGACTGGAGCCGGCTTCGTCAACGATGAAGCGGTCGTTGGGGGAGCGGCCCGTGTGGGGGGCTGTCACGGTGACCAGGCCGCCGCCGTGCGCGAGTCTGCCGGTCCCCAGCCGAAGGGTTTCTTCATAGAGCTCCGCGGGAGAGAGATTGCGGTTGACGCGTCTTCTCGGGTTCAGTCCCTCTTCATGCAGAGCCGTCGTAGGCGCTTCTGCTACAAGCATATTTCTGTCCGTGGTTTCCTGGTTGGTCATTCTGGAGGGTCAGTCGGTGTTATCCAACCTAGAAATGTGATCCCGCGGCGTCCGTGCGTCCACCGAAGCAATCCCGATAAGATGGACCACCTCCAGAACGGAGCTGCCACGCTGCAGAATGTGGACGGGTTTGTTCATCCCCAGGAGGATGGGACCGATGACCTCGGCGTTGCCGAGCTGGCTGATCAGCTTGTAACAGGCGTTGGAGGCGCTGAGGGTGGGGAACACCAGAACGTTCGCGGGTCCGGTCAGGTCGCTGAATGGATATGTCTCGGCTATGATGTGCTCGTCGACCGCCACGTCGGCCTGCATTTCGCCGTCCACGGCGATCCCGGGCGCCAGGAACTTCACCCAGGTGACCGCTTCACGGACCTTCTCGGCCTCGGGGTGGCGGACCGACCCGAAGTTGGAGAAAGAGAGCATGGCGATCCTGGGCTCGATGCCCAGATCGCGCACGAACCCGGCCGCCGAGATCGCGATCTCGGCGAGCGTGACCGGATCGGGGTCGATGTTCACCGTGGTGTCGGCGAAGAAGAGCGGATCCCGGTCCCGGAAGGCGACCATGTGCAGGCCCGATACGCGCCGCACCGTCGGCGATGTGCCGATGACCTCCAGCGCGGGGCGGAGGATCTCCGGGTAGTTCGAGTCGATCCCGGCCACCATCGCGTCGGCGTCCCCCGCCCGCACCATCATCGACGCGAAGTAGACGGGCTGGTAGGCGCGGGCACGGGCTTCCGCGAGGGTGAGGCCTTTGCGTTCGCGGCGGCGGTAGAAGTCGTCGGCGTAGGCGTAGCGGGTGTCCTCGACGGCGGCGGGATGGATGCACTCCACGCCGTCCAGGTCGACCCCCAGCTCGGCGCCGAAGCGGTGGACCTTCTCGGCCTTGCCGATCAGCACGATGCGCGCGGTGCCTTCCCGCACGACCTGGGCGGCCGCGCGCAGCACGCGCTCGTTGTAGCCGTCCGCCATCACGATCCGTGCCGGCTCCTGGCGCGCCCGCCCCAGGATGCGGCGCATCGCCTCGCGCCCCGGGCCCAGGCTGGCTTCCAGCTTTTGGCGGTACTCCTCGAGTTCGAGCTCCACCCGGGCGGAGCCCGATTCCATCGCCGCCTTCGCTACCGCCGGCGCCACATGCAGCAGGACGCGCGGGTCGAAGGGTTTCGGGATCAGGTAGTCGGGCCCGAACTCGAATGCGTCGTCGCCGTACGCTTTCAGCACTGACTCGGGCACATCGTCGCGGGCCAGTTCCGCGAGCGCGCGTGTGGCGGCCAGCATCATGCCCTCGTCGATCCCGCGCGCCCGCACATCCAGCGCCCCACGGAAGATGAACGGGAAGCCCAGCACGTTGTTGACCTGGTTGGGATAGTCGGAGCGGCCGGTAGCGATGATCGCGTCGTCCCGGATTCTCGCCACCTCCTCCGGGGTAATCTCGGGGTCGGGGTTCGCCAGCGCGAAGATGATTGGCCGCGGCGCCATGGAGGCGACCATCGCGGGCGTGATCACCCCCTTCGCGGAGAGGCCCACGACCACATCCGCGCCCACCATCGCCTCCTCCAGCGTGCGCACCGGGCGCTCGGTGGCGAAGGGCGCCTTGTATTCGTTCATCCCGTTCTCGCGCCCCGCGTGGATCACGCCGGAGCGGTCGACCATTACGAGGTTCTCCGGGCGCACCCCGAGGCGCAGGCAGTGGCGCGCGGTGGCCAGCGCGGACGCCCCGGCACCGGTGAAGACCACGGTCGCCTCGCCGATGTCCCGGCCCGAAATCTCCAGCGCGTTGAGGAGCGCCGCGCCCCCGATGATGGCCGTGCCGTGCTGGTCGTCGTGGAAGACGGGGATGCGCAGCGTCTTCTGCAGCGTCTCCTCGATCAGGAAGCATTCCGGCGCGCGGATATCTTCCAGGTTGATCCCGCCTACCGTCGGCTCCAGCAGCTGGCAGAAGCGGACGACCTCGTGCGGGTCCTCGGTGTCGATCTCGATGTCGAAGACGTCTATCCCGGCGAACTTCTTGAAGAGGACGCCCTTCCCCTCCATCACCGGCTTCGCCGCCATCGCGCCGATGTTCCCCAGCCCCAGCACCGCTGTCCCGTTCGAGACGACGGCAACCAGGTTGCCGCGGCCGGTGTACAGGAACGCCGCCTCCGCGTCCCGGTGGATTTCCATGCAGGGCTCGGCAACCCCCGGAGTGTAGGCCAGCGACAGGTCCCTCTGTGTCGCCACCGGCTTGGTCGGAACGACCTCGATCTTCCCCGGACGACCATCGGCGTGATACTCCAGCGCGTCACTTCGCATTTAACGACAAGTCCCCGTCCTGTTAGTATTCTCCGCGAACTCCGGCCCGTCGCGGGCAACGGCCATGGCCGGGGAGTGATCCTACCGGACTGCACGGAGCGCCGTCAATCACCAATCCCACTTCTGATGACACCATGACCGGCTCCTCCGTCCGCCCGGCGGCCACACTAATCGTGCTCGGGCTGCTCGGTGCCGCGCATCCGGCTTCGGCCCAGGAAACCCCCGAGGGCCGGCCGGAATGCCCGGCGGGCGTGATCGTGAATGTTTTCACAAGTAACCAGTCCATCTATGAGGAGAACGGGCCGGAGGACGGGCAGTCGCATGGCTGGGTTCAACGATCGGCCGCCTGGCTGGCCAACCGGGTGCATATCCGAACCCGGAAGGGTCTGATCGAAAGCGAGCTCCTCTTCCGTGCCGGGGATTGTTTTGACCAGCTACTCCTCGACGAGTCCGAGCGTTCTCTCAGATCGCTGTCTTTCCTTGCCCAAGCGGACATCCACCACGCGCCCGCCGGCGAGGGCGAAGTGGACGTATTCGTGACCACGCGCGACGACTGGACGCTGAAGCTGGACGTACGGCCCGAACTGGATCAGGGTCTCCGCTTCGCGTACCTCGGCGGTGCGGAGGAGAACTTCCTCGGCACTGGAACGCTGCTCGGAGCCTACGTGCGGGACCAGGTGGAACAGCGCGACATCGGCGTACACCTGCGCAATCCGCGCCTCGCCCGCACCCGGTTCGACGGGGTGATCTCCGGAGGCAGGACCCGCACCGGCACGTTCTTCACGGAGTCGCTCTCGTATCCCTTCGTCGGGGAGGTCGGCCGCTGGGCATTCGTGGAGTCCTACTGGCTCCGCGAGGACATCTTCCCCTACGCGACTTCGGAGGCCGGCACATCCACCTACCTGAGCCTTCCGGTGCAGACCCGTCGGGCCGAGGTCACCGTAGGGCGGCGGTTCGGCGTCCCCGGTAACCTCACCGTGCTCGCGGTCGGCGTTTCCTGGGAGGGGCTTCGCTTCGACGCCTTTCCCGAGGGGGTCGAAGTGGTTCCAGGGTTCGATTACTCCGCGCGCGAGCGCGCGGCTGCGGAGATGATCGAGGCTGTGGCACACCAGGCCGTCCCCCGGAGGATTCCGCGCTTCCACGCCGCCGTCGGGAAGCGCAACATCCGCTTCATCACGCGGCGCGGACTCGACGCGGTGCGGGCCGAGCAGGACGTGCGGGTGGGCACGCAGGTGCTGGTTTCGGCCGGCACCACGCTCGGCAGGCCGGACCTCGGCGCCGACGGCTCCGACCGCGAGTTGCGCGGCAGTCTCTCCCTCTTCGGTGGCTCCGCCGGTGACAGGTGGTTCTTCAATTCGGAGGTGCATCTGGAGGGTGCCTGGCTGCCAGGCGTGGAGCGGCCCGTGAGGTCATATCGCGATGTCTTGGCCGAGTTCGATGCCTACCTCTACTGGCATCCGGGGGGCGGCCGGCGGCATACCGTCGTCCTGGGGATCAGCGGTGCCGGGGGCTGGGACAACGCGAGGCCGTTCCAGCTTACCCTGGGGGGACCGCTCGGCATCCGGGGGTATGGCCGGCTCGACTTTCCGGTCGCGCGCCGGCTGGTTGTGAACCTGGAAGACCGCATCACGCTGGATGCGCCGTTCAGCGACGTATTCGACCTTGGACTGGCGTTCTTTGTCGATTTCGGCGCCGGGTGGAAGGGAGACGCGCCCTTCAGTGCCGACTCGGGGATCCGCGGGGCGGCGGGAGCCGGACTGCGCTTCGCCTTCCCGGACGGCAACCGGCAGGTCGTCCGCCTGGATCTGGCCATTCCGCTCCAGGCGGGAGGAATCCGCGACTACCACCTGCGCGTCGGATACGACGTAACCAGCCTCCTGACCACCCTCAGGGACCGCCAGATGCAGCGGAGTCGTGGCGCAGGCCCCTCGGGAGTGTTCCTGGGTGGCCGGTAGCCCCTGCCGGGGCCTCCTGACCAACCCCCTCTTCCCCCTGCCGTCCCGTCGCTTCAAGAAAACATTTGACTTGGAGGGCCCCGGAGCATAAACTATGTCTCCCTTCACCGCACGTCGGAGTCGCCGCCAGGTATCTCCCGCCGTCTCTGGTCGGCAGCAGTCTCCGGCACGTGGAGGGAACACCGCTTCGATTCCCCTTTCAGGAGGACGGCATTGTTCGCAGACTCGCGCGGTCTCGATTCCTTCGATCAGTATCTCCAGGATGTGGAGCGCTATCCCCTGATCTCGGACCCGGAGGAGGAACGGGCGCTGGCGCGAAGAGCTCGAACGGGGGACAAGGAGGCGGCGGAGCGCCTCGTCACCGCGAACCTGCGGTTCGTCATCTCCTATGTGAAGAAGTACCAGGGCCGGGGCCTCGGGCTCGCCGAGCTGGTCTGCATCGGCAACGAGGGGCTCCTGAAGGCGGTGAAGAAGTTCGACCCCGACAAGGGCGTGAAGTTCATCTCGTACGCCGTCTGGTGGATCCGGCAGACGGTCCTGCAGGCACTCGCCGAGCAGACCCGTTCCGTCCGCATCCCGCTCAACCAGAACTCCAACCTGGCTCGCTTGGCGCGCACCAACACCAGCCTGACACAGCAGCTCGGCCGTTCCCCGACCGACCAGGAACTCGCCCGCGAGATGGGTGAGCCTCTGGAGACGGTTAGGGCACTCCGGCGGGTCTCCGCCGCCGAACTCAGCCTGGACGCGCCCCTGGACAGGGGTGACCGCGACAGCGCCAGCTTCGGCGAACGTTTCGCCGGCGTGGACGGCTCCGAAATCGAGGAGGACGTGGAGGCGGTCGCGCGCCGCTCCTATCTGGAGAACATGTTCGACAGCTACCTGACCGAGCGCGAGCGCAAGATCCTCTACCTCTACTACGGCCTCGACGACGGCGAAGAGCGCACTTTGGAGGAGATCGGCTCGCTGCTGGGCGTGACCCGCGAGCGCATCCGCCAGATCCGCAACCGGGCCTTCGAAAAGCTCCGCGAAAGCCCCCAGGGCGATTCCCTCTCCGGCTTCTGGACCGCCAACTGACGGATCCCCTCAGGCATCACCCGCGCGCGGGGTGAGCATGACCATCTCACGGGCACGGATTTCGGCCGTCGGAATCGTGACGCCGTCACGCTCGTAGGAATCGTATTGCAGGTACCCCTCCACGAATAGCTTGTCGCCCTTGGACACGTAGTCCTCGGCAACCTGCGCCAGCCGGCCCCACAGGTTGACGCGGTGCCAGTCGGTGCGCTCCTCCGGATCCTCTCCCCCTGTCCGCCAGTTGGTCGCCAGGGAGATGCGGGCCACCTTCACGCCCGCGCTGGTGATGCGCACTTCGGGGTCGCTACCCACATTCCCCACGAGAATGATCTTGTTTACCGAACGGCTCACGGGACGGTCCTCCCCTTCCAGAATGTGAACTGGTGACCGGGCCGGTGGCCGGCGCGGAGGCCGTGTGAGGCGACGCCACGGCGCCGGGAGACCCGGTCGAGTGTTGTGGCAACAAGGTGTGGGGGATCGGGGGGCGCATACATGGCTGGATGGGACTACTTTGGCCGGGATCGGTGCTGAAACCGCTTTTTCGGGCGTCCGCATGGCCGGTCGGGACCGGCATCACCCCTTGCAGTCGTACCAGGTCCTCCCTGATCCCATATCCACCTTCAGCGGCACACTCAGCTCCATCGCCGACTCCATCACCTCCACCACCGCAGCGCCCACCTCGTCCACCCGGCCCTCGGCCACCTCGAAGACGAGCTCGTCGTGCACCTGGAGGACCATGCGAACTTCCGGGTCGCCGCCCAGAAGCTCCCGGATCCGGATCATCGCCACCTTGATGAGGTCGGCCGCGGTCCCCTGGATCGGCGTGTTCTGCGCCACCCGCTCGCCGAACTGGCGCACGTTCCACGCCCGCGCCCGCAACTCGGGGATCCGGCGGCGGCGGCCCAGCAGCGTGGCCACGTACCCCAGTTCCTTCGCCTGCGCGACCTGTTCGTCGAGAAATCGCCGCACGCCGGCAAAGCGCTCGAAGTACTGCGAAATGAACTGCTTCGCGTCCTCCATCGAGATGTCGAGCTGCCGGGCCAGGCTGAAGGGTCCCTGACCGTAGAGCGTGGCGAAGTTCACCGTCTTGGCCCGGTCGCGCATCCCGCCGCTGACCTCGCCGGCGGGGACGTCGAAGATCACCGCCGCGGTCTCCCGGTGGACATCCTTTCCCTCCCGGAATGCTCTCACGAACACTTCGTCGCCGGAGAAGTGCGCCAGGATGCGCAGCTCGATCTGCGAGTAATCGGCGGTGAGAAGGAGAGCGCCGTCGGGGGCGATGAACCCCCTCCGGATCTCGCGGCCGACCGGGGTGCGGATGGGAATGTTCTGCAGATTGGGGTCGGAGGATGACAGTCGGCCGGTGGCGGCGACCGCCTGGTTGAAGGTCGTGTGAATCCGCCGCGTTTCGGGATTCACCAGCGCCGGAAGCGCGTCGACGTAGGTGTTGCGCAGCTTCTCCAGCTGCCGGTAGTCCATCATCAGGCGCGGCAGCTCGTGGCCCTGCACCGCAAGCTGCTCAAGCACGGACGAATCCGTGGACGGGCCGGTCTTGGTGCGCTTGATGACGGGCAGGCCAAGGCGCTCAAACAGGACTTTACGCAGCTGCGGCGTCGAGTTGATGTTGAACTCGGTGCCGGCGACCCGGTGGATGTCCTCGCGGATGAGGCGCAGTTCGTCGGCAAGCCGCGCGCTCATGGACGCGAAGAAACCGGGGTCGATCCCCACTCCGTTCATCTCCATGTCGGCCAGCACGGGGATCAGGGGCGTCTCCAGCTCGTCCAGGAGCTCGTCAAGCCCCTCCGCGGCCAGTTGGCCCGAGAAGCGCTCCCAGAGCTGCAGCGGCAACTCGGCCTGCTCGCAGGCGAAGGACAGCGCCTCGGCGGCGGCGATCTCGCCGAACCCCCGCCGCTTCTTGCCGGTCCCCAGCACCTTCGCGGGCGCGGTGGTCTCGCGGCCCAGGAAGTCGGTGGCGAGCGCGGCGAGATCCCGGTGCCGCCGCCCCGGATCCAGCACGTACGACGCCACCATCACGTCCTTGAACGGACCGGCAAGCTCCAGTCCCGCGCGCCGGCACGCAATCAGCGACCTCTTCAGGTCGTGGCCCACCTTGGTGACCTCGGGGTCCGCCAGAACGGCACGAAGCGGCGCCATCGCCTCGCTGTCCAGCGCGGGGAGATTGTCCCCCCCACCCCCCTCCTCCCCACCCAGCCCCAGCGACATCGCGCTCTCATGCCCCACCGGCAGGTAGTGGCACTCCGGAGGTGGCGCGGCCCCCCCCGCCTCGTCCTCCGTCCGCGGCGCCCCGGCTCGGCGCCCCGCCGCCACCGCCACCCCCGCCACCCCACCCCGGGTCGGCACCATTGTACGGTTGAGGACCGCGACGCCCATCACCCCGGCTTCCCGGCAGGCCCGCGCCACGGCCTCCACCTCATCCGCATCGGCCACGAGCAAGTACTCCGGTCCCCCGTCGCCCGTGGCCACGCCGCCCGCTCCGCCTGCATCACCCGCCCTGCGTGCTTCGCCCCCTCGGCCCACTTCAGCCGCGGCCGCTTCAGCCGCGGCCGACGCCGCGCCCGGCCCACCCCCCCCCACCCCCTCCAGCCGGCCCAACAACGTCCGAAACTCCAGCTCCACGAACAGCGCCCGCAGCCTCTCGTTGTCCGGCGCCGACACCTTCAGGTCCTCCAGCTCGGCGTCGACCCCCACATCGGTGCGGATCGTCACCAATTCCTTCGACAGCAGCACCTGCTCGCGGTTCGCGATCAGCGATTCGCGAGCCCGCCTGGCCTTGATCTCACCCGCGTGCTCTAGCACCTCCTCGAGCGTCCCATAGCTCTCCAGCAGCTTGCGCGCCGTCTTGGGCCCAATCCCCGGCGCCCCGGGCACGTTGTCCGAGCTGTCGCCAACCAGCGCCAGGTAGTCCACCACCTGCCCGGGCGCCACGCCCAGCTTCGCGCCCGCGCCCTCCTCGTCCACCCACTCCGCCGCCACCCCCTGCGGACCGCCCCGTCCCGGGTTCAGCAGCTGCACGCGGTCGCCCACCAGCTGCAGGAAGTCCTTGTCCCCCGACACGATCACGGCCTCGAGCCCGCCGGCCACCGCCCGCGCCGCCAGCGTCCCGATCACGTCGTCGGCCTCCCACCCGTCCACCGCGATCACCCGGTCCCCGAACGCCTCCACCAGCTCCCGCACCCGCGGCAGGCTCTCGCGCAGCTCGCGGGGCATCTTCTCGCGGGTCGCCTTGTACTCGGGGTACAGCTCCTCGCGGTGGCTCCGCCCCGAATCGAAGACGACCGCGATGTAGTCCGGCCGGTAGTTGTCGCGGATCTGGAAGAGGAAGTTGGCGAAGCCGAAGGGCGCCGACGTGTTCTCCCCGCGCGCGTTGGTGAGCGGTCTGTGGATGAAGGCGAAGAACGACCGGTAGATCAGCGCATAGGCATCGATCAGGAAGAGTCGGGGAGCGGTCTTCGGAGGTGTGTCCATGGTGTGCGGCGGCGCCCGCGACCCTTAGCCCGTGGAATAAAGCCCCGCTGAATTCGGTCGGCGATGCATCCGCGTCGGACCGGTACGCTCAACGGGCCACACTGTAATGACAACTTTACAAAATGTCATGTTTACCTTACAGTCTCGATCCCCATAGCTCCGCTCCGGGACGACGGTCAGGCGCGAATCACGTTGGTCGCCTGCAGGCCCCGGTCCGTCTCCTGAACCTCGAACTCCACCTCGTCGCCCTCGGCCAGGGTTCGGAACCCATCCCCCTGAATCGAGCTGAAGTGAACGAACACGTCGCCGCCCGATGGACGGGTGATGAAGCCGTAGCCCTTGGAATCGTTGAACCACTTGACCGTCCCTCGTGTCATTCCCGCTGTCCTCCCGAAGTTGGGGATTCGCCCGTGCGCCGCCCGCTCCCGGGGCCGCGCTATGCCTCTATGGGGTCCCATGATGGGCAGGGGAAAGGGGGGCGTCAAGCGGGGTGCCGCGCCGCGGCTGGGCGGGCGCGGAGCGGGACCGGGATGGGGGGCCTTGCTACCTCTGCTCCCGTTCGACCCTCAGGAAGCTCACCGACGTCGAGGAGGCCACGACGAGCCGGTCGGGAAGCACGATCACGTCCACGAGATCCGACCCGAGCCCACGCCTGGCGAGACGATGCGAAATCGTGTCCCCATCCAGAGGGATACTGAACGCCAGGGGCTCATCCCAGCCGTAATCGCGGTCCGCGAGACGGCGCCCGTTCAGGTCGAGGTGGTGGACATGGTGCGTGTCCAGGACATGGACGCTCCTGCCGTCCTTCGCCAGGGCAATCCCGCGAACGTCGTCCAGGTAAACCGGGCCGAATGCGTGTGCGAACGACGCGATTGCCTCGCCCGGTGTCACGGGGACCGTCGTGAGCCCGTCGGCCCCATCCCCGTTGGCGGCGTTCCAGGCGGCGTCGGAGCATGCCAGCAGGAAGAGGACCGCCACGGGGAATGGCAGGCGGCCCCTGCGGACCCCGGAAGCCTGCTCGGAGAACGGTCGATTATGCACCTGGGGCAGCACGAAAGAAAGTTCATCGCCGGCGGCAGTAGAACCGGTGCTGACCCGGATGCCCGGGTCAGCAACAGGCCGTACGCGGGACCGATTCGCCGTTCCTCGGCGCTGCAGAGGGCGTGCAGAGTGTCCATCCGGCCTTCTCCGTGCCAGTCGAATCGTTGGGGTTGCTGTTCCATTTCTGGGACGGTGCGCCGACCCGGCAGGGTTGCCGGTTATACAGGCGCAACTCCGGCGCCCCCGAGCGTGTCGGCAAGGCACGTGCTGCCGCGCCACGGCACCCCGCCCGACGGGACATCGGACCAAATGCGCACCACGCTGACCGCCTTCAGGCGCGACTCGGCGAAGATCCGTTGGGGGATCCCATCAACCGGACGGAGAAACCAGAAGCAGACCCACTGTGGTTCGCGTGCCGTCGTCGGATGTCGAAAAGCCCCACACCCGGTCGCCGTAAGCGTCCTGCAGCTGGAACGTGGCCGGCAGCAGGACCCGCCGGGATTCGCTGTCTTCATCCCCACGCGGAATCGAGTACCAAACGACCATCCCGTCTTCCTCCCGCGGTGTCCTGAGCCAGACTTCGCGTGAGGCCGTCAGCACCATGCGGGAAACGGATGGCAGGTGCCTTGGCACGTAAATCGCTTCCTTGATGACCAACCTCGCCTCGGGCCTGGCCAAATACGAGGCCCCATCAGTTTCACGTCGGGTGAATTCGGCCTTGATGACCTCCTCCGCCCGCTCGGCCGTAAGCGGCATCACTTCGAGGACAAGGCGGCGATGCCAGGCAGTGTCGCCCGCCGCGAGAAGCTCGATGAGCTCTGCGGTCCCCGGGGCCGAATTCCGGCGAACGACCAGCACGCTCCCGGCATCCGAATCGATCTGGGCCAGGTCGTGGTCCGCAAATGGTTGCGGGACACCCACCGCTTCAAGCCGGATGTGAGGTTGGCTCGGGTCCGCCGGAAGCTCGATGTACCAACTCCGGTGGCGAATGTCGAGAAAACCGATGGTGTCCGGCTCCCAACCTTTGTCGACTGGCCGGCCGTGAACAATGGCCCTTGCCTCGGGTGCATCGGTACCCTCGAACCATACCGGAAGGCGTCCGAATCCCAGAAGGCCACCGGAGTCCAGTGCGATGAACTGCTCGAACCCGGGAGGATGATGCACCGTCTGCAACGCACGCGCGTCCTCGTACGCGTACCACACGGATCGGCCAGAGTGGCGCAGCCTGAAACCGGCAACGCCGGCACGCAACCCGGTTGGCCGGAAGAGACCTTCGGCCATCTCCTGCGATTCGGTTGCGAGCAGTAGCGCTCCATCCGCCGACCAGACGGATACCCCCCAGCTGCGTGGCCGCTCGGGACCTCCCGTGACGACGACAATGCGGGATCCGCCGGCACCGATACGCGAGCGCGCCCACAACCCAACGTCCCCATCGTGGCTTCCCGGCATTTCGAGCACGTACGCCAAGCGCGTTGTCCATGTAGCAGACCCTGTTTGCATTCCAGACCCTGGCCCCGGAACCCACAGCACCAGCAGGGCGGTCGCCGACACCGCAACCGCTTGCCGGTACGCCCCCGCTACAGCGCATCCAGGCAGCGCACGAGTCGTGTTGCCCCTACGCACCATTTGGAGGCACCAAGCGCCTACCCACCACGTACTGCACTCCGAAATCGTCCCGGCGTATGCCCCATACATGGCTATCCGTCGCGTCCATTGCTCGGAATCCGGGCGGCAGCAGTACCTTGTGTCCTTGCACTCCATCCCTCCCGATCACGTACCAGAGCGAGAGCGTGTCCTGTGTCTGTTAGCCCCGAAACCAGATCTCTCCGGACCCGCTTCCATGCAGGCGCGTGGCACCAGGCAACGGATCGGGTACATATAGGACTTCCTCAATCGCGTCCGCGATCGCCCCAACAGTCGCCGACTCGGCCTCTCTGCCCTCCAACGCTGTCGCCACACGTCGCGCCGTCTCATCGATAAAGGCGGCAAGCCTGTCCGGGCCGAGTGGCACCGGGGAAGGCGAGACGCGCCGACGCCAAAGCGTGTCGCCCGAGGCCTCGATCTCCATCAGTTCCACAGCACCGCCCGCCAGGTTTCTCCGCAATACGACAACGCTGCCCGCATCCGGATCGAACCAGGTCAGATCAAAGTCTCCAAAGGGCTGCCCCAATTCGAACCCTCGATCTTCGAATGGCGTGCCCTTGGGCCTGATCGACATGTCCCGGTTGCGAGTGTCCAGCATCGCAATCGTCTCCGTTGTCCAATCGTCACCCTCGGCGCGTACATTGTAGACTGGCACATACTCGATCGGATCGTCGCCGCCGACCCCGGCCAACGGCGCGGCCGGAACCCGCGGTATGGCAAGGAAGGACCCGTTGTGGAGCAACGCCTGGGTCCCGAGCGGAAAACCGCGGAAACTGAGTCGTCGCGGAGGGTATGGAGCAGTTCCGATCAACGCGCCGTCACGGGAAAAGGAACTGTACCGCTGGAAATCGCGGATGCGGAATCCATCCCGGTGGACCTCGGCGAAAAGGGCCCCGGTGAACTCGCCCGGGCCCTCGCCGGGTCGTCCCACCTCCCGCACCAGCGAACCCTCCGGAGTCCAAATCGTAACCCGCAAAGCAGCGGCTTCCACAACGAGGATTCGCTTGCCTTCATCCAGGACCCGCACGCTGCTGATCAGGCCGAAAGAGGCCTCGTCGCCGCGACCGATGTCCTTTCCGATTTCGAATTTCGGTTCCGTGAGCCAGGGATCACCAAAGTCGTCCTCCGATCCCCCAGGTCCGGAAGAGGTATGCGAATCCCCGCCACATGCACTGACGAGCAGGGCCGTCACCCCAACCCATAAGCGGGTCATCCGGCGAGAGCCCCTGACACAGGAAGAGGGACATCGGCGATTGCCACTCGAGCTGCAACCGAGCCACTGCACTTCCATCGGATCACCAGCTCTTTGGCCGTTACGCCGACGTACAGCGGACCATCGGACGGCAACATGTGACCAGCAGCCAATACGTCCGTGGCCTGGCGCAAATCGGTCATGCGATCAGCCATGGCAGAACCTCCTTCGTCGCCGCCGTGGCAAGGGTCGCCTTGCGGCACACATAGGCAACCACCGGTACCTTCCTCCTCGGGGTCGATTGGGTTTTGCAATTCGTACACGCGCAACCAACAGGGCTCTGTGTCTCCTCCCTGCGGCCCGTTCGGTTCACAGTAGAACCCCGCACCAAACGGGCACTCAAATGAACACGTGAAACAGGTCTGAGCCGAAACCCGGGAGTCGCTCTGGAGCAGCGGACCAACCAGGATCACGAACATCGCGATCCCAATCGGACGGAGTAACTTGACTGAGTTTGCTGCCGGCAAGTTCACCGCCAGCAACCCCACGGTCGTCCGCGGCCGCGAGACCATCCCACGGTGCGATGCACTGACCAGAGACCGAGTCCCCGCGCACATCTTGGCGAGCAGCGCGGTGAGGGTGACCTTGATGTCCATCCACGCTTTCGCGGCGTTCCTGTAGGCATTCATCATCCTGCCTCCTCCCCTTTCGGGATAGGTGACCGTCCGGCGGCATTTCCGCCGGTTCGGACGATAGTAGGCCCCCGCAACCCTTCCCGAAATGTCATTTCAGTCCCTTTTGTTGTCATTTTCTCCCCTTTCTTCCGGGCCAGGCACCTTACCGAATCGGCTCCAGCCGGCAATGTCGCTGAGTCCGAGCCGATGCGCTACCGTCTCACCCGGCATCCCTCGGCCAGCAGCGCCATCGCGTGCAGGAACCGGATCCAGCGCAAGGCTCTGGCGAAGGAATACCCGATTGCTTCCTGGTGTTCATCATCTTGCTTCCTCCCCCTGTCGGGATGGGTGTCTACCCGGCGTCATTTCCACCGGGTGCCGCAAGATGAGCCCCCCACAGTAGTGCCGAAATGTCATTTCCGCCCCTCGTTCCCCCTCCACATGGCTCATGGCACACCGGAACCCCGAAGAACACGTCGTCCACCGCTTTGCGTATCCAGATTTCCAGGGGAACCATCGGCAGTTGCCTCGGGCTTCACCCCACCAGCCGTTTCGCGAACCGGCTCCAGCCGGCATTTTCGCCGAATCCGAGCCGGTACGCAACAGTCTCCACCCGGCATCCCTCGGCCAGCAGGGCCATCGCGTGCAGGAACCGGATCCAGCGCAAGGCTCTGGCGAAGGAATACCCATGCTTCCCGGCGGATCTGGACAGGTGGCCTCCAGGAAGAGGTCGATCGCCGTGACAAAGGACATAGCGCGTCCTCCAAGCCTTCTACTTCAACAGTGCACCCGCGAGCCATACATTACATAATACTGTCATTCACCCGGCATTACCGTAATCTCGACCTTACGATTTGTCGTGTTTTCTTTACATTGCACGGCACTGAGGCTGCTCTTCGTTGCCTTTCGGCCGAGTAGCCCTGCCTTCTCATGGCGCCCTCAGCCGCCCCCGGTGACCGAAGGCACCATGTCGGCGCACGGCTCGCCGCTGACCCTGCGAAGTGGATTGAGGGTCACGCGGCCGGCGTGGCTGCCCAGGTTAACGCCGCCCCGTTCGTTCGGAACGGCTTCCTTGTGAAAGACCACTGCACTGTCGGCGTAGATTGCCACGACCCTCGACCCCGGCTGCGGACGGTGACGAAGAATAGCATGGCATCCGCTCCGCGGATCGATGATGACACCGGTCAGTGGCAGTCGGATGCCTCTCGTGCTGACCAGTACGAGGTTCCCGTTGTCGTCCAGGGATGGCTGCATGCTCTTGTTCCATTCGGGGCAGGGTCGTCTCATCCGCACACCCCCAAGCGTTACGGTACAACGCCTCCACCACCGCCTCGTCGATTCGGCGGGGATCGCCAGTCGGCCGTCCTCCCTTCCGTCCAGGTAGTACACGTACACCGAATCGGGTTCATCCTCAAACGACTTCACGACGAACGCCGCCTCTTCATTGCAGGCCACCCGGGCAAGCCACGTTCTGGAGGCTATGGCCCGCCCTTCTTCGAAGCTGGCCGCTGCGACGCTCTCGCCGACCAGAGCGTCTGATCCGACACCCTGATCGGGGCCGCCGCGGTTTCGGCGAACGACGCCGCCCACCGTGGGAACCGCAGGTTCTCCTCCGAGGTTGCAGATACCCAAACGCGTCGGCGCACGCGGCAGCCAATAGCTGACCACCTCGCCACGCGGATCGAGTTCAAGCACCTTCGAAGGATCGGCAACGAACAGGTTCCCGCCGGGAGCGAGCGCAAATCCGGACTTGTTCTGCGGAAGCTCGTTCGGCCCGCCACCCTTCGCAAACCGCACGACGTTCAACATCTCCCCGGTAAGCATCGAAAAGCTCATCACCCCATCCAGCTCCTCCAGGTCTTCCACGTACAGAATGCCCCTGGCGTGGTCGATGGCCACCATATAGGTGGCAAGTGCCCGCTGGTAGGGGTCGTCGATCACCACCCGCTCGGTCTCGTAGTCGACCTCGAGGACCTGCTGGGCTGACTCTCGAGGGGGGCCGACGAGTGCGGCCGTGGCCATCACGGCAAGGACCATGCACAGCGCTGGCAGCGCATCAGTCCGTCGCGTTGTCATGTCAGGCGCTACCCGGGCCCGGCAACCGACGGGACCATTCCGGCGCACGGTTCACCGCTGACCCTGCGAAGTGGATTGAGGGTCACGCGGCCGGCGTTGGCACCTATGCTAACGCCACCATCGGTGGTAGTGGTTTCCCTGTGAAAGACCACAGCACTGTCGGCGTAGGTTGCTACCACCCTCGACCCCGGCTGCGGACGGTGGCGAAGAAGAGCATGGCATCCGCTCTCCGGATCGATGATGACACCGGTCAGCGGCAGTCTGATGCCTCTCGTGCTGACCAGTACGAGGTTCCCGTTCTCGTCAAGGGATGGCCGCAAACTCTCGTTCCATTCGGCACAGGGTTGCCCCATGCGCACGCCCAGAATCGTTACGCTACAACGGATCCACCACCGCCTTGTCGATTCGGTGGGGATCGCCACACGACCGTCCTCCCTTCCGTCCAGGTAGTACACGTATACCGAATCGGCTTCATTCTCAAACGACTCCACTACGAACGCCGCCTCTTCATTGCAGGCCACCCGGGCTCTCCAGGTTCGGTCGGCTATGGCCCGCCCTTCTTCGATGCTGTTCGCTCTGACGCTCTCACCGACCAGAGCGTTTGCCCCAATGCCCAGATCGGTGCCGCCGGGGTTGCGGCGAACGACGCCGCCCACCGTGGGTACGGCGGGTTCTCCTGCGAAGCTGCAGATGCCCAAACGCATCGGCGCACGCGGCAGCCAATAGCTGACCACCTCGCCACGCGGATCGAGTTCAAGTACCTTCGAGGGATCGGCGACGAAAAGGTTCCCACCCGGAGCGAGCGCAAATCCGGCTTTGTTCTGTGGAAGCTCGTTCGGCCCCCCACCCTTCGCATACATCACCACGTTCAACCTCTCCCCGGTAAGCAGCGAAAAGCTCATCACCCCTTCCAGCTCCTCCCGGTCCTCCACGTACAGAATGCCCCTGGCGTGGTCGATGGCCAGCATGTCGAGGGCGAGTGACCGCTGGTAGGGGTCGTCGATCACCACCCGCTCGGTGTCGTAGTCGACCTCAAGGATCTGCTGGGCCAACGCTCGCGGAGCACCGACGAGCACAAGGCTGAGAAGAGTGACGACGCACCAACTAAACCGCAGGTCCCGGTCCGTTCCTGTCTCATGCATTTGCATGCTATTTCGGAACCGCCGCGACGTTGAAATCACCACAATCCCCATAGCCACACATGTCCTCCGTTTCGGTTGTCTCACGCTTAAAATCACCGCTTCCAACTGTAATTGATACCGACCGCTGAAACTCACGTTCAAGGTAACACTTCAAGGGGAACTTACATCGACGATTGTCACCGAAGATATTGAGAAAGCAACCAAGATGATCGCGCTTCTGTACTATGACCGAGTCGGGGCATTCGTGCGGCAGCGGCGGTGTCGCGTACGTCGATTCCCCCAGCCCAGTGGTCGGAGCTACGGAACCGCAACCTCCAGGACTTAGGGCGTGAGACAACTCGGGAAATTCGAGCACTCCGTCCGCAAGCCGCGCAGTCGCAGACTCGGGCCCAAGGTCGGCTGAGTGCGCCGCCTCCGTCGGGTACGGTACCCCCAACTCGGAATCACCGGCCCAATGAGCGACTGCACCGACCTGGCCAGCATGCATGAGGGCGACGATGGCAAGAGCGATCGTGGCCGCGCATGCGAACGCCGTGGTCGTGCGAGGGCTTCCGATTCGACCGCCCGGGACGCGTCCGTGCCGGTCTTCGCGAACGGTCGAATCCTTCTTGCGATTGAACATCATCTTGCTTCCTCCCCCTGTCGGGATGGGTGTCTACCCGGCGGCATTTCCACCGGGTGCCGCAAGATGAGCGCCCCACAGTAGTACCGAAATGTCATTTCCGCCCCTTTATTCCCCCACCACGTGGCTCACGGCTCGCCGGAACCCCGAAAAACACGTCGTCCACCGCCTTGCGTACCCAGATCTCCAGGGGCACCACCGGCAGTTGCCTCGGGCTTCGTCCCACCAGCCGTTTCGTGAATCGGCTCCAGCCCGCAATGTCGCTGAAGCCGAGCCGGTACGCCACCGTCTCCACCCGGCATTCCTCGGCCAGCAGCGCCATCGCATGGAGGAACCGGATCCAGCGCAACGCTCTGGCGAAGGAATACCCACGCTTCCCGGCGGCTCTGGTGAGGTATTCCGCACTACAGTTCAGGCGGTCCCCGATCTGTCGGGCCGACCACAGGTACGAACCGGCATCCGATTCACCCCTCTCGAACGCGGCAGACCCCTTCGGGTCGAGTTCCGAAATCCCCTTGACCGCCTGAAGCGCCGCCATGTGCAACCCTGCCTGGGCCAAGGGAGGGCCTGGACACGCGGTCAGGAAGGACTTGATCGCTTCGGCGAAGCTCATTGCACGTCCCCGCGTCGCAGCCCCTGTACGGGCTTCCGGCAGGGCTGCGATGGCCTGGAGGGCTGCCCCGGGAGTCAGGACATTCTTCTCCTCTTACCTAGTATAGACACTTCCCGGAGCAAAACCGTGCAATTCTCACCCCGCGAACTCCAGCCGCTCCACGCGCGAACGCACCCCTCGCCGCACAGCGGCCGGCATCAGCACGGCAGCCAGCGCCAGCACCGCGATGTACGCGATCGTGAACGCGGTGCGCGAGTAGGCCACCCACAGGGCCAGCGGCAGGAACAGCGCGATCACCATGCCGACCACGATCATCCCGACGAGGGTGCCCATCCTGCCGCCCTTCTTCGTGGGGAGCGAGAACGGGAGGCGCGGGGCGGCCAGCAGCATGAACTGAATGGCGAGATGCGCGATCAGGCCCAGGACGAGCGCGTGCGCCGCCGCGTGCCAAAGGTCCCCGAAGGACCAGGCGAAGATCCCCAGGAAGAGAACCATGAAGGGGACGATCATGAACAGCGTCACGCACAGGCCCGCGTTCATCACGAGGTTGGCCCGGTCGGCCGGAGTCGAGAAGAAGATCCAGGACGCGGGAAACGACTCGCTGCGAAAGAGGGTCTCCAGGGTCGCCAGCGGGAAGCCGATCGCCGCGAAGTGGAGCAGCCACAGTCCCATCGCCGAGAATCCGAGTTCGACGAAGGGGTCGGGCAGCGGTCCGTCGCGCACCGCCATGAAGAAGTACAGCAGCGTCGCGGGCAGCATGCCCAGGACGCCGAGCCTGAAGGTCATGTCGTCGCGGAACTGGCCGCGCACCAGTGTGGCGATGACGCTAAGTTCGGGCGGGAGGCGCACCCGGGCGGGGCGCCTGGCGGAGGCGGACCGGGCGCGTGGCCGGCTCACGGTGGCCGCTTGCGCAAGGTTCTCCGCATAGGCCAGGGAGAGCCGGGAGCGCGCATAGTGAAGCAGGACGGCGATGCTTCCGGCGGCGGCCAGGGCCGCGACCGGGTACGTCACGTTCCACTCTCCGGCGGCGAGCGCAAGAAGGCTCGCGAACCACGCCGGGGGAGCCGCGATGAGCCACGGTGGTGCCGGGATGCCCCCTCGTTCCTGCGCAATGTCGAACAGCGGCTCGAGCACCTCGGTCATGAAGACGGGCGCCCCGAACATGGCCATGATGAGAACGACGTGGACGTAGGACAGTGCCCGCCGCAGCCGGTCGGGATTCACCAGCCGCAGCAAGGTCGCGTACACGCAGATTATCGCGAGCGTCGTCGCCACCGTGACGCCGGCCACCGCCCCCAACCATCCCAGCGCGGCCAGGGGCCCGGCCATGAACAGGACCGGGAACGTTGCGACTCCCCCCACGAGCCCGCCGATGATCAGGGTGTACACCAGCACGTTGGCCAGCTTGACGAGGAAGTAGGTGCGCGACGAAAGGGGCTGGTGGGCGAGGATTTCGTAGTCGTCCGGGGAGATCACCACCGATTGGAAGTCGATGAGGACGGCCATGCCGACGATCATCCCCACCATGGTCAGCCCGACGGTGCCGCCGAGCAGCGTGCCGCGGTGGACGATTTCCGCCGAGTCGGACCCCGACATCCAGACGGTGAAGCCCACGATCATGGCCACGTACACTCCCATGAGGAAGTACATGATCATCGCGCCCACCAGCACGCCCTTGTTGCTGCCGCCCGACGACGACGCGCCCATGCTCACGCCGGTCGCACCCCGGAAGTCGGACTTGAGCATCACGCGGGTGAGGACCCGCCACTGCACGTGGTCTGCGCCGAAGGCTTCGACCAGCCGGCGGATGATCATCGCGTCGTCACGGACGGGAGGCCCGGCCGCCCGTGGGCGCCCCGGAGGTCTCCGCCCCGCCGCCCGACGACCCCAGCGCGGCGAGCAGGTCGCGCGTCACCTCCGCCGCGTCGCGCACGCCGGTGAGCTCGGCGAAGGCGGCTTCCAGCGTCGATGTGCCGGTCCGGGCGGCGATCTCCGCCGCGGTGCCGTCGACGATCGTGCGCCCTTCGTTGATGATCACGATGCGGGTGCAGATCCGCTCCACCACCTCCAGGATGTGGGAGCAGAAGAGGATCGTACGCCCCTGCGAAGCCAGTTCGCGCAGCAGCTGCTTCATCACCAGCGCCGCGTTCGCGTCCAGGCCGTTCAGCGGCTCGTCGAGGAAGAGCACCTCCGGGTTGCTGATGAGGGCGGCGCTGATCAGCACCTTCTGCTTCATCCCCTTCGAATACTCCGAAAGCCGCTGGTCACGCGCCTCGATGATCCCGAAAAGGCCCAGCAGCTCGTTGATCTTCGTCTCGGCCTGCTTCCCCACCATCCCCCGCAGGTTGGCCACCATCCCCAGGTATTCGCCCGCGGTCAGCGTCTCGTAGAGCGCGCCCGCCTCCGGCACGTACCCCAGCCGGCGCTTCACCTCCATCGGATCCTGCTCGACATCGAAGCCGGCAACGCGCGCCGCCCCGCTCGTCGGCTTGATCATGCACGTGAGGATCTTCACGGTGGTCGACTTGCCGGCGCCGTTTGGCCCCAGGAACCCGAGGATCTCCCCTGGTTGCACCCGTAGGTCAAGGTCCTTGACCGCCACCGTCGCGCCGAAGGTCCGGGTCAGGCCTTCCGTCTCGATCATTCGTCAATCTCCTCCTCGAAGGGGGTCCCCGGACGCACCGCCTGTCGAATGCAGCGGGATCCCGATCCCGTGCTACCTGGGGGGTGTGCCGCCGCTCCCATAGAGCCAGCGGTACAGCGCCCTGTTCCTTGTTACGTTCTTGACGTAGCCTCTCGTCTCCGCAAAGGGAATCCGTTCGGTGAAGCGCTCCGGGTCGGCGGCCTCGGGCATGCGCCGCCAGCGGTTGGCGCGGCTGGGGCCGGCGTTGTAGGCCGACAGGAAGAGGATGACGTCGCCGTCGTAGCGCTCGAACAGATCCGCCAGGAAGCGCGTGCCCAGATGGACGTTGATCTCGGCGTTGCGCAGCGTCTCGGTGGTGAAGTCGCGCACCCCGCTCGCGCTCGCGAGCTGTCTGCCCGTGGCCGGCATGACCTGCATGAGGCCGATGGCGCCGGCGGGCGATACGATCGTCGGGTGGAAGGCGCTCTCCTGGCGCACCAGGCCCGCGACCAGCCAGGGGTCAAGCCCCAGCTCCTCGGCGCGCGACGTGAGCAGATCCCGGTAGGGGAAGGGGTAGACGACGCGCAGCAGTGCGCAGTCCCAATCGCGCCCGCGGTCCCGCAGCGCCCAGCCCAGGCGAATGCCGTCGATGGTGTAGCCGGCCTCGTTGAGGGAGGCGCCCAGCGTGAGCACGAGTTCGTCGGAGTCCCACACGGCGGTTCTCATGGCGTCCACGTGGGCCGCGGCTCCGTCGTCAAGGCCCGCGTCCCGCAGGGTCGCCAGCACCTCCAGCTGACGTGCCAGCCAGTCGGGAGGGGGAGGCATTTCGCAGCCCTGGGGCGGGGGGCCGAATGGGGACTCGAAGGCGGCGCGGCCGGCCAGGAAGGCGTAGTAGGAGTACGGGCTCTCGCGGCGCAGCCGGTCCAGCCACCCGGTGGCCCGCGCGGTGTCGCCCGCAGCCAGCGCTGAGCGCGCACCCCAGTAGCTCGCCTCCTCCCAGCGGCGGCCGTTCGGGAATTCCTCCAGGTAGGCGCCGTAGACGTCGGCGGCGGGTCCGTGTTCGCCGCGTCCCAGGTGGATCTGCCCCCAGCGCATCCGCGACAGCCCGGCGCGGTCCGCCCCGGACGACATCGACACCACCTGCCGGTAGTGCTCGATGGCGTCGTCGAGGCGGCCCGCGTCCTGGTGGTCGTCCGCCCGGAAGAAGATGACGTCCAGCGCCCCGGCGCTTGCGGGGTAGCGCTCCACAAGCCACCCCTGCACGGTGCGGGCGTCGCCGTGCCGCCCCTGACGGGCCCGGACGCGCGCCCATTCCTGCAGGGCGATGGCCGCGATCGCCGGGTCGCCGGATTCGGCCAGCGGCCGGTAGGCCGTGATGGCGGCGGCGAGGGCGCCGCTGCCGCTGAGGGCGCGGGCCTCGGCGAGGCGGTCGCGCTCCGAGAGGACGCCGCCCCGCTCCTTCACGAGGCGCCACCCCACCACCGCCGTGCCGAATTCCCCGCCGTTCGCATGGGCGCGCGCAACGAGGCGCAGGATCTCCGGCCCGGAATCCTCCGCGACCCTCCAGTGGGCCCTGGCAGCGGCGAGCGCCACGCTTCCGCTGGTGGTTTCACGCAACAGCTCCTCCATCCCGTCCACAGCACCCGCGGAGTCCTCCAGCGCCAGCCTGTAGCGCCACTGCCTGGCGAGAAAAGCGACGCGTGGGGGCGCTTCCGCGCCCTCTCGGGATACGGCCCGCCCCAGGGCCTCCAAGGCCTTCACCGTGTCTCCGGCGGCGGCCCAGGCGTCCGATTCCAACGACCAGCCGCGCCGGCGCACCGCCGGGTCCGTGATCACCGCGAGCGCCTCGGGCACCGCTTGCGCCCGGCCCTGCGCCGCATGCCCCTCGGCTACGGCCAGTGCGGTCCAGCCGGCCACCACCGGAGAGCGGGCGCGCAACTCCTCCAGCACGGTCATGGCTTCCCCGGGCAAGCCGCCATCGGCCAACAGCCGGGCCAGGCGCGCGCGCGCCACCAGCGTTTCGCGGGAATCGTTGCCCGCGGCGGCCAGGAAGCGCTGCAGGTCGGCCGCGGCCCCCTCCTCGTCGCCGGCGGCCTGGCGTGAGGTCCCCAGCAGGTACCAGACCCGGGCCGGTGCCTGGACACTGTCCACCCCCCCGGCCGTTAGGGCCGCAATCGCACCGTTCCAGTTCTTCCACCCGGCCTCGGCCTCCGCCAGCACCAGGCGCGCGGAGAGCGGCGCGGAAGCCAGCGGTTCCAGGTAGGCCCGCAACGCCAGGCTGGCCTTCCAGTAACGGCCATCCGCAAGGTGCCGGGTGACCGAGTCCGGCAGAACGAGATCCCCCGCTCCCGGCAATGGGTTCTGCCCCGCGATGGTGAGGGGCAGGGATAAGGCAGCGAGAGCGGCCGCAATCGCAAACCGCGCGGCCGCTCTCGCCATTCCAGTGGTTTTTGTTCAGGCTGCGGTGGTCAGCCCACGTAAATCAGGCGCCACTCTGACCCGTCTGCATGGCAAACAGCGCGTCGATCATCTTCTGGGCCGACTCCTCCATGTCGATCACGAGGTGATCGATCCGGGAGACGAAGAAGTTGTGCGCGATGCTCACCGGGATGGCGATGGCCAGCCCTGCCGCGGTCGTGGTAAGGGCGATCTTGATCCCCCTCGCGACCGTGATGGCGTCCACCTCGCCTGCCAGCTCGATGGCCTGGAAAGCCTCGATCATGCCCATCACCGTCCCGAGGAAGCCCAGCAGCGGGGCCACGTTGGTCAGTGTGGCGAGAACCACCAGCCCGCTTTCCAGCTTGGAGAGCTCGATCAGGCCCTGGTTCTCGATCGCCTTCATGACGCGGTCGGCACCTTCGTCGCGCCGCTCCAGACCGGCATACAGGATGTTGGCGGCGGGAGCGTTGGACTCGCGCGTTACCTCCAGCGACTCCTTGATCTGCTGCTGGGCGAGAAGCTCGTCGACTTCGCGCAGGATCCTCTTGGTCGCCCCACCCTTCCGGAAGATGTCGATCAACTTCCAGATGATCACGATGACACCCACGATGACGCAGGCGAGCAGGGGCCAGCGCATGGGGTCGCCGGCATCTTCCCAGGTCTGCATTACCCACTCTGTGAAGGTCTGGTCCGGGGTTTCCATACCCGGGAGCTGAAGGATTGCAGCGTACACGTTCATCAAGCTGGCCAAGGAAACCTCCCGATTTCGATCCTGTGCTGATGGTTGTTGATGGCCGCGCGACTTCGCGCGACCTCGGATTCTGGGGTCTGCCGCCCCGTATCGCAACGGCTTGCCATAATGTGGCGCATCGGTGGCACTGTCAACCCTGTCGTGTGCGCCGCCAGGTCCATAACGCCGAGCCGTACCTTTCTTCCAGTTCAGTCGCCAGCCGTTCCTCCTCGTACGTCAAGGCACCCCGCGCCCAGCTTCCGCCCAGCACGCGGGCGAATCCATGGCTGAACGCGTCAACGAGCCGTTCCCAGGCGGGCACCTCCTCCAGCACCTCTGCCAGGGTAATCGCGCCAACCGCGGCTGAACGGTGGCTGCCGCGGTCGCCGTTGCCGGGGGCGGTCGTTCCGTTCCCCTGCATACCCCCCAGCAGCGGAATTTGGTCCGACCCCAGCAGTACGGAACCGTGCTGGAGCACCGCGCCGCCGATGCGCGCCTGCGCACTTCCCACCAGCTTGCGGCCCCGAACCACCACCTCTCCTTCGGCCGGCTCCAGAAAGCAGGGACCCGCTTCGGGCGGCAGCACCCTTCCCGCAGCCGTCACCGCGGCAACGCCCAGGTGCCGCAGCCCCGCCACGAGTCCCTCATTCACCTTGCGGTAGGCCCTGCGCGGCCCCCCCCAGGCGCGCGCCGGCAGCGCCACCGCGTAGGTCAGCTCACGGTCGTGGATCACCGCGCGGCCTCCGGTCGGGCGGCGCACCACTCCGGTCTCGGGGTGGAGGCGCAGAAAGTCCCGGTACTCCGGGGTGAAGGGTTCGTTGCGCCCGAGCGAGAGCGTCGCGGGCGACCAGCGGTAGAAGCGGACGGTGCCCATGCCGGGCCGCAACGCCTGCGCGAGGGCGTGGTCCCGCGCCATGTTGGCCGCGCCCGGGAGCGCTCCGTCGGTTACGATCCGCCAGGACAGACCGGGTTCCATCAGCCGTTCGCGCGCGCGATCAACCGCGGCTCCAGCCCGCGCTTCCACCTCCAGCTCCCCGTCAGGGCGTATAGCTGTCGCCCGGTTGCATCACCTCGACCCGGGCGCCCTCCCCCACAAGATTGGCGAAGTGCTCCGGATCCTGCTCGATCAGCGGCCACGTGTTGTAGTGCACCGGAATCACCACCCTCGGCTCGATGAACCCGACCGCTTCGGCCGCATCGTCCGGCCCCATCGTGAAGTTGTCGCCGATCGGCAGGATCGCGACGTCCACCTTGCCGCGCAGAAGCTGCATGTCCATCGTCAGCGCCGTGTCGCCGGCGTGGTAGATCCGCTTCCCGTCGAGGTGCATCAGGAAGCCTCCCGGGATGGTCGTGAACTGGCCGGTCGTGTCCCCATGGACCTGTCCGCCGTGCACCGCCGGAGTCATCTTCACCCGCCCGAAGGGGAAGTCGTAGCCGCCGCCGATGTGCAGCGGGTGCCCGTCGGCGATCCCCCGGGTCTCAGCAAAGGAGACGATCTCGAAGGTGGCGATCAGGGTGGCCCCGGTCTCCTGGAGGAGGGGAATTGCGTCAACGAAATGGTCGAAGTGCCCGTGTGTGCAGAGCACGTAGTCCACCGCACCCACGTCGGCGCGCTTGATGTCCGACACGGGGTTGTCGTCGAAGAACGGGTCGATCACGAGCCGGGTGCCGTCGTCCGTCTCGACGGTAAAGGTCGATTGCCCATGAAATGTCAGCTTTGCCACCTGCGTCGCCTCCTCGGGGTTGAAATGACTATTGCGCCTCGCTGTCCGCCGTCTCGGCGTCCATGTACGCCTCGATGGGTTCGCAGGCGCAGATCAGGTTCCGGTCGCCGTGGGCGTTGTTCACGCGTCCCACATGCGGCCAGAACTTGTGTTCCCGCAGCCACGGGGCGGGAAACGCCGCCTGGCTGCGCGTGTATCCGTGTTCCCAGCGGTCGGCCGTCACCGCGGCGGCCGTGTGCGGGGCGTTCTTGAGCGCGTTGTCCTGCCGGTCCTGGAGACCCAGTTCGATCTGCTCGATCTCGGCGCGGATGGAGATCAGCGCGGCACAGAAGCGGTCGAGTTCGGCCTTGGATTCGCTCTCCGTCGGCTCGATCATCATCGTGCCGTGGACGGGAAAGGCGACGGTCGGCGCGTGGAATCCGTAGTCCATCAGGCGCTTGGCCACGTCCTCCTCGGTAATGCCGGTGGCCTTCTTCAGCGGACGCAGGTCGATGATGAATTCGTGGGCGACGCGGCCCATCCCGCTTCCCCACCAGAAGAGGACGTCGAAGTGCTCCTCGAGGCGGGTGGCCATGTAGTTGGCGCTGAGGATGGCGGTGCGGGTCGCCTCCGTCGTGCCGTCGCGGCCGAGCAGGGCGATGTAGGCCCACGAGATGAGCAGGATGCTGGCGCTGCCCCAGGGCGCGGCCGAAACGGGTGTGATCGGAGATGCGCCGCCGGTTGGGACGACCGGATGGCCGGGCAGGTACGGGGCCAGTTCCGCGGTCGCGCAGATGGGGCCCATTCCCGGGCCGCCGCCGCCGTGCGGGATCGCGAAGGTCTTGTGGAGGTTGATGTGAATGACGTCCGCGCCGTAGTCGCCGGGGCGGCAGAGGCCGACCTGAGCGTTGAGGTTGGCGCCGTCCAGGTAGACATACCCCCCGTGCTCGTGGACGATGTCGCAGATCTTGCGGATCTCTTCCTCGAAGACGCCGTGGGTCGACGGGTAGGTGACCATGACCGCCGCCAGCCGGTGGCTGTGCGCCTTCGCCTTTGCGGCCAGATCGGCCACGTCGACGTTCCCGCGTTCGTCGCACCGCACCACCACCACCTTCATCCCGGCCAGTACGGCGCTCGCGGGATTGGTGCCGTGGGCCGACGACGGGATCAGGCAGATGTCGCGGTGCGCCTGCCCCCGGGCCCGCTGGCGCGCGCGGATGACCAGGAGGCCGGTGTACTCCCCCTGCGCGCCCGAGTTGGGCTGCAGCGACACGGCCGGAAGCCCGCTGATCTCGGCGAGCCAGTTCTTGAGGTCGGAGATGATGGCGCTGTACCCCCTGGCCTGCGCGACCGGCGCGAACGGGTGCAGCGCACCGAATTCGGGCCAGGTGACCGGGGTCATCTGGGTGGTGGCGTTCAGCTTCATCGTGCACGAACCCAGCGGGATCATGCTCGTGTTGAGCGACAGGTCGCGCGACTCCAGGCGGTGGATGTACCGGAGCATCTCCGTTTCCGAATGGTGGGAATTGAAGACGGGATGGGTGAGGTAGCCGCTGGCACGGGCGAAGGGAGCCGGGTAGGGAGCCGGTTCGAAGGAGGCGGCCAGCTTCGCGGCGCCGCGAGCCGCGCCGAAGACGGCAAGCAGGTCGTCCAGGTCCTCGGCGGTGACGGTCTCGTCGAGCGCGACCCCGACGGTGCCGTCCCGGAAGTCGCGCAGGTTGATGCGCAGGGCTCCGGCATTCGCGAACACCTCCTTGACGGAGGACGCCGGGCGGACGCGCAACGTGTCGAAGTACACGCCGTGCACGATCCTGTTGCCGGCTTCTTCCAGGCCGCGCGCCAGTGTGGCCGTCTGCTTGCCGATGCGCTCCGCGATGCGACGCAGTCCCCCGGGGCCGTGATAGACGGCATACATCCCCGCCATCACCGCCAGCAGGACCTGCGCGGTGCAGATGTTCGAGGTGGCCTTCTCGCGCCGGATGTGTTGTTCGCGCGTCTGGAGCGCCATGCGCAGGGCCCGGTTGCCGTGCCGGTCCACCGACACCCCGATGATGCGCCCGGGGAGCTGCCGCTTGAACTTTTCGCGGCACGCGATGTAGGCGGCGTGCGGCCCTCCGTACCCCATCGGGACCCCGAACCGCTGTGCGCTCCCCACCGCCACATCCGCCCCGAAGTCGCCCGGCGGCTTGAGCAGCAGCAGCGACATCAGGTCCGCGGCAACGACCACCCGGCTGCCCGCCGCGTGCGCCGCCTCGCAGAGGGCGCCGTAGTCGTGCACGCCGCCATCCGTCGCAGGGTATTGCACCAGGGCGCCGAAAACCCCCTCGCCGAAGACGAAGTCCCTCGCCGGACCCACCTTGACTTCGATCCCCAGGGGCTCGGCACGGGTGCCAACCACCCCGATGGTCTGCGGATGGCAGTCCTCGGCCACCAGGAAGACGCGCCCGCCCCGCCGCCGCGCCATCCCGTAGAGCATGAACATGGCCTCGGCGGCGGCCGTGGCCTCGTCGAGCAGCGAGGCGTTCGCGATCTCCAGCCCCGTGAGGTCGATAACCGTAGTCTGGAAGTTCAGGAGCGCCTCCAGCCGTCCCTGCGCGATCTCGGCCTGGTAGGGTGTGTACTGTGTGTACCAACCCGGATTCTCCAGGATGTTCCGCTGTATGACCCCCGGCGTGATGGTGCCGGAATACCCCATCCCCAGGTAGCTCCGCCAGATCTCGTTCTCGGCCGCAATCTCGCGCAGCCGCCGGATCAGCTCGGCCTCCGGAACCGCCTCCGGGATGCGCAGCGGGGAGCGGAGCCGTATCGAGGACGGCACCGTCTCTTCCATGAGGTCGTCGAGGGTCTCGCACCCGACAGTCGCCAGCATTTCGCGAATGTCCCCGGACGCAGGTCCCAGGTGCCGGGCGAGAAAGTCCGGGGGATGATGGATTGGAGTGGACACGGGCGGCTACTCTTCTATCAGGGCTCCGTACGCCGCACCGTCCATCAGCATCTCCAGTTCGGCGGGGTCGTCGACGCGCAGCTGGAGCATCCATCCCTCGCCATAGGGATCGCTGTTGACGAGACCGGGATCTTCGTCGAGGACCTCGTTCACGGCCACGATCTCTCCCGCCACGGGGCAGTAGAGGTCGCTCACCGCCTTGACGGCCTCGATCGTACCGAAGGTCTCCATCGGCGCGAAGGTGTCGCCGGGTTCCGGCAGTTCCACGTACACCACATCCCCCAGCTCGCCCTGAGCGTAGTCTGTGATTCCGACGTAGAACACGCCGGGCTCGTCGGTTTCCTTGAGGTATTCGTGTTCAGCGGTGTACCTGAGTCCGTCAGCGACTTCCGACATGGCCGTCTCCGGTTGGTTTCGGTCTGCGTGGGAATGGGGGCGAGACAATAAAAGCCGCACCCGGCGAAGGCGTCAAGCACCGGAGGACCCACGGATGCCCAAAGGCGGAGTGGCGACGCGCAGGCCCGTACCCCGAGCCACGCCGCCCGAATGCTGTGGGAGCCTGCTCCACGGGCCGCCAGGCCCTCGCGAAGTCCGGCGTCGCGGCGCCAGCGGCGGAACAATCCGCGGCCGATTAGATTACAAGTCAGCGAGAAACCGACCCCGCAGCGCGGCGTCAAAGGGAGGACGCGCATCCGGTATGACTACTTTGGCCCATCCTCCGGCGCTCACCACGCTCGGCGAAGACGAGGCGATGTTTCGCGACGCGGTTCGCGAGTTCGCGGAGTCGGAGGTGGCCCCGCGCGTGCCGCGAATGGAGACGGCGGGGGAGATCGACTCCGATCTGATCTCCATGCTCTTCGAACTCGGCGTGATGGGGATCGAGATCCCGGAACACTTCGGTGGCCTCGAAAGCAGCCTGTTCACCACGACCCTGGTGGTCGAGGAGCTGTCGCGGGTCGACCCCTCCGTGGGCGTGCTCGTCGATGTGCAGAACACCCTGGTGAACAACGCGCTCGTCCGCTGGGGCACAACCGAGCAACACGGCCGCTACCTCCCGCGGCTCGCGGCAGGGACCGTGGGTGCCTACGCCTTGTCCGAGGCGGGTAGCGGATCCGACGCGTTCGCCCTCTCGCTGCGGGCGGTTTCGGCAGGTGGCGACTGGGTGCTCAACGGCCGGAAACTGTGGATCACCAGCGGGTCCGAAGCGGGCCTCTACATCGTCTTCGGCAACGTGCAGCCGGAACTGCGCCACAAGGGGATCACGGCCTTTCTGGTAGAGAGGGACATGCCGGGATTCGCGGTGGGGAAGAAGGAGGACAAGCTCGGCATCCGGGCCTCTTCGACCACCGAGCTCATCCTCGACGACGTGCGCGTTCCGGCGGAGAACGTGCTGGGCGACGTGGGCAAGGGCTACAAGGTCGCGATCGAGACGCTCAACGAGGGGCGGATCGGGATTGGCGCGCAGATGGTGGGACTCGCGCAGGGCGCCTTCGACCATACGCTCCGCTACGTACAGGAAAGGGAGCAGTTCGGACGCCCCGTGGCCGAGTTCCAGGGTGTGCAGTTCCAGCTCGCCCAGATGGCCACGGAGATCGAGGCGGCCCGCCTCATGGTGTACAACGCGGCGCGGCTCAAGGACCACGGTGCGCGCTTTCTGCGCGAGGCCGCCATGGCCAAGCTGTTCGCGTCCCGCATGGCCCAGAGGGTATCTTCCCAGTGCATCGATCTGCACGGAGGGTACGGGTTCACGCGGGAATACCCCGTCGAGAAGCTCTACCGCGACTCCAAGATCGGCACGATCTACGAAGGAACCGACAACATGCAGCTTCAGACAATCGCCAAGGATCTGCTCCGCTAGCAGCCCGTGAACAGAATCCCCCCGGCATTCGACCGGCGATGCATCCGGCCTGGACGCTTCGCCCCAGGGCTGCGCTCTGCGTTGCTCCTCAGCCCAATAGCGCCGCTATTGGCCCCTCGTCGCGCCTTGCCAGCCCGGCGCCTCGCCGCTCTCGGTGCTCGCAGGGCTCTATCCACGGACCGCTAGGAAGAAGACATGTCCCTGGGCCTACGAGAAATCCTCTTCATCGTCCTCGCCGTGATCCTCATCTTCGGGGCCAGGCGGATCCCGGCGATCGCCAAGGGCATCGGCAGCGGCATCCGCAACTTCAAGGGGTCGCTCAAGGCCGGAGCGGAGGGCGATACCGGCCGGGGCGACGATCGGCAAGGGTAGACGCGCGCTGACGATGCGGGGGCGGGGCACGGGCGGAGGCGGACCCCGTCTGGGAATCCTCTTCGTGACGGTCCTGGTCGATCTTGTCGGATTCGGGATCGTTCTTCCCATCCTTCCCCTCTACGCGGCCGACTTCGGCGCCCGGGGGTTCGAGACCGGCCTTCTGATCTCCGTCTATTCGGTGGTCCAGCTCGTGATGGCCCCGCTGTGGGGTCGGCTTTCCGACCGGGTGGGCCGCCGTCCGATCCTCATCCTCGGGCTGTTGGGAAGCGCGGTCGCCTACTTCATCTTCGCGCGGGCGGATTCGCTCGCCGTGCTGTTCCTGTCGCGGATCATCGGCGGAATCGGCGGCTCCACCATCCCCGTCGCGCAGGCGTACATTGCCGACGTCACTCCCCCGGAGCGGAGGGCCGGCAACATGGGCCTGATCGGAGCCGCCTTCGGCATCGGCTTCGTGATCGGCCCGCTTCTGGGCGGCCCCGTCCTCTCGCCCCTCTCGCCCGGCGAGCCCACCGTCCCGGGCTACACCGCCGCTGCACTCTGCCTGGCCAACGCGGCCGCCGCCATTCTGTGGCTTCCCGAGTCCCGCCGCGGCGGCACCCCCACCTCCTCGCGGTTCGATCTCCGCGCGGCCCTCGCCCGCGTCGCCACCTCGCGCCAGATCCTCCTCACGCTGGCCACCTATCTGTGCATCACCATCGCCTTCTCGACTCTGCAACCCACCCTGTCGCAGCTGGCATCCGAGCGCTTCGACATGGACACCCTCGAAGCCAGCCGCAAGGCCGGCTACCTCTTCGGCCTCCTCGGCGCGGTGTCGGCGATCGTGCAGGGCGGGATCGTGCGCCGAATCGTCCCCCGCACCGGAGAACTGGTGCTCCTGCGCACGAGCGCGGTCCCCTTCGCGGCGGGCCTCACGCTCATCGGCGTGGCCTCGGAAACTCCCCTGCTGCTCACCGGGCTGGTCCTTCTGGGCATCGGCTACGGCGGCGCGATCCCGAGCATCCTCGGGCTCCTTTCGCGCGCGGTGGAGCCCGAACGGCAGGGCGCCGTCCTCGGCGTGGGTCAAAGCGTGGGGTCACTGGCGCGGGTGGTCGGGCCGTCCATGGCCGGCTTTCTCTTCGACGTGCGCCTCTTCCTGCCCTACCTGGCCGGAGCCGCGCTGATAGCCGTCGGGACGGCCATCAGCGCCGGACTGCGGCAACCCGGAAAGCCCGCAGGTTGAACATCACGATCGTGCTCCACCAGCCGCAGGACCTCGTCAACATCGGCGGCGTGGTGCGCGCAATGGCCAACATGGGGCTGGAGCGCCTCACGGTCGTCGATCCGGCGGAGTTCGATCCCTGGCGGATCACGGGCATTGCGCATCGCACCGAGCACATCGTCGAGGACGCGCGGGTCGCCCCAACGCTGGAAGAAGCTCTTGCCAACGCCACCTACGTCGTCGGCACCTCCGCTCGTCCCCGCACCGCCCAGCGCAACTACCGCCGCCCGCGCGACCTCGCACCGCGGATCCTGCGCCGCGCCCACGACGGCGAGGTCGCCATCGTCTTCGGCCGCGAGGACCGCGGGCTCTCCAATGAAGCCCTCGACCGCTGCCACGAGGTCCTCGTCATCCCTACCAGCCCGTCGCACGCCTCGCTGAACCTGGCCCAGGCGGTCCTTCTGGTCGCCTACGAGCTCTTCCTCGCGGGCGCCGCCGCACCCGCCGAACTCCCCACGGGCAAGCGCTCGCTCGGGCCCGCGACGGCCGCCGAGCTGGAAGAGACGTACCGCGCACTCGCAGCCGGCCTCGCGAGCATCGACTTCTTCAAGGCGCGCAAGCCCGAGAGCGTGATGCGCGTACTGCGCACGATCTTCGGCCGCACCACCCTGGACGCCCACGAAGCCCGCCTGGTGCGCGCCATAGGCTACGAGACGCGAAACCGGGTCGAGCGCGGCGACGCAGCCGCCACAGACGATACGGCCGGCCCGCGCGAGCCCCTCCCGCCGGGTTGACCCCACGACGCCGACGACCGACGCGCGTCCCCGATTGCTCCATAGCTGCCGCCTGGCGCCGACCCGTCCGCTGCTACTGCCCCTCCGCCTCCATCGGCTCGGGGTCCACCGGAGGCTGCCACATCTGCACGAGCGGGAAGGTCGCCAGGAACCACCGCACCGCCAGCAGGAACAGGCCCAGGAACATCAGCCCGATGAGCGGAGTGTGGACCGAGAACGCCGGGTCGCCCTCATGGTGCAACGACGGGAAGAAGAGCATGTAGTGCCATAGCCAGATCCCGCAGAGCACCGCCGTCGCGAAGGTCGCGAGCAGCGCCGGCCTCTTCTTCGGCTGCACCCCCAGGAGCCCGAAGAACGGCACCACGAAGCACAGCACGATCACCGCCAGCGAGAATCCACCCCACGTATCACCCAGACGCGTCGCGACCCAGGCCTGCTCCCAGGGCAGCTTGCCGTACCAGATGACGATGTACTGCGACCAGAACAGGTAGGTCCAGAAGACCGCAAAGGCGAACACGAGCTTGCCGAGATCCCACCGCACCTTCGGTCCCACATAGTCCCGGAAGGTGGAGTCGCAACGCCTGATGGCGATCGCAGCGACCGCCGTCGCCGCAAAGCCGCCCCAGAAGGCCCCCATGAAGTACCAGCCGCCGTACAGGGTCGAAAACCAGTGTGGCTCCAGCGACATCGACCAGTCGAAGACCAGCATCGTCATCACGGCCGCGTAGACGAGCACGTAGGCCGGCGCCAGCCTGGTCATGAGCTGGTAGCTGCGCTCCTCCTCGGCCTCCTGTCCGATCCACCCGCGGGTGAAGCGTTCGCGCCACCACGCGCCCGCCCGGTCGTCACGCTCTGCTGCGGTCCGCGCCTGCCCGATCCGACCCAGGTCCGGACGCAGCGCCAGGTACACGAAACCGAACGCCATCGAGAACAGGACCAGAACCCCCACCAGGTTGCGGCTGAGCAGGAAAGGGATGTTCAGCCAGGCCGCCTTCTTCTGCACGATCGGATCGTACTCCATCATCTCGATCCACGGGAAGTAGTCCTCGCGCAGGCTGAACAGCATCGGGATGAAGAGCACGAAGGCGATGGGCAGGTAGGCCGCGAACGACTGGTGGACGCGGCGCAGCGGCCAGTTCCACTTAGCCTTCACGATCCAGGTCACCACCGCGACAAGGATCCCGCCCAGCGCGATCGAGGCGAAGTAGCTCCAGTTCACCACGTACGACTTCCAGGCCAGCGCCGGGTCGCTAACGAGCGTGTAGAAGAAGGTGACCGCGCCGACCAGCACCATGAGGCGCAGAACCATGGTTCCGGTCCGTCCCCGCTCGAGGTGGCGGAGTTCGACTTCCCGGGGAATCGGCTGGTGCATCATGGTTTCACCTGGCCGCCCCGTTCGCTTCCGGCGGCTCGGACCGGGCCTCGCTCGGCGACTCGCCCGTCTCCTCCCGGCCCGCCTCCGGAAGCAGACCCTGGAGCTGGCGGACGTAGTTCACGACGTGCCAGCGGTCGTAGTGGCCGATCTGGTGGCCGTAGGGCGGCATCAGCGTCCTGCCGACGCGGATGATCCCGTAGATGTAGCCGTCGCTCCGCTCAAGCGAGATCTCGTTCCGCAGGTTCTGGGCCACAAGCGCCGGATGGACGGAGACGATGTACGCGTTCGCCCCGTTGCCGTCCGGCCCATGGCAGACGATGCACACGCGCTCGTAGATCTGCTCGCCGCGCGCCAGCGACTCGTGGGTCGGCGGGACAGGGTTGGTGAGACTGTCCACCACCTCCGGCCGCTGGGTCATGTCGAGCTGCGTGAAGGGCGGCGGCACGTCCGTGGCCCCCTCCGGCTGTCCCACGTTCACATCGAAGTGCCCGGCCGCGTAGTTCCCCGCCGACAGCGGCACAGACCCTTCCGGCGGCATCAGCGTGTTCTCGTAGGGGTCGAAAGACCGCTGGTCGCGCATGCTGCGCCCGAAGATCGCCGCCATGGCATCGTCCAGGGGCGTGCACGCGCCGGAAGCGACGGGCAGGAGCGCAAGGGCCAGCACCAGCGCTGCCCCCGGCGTGACGGCCGTCCGCTCCCGGTGGCCGCGCGGATACATCGACGGGCGCCTACACATCGAACCCCTCCGGATCCTCCCGCAATTCGGCGGGTTCGAAACCGCTCAGCAGATCCTTCACGGCCTCGGCCTCGGCGGGCGGCGCCGTCACGTACACCCCGAAGCTGCCGTCCGAGCAAGCGGGGTGATAGGCCACCATCGGGCGGAAGTTGGGCAGCCCCGCGTTGATGAACAGACCGATCACGGTCGACAGAGCGCCGAAGAGGATCGCGCATTCGAAGGCGATCACCACGTACGCGGGGATCGACATCAGCGGCTTTCCACCCGTGATGAGCGGCCAGTCGAGCGAGGTCCACGTCGTGAATGCGAAGCCGGTCGCCGCACCCGTCATCGCGCCGGCCAGGGTGAACACCCTCACCGGGCTGTGCTTCTTCGCCAGGCCTTCTTCGAGAAGGTGGTGTTCCGGGAGGGGCGCGTAGGCGCGGAACCGCTTGTGACCCGCCTTACGCAGCGCCTTGCACGCGTCGATCGTCGAGTCCAGGTGCTCGAAGAGCGCGAAGAATCCGCTATGCCCCTGCCGCCGTTTGGCTCCAATCATGATACGACCTCATGAATCATGATTCGGTCTCCCTACCGCGCATCGGCGGTGGCACGACTTCCTTCATCTCGGCGATCGCCACCGGCGGCAGCAGCCGGGTGAAGAGCAGGAACCAGAACCCGAACCAGCAGAAGCTCCCGATGAGGATCCCCATCTCCACGATCGATGGACGGTAGAGGCCCCAGGCCCACGGTTCGTATTCATGGGACAGCGACGTCACGATGATCACGTAGCGCTCGAACCACATCCCGATGTTGATGAAGATCGAGATCACGAAGAGCGCGGAGATCGATCTGCGCACCCGCCGGAACCACAGCATGAGCGGCACCAGACCGTTGCAGGTGAGCATGATCCAGTTGGCCCACCAGTAGTGGCCGAAGACGCGGTTCCAGAACGACCCGCGCTCGGGCGGCTCGCCCGAATACCAGGCCAGGAAGTACTCGGTCATGTACGCGTACAGGACGATGGCGCTGGTGAGCATGCACAGCTTGGCCATGGCCTCGAAGTGCTTCACCGTCAGGTACTTCTCCAGCCCGAAGAACTTGCGCATCGGCACGGCGAGCGTGATCACCAGGGCGACCCCCGAGAAGATCGCGCCGGCCACGAAGTACGGTGCGAAGATCGTCGTGTGCCACCCCGGCACGATCGCCATCGCGAAGTCCCACGACACCACCGAGTGCACCGAAAGCACCAGCGGCGTCGCGAGCGCGGCCAGGTAGATGTACGCCTTGGAGAAGTGGTGCCACTCGCGGTCCGTCCCCCGCCACCCCAGCGAGATGACCTGGTAGAACCGCTTGCGCAGGCCGCGCGCGTGGTCGCGGGCCGCCGCCAGATCGGGGATCGTGCCCAGGTAGAAGAACACGGCCGACACGGTGAAGTAGGTTGTGATCGCGAAGACGTCCCACACCAGCGGCGAGCGGAAGTTGGGCCACAGGAAGCGGTCGTTCGGATACGGGATCAGCCAGTAGGCGTGCCAGACGCGCCCCACGTGAATGAGCGGGAAGAGCCCGGCGGTCATGACCGCGAAGACCGTCATCGCCTCCGACGCACGGTAGATCGCCTGCCGCCACGGGGCGCGGAAGAGGAAGAGGATCGCCGAGATCAGCGTGCCCGAGTGCGCGATCCCGACCCAGAAGACGAAGGTGGTGATGTAGACCCCCCACCCCACCGGCGCATTCAGCCCCGAGACGCCGATGCCCTTGGAGATCTGCCAGAACCAGGACGCCAGGAAGAGCCCCACCCCCGCGGCGGCGATCCCGAAGAGCATCCACCACCCCTTCCCGGGCCGCCCCAGCACCTTGAGGATGTCCCGGTTGACCTCCTCGTAGGTGCCCACGTCGGGGTTGGGCAGCGCCCCCCGGTTCGTCACGTCCGCGGTCGCCATCGCCTAGTGCCCCGCATCCTCCACATCGTGGTGCGTCACCTTCTTCAGGTAGTGCACCGCCGGCTGCGTATTGATCAGGGCATCGAGCACCCGGTAGGTGCGTTCGTCGCCGGCACGCGCCGCCACCTGCGAGTCATGGTCGCGGATGTTCCCGAAGGTGATCACGTCCGCGGGGCAGACGCTCTGGCAGGCGGTGTGGATCTCCCCGTCGCGCACCTCGCGCCCTTCGACGGCGGCCCGGTTCTGGGCCTCGCGGATCCGCTGCACGCAGAAGGTGCACTTCTCCATGACGCCGTTGTTGCGCACCGTCACGTCCGGGTTGAACTGCCAGTTCATCGGCTCCGGGATGTTCCCCCCATCCGCGGGATCCTGCGTGTACCGGTACCAGTTGAAGACGCGGACCTTGTACGGGCAGTTGTTGGCGCAGTAGCGCGTGCCCACGCAGCGGTTGTACGCCTGCGCGTTCAGCCCGTCGGGGGTGTGGTATGCCGCGAAGACGGGACAGACCGGCTCGCAGGGCGCGTTGTTGCAGTGCTGGCAGAGCATCGGCAGGAAGCGGATGTCCACCGGGCCCGAATGCGATGCGTCGACCGTCTCGTAGTAGCGCTCCAGCCTCAGCCAGTGCATCTCGCGGCCGATCGCGGCCTGGTGCTCGTGGACCCAGGGGATGTTGTTCTCGGCCTGGCAGGCGGTCACGCAGGCGCTGCACCCGGTGCACTTGTCCAGGTCCATCGCCATGGCCCAGCGCGGCTGGTCCCGGTCGTACTGTCCGAAGTCGGAGCCGGGCAGCGGGAAGTCCTCCGCGCGGCCCTCGGTGTCGACCGGCCGGAAGCCGCCCATCTCCTGGAGCTCCCGCAGCTGGCCGTGCTCACCCTGGGCATGCTCCTCCTCCTCCGGGGCGTGGCCGAGCGCCGACAGCGCGATCGCCGGGGCGACGTTGCGGTCGTCCTGGTCGCTCGATCCCTCGTTCGTGACCAGCCGCTGCCAGGCTCCGGTCGCCGTGATCGTCACGCCGGCGGTCAGCAGGGACAGCGCGCCCGAGGCGCCGTCCATGTCACCCGGCAGGAGCGCCATCGGGTTGACACCCTTGCCGGTGGCGAACTGCCCGTAGTCCGTGTGGCCAGCGCCCATGGCGATCGCCACCGCGTCCTCGCGGATGCCGGGATAGGCCCACACCGGAACGTCGACCGAGCCCTCCGCGGTGGCCACGCTCACGATGTCCCCCTGGCGCAGGCCGAGCCGCTCGGCGGTGGCCGGGTTCATCTCCACCCAGGAGTGCCACATCACCTTGGAGACGGGATCGGGCAGCTCCTGGAGCCAGGGCCGGTTGGCGTGGGTGCCGTCGCCGAACCTGGAGGACGGGTAGACCAGCAGCGTCAGGCCGCTGTCGCCCTCCATGCCGCCTCCCACCACGTCCGGCGCGTCGAAGTCCACCGCGGTAACCGGCGGCTGGAGCGCCGTGATCTTGTCCGACAGGTCGACGTGCGACACCGACCCCGTCCTCAGCGCGGTACGCCACAGCCGGTTCGGGTCCCCCGCCAGCCCGGCGCGCATCCCGTCCTCCGCGAGCCAGCGGTCGAAGGCGCCGCGCAGGTAGTCGCGGAAGGTGGCCGCGCCGAAATCGTGGCCCAGCCGCTGCCCGGTCTCCAGAAGCACGTCCGCCATGGGGCGCGAATCGAAGAGCGGCACCGGGCGCATGGCGGGCTGCCTCACCGCGTAGGTCCCCGGTGCGGGGCGGCTGTCGCCCCACGACTCGAGGGGGTGGGCGTCGGGCAGCACCAGGTCGGCCATCGATGCCGTTTCGTCCAGGGTCGTGGCGAAGGCCACCTTGAAGGGCACCGCGCCGAAGGCGTCGCCGAACCCCGCGGCGGCAGGCAGCGAGTAGGCGGGGTTCGTGCCCGCAACCACCGCCACGCCGAAGCTCCCAGCGCGCATCTGCGCGACCGCGCTGGCCAGGTTGCCGTACGAGGAGGCCTCCCCGTCCGGGGCGTCGTCGATGTGCAGCGTGTCGCCCAGGCTGCCCGCTGCCGCGTTGAGGATCAGCACGGCAAGGTTGGCCGCCGTTGCCGCGCGGTGGTTCCCCGCCAGGCCCGGTCCGAGGGCCAGCGCGCCGCCCTCCGCGAAGTGGTCGGCAAGCGAGGACAGCGCCTCGGTCTCCACCCCGGCCGCCGCCGCCGCGTCCTCCAGGCTGTAGCCGGAGACGAAATCGTTGTACGGCCCCGCGTCGCCGCCGCGCCGCACCAGCTCCCCCGCCACCGCCAGCGCGATCGCGGTTTCGGAGCCCGGCCGCGCCGGGATCCACTCGTCGGCGTTCTGCCCGGTGAGCGAAAGGCGCGGACCCACGAAGACGAACCGGCCCTTCGCTCCGCCCCCGACCCCGTGCATTCCCGCGAAATCGGCTGCGAATCTGACCGGTGACAGCCAGGTCTCGAGGAAATCGGCGCCGAACGACACCAGGTAGCGCGCCCCGGCCATCTCGTAGCGCGGCAGCGCGTTCACCCCGAAGGCGATGCTGACGGCCGCCCGCAGCGCCGAGTCGTCGAGCCCGTCGTGGACCACGCGCCTTCCCCCCACCGCTTCCACGAAGTCGTTCAGTAGCACCGACTCGGTGGGCCCTTTGCGCCCGGTCAGGAAGAGGGACCGCCCTCCGCCCCCCAGCCGGTTGGCCAGGAGTTCCAGCGCCTCATCCCACCCGATCGCCTCGAAGCCGTCGGCTCCGGCGCGAAGCGGCGTCGCGATCCTGTCCGCGTTGTAGAGTCCCTGCAGCGCCGAGACACCCCGCGAGCAGAGGCCGCCGCCGGACACCGGATGATCCGGGTTCCCCTCCACCATCACCACCCGGCCCTCCCGCGTCCGCACCCGGACACCGCACCCGCTCGCGCACTCCCCGCAGGTCGACGCGTACCAGGTCGCCACCCCCGGCGTGATCTCCTCCGGAGCCGTCACGTACGGCATCAGCCGCTCGACCTCGTCGGTGGAACAGCCCGTGAGGGCCGCACCGGCGCCCCCAACCCCGAGCACCTTGAGGAAATCGCGCCGCTCGAAACCGCCGCTCATCGAGTCGCGTCCCGGGCGGCTAGTAGTGGCATACCGTGCAGTCGCGGGAAGCTCCGCGCTCCAGGTGGCAGGAAATGCACCATCCCATCTTCAGATTCCCGGCCTCCGGCGCCATCTCTTCCAGCACGCCCATCTCCTGCACTTCACCGTGGCAGGTCTGGCACTCGATTCCGGCCGCCACATGGCGCATGTGCGGGAAGTGTACATGGTCCGAGACCTTGTAGATGCGCCGCCACGGGATCGGCTCGCCGCGGGCGTGGAAATCCCGAACCTTCGCAATCTCCTCCGGGTTGTTCCTCCCCTCGACCCTGCCCTCGTAGTGGCATCCCATGCAGGTCTCCACAGGAGGAATCCCCGCGTCCACCGAGCGTTCCGCCGAGTAGTGGCAGTACTGGCAGTCGATCAGGAACTGGCCCGCGTGGGTGTCGTGGGGGAACTGGATCGGCTGCGACTGTGCCAGGGGGTCGGCGGCCTGCACGCCATCCGCCTCGCCCGGAGCCTGCCGGCCACCGATCAGGGCGATTCCAAGGAGGACGGAGATCGCTCCCGCCCCGGCCACCAGCCACAACCTTTTCATTAGTGCGGTAGGCATCAAGAACCCGTCGCCGGGCCCGGTTGAACTTTGGATCGAAGGTTCGCGAAGGTTGGCGGAAAAAGCCGAAGCAAGGTAGGAACCGCCTCGGGCGATGTCAACGCGAAGCCCCGCGGATGACTGCGCGGGGTGCGCCTGCAACCGCGCTTTGCTAGACTAGTATGACCATGGAGCCGAGGTCCCAGTCCCCTGACCGTCCGCCGCCGGACAGTCCCCCCAAGGGCCACGAATACGGCCCTGACCAGGGCATGCACCTCACCACCCTCACCCATGAGGGGCGCTTCTGGGAGGTGTTCCTCGAGTTCGTGGACGAGCCCGGCGACCCGGACTCCTGCAGGGCCCGCCTCTGCTACGTCCCCACCGACCGGGCCGAGCACGAAGAGCCGGTCCGCACCGCCGTGATCATTATCGAGGCCAACCCGCGCGAGGCATGCGAGGCCGCGCAGGCCCTGGACCGCTACCACCTCACCGCCTTGTTGCGCTCGGTGACCTGAGCCCCCCATCCTTCCGGGCTCGCCAACCACGTCCGGAGACGCCCCGACGGCCCCATGAATCGCCCCGCCGAGCCCCTGCGCTGCCTGCTCCTCCAGGTTCGCGACCCCGGCGACCCCATGGGACCCCACGAGATCACCTCCTTTCTGCGCGTTCTCCAGCCGCTGGTCGTGGACATCTCCGTCTTCGACCTGCTCGGCCGGGCGCTCGTCCGGCGGGACCTGGCCGGCGTCGACTTCGTCCTCATGGGCGGCAGCGGCGACTATTCGGCCGCTAGTACCGATCCCTGGCTCGAACGGGCACTCGATTCCCTGCGCGAGGTGCACGCTTCGGGCGTCCCCTCCTTCGCCTCCTGCTGGGGCTTTCAGGGAATGGCGGCCGCGATGGGGGGCGAGGTGATCAACGACCGGGGCCGGGCCGAGCTGGGCACCCATGATCTCGTGCTCACCCCCGCCGGGCGGGCCGATCCGCTCTTCCGCACGCTGGGCAGCGCCTTCAAGGCACAGCTCGGCCACGAGGACCTCGTGCAAACGCTGCCTCCCCGGACCACCCTGCTCGCTTCCTCGGCGAGGGTTCCCAACCAGGCGTACCGCTTCGACGACGCCCCCATCTACTGCACCCAGTTCCACCCCGAGCTCGACGTGGCCGGGATCCACACGCGCTTCGCGGCCTACCCGCGGTACGTGGAGGTCGTCGCCGGCGCCACCCTGGATGAAGTGAGCTCCGGGATGGAGGAAACACCCCTGGCAAACGGGCTGATCCGCAGGTTTGTGGACCTCCATGTGACCGGAAAATCCGGCTGATGATATAGAAATGTATAAATTCAGCTCGTGGATATATAAAAATCTATATCATGCCTCCCTCACCCACCGCACCAGCTCGCGCAGTGTGGGCCTCTTCCCCTGCATGAGGATCCCCACGCGGTAGATCCTGCCCGCCACCCAGGACGTGCCCACCAGGGCGGCCGCCATGAAGACGAGGGACAGCCCCGTCATCCACCAGGGCACTGCTCCCTCCACCGCCCGCGGGAACATCATGACCGGGCTGAAGAACGGAAAGAGCGCCACCCAGTCCATCCACTTCATCGAGCCTCCCCCGAGGGTGGCCGACTGCAGGACGAACGGGACTATGAGGAGCATGATGATCGGGAACTGCGCCTGGCCCGCCTCCTCCTCGGTGGCGCACATGGCTCCGACCGCCGCAAAGAGGGACGCGTACAGGAAGTAGCCCAGGAGGAAGAAGGCCGTGAGGAGCAGCAGGACGCCCGGCCCGGGCACGAACTCCGCCAGGCGCGCGAGGTCCGCCCCGGGGATCTGCGGCGCGATCATGGGCGCCGCGACGAGAAGCAGCAGTCCCGCGCAAGCCGCCCAGATTCCCATCTGGGTCAGCCCCATCGATCCCACGCCGAGCACCTTGCCCAGCAGGAGACGCCACGGCGTGATCGACGAAATCACCACTTCCACCACCCGGTTCCGCTTCTCGTCCAGGACTGAACGGAGCACGAACGCCCCGTAGAGCAGCATCGTGATGTACAGGAACATGGCTCCGCCGAAGCCGAACGCGATTCCCGACCTCCGGGCCGCCTCGGCCTCCGCCTGGTCCTCCACCTCCAGCACGGACTCGAACTCCAGCCGGCCGCCTTCGATGAGCGACCGCAGGGCTTCCCCGGTGCTGATCGTCGCCAGGTAGCTGTCCAGCGCGATTTCGTTCACCGCCGACTCGAAGAGCGCCACCCGCGTGCCTCCGGGGGAGTTCTTCGCCCGGTAGCTGAACACGCCCTCCGACAGTGTGAGGTCGTCGAGCACCAGGTAGCCCTCGAGCTCGTCTTCGATAACCTGGCGGTCCAGCTCGTCCAGGCTCGCCTCCCGGCCCATCAGCTCGATGTCGTAACCGAGCTCGCCGAGGCGGCCGGCCACCTCCTCGCCGATGCGGCCCGTGAAGTCCACCAGCGCCAGTTCGCGGTCCGAGCTCGCAACCTGCACCGCGATGAGGATGTTGACCGCCATCAGCCCGATCATGAGCAGCGGAATGGCGATCGTGCCGAAGATGAACCCCTTCGTCTTGACCCGCTCAAGGTACTCCCGACGCAGCACTACCCAGACCTGTCTCATCGCGCACCTCCCTTCGGGCGCATGGCCGGTTCGGTCGATTCCCCGGCTGCGTCCTCTCCTGCGTGACGCACGAAGATCTCGTGGAGCCGCGGCTCCAGCACCTCGAAGCGCCGCAGCATGACCCCGTCCCGCACGGCGGCGGCAAGCAGTTCGTCGGGCCGGACCCGGTTCGGAGGGATGTGCCAGGCGTCGCCGGCCCGCTCGCGCTCGACGACGCCCGCCCGGTCGAGCCAGCCCGGGTCGCCTTCGAATTCGACGGCCACCGCGCCGGTCCGTTCCCGCCGCTTGAGCTCCTTGAGGTCGCCGTCGATTACCTTGCGCGACCTGGAGATCATGCAGACGCGCTCGCAGAGCCGTTCGGCCTGCTCCATGAGGTGGGTGGAGAAGAGGATCGTCTTGCCCCGCGCGCTCTCCTCGCGGACGATCGATTCCAGCACGTCCTGGTTGATCGGATCGAGCCCGCTGAAGGGCTCGTCGAGGATGAGGAGGTCGGGGTCGTGAAGGATCGTGCCGATGAACTGGACCTTCTGCTGCATCCCCTTCGACAGATCCTGCACCTTCTTCGCCGCCCAGTCCCCGAGACCCAGCCGATCCAGCCACTCTGCCGCCCGCTGCCGCGCGTCACCGCGGGCCAGACCCCGCAGTTCGCCGAGGAAGACGAGCTGTTCGATGACCTTCATCTTCGGGTAGACGCCCCGCTCCTCCGGGAGATACCCCACCCGGCTCCTGCGACTCATATCGGGGGAGCCGCCGAGGAGTTCCACGGAGCCCGCGTCCGGCAGAAGAATGGCCATGATCATGCGGATCGTGGTCGTCTTGCCCGATCCGTTCGGTCCCAGCAGCCCCAGAATCGTACCCTTGGGGATCTCCAGGTCGAAGTCCGAAACCGCCGTGTGCGTCCCGAAGGACTTGGTGACGCCCGACAGCCGGACTGCCGTTTCGTTCACTTTTGTTCTCCCATGTGCGAGTCTCCGCCCCGTCGTGCGAGTCTCGGCCTCCCCGTGCGAGTCGCGAGGCGCCCCCGTGCGCAGTGGGGAAGGTGATCCCAAAACTCTTGGAACGTACGAATTGTCGACGGAGACTGTTCAAGGTAGCGGCCCGGACCAGTACGCCCGGATGGCCCGCGGGGACCATGCGGAGCCCCTGCTGTTACACTTCGGTGGGGCACTTTGACTATTTTTTTGGGTCGCAGGGCCCCATGGGACGTGACCAACAAGGAGTTTGAGTGGCAATCTATCGAACGCTCTACTACGGCGACGTAACGGTCGGAACCGGCGGTCGGCTGACGATCCCGCTGGGCATCCGCTCCGACTGCGGAATCCGCAAGGGTGACACACTGACAGTTCGCGTGGAGGAGACGCCGAGAGGGACCCGCCAGCTGGTCATGTGGCGGAACAATCCCGAACCGGACGACTGAGTCGGCCTGAAGCGGCCGCAACTGGCTGCTTACCGCAGTTCGCTCCAGCGGACCAGTTCCCGCAACGGCCGGGCGCCGTCGTGAAGCCAGTCGGCGGCGGGGAAGGGAACCTGGTCAAGGGGGACGATTCTGGTCGCGCCGATGGCGACGAGGTCTTCGGCCAGCGCCGCCGCGCGGCTGCCGTCGAATCCGGCCAGGCCGATCGTCTGCAGGACGGGGGACAGAGGGGCGAGCAGTTCCCGGCAGGGCTCCAGGCCGTCGACCGGTACGACCCAGACGCTTCTGCCGTCAATGGGCTCGAACGCCTCGGCGGAGGCCAGGATGACGGTCCAGCTCCCTGTTGCCGCGGTCCCGAGGGCCGCTCCCTTCATCGCCAGGCGCCCGCGGATCTGATGCAGCGATGACATTTCCGCGGGGGTGCGCGGGCCTGGAGGCAGTTCGGTCTCGAGGGCAGCCAGGCCGTCGGCCAATTCCGCGCAGAACGCACTGGCCGCCGCTTCCCCGCCCACGAGAAGTACGAGGTGGGTGCTGACGCAACCGCGCTGTTCGAAGAGGGCGGCAGCGCGGGCCGTGGCCTGGGCCGCTCGGGCCAGGAGGTCGGACCCGGGAACGGTTGCATCGCCGGGCGGGGCGTCAGCGTCATCCGGGCCGGGCGCCCGCGCGTCGACGATCGCGACCCCGATCCGGTGGGGGTGCTCGATCACGCGGGTTGAGGCGGGGGCGCGGGCGCGCACGGACTCGATCGCGCCGTCGCCGCCGTACACGACGACCTGGTCGGCGGCGCGCACCAGGTCGCGCTCCCACCCGTCCCATTCGGGTGCGCCCCCCGGCCAGTACTGGACCGCCACCGCGCGGGCCAGACGGGGGTCGGCACGGTGAAGGAGCCGCGCGAACCGCACGGTGAGCGCGATGTCGCCGGCCCCGGGCTTGACCAGCACCGCCGAGCGCACCAGCAGCGCCCTGATCATGGACGTCACCGTCACTCCCGGGACGGACCCCGCGCCGAAGTGCAGGGTCACGGCCGGGGCCGCCGCGCGGACGTACCGCCGTGGCGCGGCTGCGGCGGCCGCGCGAGCGGGCTGTCCCGGTTCGCCCGCGTCATCGCGCACCCCCGGTGCGGCTTCGTCGGCCGCGCCCTCGCGCCCACCCGTTTCGGCCACGAACCCGCCGAGCATGCGCGGGTCGGGGAACTCGGCGCGCACCAGGTGGTCGAGCGCGGCGGTGGTCCACGAAAGGGCCATGCCTTCGACCACCGCGCGCGCCATCGCGGCCGAGAGGCGGCCGTTGGCGGCGATGTCCCGGAGGTCCGCGCGATCGAGTTCCCGGGTGAGGGCCTCGGCCGCGCCGCCCAGGATGCGCACCATCCCGGCCGTCGGGATCGCCGCGAGGCCGAGGTGGGCGTCGCGCAGTGCGGAGATCAGCGTGTCCGCGTCGAGGGCGTCCCGTGTGGGGTGGCGGACGGGGAGATCGCCCGCGCGGAGTCTGTCGTACGCGTCGGGGGCGGGGATCCCCGGCGGCAGAACCCAGGCGTCGGTCAAGCGGCCGGCCAGCGCCTCTCCCGCGCCAGTCGGTTCACGCACGGCTCCGGACGGGGTCACGCCGCCCCCGTCATCCGCAGGAAGGCCTCCGCGGCCAGCGAGCAGCCCCGCAACGCGGCGCCCGGCGCCCGCCCGAGGAGGCGCACGCCGCCATCGGCGGTCACGGATCCGTAGTCCTCGGTGAGCAGGTGGCAGACCGAGGCTGCGTTGGCCAGGTCGAAGTGGGCAAGCAGCCCGGGGCGTCCCGGCGGCAGCGGGGAGAGATCGGCGGGGTCGAGCGCGCGGGTGCGCACCCAGGGAGGGAACCGGTGCACGCGCTCGCCGGCCGGCGGGCCCTGCCCAGCGACGCAGTCATAGGCCTGCGACAGCATCTCGGTCATGCCGTACTCGTTGACGATGTGCGACTCCGGGACGCCGAGTGTGCCGTGAACGCGCCGGTGGAGGGTGGAACGGTCGACCTCGGCAGCGCGGCCCTTGAAGCCGCCCGTTTCCATGACGCGCGAGCCGTGCGGGAGGGGGAGGGGCGAGTGCGCCAGCGCGTCGAGGAGCTGGACGAGCGCGAAGGCGGTGGTCAGGAGGAGGATGGGTGGGGGCGGGGGGGACGCGACCGCCTCGCGCACCGCGGCGACATCGACGCCGCTCTCCGGGTCGAAGGCCCACACCGTGCGCGCGACTTCCCTCTCCCGGGAGATGAAGCCGGCCATGGTGGCCAGCGAGGAATCCGGGACATCCGCGGGGTTCGGGACCAGTGAGATGAGGCGGAGAGCGGGCGCTCCCGCGAAGAGGTGGCGGCGGTAGTTGTCCCGGGCCGCCGCGCGGTAGAGCTCCAGACTCGCGACGTGATGCTCGCCGCGACGGGCGTTGCCGCCGCCGCCGCCCGCCCCGCCCCCCGTCGTGCCGCTGGTGCGGAAGATGACTTCGGCCGTGCCCGAGACAATCGGCATATCCCGGAACGCTCGAACCGGCACCGGGGGGATCTCGTCCCAGGCGACGGGTTGCCCGTCCGAGACGGCATCCCAGTACCGCCGCAGGACGGGGTTGTTGGCGCGCTGGACGGCGTGGACCCTCAGGGCAAGGCGGTTGAAGGCGGCGTCGGCGTCCCGGGCAGCGTCGCGATGTATGGTAAACATGACAATTGGTAAGGTTTTCTTTACACCAGCCAACCGTCGCCAAGGCCGGCCGGTGCTCTGAAACGGGTCACCGGCCCACCCCCAACCCCCGCACCGCCCGCCCCCCCATCCGCCCCGTCTGCTCCTCGTCCCGGATCGTGTGCACACCCCCCACCACAACGTGCGCGATCCCCTCCGGGTACTGGTGCGGGTTGTCGAAGGTGGCCCGGTCCGCCACGCGGTCCGGATCGAAGACCACCGCGTCCGCCGCGGCCCCCTCGCGGAGCACTCCCCGGTCCGCGAGCCCGAGCTTGCGCGCCGGCAGCCCCGACATCTTGTGCACGGCCGTCTCCAGCGGCATCGCCCGCCGCTCCCGCACATAGTGGCCCAGCACGCGCGGGAAGCTGCCGTAGCCGCGCGGGTGCGGTGACGACCGCGAGAGCGGACCGTACGGCGCGTAGGCGCCCCCGTCCGAGCACACCATGCCGAGCGGGTGGGCCAGCATCCGCTCCGTGTTCTCCTCGGACATGCCGAACCCGATCATCCCCACGCTCCCGTTGGCTTCCCGCAGCAGCCGCACGGTGAGCGCGTAGGGGTCCTCGCCGAGTTCGGCCGCCAGCTCCCCGAGCCGCCGCCCCCGTGCGGCCCCGTTGGCCCCGCCGATCCGGGTGATCTGAACCGCGTCCCACGACCCCAGCAGCGCGATCTTGTCCCGGCACGCCCGTTCCAGCGCCGGGGCGGTCTCCGGATCGGCGAGCCGCGCGAGGAATCTCGCCGTGCCGCCGGCCCGCGCCGACGCGGGGAAGAGGTTCGAGAGCCCCGTCGCGTACGCCACGTAGGGATAGCGGTCGAAGTGCACGTCCACGCCGGCGGCCCGCGCGGCCTCGATCGCCGCGAAGGCGCCTTCTGCCTTCCAGTGGTTGCGCTCGCCCTGCGCCTTGAGGTGCGAGACCTGCACCGCCACCCCGGCCACACGGCCCACGTGCAGCGCCTCCTCGAGCGCCGCGAGAAGGCGGTCGTCCTCGTTGCGCATGTGCGACGCGTACGGGTAGATCGTGCCGCGGAGCTCGGACGCCACCGCAACCAGCTCGTCCCGGGTGGCGAAGCTCCCCGGCGTGTATTCGAGCCCGGTCGACAGCCCCACCGCACCCTGCGCGAGTGCTTCGCGCACCAGCGCGCGCATCCGCGCCACCTCCGCCTCGGTCGCGGGCCGGTCCGTGCCGCCCACAACGTACCCCCGGACGGCGCCGTGCCCGATCATCGACGCGACATTCACCGCCGGGCGCTCCCGGTCGATCCGGTCGAGGAACCCCCCGATGTCGCGGAAGTCGATCTCCACGTCGAAGTCGTTCCGGTAGCGGTCCCGCGTGTAAGCGAAGTTGCCGTCGCTCCAGGGTCCGATCGACGAGCCGTCCTGGCCGACCACCTCGAGCGTGATGCCCTGCCGCACCCGGCTCTCCGCGCGCGGATTAACCAGCAGTGAGAGGTCCGCGTGGGAGTGGATGTCGATGAAGCCGGGCGCGACCGCCATTCCCCGCGCGTCGATCTCGGTGGTGCCCGCCGCGACGCCGCGCCCGATCCGCGTGATGCGGCTGCCGACGATGGCGATGTCGCCGTCGCGCGGGGGGCCTCCCGTGCCGTCGTAGATCGTACCGCCGCGGACGACGAGGTCGTTGCGCCGCCCCCTCGCCGCGACGAAGGGCGTGGCGGGCCTCGCCCCGAGGCCCGCCAGCCCCGCCAGCCCGACGAACACACCCTTCGTGCCGCCGGCTACGAAATCGCGCCGCTTCACGATCGCCGCCCTCCCTCCCCATCCCCTTCGGCCCGCAAGACGGGCTCCGCGGAACCTTGCGGGCGAGCGCCGCGTGATCCATCGCCCCGCGATCCCGAGCCGTGCGACCCCGAGCGCTGCAATGCGGAACGCTGCAACCGCCCGGGACCGATTCCGCCAGCCCTCAGGATCTTCGCCTGCTGGCGCGCCTGCTCGCGGTTCACGAGCTCCGTCACCGCGTCGAGATGTCCTTCCATTTCGGCGTAGTCGTCCCCGGGATAGCCGTCCGCCTCGGACTCATCCAACCCCTGGCGGAGCCCCCGCACCTCGCGCTTCGCCTTCTCGAGCGCCCTGCGCAGCCTGGCCAGCGCGCGGCGGGTCTCTGCCTCCGGAGTCTTCATGCCATGAAGGATGGGCCGAGGCCGGGGGCGGATCAATGGCGAAACGGGACACATTTGATTCGATTAGGGGTCCGCAGTGCGAACGCAAGGCTGGACATTCCCAGCCAGGGGTGGGCAGCCAGAATGAGTAAATCCGATATCGACTCCGCGCTTGAGGAGTGGCGGGACAGCGGGTTGATCTCCGACGAGTTGGCGGAACGACTGCGCACCGCGCACGCCAGCCGCCTGCGGCCGGACCGTCGCCGGTTCCTTCAGTTTGCGGTCTCGGGGACAGCCGCCGTTCTGCTGATAATCGCCGCAAGCACCTTCTTCGCCTGGACGTGGCCCGTTCTGGGACCCGGGACGCGCACGTGCGTGATTGCCGGTGCGGGGGTCGCGACCCTGCTGCTGGGGATGCGTCTCGAGGCCGCGCGGCGCTTTGTGCCGGTGACCTACGCGCTCCAGACCAGCGGGCTGATCCTGCTCCTCCTGGCCTTCATGTACTCCATGGAGGCCTGGGACAACACGACGGCGGGGGGCGTCGCTGTCGGCCTGCTCGCACTGGCCACTCCGGCCGCTACCATTCCCTTCTTCGTGCGACGCAACCCGGTCATGCCCGCGGTTTCCGCGGCTCTTGGCTACGTCTTCCTGGCGGCGTTTCTCTTCCGCGCCTTCGATCTGGACGCCGACGTCATCATCTGGATCCTCGACGGCGTACTGGTTGCGACGCTGGCGGTGCTCGGCCTGCTGCTACACGCCGGTCGCACAGAGTCCGTCTCGCGCCCAGCGCTCTACGCCTTCGCGGTCAGCCTCTACGCGGGCTATCCGATGGCCGGCATGACGGCGGTCGGGCCCCTCGAACTAGACGACAACGCCCTGCTGGCCCTGGACGCCTGGCTGGTGGTGGTCACGGCGCTGGCTCTGTGGGGAATCCACCGGGCACCGGCGGCGCTGCGGAACCCCCGCTATGGCTATCACCTTGCGGCATCGGTCCTGCTCGCCATCCCGCTCGGTTTCGGGACCACGCTCGAGGTGTTTGAAATGCCGCCACTGGGGGCGGCGGCGGTGCTGGCCGGGGCGGGCGCTTGTGGGCTCGGGTACGGGCTGGCCAGGGACGCCCGGCCGCTGGTGCTGTGTTCCTGCGTGACCATCCTGTGCGCGGCCTGGTATCTGGGAGTCGACGCGGGGGAACGGCTCGGGACGGTGCTCGCGCTGGCCTTTACCGCGATCCTCTTCTTCTGGGTCGCCACCCGCCTGGGAAAAACGCCGGATTCATGACGCCGGCGGGGTAGCCGCTGCCTACGGTAAACCCTGTCCTGACGGTGAGTCCGTTGCCGACGGTGAAGCCGGTGCGGACGGGTCGAGTACCGGAACGCCCGCCGCGGCGAAGTGCCGGGTGTTGCGCGTGACGACCGTCAATCCGTGTTTCAGCGCCGTGGCCGCGATCAACAGATCGGCCCCCGCGTGGCCGATGTCCGCCGATAGCCGGCCCCACCGCCTGGCGGCAGACAGGTCGATCGGCAGAATGCGGTCCCGGTAGAGCCGCAGGAGAGCATCCAGCCACTCTTCCAACCGGGCCGCGAAAGCGGGATCCCTGCACTCGACCCCGGCGAGTCCCCGCTCGATTTCCCCGATCGAGACGACACTCAGGTACAGGTCCGAGGTCCGCTGTCCGGCGAGCCAGCGGGCAACCTCCGGATTCCGCTCGCGCCTCCGGAGCGCGGAGAGAACGTCGGTGTCGATGAGGAACACGCTAACCCTCCGGATTCGCCGAAGCGCCGTACCCCCCGCCGAATTCGACAGGCCGCAGCTGCGGACCGCGTCGTTCGAACTCACGGTCGTCCTGCGGGATCGCCAGCAAGACCTCCGCGAATGTGGATGCGTTCGCGGCATCAAGGCGGCTGAGGCGTTCGTATTCTCCCGTCGCAAGGACCACGACAGCCGGCTTCCCCCGCCGGGTCACATGCTGCGGGTAGCCGGCCACCGCTTCTCGCACCACCTCGCTGAAACGGTTCTTCGCGTCCTGCAGCTTCCATGCGGTCATGTTTGGACTCTCCATTCGGTGCTTCCGGGCGCCTGGCAGCGGGTTTCCGGGCAGACGTCCGGCGAATTTCACAATCCGGCTGGATGATCTATCCAGATAATCTGGCTAGCCGAATGTACTAGCTAGATTGGTTGCCGTCAACGCGGCCAGCTCGGCTGTCTGTGCTCGGCTGATCGGCCATGCCACTCCACAGCGAACCCGCACACGACACCAATAACGATCGGACGCTCTCTCAATCGACAATTGGACGCTCTTCCGATAACGATTGGACGCTGTTACGATTGACAATCAGCCGAAAACCGGTTTCCTGTGAAACGTCCCTCTCGGCAGATGATTTCACCGTCATGTTCCCGCGATTCACCGCCCGCCTCGTGCGAGAAGCCCTGGCCGACACGCCCGTCGTCTTCATCATGGGTGCCCGGCAGGTGGGAAAGACGACCCTGGTCAGGGATCTGATCGACGGCGATTGGGAGTACATCACCCTTGACGACATGGCTCAGGCGGTGGTGGCCAGTGCCGATCCCGTCGGCTTCATCCGCAATCTTCCGCCAGGGAGGGTCGCCATCGACGAGGTGCAGCGCGTTCCCGAGACTCTCCTCGCCATCAAGCAGGCGGTGGACGAGAACCGGATCCCCGGCCGCTTCCTGCTCACCGGGTCGGCGAATGCGTTCCTGCGGCCGAAGGTGTCCGGTGCGCTGGTCGGAAGGATGGAGGCGGTGCGGTTGATGTCGTTGTCCGAATGCGAAATCGAGGGCCGGGAGCCGACCTTCCTCGCAAGTCTGCTCCAGGGTGAAGCGCCGGTGGCTGGCGAGGTGCGCGTGAGGGAACATCTGGTGCAGCGGATTGTGACCGGGTGCTTCCCCGAACCTCTGCTGCGGGCGAGCGAACGGCGGACGCGCGCCTGGTACCGGCAGTATGTCAACACCCTCATTCAGCGGGATCTGAGCGACCTGCCCGGGATCGCCAACACGGAAGGCGTGACCAGGCTGCTCGGCCTGGCCGCCATCCTCTCGGGTCAGCTGGTCAATCTGACCGACCTCGGCGGCAGACTGGGCCTGAACCGCCTCACGGCGGGCAAGTACCTGGCGCTTCTGGAGCAGCTCTTCCTCGTGGAGCGCATCTCCGCATGGCACGCCGGCGAGTTCACGCGGCTGGTCAAGACGCCGAAGATGCACGGGGTCGACACCGGCATGATGTGCGCGCTTCGCGGCATCACGCGAGAGAGGCTGCTCGGCAGTCCTGTCCTGCTCGGCCCGCTCCTGGAATCGTTCGTCTACAACGAGTTGAGGAAGCAGGCGCTCTGGGCCGAGGAGCCCTTGACCTTCCACCACTACCGCGACAAGGACAAGGTCGAGGTGGACATCGTGATGGAGACCGCACGGGGTTGGTGTTACGGGGTCGGGGTCAAGGCGGCGGCCTCGCTTCGCTTCGCGGACTTCACCGGCCTGCGCCGGCTCCGGCGCGTGGCGGGGAGGCGGTTCCGGATCGGGGTCCTCCTCTACGACGGCGATCACACGACCGCGTTCGGCGACGGACTGTTCGCGGTGCCGATTGGGGCGCTGTGGGGGTGAGCGGGTGAGGGTGGCACCGTCCCGTGGGGTCAAAGACACTCCACTCGCTGGCGTTGCGATCCACTCTGTCCGCGACCCATAGGTAGCCGTCCGAAAAACTGGCGACCTCCCGGATCCCCGTCCGCCAGGAGCAATTGTACGTACGCGTCGGTGGCGGTGGGTCCCCCGTCTCGTCCCCGGTATCTCTCACATCGGCCAACGAACAAGTCATCGGCATCGACCGGTGTCTCACCTCGAAATCCACGAGTTCCACGATAGGCGGTGCGGTACAGTTGCGGTCGGCCAGTTCGGCCAATCTGAACCTGTCGCTGCCATGCTTCGTGGGCCTGTTGGTGAACAGACAGTCGCCGACCGTAAACTCCAGGTCACCTGCCGCCTGGTACGCTTTACCCCGATCGGATCGCCAACCGTCTCGTCGTGGGGTCGCACCGTCTCAGAGGGGTATTGCATCGGCTACTCCACCGTAAGGAAACTCACTCACCGGAAGATAACGCGTCTGGCCTCCGTCACTCCGTCATCAGCCCCGGTTGCGGCACCATTCCCTCCCGTGTACCTCTAGTGTCCACACAGTCACCCGATGCGGAGGGAATCCCCTTTGAACGCATTTCAGGAGAACCACCGGTCGCATTGTAAAGCCGACATTACGTGATATGGCTTGTGGGGATCACAGGGAAGAAGAAGATCGATGCGACCTCCTTCCGGTATGAACTCGACCGACACACCGGTTCTCTTCTTGGACAGTGCCGACGCGACTACTGCAATATCGCCGGTTTCCAGGGCTTGCTGGATTTCCGTCAGGGCGGCAACCGCGTCACCGGTGGGACCACAGGCTCTGTGGCACTCACCCTCCAGGAATTCGTAGTGACATTCTGATTTCCAGCCGCACCGGACACACTGGGTGGAACCTGGGTGGTCATCAAGTCTTCCTTCGAGCCCACAAAGCTCCCCACCCAAAGTGAATCCGTGACGGATTTCCTCTCCTTCCCCCGCCTCGGCGCACCACCAGCAGGTCACCTCCCCGCTCTGTGCCTCGACCGACCCGCTCGCCGCCAGAAACAGGAATGGCACCGCCACGAACACGTACATTCTTCTTCCGATCGCCATCTTTGCCTCCTTGGATGAACTTGCGAACGGCTGAGCCGTCCTCCCGCCCTAACGGCTCAGCCGAAACCCCTCCACCACCTGGACCCCGGTATCCGGATCCTGGTTGACTCCCAGAATCAGATTCTCTCCAATCCACTCCACGCGCCCCAAAGGTATCTCCAGCGTCCCCAGCCAGTGGCCGGCCGGATCGAATACGCTCCATTCACTTCCTGAACGGTCCAGGCTGTAGCTGTCCTTGACCCACAGGTAGCCCAGGGAATCCAGGAGAAGCCCGACGATCGGTGGCCTGAATTCTCGCGGAGGCAGCTCGTCCATTGCCCGATCCCAGGTCCTCCAATCCTGGCTTGTGGGGTATCCGTCCTTCCATTCCTGGACCTCCTCGGTTGTGATGGGGATTGGATCTGCCCTACGCCTGACTATCCTGGAAAGCACACCTGTGGTGGAGTACCGGTGGACTTCGTATCGGTCGGTGTTGCTTATGTAAACCGCGGTTGGGGTTCCCCCCGCCGCCAGCTGCACTCCGAAGGGGAAAGGGACGATCGGAGGACCGGGTCCCTGCAAGTAGATCATTTCCCTTTCCTCCCACCGGCCCAACGATAGAGCGGCGTAGGTGGAATCAATCCTGAGGAACTCTACCGGTACGCGGTAAACGTCGCCGAAGGGTGGGATGAAGTCGCCTGGTACGAGGCCGACTTCCACGATGAATGACCCGTCCGCAAGGGGCAGGTACACACTCTCGGGTGGAATCTGGTTCGGCTTGCGCGTTGCTGCGAACAGCGCGCCGACATCAATCCGCCAGTCCCGCAGCAGCTCGCCGGATGGATCGAAGTAGGCCACCGGACCGAGCATGAAATCCCACACCACAAGAGTATCGCCCGGGAGGACCTGAAGGTGTTCCGGGTTGCTGAACTCACCCGGACCGCGTCCCACGCGACCGATCGAGGTGAAGAACACCCCCGAGGACTCGAAGACAAGCACCTTCTTCTCCCCGCGGGATAGCATGGCAACCCGACCGTCCGAGAGGGGCACAACGTCCCTGATGTCCCATACCAGGTGACTCGAATCAGGGGGTTGGCCCGCGCCCCTGTAGCCCCCGATGACGATTTCGGGCTCCGCCGCGACCGTCCACGCGGTGCCCTCGTTCCACTGAGGGGCATTGCTCTCGACGATCTGGATGCCGGCCGAGTCCTGGATGGTGACGGCGGGTGACCGCCCTGCGGTCTCGGGACGACCGCACGCCCACATGGCCACAAACACGGCCATTGGGAACAGGAAACGCCACGACCCCCACGATTTCGATTCGGTCATCGTTGGTGCAAACGCTGAGCTATGGCTCGGGTGCTGCTTTTCCCGCATGCGCTTGCAAGTGGTCTTCCAGTGCTTCGCGCAGTGCGGGCACGACTGGGATAGTGCGGAACGTCTGGGTAAGATCACAAGGAAGCATCAGATCGATGCGGCCACCCTCCGGGATGAATTCGATGTGCACATCGGATCTCTCACGCAACAAGACCGACGCAACTACGGTCGCGTCGTCTCCCGCCAGAGCTTGCTGGATTTCCGTCAGAGCCGCCATGGCATCACCTTCCGGACCACAGGCAATGTGGCATTCGCCAGTCCAATAGACGTGGTGGCAAGTAGAAGTGCCCCCGCACCGCGCACACTGATTGCCCTCGCCGCTGCCTACCCAGCCACACAGGTCTCCACCCAGCAGGAATCCGTGTGTTGTCTCACCGAACCAGCCAACACCCTCCTTGCACCACATGCAGGTCAGGCCCCCTTCGTCTTCCTCACCGCCCTGTGCCGTCAGTTCGGCACTGCCCATCAGAACCATGAACAGTGCAACCGGGAACAAAAGCAGCTTCTTTGCGATCGCCATGACCCCGCCTTATTCATGAACTTCCGGGTTGAGGGGAAGGTAGGGGGCTGAGGCACCTCTCGCAACTTCCATCGCCGGCAGCGCCAGGCGCTTCAGCACGGCGTTGTTGCGCACCACGGCGTTCCGAACCATCCCTGTACCGCCGGAAGCACGGGCCAAGCTGGAACTGAGGGTTCGTACTGAGTCGGCCGCGACAGCGACTCAGGCATCTCTCCTGTAGATTCCACTCAACCACCGTTTCCCGGTCCCGCCTCGATTCCCGGAGGTGCCAACAGTGTGTCGACCAATTGAGCGTCTGCTCGTTGTGGTGCCGGTCCTCGCCATGTCGACAACGTGTGCCCCCCCCCGCGGCCGAAGACCGGTCCCCCACAGTGACGATGCGGGACTCGGCTGACATCGAGATCGTCGAGAATCATGCCTTCGGGCGGGATTCCGGGTTCTGGGCCGTGGACCCCGAACCGGCGTTTGTGATCGGAGGGTATCGCGGGGCGGCCGCGGCGGTTGACGACGTCGCGCATCTGGTGTGGGAGGTCGGGGGTGCCGCGCCTCTTTCGGACGGCAGAGTGGCGGTGCTTTCCAAGGGAGAAGCATCGGTGCTGGTCTTCGAGACGTCGGGCGCCATGGCCGCATCGTTCGGGCGCAGAGGGCGAGGCCCCGGCGAATTCTCGGCGCCTCAGCACCTCCAGGTGCTTCCGGGAGACACCATCGTCGTCTGGGACTACATGTTCGGTCGTGTCAGCTACTTCGATCCATCCGGGGCCCTTCTGCGGGAGCGGAGCATCGACCTGGGTGCGGTGTTTGCCACAACACGAACGGACAACCGGCAGCCTCCCGAAACGGTACATCTGCCGCTTCGCGACGGGTCGTTCCTGGTCAAGGTGGGTGACCGCGATTGGCAACCCCCGGCGGAGGGGGAGCTATACAGACGGCCCACACAATTCATGAGGATCGACCCCGCCTACAACGCCCATTCCTTCGGCGGTTGGTGGGCTGATACCGAGCTGCTGTTCGTCCGCCCCATCATCCCTCCCGTTCTGCCCTTTCGGACGGAATCCTGGGCGGCGGCCGCGAGAGGCTCCCTGTCCGTCTACATCAGTCCCGGGGACCGATACGAGATTCACCAGTTCTCCCCGCAGGGTGTCCTTCGCCGAATCATCCGGCACATGGCTGTGGAGCCGATCCCCATCCTGCCCGAGGAAGTCGAGGCATGGAAGGTGGCGGTGTCCGCGAGGCAGCGAGTGGATTGGCAAGGGTGGGATCGCGCGATGGCCGGGAATACGCCAATGGCCTTCCGCCCCGCTGTCGCCGGACTGCTCACGGACACCGACGACAACCTGTGGGTCGCAAACCGGCTGGACCCCGAGGAGAGCGAGTGGAGCATCTTCAATCCCGATGGACACTGGCTGGGGACGCTCAAGGTGCCGTTGTCGCGCATCACCTGGCTGGGAAGGGATCTCATCGTGGGCGTGAAGCGCGACCCCGACACGGATGTGGAGACTGTGGAGGGTTACAGGCTGGACCGGCGTGCCGGTTAAGCGCCACGGGTCCGCTCGTGCGACTGGCTGGTGTGGTGTCCGCGACAACCGTCCGCGAGTCGCCCTCGCCCCAAGCAGGCCAGGCCCAACTTGCTTCCGAGGGGTCGGACGACTACACCATCCTACCGGCTCAGCCGATACCCCTCGACAACCTCCACTCCGGTATCGGGATCCTCGTTCACTCCGAGAATCAGATCCTCCCCGATCCACTCGACGCGCTGCAGTGGGAGCTCCACAGTGCCCAGCCAGCGCCCGGTCGCGTCGAATACGCTCCATTCGCTTGTCGTGGCGTCTTTTCGGTCCGCCACCCAAAGGTAGCCCTTCGAGTCCACGAGAAGCCCTGCGACGGCCGGCCGGAACTCGCGGGGTGGGAGCTCCGCCATCACAGCGTCCCATGGCTCCCAGCTGTACTGAGCGTTCCGGCGCTCCCAACCTTCCTTCCACCTCTCGACGTCGCTGGCCGTTATTGGAATCGGATCCGCGTTCCGCCGGATGATTCTGCGGAGTGTCCCGGTGTCGGAGAATTGGTGGACTTCGTAGTCGTCGCCGTTGCTGATGTACACCGAGATCGGGTCTCCGCCCACCGCCAGATGCGCTTCCGGAGCGAATGGTACTGACGCGGGGACTCCCGGCTCGTAGATGTGCTCACGCTCCTCCCACCGACCGAACGGGTGAGCCACGTAGAGTGAATCGATCCTGTAGTACTCGATCGGTGACCTGTACGGCGAGGGTGGGTAGAAACCAAGGGGTGCAAGGTGGGCTGCCACAAAGAAGGAGCCACCCGTCGAGGGCAACTGAATGCTCTCGGGCAAACGCCTGTTCCACTTCTCAAGCGAGGTCATCAGTCTACCGACATCGACCCGCCAGTCCCTGAGCAGCTCCCCCGACGCGTTGAAGTAGGCGATCGCGCCGAACATGTAGTCCCATACCACGAGCGTGTCGCCCGGAAGGACCTGCAGGTGTTGCGGATGCCAGAACTCGCCGGGCCCGCGTCCCTCGCGCCCAATTGAGCCCGCGAACGCGCCCGAGGGCTCGAAGAGAAACAGCTTCTTTTCTTCGCTGGAAAGTACGGCTATCCGGCCGTCCGAAAGGGGAGCCAAGCCCCCGATGGCCCAGACCAGGTGACTCGAGTCCGCGGGTTCGTCCGCCCCCCGGTAACCGCCGACGACGACCGACGGCTCCGCTGCGACCGTCCATCGCTCGCCTTCATTCCATTCCGGGGCGTGGTTCTCGACGATCTGGATTCCGGCGGAGTCCCGCAGGGCGACGGTCGGCGTCTTGGGCGGTGAATGCGCTTGATCACAGGCGGCCGCGGCGGCCAGGGACGCCAACGCGGCAAGCGCCGGTATCTGCGTCGGAGTGCGAGTTATGGATGATCTCATCTCATTTCATTCCACTCGTGCTACTCCAAGGGGTCTTCTCTTGGGAGGCTGCTCACGAGTGTCGATCGTACGAACGTTATAGTTTCTTCTTGCGATCGCCATGTCTGTCTCCCTGGATTGAGCTTCCGAAACCTGAAGGGGCCCTCGCCCTAGCGGCTCAGCCGATACCCCTCCACCACCTCCACTCCCGTATCCGGATCCTCGTTGATCCCGAGAATCAGATCCTCTCCGATCCATTCGACGCGCTGCAGAGGCACTTTCAGCGTGCCGAGCCAGTGTCCGGCCGGGTCGAAAACGCTCCACTCGCTGTCTGTTCGGTCCTTCCTGTCCGCTACCCACAGATGGCCTTCCGAGTCCACGAGGAGCCCCACGATCGGCGGGCGGAACTCTCGTGGCGGGAGCTCGGCCATCAGTTCGTCCCAGGCGTCCCAATTCCAGGGGAGTGAGAATCCATCCTTCCATTGTTCGATGTCGGCGGCCGTGATGGGGACCGGTTCCGCTTTGCGGCGGACTATCCGGGTGAGGTATCCGGTTGCGGAGAATTGTTGCACTTCATATCGGTCGCCGCTGCTGATGTAGACCGATTGCGGGCTACTCCCCACCGCCAACTGCACGCCGAATGCGTAAGGGACCGACGGTTGGATCCCCTCCTGGTACACATACTCCCTCTCCTCCCATCGACCCAACGATCGCGCAGTGTAGGTGGAGTCAATCGTGATGAACTCCACCGGTGACCTGTACCGCACCCCGCGTGGCGGACTAAAGCCACCCGGATTGAGGTACACTTGGACAATGAAGGACCCATCTGCCAACGGCAAGTGTACGCGTTCGGGCACTCGCTGGTGTCGCTTTCGCACCTCGGCAAACAGGGCTCCGACATCAATGCGCCAGGATCGCAGCAACTGACCTGAAGGATCGAAGTAGGCAATCGGGCCCAACATGAAGTCCCAGACCACGAGGGTGTCCCCCGGGAGGACCTGAAGGTGTTCCGGATAGCCGAACTCTCCCGGGCCGCGTCCCTCCCGCCCGATCGATCCCGCAAATCCGCCGGAGGGCCAGAACAGGAATAGCTTTTTCTCTCTGCTGGAAAGGACGGCTATCCTGCCGTCCGACAACGGAGCAACATCGGCGACAGACCAAACCAGATGGCTCGAATCCGAGGTTTCGCCCCCGGCCCCGTAGCCGCCGATCACAACTGTAGGATCCGGAGCGACCGTCCACGAGCCACCATCGCGCCAGCGTGGGGCAAGGTTCTCAACGATTTGGATGTCGGCCGAGTCCCGGACGGTAGCAGCGGCGGGCATGGGTGCCGGATCGGCTCTGTCGCACCCGGCTAGCGCAAGAAACACAAGCGAGGGTGCAACATGTAGTGGGTGCGGGCGTGATCGAAACATGGTCTATACAGGTAACCAGGGGGGGACTCGATTCTAACCAATTGTAGCTGCACATACTGGGAAACGCTATGAGGCCGCAAGCGTCCCTGGATGCCCTTGCAACGAATGTAGGTCGAGCGCGGCTACCAGCGCTTCGCGAAGTGTTGGCACCACCGGGATGGTTCGAAACGGCTTGTTGGGGTCGCAGCTTAGGAGGAGGTCGATGCGGCCACCGTCGGGAATGAACTCGGCAATAACACCTGATCTCTCCTTCAACAGCGTCGCAGCAACTATCGAGATGTCCTCACTTTCCAAAGCCCCCTGTAGTTCTGCTTGAGCCATGACGGCATCACCGGCGGGGCCACACGCGATGTGGCACGGTCCGGGCCAGTTCTCTTCATGGCACTCCGACGTCTTCCCGCAGCGGACACACTGTGCAGGAATCGGGTGATCCGGGTATTCGCCTTCAGACCCACAACCTCTTACGTTCATCGTAAAGCCGTGTTGACCGTCCTCCGTCTCGATGCACCACCAGCAGACCACCTCCCCCAGAAACTGCGCTTCGGTCTGCTGCGCGGATGCGAAAAGCAGGAACAGCGCGGCCAGGCTCAGGAACATCTTTCTTGCGATCGCCACGGTGGTCTCCTTTCGTGAGGCATGCTGCGTCCCGCCGGAGCGAGTCTCCGCTGGGACGCCGTTGCGTACTCTCTTCTCACGGCAACTGGCGTGCCACCTTGTTGGACCAACCGTAAGACACTTCCACGAAAGCACTTGCGAATATGTGGGTGGCAACCCGCCCTTCCAGGGAGCGCCGACGGGTCGGCGTACGGTGCCGACCCGTCGGCGCTTGGACGCCACAGAGAATACCCGTCACGCCAATGTTAGGGACACTACCGATGCCCGCCGCTGCACCGTTGACAGGCCTGGACCCACCCTTCACCGCACCCCGGTTGCGGCAGGACCCCCTCGTGTGTAGCTCTAGTCTCCCACCGACCACCCCAATACAGAGGCCCACCCCCCTTGAACGCACTGCACAAGAGGCTTCGACCCGGCCCGATGCGCCGACCGTCCACCCTCCTTACCCCGCTCGTCGCGGCCACCGCCACCCTCCCCCTCCCCGCCCCCCTCACCGCGCAGAACAGCTACGACATCGTGCTGTCGGGAGGGCGCGTCATGGACCCCGAAACGGGCCTCGACGCGGTCCGCAACGTGGGGATTCGCGGTTCGGAGATCGTCGCGATCTCGGAGGATCCGCTCACGGGCGAGATCGTGGTGGACGTCACGGGGCTGGTCGTCGCGCCGGGCTTCATCGACCTGCACGCGCACGGGCAGTCCAACCGTGCCAACGAGTTCCAGGCGCGGGACGGGGTCACCACCGCGCTCGAGCTGGAGAGCGGAGCAGCGAGTCCGGCGGCGTTCCTGGCACGGAGGGGCGAGGGCGCGATCCTCAACTACGGCGCGACCGTTTCGCACATGTCCAATCGGGCCTGGGCCATGCCGGAACGGGTCGCCGCGCTGGAGCAGGCCCGCGCGATGCTCGACACCGATCGGAACGCCGGGCAGCGCGAACTCGGGTCCGCGGGGTCGGCGGGCCGCTACGATCCGGTCGCCCGCGAGGACTACCCCGCGCTCCGCAACGCCCTGCAACGCGGCCTCTCCGAAGGCGCCCTCGGGATCGGGATGGCGCACCAGTACTACCCGGGCGCCTCGCTGGAGGAGATCCTCGAAGTCTTCAAGTTCGCGGCCGAAACCAACACGACCATCTACACGCACGTCCGCGACATGACCATCAGCGCCATGCAGGAGGTGCTCGCCAACGCGGTGGCCACCGGCGCGTCGCTCCACATCGTCCACGTCAACAGCTCCAGCCTCTGGAACATCGCACCCGTCCTCGACCTCATCGGCGGCGTCCAGAGCCGCGGATTCGACGTCACCACCGAGGCCTACCCCTACACCGCGGCGTCGACCGGCATCGAGTCCGCCATCTTCGACCCCGGCTGGCAGGAGAAACTCCAGATCAGCTACGGTGATGTCCAATTGCAGGACTCCGGCGAGCGGCTGACGGCCGAGACCTTCCGCAGCAACCGTCAGCAGGGCGGCACGGTGATCATCCACATGATGAGGGACGAGTGGATCCGCGAGGCGCTCGCGAGCGATTTCGTGATGGTCGCTTCCGACGGAATGCGCTATGCTCCGGGCGCGCATCCCCGGGGCGCGGGCACCTTTTCGCGCTTCCTGGGACACTATGCGAGGGACGGCGGTCTCCTGCCGCTGATGGACGCGCTGGCGAAGATCACCATCATGCCCGCCCGGCGGCTGGAAGGGATGACCGACCAGGCGGCCCGCAAGGGGCGGTTGCAGGTCGGGATGGACGCCGATATCGCGGTGTTCGAGCCGGACCGCATCATCGATACCGCCACCTTCGAAGAGGACCTGTCCTATTCCGTCGGAGTAATGCATGTGCTGGTTGGCGGCGAGTTCGTCGTTCGCGACGGAGAGAACGTCGAGGGTGCGATGCCGGGCCAGGCCATCGTGGGAAGGATGATCGAGAGATGAGAACTGTAAAGCCGACACGACATTTGGTAAAGCCGTCTTTACATTTCCTCGGCCTGCTCGCGGCCGCCCTCCTCACCGCAGCCGCCCCCACCCCCGCCGCCGCCCAGGACTACGACATCCTCATCCGCAACGGCCGCGTCCTCGACGGCACCGGCAACGACTGGTTCCGCGCCGACATCGCCATCAACGGGGACCGCATCGTCCGCATCGCCCGAATGCCCGGCGCCACCGCCCGGCGAGTCATCGACGCGAGCGGCATGTACGTCAGCCCCGGCTTCATCGACCTGCACTCGCACGCCGACCGCGCCATGACGTCCCTCTACCTCGAACCGCGGCGGGCAAGGAGCCTCAACAGCCAGGGTCTTACCACGGTGATCGGGGCCCCGGACGGCCGCAACGCCCGCTGGCCGATCACCGCAGAAATCTCGGCGCTCCGGTCCCAGGGACACGCGATGAACTTCGTCCCGATGGTCGGCCACAGCACGGTGCGCGGCTACGTCATGGGGAGCGACTACGAACGCCCGGCCACCGAGCAGGAGATCGCGCGGATGCAGGAATACGTCCGGGAGGGAATGGAGGCGGGAGCCTGGGGGCTCGGCGCAGGCGTCGAATACCGTCCCGCCCGCTTCAGCGAGCCCGAGGAGATCGTGGCGCTCGCGTCGGTGGTGGCGCCGTACGACGGCTTCTACATCGCGCACCAGCGCAGCGAGGCGATCATGCCGCTCTGGCAGCTCCCCAGCATGGTCGACGACTGGCCGGTGGACGGACTGCAGGGCTTGGAGGAGACGATCAACATCGCGCGCGAGACGGGGATTCGCGTCGTCGCCAGCCACCACAAGTCCCGCGGCCGTTCCAGCTTCGGGCGCTCGGCCTACGACACGGTGATCGTGAACGCGGCCCGCGCCGAAGGGCTGGAGGTGTACCTCGACGTCTATCCCTACGAAACCTTCGGAGGCGGCGCGCGCCCGATGATCCCCCGCTGGAGCCTCGTGCACGACAGCGTCGACACCAGCGGCGGGCGCGACAGTCCCGTCTACAACGCGGACGGCATGTTCGACAACGCCCGCCAGCACCTCACCCGGCGCTGGAACGACCCCGCCACCCGCGGCCTCATCGAGCGGGACATCGCCTGGATCGTGGACCACAACGGCGGGGCGGACCGGGTGGTGGTGGTGGACTATCCCGACCGCGACTTCGTGGGCAAGACGCTCGCCGAACTCGGCACCGAGATGGGCATGACCTACCAGGAAGTGGTCGTGCACATGGCGCTCAACGGCTATCCGGGCCTCCTCGGCGGGGCGCGGACGCGCGGCTACGGGATGCACGACATGGACGTCGTCAACTACTATCGGCAGGACTACACCGCGACGGCGTCCGACGCCGGAGTGAGCGGGATCGACGGCGTTCCCGGCTTCGCGTCGGTCCCGGGGGCGCACCCGCGGCATTTCGGCGCCTTCACCCGCAAGATCGCGCGCTACGTGAAGGAGCTGAACGCGATTTCGCTGCCCTTCGCCGTCCGTTCGATGACCGGGCTGCCGGCGCGCATCATCGGGCTGGAGGACCGCGGCCTGCTGCGCGAGGGGTTCAAGGCGGACATCGTCGTCTTCGACTACGACCGCATCCAGGACCGCGCGACCGTGCTGGAGCCGGCGCTGTACAGCGAAGGGGTCGACTACGTGATGGTGAACGGGGTGCTGACGGTCGATGCCGGCGAGTTCACGGACGCGCTGCCGGGCGAAGTGGTGCTGCGGCAGGGGCGGCCGATCAGCTGAATGGCCGGGCCGCTTGACCTGGCAATCGTCGGGGCCGGGCCGTGCGGCCTGGCCGTGGCTGTGGCCGCGAAGAAGGAAGGACTCCGCTACGCCGTCTTCGACCGCGGCTGCATCACGGAATCGCTGACGCACTACCCCTACTACATGACCTTCTTCTCCACTGCCGAGCGGCTGGAGATCGGCGGCGTGCCGTTCACAATCCCGGATGCGAAGCCGACGAGGCAACAGGCGCTGGCCTACTATCGCCGCGTGGTCGCGCATCATGGGCTGAAGGTGCGGCAGTATGAGGAGGTGACGGGGATTGACCGCGCTCGACCGGGTGCCATGACCGACCCCCAGGACCAGTCAGCAACCACGTCGGCGGACAGCGGGTTCGTCCTCTCCACCCGCACCCGCGCGGGCCGCGATCACCGCATTCGCGCCCAGGCCGTCGTCATCGCCACCGGCGGATTCGGCAAGCCCAACCGCCTTGATCTGGAGGACGGACAGCCGCACGACCGCGTCATCCATTACTACAAGGAGCCCTACCCGTTCTTCGACCAGGACGTGACGGTCGTGGGTGGCGGAAACTCGGCGGTCGAAGCCGCGCTGGAGCTCTACCGCAACGGCGTGCGGGTGCGCATGGTGCACTTCCTGGACGTCTTCGACCGCGGCGTCAAGCCATGGGTCCGGCCCGACATCGACAACCGCATCGCGAGCGGCGAGATCCCCATGCACTGGGGATCGCGGGTCGCCCGGCTTGGCCCCGGCACGGCCACGATCGTGCGCGACTCCACCGGCATGGCCACGCCAGGGGACGCCACCAGCACAGCCACCGAGGCGCCGGCGGACCCTGCCCCGGCCACCGAGGCACTCCCCGACCCCGGCGCAGCCACCCAAGTCCCCTGCGACTGGGTGCTCGCCATGACCGGCTGGCGCCCCGACCGCACCCTGCTGCACAGCCTCGGCGTCCACACCGACTCCCGCACCGGCATCCCCGACCACGACCGCGCCACCATGGAGACGAACGTGCCGGGCGTCTACATCGCGGGCGTGATCGCGGCCGGGTTCAACGCGAACAAGATCTTCATCGAGAACGGGCGCGAGCACGGGGGATTGATCGCGGCGGCGGTGGTAGCGCAGCAATAGGTATCAGGGTCCCGACGGCCTTTTTGCCAAGACATCAAACCGGGGTCGGTATCCTCTCGACATGGATCCGGTCGGCGTTCTTCATGGCCTGCGCAAGCTCATACGCCGATTGAAGGCGATACCAGGTATCCGCGCCGCCTCCGAACGCCTTGTCCAGACGGATCGCCATTTCGGGAGAGATGCCCGAACGGCCGTTGACCAGTTCCGAAAGCTGCTTTCGGCTGACTCCGAGCCTCTGCGCCGCCGCCGTCACGGTGAGCCCCAGCGGCTCCAGACAATCATGGCGCACGGACAGGCCCGGATGGGGTGGGTTCTTCATCGGCACGTCGCAAACCTCCTGGTGGTAGTCGACATCACACGCGAACTGTAACGTATCACCGCTCAGGTGGCGGGCCCGGTCGACGGCCTGCGCCGCGAGCAAGTCGACTGCTGCACTGACAACCGATTTCCACATCACGCGGATCACACGTGTGGGATGCATCGTGTTCCGACCGGATCGGTGAGACCCGCGGCGGCGTACCGAGGAAAGGTGACCTCTTGATCAGAAGAAACTCTTCACGGATCGTTATCGGCCTGGCCATCGTGGCGGCCGCCTGTGCCGACCCGCCTGTCGACCTGCCGGATTCAAGTCCCTTCCCGTACAACGTGCAGTTGGGGATGACCTTCCAGGACCTTCGCCTCGCCCGTCCCGGCATCTGGTTGGAGCCGGACAGCGGGTGGGTATTGGAAGAGCACACCCGGGGCCGGTTCCAATACGAGTTCACCGGCGACCAGTGGCCGCCCGCCCGGCAGTCGAGGCTGATCTACGTCCACCGGGTCGACGAGGAGCTATCCGGCGACGATGCCGCGGACCGATGGGACACGCTTGCGGACAGCATGGCGGTCGAGCTGAGCGCCGAGCCCGGGTGTGCAAGCATCGCCTACGGTCGCCTCGTCTGGCGAAGGGCCATGTTTCGGGAGGCTGGCGGGCAGCTCGAGGCCGCGGTTGAACTCCAGATCACGACGATCGGAGACGCGGGGCCGGGGTTGGCCACGCTGATCACGCGCGTCTGGCTGGCCGAATTCGCGGCTCCGGTGGCGCACTTTCTGGAGGCACCGCAGACGACGGCACGCGGTCCGTTGCCCGATTGGGCTCCGTGCGAGGAGCCCGTGGCGGCGGTGCCCGCGGATGTGGCGGACCAATCCTATTCCGGCTTCACGATCTCCAGCCGCACCACGTAGTCCACCCCCAGCTCGTCCGTGTCGATCACGTACATCCGGTCCTCCCTGATCCCCCTCACCGACATCGAGCCGAAGCCGGCCGGGAGTTCGGGCTGCCCGAGAAGTCTCCCCTGCTCGTCGAAGATGTCGAAGCTCTGGACGCCTTCCCCGATGTAGCGACGCACCCACAGCGTGCCGTCCCGGGATCGGTAGAAGCTCTCGAAGGGCGGATACACGTGGGGCACCACCCGCATCGCCCTTTCCGAGGGCCGTTCGGCCAACCGAAGGCCTCGGTCGACCCGGACGTTCTGCAACGCCGCCTCCACCCCGGCAACCCGCATGGCGTCGGATATCGCGACGGGCTCGTACTGCCGGACGATCGTGCGCAGCGTGTCGCCGCTTGCCAGGTCGATGTGGCGAATCTCATAGCGCCCGCCCCGGTCTTCGCCATCGGACCGTCTGCTCGGGGAAGTCGACCCGTTCGGGAGCGTGTCGATGGACAGCTCGGTGATGTGAGCTGGGGAGCCGTCGGCGCAGGCGGCCAAGGCGGGCAGCGCGAGGATCGGTGCGGTTCTTGCACGGGACATTCGATCCTCCCACGTTTGCAGTTGTTGGACCGGCGGGGCGAGCCAGACCGCTACCGCCCACAACGAGATATCGGTAACACGGGTTTCGCGGCAGCATCCCCTTGGAGAGGTCATGCTTTCTCTGCCAGTCTCGTCCCGGCGGCTCCGATTTTCGGCCGCACTGGCCATCTTCGGTGTCGCCTGCGACCAGCCCCCACCTGAGCCCGAGGCCCCGCGCGTCACGGTGTGGGACTCGGCCGGCATCGAAATCGTCGAGAACCACGCCCCCGAATCGGGCGACTCCGCCTTCTGGAGCGTGGATCCGGAGCCCGCATTCGTGATCGGCGGCTCGGCCGTGGTGGATACGCGGGCCGATCCGTCCCACCTCGTGTGGCGGGTGCTGGGCCTGACCCGTCTCTCGAACGGCAGGGTGCTGGTGCACTCCGGCGGTGAGGAGGCGGTCTTCCTCTTCGAGCCGACCGGCGAACTGGTGACGAGGATCGGGCGCAAGGGCCAGGGTCCCGGCGAGTTCGTCCGACCCCAGCACATTCAGGTGCTGCCCGGCGACACCATTGCGGTGTGGGACTACGGCTTCACCCGGGTCAACCACTTCGACCCGACGGGGACCTTCGTCGGCGCGCGGCAGCTTGATGTCGCGACCGTGCTCGCCATTACCCGGACGGCCACGGAATACTCCCCGGAGTCCATCCTGATTCCCCTTCCGGACGGCTCCTTCGTTGTGCAACGCGGGCTTCGGGACCAAGCCCCGCCTGCTCCGGGCGAAATACAGCGGCGTCCTGAGGAGTACCTGCGTATCGACACTGACTACTCCCTTCATTCGTTCGGGTGGTGGAGATGGGGAGAAAGGCTCGGTTCGACGCACCAGCTCTCCTACCCGTGGCCACCCTTCCCGGTGTACCCCCGCGTAGCGGCCGGCGGAGACCCGCTGTCGGTCCATGTGGCGGACGGAGAATGGTACGGCATCCATCAGTTCGCACCGGATGGCACCCTCCGGCGGATCATCAGGCGCGAGACAGATCCCGTTCCCATAACCCCCGAGGAGCTGAGCGAATGGAAGCGCTCCGCGATTGACGGTTACCCCGACTTGGGTTGGCCGGAATGGGAGCGCTCGCTGGCCTCGGCGCCGCCGCGGGAGTTCCACCCGGCAATCCGGTGGCTCGTCGTGGACACCGAAGGCTTCCTGTGGGTCTGGGGCCCGGGAGATTCCGGAGCCGACGTATTCGACTCTGGCGGACGGTGGCTGGGGAGCGTGGAGGGCGTGCCCGCCGGTGTACGGTGGATTGACGAGGAGATGATCCTCGTGCTCAGGTCGGATCCGGATACCGATGTTCAGAGGATCGAGGGGTATCGGCTTCGGCGGGATTGAGTGGGATGACGCCCCCACCTTGACCGCCGACTCCGATGACATCATCATTTGACTTCAGTTGAAAGCATTACTCCGGAGTCATCATGAAGGCCATCACCATCCGCAACGTACCGCCCGAGCTCGCCGCCGCTCTCGAGCGCGAAAAGCGGCGGCGCGGTCAGTCGCTGAATCGCACCGCGATCGACCTGCTCAAGCAGAGCCTGGGCGTCGGAACCCGCCGTTCCAACGGCCTGGGCCGGCTGGCCGGCGAGTGGAGCGAAGAGCGCGCCCGGGAGTTCACCTGCCTCCTCGCCCCGTTCGGCGACATCGACCCCGAGATGTGGAAGTGAGCCGCTACTGTCTCGACACGTCCGCCTACATCGAGTTCCTGCGGGGCGACTCCCGTGCCGTCGCGGCGATAGACGGGGCCAGCTGGATCGGCTTCCCCGTGATCGCCCTGGGAGAGCTGTACACGGGATTCGTGCTGGGCAGACGGCACGAGCGGGATGCGGAGCGCCTGAGAGAGTTCCTGGCGCACCCCGTGGTCGAAACCATCCCGCTGGACGACGAAGTCGCCCACGAGTACGCTCATCTGGTCGCGGAACTGCGGACTGCCGGAACACCGCTGCCAGCCAACGACATCTGGATCGCTGCCTGCGCGGCGCGCACATCGAGCGTGATCCTGACCTGCGACGCTCACTTCTCGCGGGTCGAACGCGTCGGGTGCGTGGTGTTGCGGGGGGATCGATGAGGGTCACCGGCTCGCGAACCCTGATCGCCCTGGCGATCGCCGGGATCGCCTGCGACCAGCCTCCGCTCGAACCCGAGGCGCCGCGCGTAACGGTGTGGGACTCGGCCGGCATCGAAATCGTCGAGAACCACGCCCCCGAGTGGGGCGACTCCGCGCTCTGGAGCGTGGATCCGGACCCCGAATTCGTGATCGGGGGCACCAATGTCATTGAATCGCCCGACGATCCGTCGCAGCTGATCTGGCAGGTGCGCGGTCTGGCCCGTCTCTCAAACGGGAACATCCTGGTCCACTCCGGCGGTGAGGAGGCGGTCTTCCTCTTCGAGCCGACCGGCGAGCTGGTGACGATGATCGGGCGCACAGGGGAAGGCCCGGGCGAGTTCGTCCGCCCCCAGCACATCCAGGTCCTGCCGGGCGACACCATAGCGGTGTGGGACTACATGTTCACCGGGGTCAACCACTTCGACTCAACGGGCCGTTTTCTGCGCAAACGCCCGATCGATGTCGCGACCGTTCTCGCCAGGACGCGGACGGCCGCGGAAACCTCGCCGGAGTCGATCAGGATCCCCCTCCTGGACGGCTCCTTCATCGTGGGGCGCGGCCTGCGGGACCGTCCCCTGCTCCAGCCGGGCGAGATCCGGCGATCTCCCGTGGAATACCTCCGCATCGATACTGCCTATGTTCTTCATTCGTTTGGGTGGTGGAGGTCTGGCGAGGTCATCGGCTTGAGGAGCCGGTGGGTCCGGTTCCCGTGGCCCCCCTTTCCGCGCCGGTCCTTCATCGCGGCCGGGGGGTTCCCCACTTCGGTGTACGTCACCGACGGCGACGGATTCGAGGTACGGCAGTTTGCGGCGGACGGTACTCTCGATCGGATCCTGCGGCGCGACGCCGCCCCGGTACCCATCACGAGTGAGGAACTCGCGGATTGGAAGGCGAGAGCCGCGGAAAGCACCCCCAACGCCGACTGGGCAGACTGGGAACGGACCCTCGCCACCGCACCGCCCCGTGAGTTTCACCCGGCTATTCTTTGGCTACTTGTGGACACCGAGGGCTACTTGTGGGTGTGGGAGCCGGGTTTCTCCGGACCCGGCGTTTTCGACCCCAAAGGGCGGTGGTTGGGCAGAGTCGAGGGCGTCCCGGCCCATCCACAGTGGATCGACGAGGAGATGATCATCCTGACCCTTACCGACCCGGATACCGACGTTCAGAGGATCGAGGGGTATCGGCTGCGGAGGAACTGAGGGGCGTTGAACCTGGTGGGGGAAGGCGGACCTGCACCGTCCCCGGAACGCCTAACGTCCCGGAGGCTCATCCTCCACGAACCCCTTGTACCCCAGCGCCCGCTCCCGCGGCCACACCTCGTCCAGCGTCGCGGCCTCGAAGAGCCGTCCGTTGATCATCACCTGCTCCACCGACAGCGTGTTGCGCAGGTCGTCCAGCGGATTGCGGGACAGGATGACGAGGTCCGCGAGCTTGCCGGGCTCAATCGAGCCCAGCTCCGTCTCCAGGCCGATGCCGTTGGCGCCGAAGATCGTGGCGGACCGCAGCGCGTCGTGGTTCGACATGCCGCCGGACGCGACCATCCACAACTCCCAGTGGAAGCCGAGTCCCTGGAGCTGGCCGTGGCTGCCGACGCCCGCGAAGCCGCCATCGAGTACGACATCATTCAGGAAGCGGGCGTGGTCCTCGAAGACGTATTCCTCGTCAACGGCCCAGGCGACCGCACCGGCCGCTCCCGACCGCCGCCGGGTGCGCCGGTCGAGGGTTTCGTGGGGCGTGAAGCGCGCGAGGCGCTCGTTGTCGTGGACGTTTTCGCGGGTGAACCAGTAGATCTCGCCCATCGGGCCGCCGAAGGAGACGATCAGCGTCGGAGTGTTGAGGACTCTCGTCTCCGAGAAGAGGCGGACGACATCGTTGTAGAGCGGGTAGATGGGCAGGTTGTGCTCGATCCCGGGGTAGCCGTCCATCGCGTGCGTGAGGTCGGCCTGGTAGTCGAGGCCGGCTTCGGTGGTCGGCATCAGCTCCAGTTCGCGGGCCGCCATGATGAGCCACTGCCGCTGCTGGCGGTTGCCGGCCAGGTACATCTTGAAGGTCTTGGTGTCGTAATAGTCGGAGTAGCGCCGGAGGATGTCGCGGGCGTGGTCGAGGTCGCGGATGCCTTCGAGGGCCTGGTAGTCGCCGAAGACGCCGGGGCCGGTGGAGTAGATGCGCGGGCCGAGGATGTCGCCGGAGCGCACCCGGTCGGCGTAGGTGAGCACGTCCGACACGCCGGTCTGGGGGTCGCGCGTGGTGGTGACGCCGAAGGCCAGGTTCGCGAGGTAGCCCCACGGCTGCGTGGTGTGGATGCCGGCAGGCGGACGAAGGTGGGCGTGCGTATCGACGAAGCCGGGCGTGATGGTCATGCCGCTGACGTCGCGGGTGACGGTGCCGTCCGGGACATCCAGGGAGCCGGTCGGGCCTACCGCGGCGATGCGGTGGCCGTCCAGGAGGATGTCTCCCCGTTGGAGGACCTCGTCGCCACGCATGGTGATGACCCGGGCGCCGGTGAGGAGGAGTGTTCCGGTGGGGAGATCGCGGGGGGCGCGGAGATCGACCCGGACCTCGGTGGGGTGGTAGCGGGGTGGGTTGGGGTCGGCGCCCTCGGGGTCGTCTGCAGCTTCCTCGGCGGCGGGGTCATCGGGCTCGTCGCCGGCCGCCGGATTCGCCCCGGCGCCCGTGTCCGCCGCTTCCTCTTCCGCCGCTTCGACGCTGTCCGCAAAGGCGCGCGCCGCCTCCAGGTCGTAGCGGAAGTACGCGTTGCCCAGCGCCCAGACCACGGTGTTGCCGTCGCTGCTCCAGGAGGGGAATTCGCCGCCGAATTCGGTGACGCGAGTGACCGGCACCGCCGCGTTGGAGGGGTTGCGCACAGAGACCGTCGGCGCCTCTGCGCCCACACGGGGCACTGTCACCACGTAGAGGTCGTTGCCGACCTTGGCCAGGGCGCGGTCACCCATCGGCGCCATCGTGATCGAGGAGGCGTTCGCCGGGCCCCCGCCCCGGTTCGCCGAAAAGCCGGTCACCTGCAGGTGTTCCTTCTCCTCGGTGCCGTCCCAGCGCACCGAAACAAGCCCGCGTCCGCCCGCGTGCAGGTAGATGCGGTCGGGTGCGTCCGCCCGGAAGTGCGGACGCGACCGCCCCACCGCTTCAGCGACCACGGTCGGCTCACCGCCGCCGCCGGCCTCGTACCAGACGATGTCGGTCTGCCCACCCCCACCCGCCCCACCCAGCCGCCCCCGCACCGGCCCCTGCAACACCACAATCCTGTCGCCCCCCGGCGACCACACGGGCGACTGCAGGTAGCGCGGCGCCACCGACACCCGGCGCGCATCCCCACCCCTCTCCACCACCCAAAGCTGCCCGCCATCCGGTTCCTGCCAGCTCACCACCGCCAGCTCCCCTCCATCCGGCGACCACGCCGGCTGGAACAGCGCGGCCTCGATCCCCGCGCCGATCCGCTCCGGCTCGCCCCCCTCCACCCCCATCACATACAACCTCCCCAGCGCCGTAAACGCGATCTCCCCCCCGTCCGGCGACAATGCAACGTCGCGGATCTGACGCACCCTGAACGTCGGCGCATCGGCGAGGGGGTAGTCGAAGTCGAGCCGCGGCCCCACGTGCACCACGACCTCCGCCTCGAAGGCGATCTCGACCGGGTCACCCCCATCCATCGGCACCCGCCACAGCCGCCCGCCATACGAGGCAACCAGCGCCGCGCCATCCGGCGTGAAGGCATACCCGGGCAACAGGTCCAGCGTCGCTCGGCTCTCCATGTCGTCGCGCTGCACCGGGTAGACCAGCCAGCGCTCGCCGCCGGTGGCCAGGTCCCGCGCCCGCAGCCCCGTTGCGTCCTCGTGCCGAGTCCCATAAACCAGCGTCGACCCATCCGGCGACACCGCCGGCCGGAATCCCGAGCCATAACGGCCTGTAACGGTCGCCCGCCGCCCCGTCTCGCGGTCGTAGCGAGTCAGTTGGTACTTCGGGAACGCCGCGTCATAGGTCCAGTCCCCAGTCCCCTGGGCCAGGTAGATGTAGCGTCCCGTCGGGTCGAAAGCGGCCCCGATCGCCTTGAGGTTCGCGGGCTCGCCGATCAGCGCCACCCCGCTCCCGCCCTCCCGGTGAAACAGCCACGGCTTCGCCGCGCCACCGAGCGGGCTGAACGTCCGCGATGCGACCAGGTAGCCCCCGTCCGGCGACCACTCCGGCGACGTGTACAGGTTCCCGTTGCCGCGCGTGATCTGCGTCGTGTCCGACCCGTCGGCGCTGATCACCCACAGATTCTGTCCCCCGCTGCGGTCCGACACGAACACGATCTCCGATCCGTCCGGGCTGAACCGCGGCTGGCTCTCGAAGGCGGGCCCGGTCATGAGCGGCGTCGCGGTTCCGCCCCCTGCCGGCAGGGTGTACAGGTCACCGAGAAGGTCGAAAACGAGGGTCGTGCCGTCGGGACTGATGTCCACCGACATCCACGACCCCTCGCTGGTCGTGAAGCGGATCTCGCGCGTGGGCTCGAGGGGAAGCGATTCGGTGGCGAGGGAGTCGTCTTGCGCCGGGGTTTCCTGGGCGAGGGCCGGGGTCACGAGGCAGGCGCACGCCATCATGGCCGCGGCGGTGCTGAAGGTGCGCTGGACGCTCGAGTCGGATCGGACACCGAATCCGCACCCGACGCCGAATCCGCCCCGGACGCCGAATCCGCGCCGGAGACCGAGGCCGGCCGCACCGTTACGCGCGATCGTGGGTGGGCTCTTCATTTCATTCTCTCCGATAGTAGACAGTCCCGGCGCCGCAAGGCTTCCATCGGCACCACCTCGAACCCGGCCTGCAGGAAGTGGCGCTCCGTCGTCAACACCCTCCGAAGCCCGAGCTCCTTCATGACGACGAAGATCGTGCAATCCGTAAACGAGAAGCCCCTGTCGGTCCACTCGAAGAACCGCTCGCGCGCCTTCTCCGCCCGGGCAGCACCGATGCGCTCCCACCGAATCCGTCCGCCATGGCCATCCAGCCCGCGGTATCGACGAAGAGCGAAGGGCTACTCGGTCGATTGGCCATAGAGAACCCGGTCATGATCCGCGGATGCCAGCCCGTCCTTCGATTGGCCGACCGCCTCGGCCCCATATTGTGGTCGGCATGGTTTGGTCCTGGGCAGCTTTTGGCTACCGGCAGCAGAGCGCTAGCGTCATCGATCCGGCAAAGATGAACTTTAGATGAACTTCAAATCCCTTGGACCGCAAGTACCGGAATAGTGTATCAGGTCCAAGCGATCCCGTTTGCGCACACCCGAGGAGAAACCCCGAATGAGCCTGCTTCTGACCGCTACCGCAGCAACCCAGCTGTGTGCCGGATGCAGCGTGGACTTCGTCCCGACGGATACGCTGGGTGCGAGGGAGGACCCCGCCGGCGTGGGGTTCTTCGCGGAGGTTCTCGACATGGGAGACCGAGGATACCTCGTCAGTTCCGACGTCCTCGGCGGCCTGGTGATCGTCTACGACTCGGAGGGGCGCTACCAGCGGGAGCTGACCCGTGAGGGAGATGGCCCCGGCGAGCTCCGGGGGGAGCCGAAGTTCGCCATGGGATCGGGCGGGGTCCTTCTGTATGAGCCGGGCACGCCCAGGCTGCACCTGTATTCGCACGACCTCGGGTTTACGAGGACCACCCAGCTGGCCGGGTCCGTGCACGCGGTCTTTTGGGACTCTGTGACCGAGGCCTGGCTGATCAACTACGTTGCGGTCGGCGAAGAGTCGGAGCCGGACAACCCACAACTGGACGCGCGCATCCTGCTCCTTGATGAGGGTGGAGACTCGATCCGTTCCATGCAGACCGACGACGAATCCCCCGTGCTCCGTGTAGCGGACGCGATCCGGGGCGCGGACGGCACGATTTGGACCGTCACCGGGGACGGGCTGGTGGAGGTCTTCGACGAGAATCTGCGACTCCAGGGCAGCCTGGAACTGGAACTGCCCGGGATGGATGAATGGAATCGGGCAGGCCGCGGCGGTTATCCCGCCTTCGTCAGCGATCTCCGGCTTGCACCCGACGGCTCGGGCGTCTGGGTGTTCGCATTCGGGACTGCCATGAGCGTAAGCGATCTCCTGGAAGAGCTGGATAGACTGGAAGCACAGGGTCGAGAGCCCAGTTTTGAACGTTTGGGAGACACCTTCATCTACTCGGTTCGCCTCGACCCGAGCGGCATGACCCTCGTTGGAACGGATCAGCTGGACACCCTGGTGCGCCCGCTGGGTGACGGGGACATGGCCTTCGACCTGGCCGATACGCCAGACGGGAATCGGGTGGTCCGGGTGGGGCGACTGCGGTTCAGCGGGGGGAGGCGCTGAGGGACCTCAGGACGACCCCGGCCCGAACACCACCCTCACGATCTCCGGGACATCGAACTCGTCCGTCGTGAACCCGATGGCGACATCACCGCGGATCGCCCCGTGCCGCAGGGACACGTCCCGCGGCCACGCGGCATGGAAGCGGAACTCGCCATCGCCACCGTAGACATGCGCCCTTGCGAGCTGATCGCCGTCCGTATCCCAGAGCTTGACCCACAGTCGGCCGTCTTCGTCGAACCACAGATTGTCGATCGGCGGCTTCTGCTCGGGGATTTCGCCCGGTTCATACTCAACCCGGAATGGGTACTGCTCGAACACAGCCGTCATGCTGTCGATCACGAATTCCTCGCGCCGTCGTTCGGCATTCGACACAATGGGCCCTGAATGGTCACGGCGGATCGTTCGAAGCAGAGCCCCGTCCGCACCATACAGGTCGATTTCGTAGCGTGACGTGACAGCTCCTGCATACCCGCCGGTACGGGCATGCGCCAATCGCTCACGAGGGCCGAAGGGCGCGGGGGTCGCGCTATAGCTCTCCCGGCCGTCACCCTGTTCCCAGGTTACCAGACTGTACCCCAGGTCCTCGTCCGTGTTAGCCGGCAACGTGTCCACACTCAGAATGCTCCATGCGGAATCCATCCAGACGCGGGTGCCGAAATGGCCATGCACACCCAGAACCGTCAGGCCGATTCGGCCATCGGCTGAGAACATGGGCTTGCCGCTGTACGTTCCCCGACTCGGCATCGACCTGACGTACGTTGCGCCGGTCGGCGCCAAGGCAAAGATCAGATATTCCCTGGACGTGTTCACCCAGACATCGCCGTCCGGGTGGACGGCCACGCGGGACGGCAGGTCAAACCCTCCTGCAAACTCTCCCGGACCCTCGCCGAGCCCACCGAGTTCGCCGAGGTGCAGCCCACCGGCATCGAACCGCGCCGCACGCCGTCCGCCCGGGTCGGCTACCACGAATCCGTGGTCGGCCAGGATCGCAATGTCCCGTACTTCCACGAATTGATAGGCGGGATTGTTCGTGTGTCCGCCTATGCGGAACTCAACGTCCGCCACCCGTCGTGCCTCTTCACGGGAATCGTCGGATGCCGCGGTGTCTGTGGACCGGTCCGCGGAATCGCAGGCCGCCAGGGCAAGGGCGATCAGTGCGAAGAAAAGCGCGGTGTTGGTGCCATCGCTGGTTCTGGTGTCCATCGTTCGACCCTCCGCTGATACCGGCCTGTGTTGTCGCCCCTCAACTTACCCCGGCGACCCGGTACCGCTCGAACCACGCCACGACATTCGCGATCTTCGCCATCAGCTGGCTGGGCCGCCGGCTCATGTCGTGCGAAGCGCCGGGGAGCCGGATCACGGCCGTGTCGATCCCGCGGAACTTCAGCGCGTGGTATAGCTGGTAGGACTCCGACAGCGGGGTGCGCAGGTCCTCTTCGCCGGTGATGATCATGGTGGGCGTGTTCACGTTTCCGGCCAGCGAGATCGGCGAGAACTCCCAGTAGGGGTCCGGATTCTCCCACGGCAACCCCTCGTAACGGCTGAAATAGTAGCCGTACCAGTTGTCGGCGGTGAGCGTCTTGCTGATCCAGTTGACGACGGGCTTCTGCGCCACCGCGGCCCGGAAGCGGTCCGTCTTGCCGACGATCCAGGCGGTCATGATTCCGCCCGCGCTGCCGCCGGTAACGAACAGGTTGTTCTCGTCGATGTACCCCTGCGCGATCACGGCGTCGACGCCGGACATCAGGTCGTCGTAGTCCTCGCCGGGGTAGTTGCGGTAGAGGAGGTCGCCGAACTCTTCGCCGTAGCTCGTGCTTCCCCTCGGGTTGGCGTACAGCACGACGTAGCCGGCGGACGCCAGAAGCTGGATCTCGGCCGAAAACCTGTCGCCATAGTTCGAGATCGGGCCGCCGTGGATTTCGAGAACGAGCGGATAGCGGCGGCGCGGGTCGAAGTCCGGCGGCTTGACGACCCAGCCCTGGATCGGGCGGCCGTCGAAGGACGATTCCCACCAGATCTCCTCGACCGCGCCGAGGGTTTTGGTGGCCAGCAGGTCCGCGTTGAGCGATGTGACCGTGCGCGCGGACCCGTCGGAACCGATCGCCACTTCGCCGGGCATGTCGGGGCGGGTCTGGTTGAACGCGATTCTGCCCTCCCACGATACCGAGAATGAACCGCCGCCGTAGGGCCTCCCGTAGGAGGTGCCGCCGACGTCCTCCACCTCGACGCTGGTCTCGCCGTTCAGCGTGACGAAGCCGACCTTCGTGTTGCCCTCGTCATCGTACTGGAAGTAGAGCCCCTCGCCGTACTCGGCCCACACGGGGTTGGAGACGCTGCGGTCGAGGTCGGCGGTGAGGACGCGGTGGCCGCTGCCGTCCAGGTTCATGACCTGCAGTTGGCTGACCTGGTAGGTGCGGGTACGGTCCTCATAGCCGATGAAGGCGATCTGGCGGCCGTCCCGAGAGACGGCGGGGCTGTGGTCCGGCCCGGGCCGGTCGGTGAGGGCGCGGATCTCGCCGGCGGGCACCGCGTTCGCCTCGGGCGCGCCGCCCTCGGTTCCTCCATCCAGCCCGGGCACCGCGGCGATGTACAACTCCGAGTTCCGGAAGTCCCGCTCCCAGTCCGGATTGCGGTTGGACGAGAAGATGAGATGGCGGCTGTCAGAGGTCCACGCCGCCGCCGAGGAGTGGTTGAAGTCGCCCGAAGTGACCTGTATCGGCGTTCCGCCGTCGGCCGAGACCACGAAGATGTGGCTGTAGCCGAAGTCGAGATACCCGACCCCGTCCTGCGTGCTCTTGAAGCGGTCCTCCATGATCGGCGGATCGGCCCACTCGGCCCCGGCGGGCGGCTTCGGCGGCGCGGCCAGACTCGGCGGCGCATGCGGCACCAGCATGTTGAAGGCGATGTAGCGCTCGTCCGGCGACCAGCGGATCCCGCTCGGGGACTCGGTCAGCTGGGTCAGCGTCGAGGTTTCCCCGGTGTCCATCCAGCGCACCTGGATCTGCCCGTCGGCGATGTAGGCGAGCCTTCTGCCGTCCCGGGTCCAGCGCGGCGAGCTGCCCGCGGCCAGCCGCCGGTGTCCGCTCCCGCCCAGGCTCACGACCCACAGCTCCGAGCGCTTGCGGTCCGTCATGATGTCCATCGAGGTGCGTACATAGACGATCCGGTCGCCGGCGAAGGCGATCTGCGGGTCCGCCGCGTACTCGAGCTGGAAGACGTCCATGGGCTCGAAGCGGGACTGGGCGGCGGTGGGGGCGGCGATCGCCGCGAGGGCGGCGAGGATGGCGACGACGCCCAGGGAGGCTGATGCGACGGAGAGGGCCGTCAGGCGGGCAGCGAGGATGGCCAGGGAGATTCGGTGCATTTCATCACTCGTGGAAGTCGTGGGTGGGAGGACGACTTGAAACTTTCGCAGGCCGCGCGCGGGGGGCAACTTGGTATCCACCCTGATTCCGCCCATGCACACCCAGGAGCCCCCGGACTTGACCCACGGACACATCGTCTCGGCACCAATCACGCGCGAGGATCTTTTGGACCTGGCGGAAGAGCAGTTCGGTGATTGGATCAAGGCCGTGGTCGACGTGTCACGCGGCATCATGGCCGCAGGCGGCGGCTTGCACGCGGACGACGAAGCGTTGCTCCTGGCCGGAGGTTCGCGCCAGCAGGATCTCTGGGGAATCAATCTCTACCCGGAGGAGCAGGGCGACGATTGGATCGAGTTCGACTCGATGATCAACATCCGCCCCCGGGACGGCAACCATTCTCGCGGAGTGGACGACGAGGGGACGCGCGCCCGTATCCGCGCGATTGTGGAACGGCTCATCGTGGCCGGGCAGGGCGGCTGACATGCCGCGCACCCTCCACAAGGAAGCGGCCAGTGGGGGCTGGGCCCGCCTTGAGCTGGTCGAGCAACTGGGCAACATCGGAAGCGAGGTGGAACGCGCCATTCGCGCCCACCAGGCCGGTCGCGCCAGCCGGTTCGAGGGCGCCTTCGAACGAGCGCTTGAGCTCTTCGACCTTACGGCGGAGGATCCCCGCTGGCACGGGCACCAATGCCAGGAGATTCTGCGCGCCCGCGAGGAGTTCTGCCGCCTCTTCTTCGACCCCGAGGTTCCGCCTGATTCCGCGGAAGGGCTCCGCAAGTACTTCTTCGGCTTCGGCTACGCTGCCCGCATGCTGCACTACCGGCGGCAGGCAGAGGTTGAACGGTAGGCGCCTACCGCGACCGATAGGCTTCCCGCCGGTGGAACACGCCTACCCCGAGGACGACCAACTCATCGTCCAGCACTTCGTATAACACCCGGTAGCGACCAACTCGGACTCTCCTGAGGCCGCGCAATCCGCCCTTCAGCACACTTCCCGTCAGCGGTTGTTCCGCCAGCCGGTCGATGGCGCCGACGATGCGGATCCGATCATCGCGGGGAATCCGTCCGATTTCCCCCGCGGCGCTACGCTTGATCCGTATCGAGTAGGTCACGCCGGACATCGTCCCAGTCCAGTACGGGATCGGCGGGATCACGAAGCCGCTCCAGCGCGACTGTGAGGTCGTCGACGTCCTCCACCTAGCGTTCGAGCGCCTGGCGAACGATCGCGGCACGGCTTCGCTTGAGCTGACCAGCCGCAGCATCCAGTGTACATGTGACTCATTCAGCATCGGTAACCACAGTGTGAGGTCGTTACCTCGCCACCGCCCCCCGCAACTCCTCCAGCAACCCGAGCACCACCTCCACCACGAAATCCGGCGTTTCGTACGGGAAGTTGTGGCCTGTCCCCGGGGGCGTGTGGATGAGCCGCGCGTCGCTCGACACCGCAAGGTACCGCACCCGCGCCCGCTCGAAGAAGTTCCGTGCGCGCGCTGCCGCGGCCTCATCCAGTCCGAGCGGCTCGATGACCCCCGCCGCGCCCTCGCCGGGGATGACCACCAGGATGGGCAGGTCGCCCAGCTCGCCGTCGTAGACGACCAGGCCGGGAGCGGTCTCCGTGACGTTGCCCGCGCCGAATTCCCGGAAGATCGAGGCCTCCGCGAAGGAGGTTGCCGGGCGCCGCCGGTTCGCGGCCATGGCGTCACCCACGTCGGCCAGCACGTTGCGCTGGCGCTGGAGCACCTCGCCCAGCTCGGTGTCCGATTCCGCTATTGCGTCGTCCCGGTTCCGCCACACGCCGACCAGCTTGGCGAGACCCTCCCGCTCCGCCTGCCCGGCGAGGTCCCGCAACTCGCCCGCCCCGTACACCGGTGCGTAGACAAACGCGTCAGGAGGTGATGCATCCAGCAGCACCACTGCCGCAATCTGCTCCGGGTAGCGGCGCGCGAAGTTCGCCGCCAGCAGTCCGCCGTAGGAGTGTCCCACCACGACGAACGGCCCCTTCTCGTCCGCCCGCCGCAGCAGCCTGGCAAGCTCGACCGCCTCAACCGCCGTCCGCCGCGGAAACGGCCCGGGATCGCTCCACCCGGTGCCCGGGCGGTCAAAGAGGATCGACCGCGCCTCGCCCCGCAGCGCGCTGTGCAGGTGATACATCGCGAGCCCCTGGCTGTGCGCCCCCGGAATCCAGACCACCGTCGGCCCACCCCGGTCGTCCCCCTCGGCAAGGATGTGCATCCGGTATCCGCCGACATCGATCAACTCCCCCGGCGGCGGGTGCTTCGACCCCTGGTAGGCGACGATCGCCAGCGACACTACAGCGCCCGCAAGCACGAGTCCCGCACCCCCGCACACGATCCACGCGAGCAGCTTGCCCAACCCCTTGTGAGGCGACTTCGACCGGCGCGCCCACGACAACAGAAAGACCCCGGCCAACACCAGGAAGCCTGCAACAATTACCCCGCCCCAGCGGTGGGCGAGCAGCGGATAGAAAACCTCGATCATCGGTGGAGGATCCCGACCTCAGGCCCCGACCCGCTCCCGAGCCGCAGCGCGGCCGGCGGCTCCACCTCGCGCCGCACGTACCCGAGCCCGACCGCCTGCCCGAACCGGGGAGACTGCGCCACCGAGGTCACCCGCCCGCGCGCCTTCTCGCCGCCCGCCTCGAAGAGCTCATCACCGGGCCTGGCCGCCGCCTCGCCGAAGCGCAGCGCGCGCAAATGCCAATTGACTCGCCCGCGATGCCGAATCCGCACGATCACCTCCTGCCCCGTGTAGCACCCCTTTCCGTGGTCGAACGCCCGGTCCACCAGCCCGGCCTCGACCGGAATCGTCGTCTCGTCCATGTCCACCCCAAACGCCGGGTACCCCGCCTCGACCCGCAGCGTGTCCCAGGCTCCCCGGCCCACCGGTACCGCCCCGGCCTGCCCGAGCCGATCCCACGCCGCCTCCATCCCGGCCGCCGACAGCCAAACGTCCCAGGACGGCACCTGCTCGACCGCCCTCGCTACCAGCACTCCGTCCGGCGAGCCGCAGCCAGCCTCGCTCCCGCCACTCCACGGCCCGCCGTCCGCGAGCACGAACCCGTCCGCAGGCGCCACGCCGAAGACCGCCGCCACCGCGTCCCCCGCCCCCGGACCCAACACGGTGAGCAGCCCCGTCCGGTCCCCCAGGTCCTCGACGCGGGCGAGCCGTGGGGGGAGGAAGCGGGAAAAGTGCCCCAAAACGGCCTCCACCCCGCACGTGGCGACACTCAGCCCCAGCCCCTCCTCCCCGCCAGCCCCCAACCAGAGGGTCGCGAGATCGGTGACCATGCGGCCCCTGGGCGTCAGAATCGCCCCGTAGACGGCGTCCCCGGCCAGCGCCCCACCCGGCTCCCGCCCCCCCTCACCACCCCCCCCCACCCCCACCGGCGGCTCCGGCACCCGGCACGTCAGGATCCCGTTCAGCATCTGCGCCGGCGCGCGCCCGTACACCCTGAGCAGCCGCCGGTCCTCCCGCCACACCACCCCACACCCCTGCACGGCGGCCCGGTACTCCCGCGCAGGATCCCCGTAATGGCGCCGGGGTCCCGGCTTCACGGCGAGCTGCTGGCCCGCCCGTTGGCCTTCAGCTCGCGCACCAGCGCCTCGACGCGGCCCACGTCCCGCGCGGCCGGAGCGAAGGTCAGGTAGGTCTCCAGCTCGGTGACCGCCTCGTCGGGGCGGCCGAGCCTGGCGAGCAGATAGCCGCGGTCGCGGATCTGCGACGGCGCGGTCGGCCGTACGATCAGGATGCGCTCCACCACGGACAAGGCGCGGGAGTTGTCTTCCGCACGGTGGTAGATCCCCTTCAGGTTGAGGAGCAGCCGCACGACCATGTCGCGCTTCCTGGCCGTCTTGAGGTGGTGCTCCTCGAGCCGGACGATACCCCCGTGCTGCCGGTCGAGGATCTTCTGCGCATCTTCGCGCAACCGGATCCTGCCGCCGTGGAACGGGTCGATCAGGAACTCCACCGCCTCTCCCGGATAGCGCACCAGGAAGTGGCCCGGGAAGTTGACCCCTTCCATCGGCAGCCCGAGACGCCACCCAACTTCCAGCAGCACGACCGCCAGGGTGAGAGGAATGCCCAGCCCGCGGTCCAGCACGTCGTTCAGGAACGAGTTGCGCGGGTCGTGATAGTGGTCGCGGTTGCCGCGCAGCTTCCGGACCACGAAGAGGTGCCGGATCAGCTCGGCGAGCACCACGGGCGGCGCGCTCTCCGACCCGAGCCGGTCCCGCGTCTCCTCGGCGAGCACGTCGAGGCGCATGAGGTAGCGGTCGATCGGCAGCTGGGGGTATTCCTCCCGGGCGATCAGAAGCGCCGCCCGGGCGAGGTTGAGCTCCTCATCGGGATGCTCCAGCTCACGGGCGAACTCGCGGCGCGACGACCAGGCGGGCGCGCTCACGGCAAGATTCCGGACCTCATTTGCACCGTCTCCATGCTACGATCCTGCGTCAGACCACCCGGAATGTAAACCCCGGAGTCCGGCGGGCACGCGCCACCCGGCCACTCCGACGCGCCGTCATCCGCATCACGCGGCGGCGATGCCCGCACTCGGTTAGCTTTCCCCCATGACCACCGACCCCCGGGACCAGCGACCGAAGATCCGGCTGACGCAGCTCTCGCACGGCGCCGGCTGAGCCTGCAAGCTCGGCCAGGCCGAGCTGGCGCAGGTGCTGCGTCACCTCCTTCCCTCGGAAGATCCCCACGTCCTCGTCGACGCCGGGGACGACGCCGCCGTGTACCGTCTCGACGGGGGGCGGGCGCTGGTCGTCACCCTGGACTTCTTCACTCCGATCGTCGACGACCCGTACGACTTCGGCCGGATCGCCGCCGCGAACGCGCTTTCGGACGTGTACGCGATGGGCGGACGGCCGCTCTTCGCCCTCAACCTCCTGTCCTTTCCGCGCAAGCTGCTCCCCGAGGGGATCGCCGAGGAGATCATCCGGGGCGGGGCCGAAAAAGCGCGCGAGGCCGGCATCCCGGTGGTCGGGGGGCACTCGATCGACGACGCCGAGCCCAAGTACGGGATGGTTGCGGTCGGTGAGGTCGATCCCGGGCGGATGCTCGCCATCGACCGCGTCCGTCCCGGAGACGACCTCGTCCTCACCAAGCCGCTCGGCAGCGGGATCGTGGCCACCGCGGTCAAGGCGGGAGCCTGTCCCGACGACGTGCTCGCGGGCGCGGTCCTCACCATGGCCCGCCTCAACCGCGCCGCCGCACAAGCCGCCGAGGCTGCCGGTGCCCGCGCAGCCACCGACGTCACCGGCTACGGCCTGAGCGGGCACCTCGGCAACATGTTGCGCGCCTCCGGTGCATCCGCCCGCATCGACGCTGCCAGAGTCCCGCTGCTCCCCGGCGTCCGCGCGCTTGCCGAAGCCGGCCACGTCCCTGGAGGCACCCGCCGCAACCGGACGGATTCGGCTGAGACCGTAAGCTACGAAGGCGATATCGACGAAACCACCAGAATCCTCCTGGCCGACGCACAGACCTCCGGCGGCCTCCTGATCGCGTGCCCCCGCAGCCGGACGCCGGCGCTCCTGGGCGAGTTGGAGGCCAGGGGGGAGCCGGGCCACATGGTGGGCGAGGTGATTGACGGGCCTGCCGGGCGGATCGTAGTTTCCTGGCCTGACGACAGGCGCGCGGGCTGGCGAACGCGGTGATTGCCCCAAGCGAATGTTGAGGTACGCTATGCAGTCAAGACCCTGTTTCCGTCTCAACGGTGGTCCGGCAGCCCGTGGACAAGACACCCGCGGCATTCGAGCGGCGATGCATCCGCGGGGCTCGCGGGGCTTTGTCCACGGACTGCTTGGAGCGTGCGCCATCGCCCTCGCGGCATGCGAAGGCGCGGAACCTCCCGGCTCCTGCGGCTCCATACCACAGGTCAGGATCCACACCGGCGAGTCTTCCATCGTGACCGCCTGCTTCAACGACCCCAACGGCGACAAGCTGACCTACGCCGCGACTTCGTCGATCCGGAGAGTGGCAACAGCCAGCACATCGGGGCCGGACATCACGGTCACGGCGGTAGGCCCCGGCAGCGCTACGATTTCAGTCACGGCCACCGATCCAGGCGGGCTGAAGGCCACAGTGAGCTTCCGGGTCCTCGTGCCCAACCGCCCGCCGGTGGCGCGGGGATTCATCCCGGCCTTCAACACGACCGTCGGCGGGACCGACTCCCTGGACGTGTCGCCGTTCTTCCACGAGCCGGATGAACAGCCGCTGACCTATGAGGCCGTCTCCCCCGATCATGCGGTGGTCACCGCGTCGCTGGACGGGAGCGTGGTCACCCTTGTGGCGACCGGAGCCGGAAAGGCCGTGGTCGTGATCACCGCCACGGACCCCGAAGGCCTTAGCGGCATCCAGCCCGTCACGGTTACGGTGCGGCCGCCGGAAGACCGCTACCGCGACGACTTCGAAACGCCGGCGAGTCTGGACAGCTGGCTGTTGAACGATGCCACGGCTCTGGTCGCCCACGGACGGCTGGAGCTCACCAATACCACCGACGCCGGCCTGGCCGAGCGGTCCGTTGCCGCGCCGCTTTCTCCCTGGACGATCAACGTGAGCATGGGGCGCAACCAGGACGACTCTCACGTCGGCGTGTGGTGGCTTACCGGACACCCGGTCTACACGATCGCCTCCTTCGAGATCGGTTCCGTCCTCACCAACAACTACAGCTTCTACCTCTTCGATTCGCAGAGCGAAACGGTGTATCGGATTCCCGGTCTATCGGGTTTCTCGGACATCATCAACGAAGGGACTGGCGAACTGACGGAGATCGAACTGAGCTTAAGCGGAGGCCGGCTCCGGGCCGTCGTGGGACAAACCGAACTCATCGATTCGCGGGGGTCCTTCTACTTTAGACAGGTCCTGGGGCAAGTCACGTCGGTTGCGCTGGTCAGCCGGGGACCGCCCGGCAGAACGGCCCTCTTCGACTGGATCGAGGTGGACGGAACGCCGGCGGGCGCTCCAGCTCTTGACCGCGTTGCGCCGGAGACCTCCGGCTTCGACGTGATCCGGCGTCTCCTGGCGGACGGGGAACTGAAGGTGGTGGAGAAAGAGCTCAGCGAGCTGTTCGGGCCCGGGAGGTAGGAAAGCCCCCGGTGCAATCCGGGGAGCAGTCCCACTCGGGTGGTCCGCCGTCCCGACGCCAGCCGGGTCCTGGCCATCGGCGGCTACGCCTGGATCGGCGTGACCTCTTCCGTCGGCGTCGCCGCCCTTGTCGGCCGGCCCTGGCGCCTGGGGCTCCGGATCGACAGCTCCACCACCCGGTGCAGGTCCTCCACCAGGTGGACCGTCAGGTCGTTGCGCACGGCGTCCGGGAGGTCCTCCAGGTGGGCCTCGTTCTCCTGCGGCAGGATGATGTCGGTGATACCGGCCCGCACCGCGCCCAGCACCTTCTCCTTCACGCCGCCGATCGGCAGCACCCGGCCGGTCAGCGTGAGTTCGCCGGTCATCGCCAGGTCGGCGCGCACCCTGCGTCCCGACACGGCGGAGATCAGCGCGGTGGCCATCGTGATCCCGGCCGAGGGTCCGTCCTTCGGCACCGCGCCGGCGGGCACGTGGATGTGGATTTCGCGCTTTTCCAGCGCGTCCTCGTCGATTCCGAGCGCTGCGTAGTTGCTCTTCGCGTACGAGAGGGCCGCGCGCGCGGACTCCTTCATCACGTCGCCCAGCTGCCCGGTCAGCACCAGCCCGCCCTCGCCGGGCATCACGCTGGCCTCCACGAACATGATGTCTCCCCCCATCGGGGTGTAGAACATGCCCGTAGCTACCCCCACCGTGTCCTCCGTCGCCCTCCGCTCCGGGTGGACGCGCGGCCGGCCGAGGAGATCCTGTCCGACCGCCGGGGTAATCTCCAGCCCGTCGGACTCGCCCGATGCGATCTTGCGCGCCACCTTGCGCCCCAGCTTGCCCAGCTCCCGTTCCAGCTGCCGCACACCCGCCTCGTGCGTGTAGTTCTGGATTACGCTCAGGATGGCGTCGTCGCCGATCTCGAGCTCCTCGTCGTGGAGCCCCGACTGCCGCATCTGGCGCGGAAGCAGATAGCGCCGCGCGATCTCCAGCTTTTCGTTCTCCGTGTACCCGCGGAATTCGACCGTCTCCATCCGGTCGCGGAGCGGTCCGGGGATCCGGTCCTCGTAGTTCGCGGTCGCGATGAAGAGCACCTCGGAGAGGTCGAAGGGCACGCCCAGATAGTGGTCGATGAAGGTGGAGTTCTGCGCGGGGTCGAGCACTTCGAGGAGCGCCGCGCTCGGGTCGCCCTGGAAGGACACGCCCAGCTTGTCCACCTCGTCGAGGAGGAACACCGGGTTCTTGCTGCCGGCTTCCTTCATCCCCTGAACGATGCGGCCCGGCATGGCGCCCACGTAGGTCCGTCGGTGCCCCCGGATGTCGGCTTCGTCGCGGGCACCGCCGAGCGAGATGCGGACGTACTTCCGTCCCACCGAACGGGCGATCGACCGCGCGATGCTCGTCTTGCCCACGCCGGGCGGGCCGGCGAAGAGCAGGATGGGCCCCTTGCCGCCGGCGGTGTCGAGAAGGTCGTCCGGGTGGGGAAGCGGGTCGGAGTCCGGCTCGCCGGCGCCCGGTCCGGTGGCGTCTTCAGATGCGCGGTCACGCGTCGGGTCCGCGGCGTCAAGACCTTCGTCCGGTCGGTCCCCGTCTTCGGCCGACGCCGCTGTCGCGCCCGCCGGATCCGCGTCCTCCTCGTCCTCGTCGTCCACCGCGAACCGTTCCTGCTGCAGCTTCCGCACGGCCAGGAACTCCAGCACCCGGTCCTTCACGTCCTCGAGGCCGTAGTGGTCCTCCTCCAGGATGTCCTGGGCGCGCTGAAGGTCGATCTTGTCGTCGGTCCGCTCTCCCCAGGGCAGTTCGGTGATCCACTCCAGGTAGGTGCGGATGACCTGGTACTCGGCGGACTGCGGAGAGGTGCGATTGAGCCGCCGGAGTTCGCGCTCGACCTCGTTGCGGGCTGTCTCGGTGAGCGGCAGCGCCTCGATCCGCTCCCGCAGTTCGTCGGCGTCCTCCCGCTCGCCCTCCTCGCCCAGCTCCTTGCGGATCTGCTTCATCTGCTCTCGCAGCAGCATCTCGCGCTGGCGTTCCCCCAGCTCCTCCTGGACCTTGGCCTGGATGTCCTCCTGGGCATCGATGCGCACGAGTTCGCGCTCTACCGCGACCAGGGCGGCCCGCATCCGCTCTTCGTCGTCGAGCGTTTCGAGGAGCCGCTGCTTCTCGGCGGTGGGCAGTTCCAGGTAGAAGACCACCAGATCCGCGAACGCGCCGGGTTCGTCGACGCCCTGGATCACCTGGTTGAGGGCCTCCGCGGACTGGCCGCGCCGCGTGCCCAGTTCGGCCGCGCGCTGCCTGAGTTCGGAGTCGAGGGCCTTGAAGCCGGGGTCGGCCTTGTCGACCGGGCAATGGCGCTGCAGGGGCAGCAGCGTGGCTCGCAGCATCGACTCCCCGTAGCGGGAGTACTGCACGGCCCGCGCCCGCGACTCGCCCTGAACCAGGAGCTGGATCCCACCGCGCGCCCGGTGGGTCTGGATGATGCGGACCACCGTGCCCACCGCGTAGAGGATCTGCGGATCGGGGTCGTCCTGATTCTCGTGCTGGGCCACCGCGAAGAGTCGCCGGTCCCCGTCCAGCGCCTCCTGAACGGCTTCGACCGTACCCGCCCTGCCGGCCGAAATCGGCACGGCCACGCCGGGAAAAACCACCGTCTCCCGAAGGGGGAGCACCGGCAGCGAAAACCGTCTGCTCATCTTGTCGTCACCTCCTCGTCCACTCATTCCTCATCGTCCGCCTGTTGACTCGTTCCACATCTGAGCGACGGCGCCAATACCACCCGTCGCAGGGGTGAAGATGCGATACATGCACGATCCTTGCCAGACCCGGTGTCGGAGTGCGCCACGGGTTGGCGCGACAGCCAGGGCGCCACGATTCGGCCATTCTGGCAGGAAATGGCGGCGAGACTGCCATTTTGGCAGGAAGTCCGGGCAAGGGGCTGCCATTTTGGCAGGGAATCGCTCCGGCGAGCTGCTGTCCGGGCAGCCAGGGAGCGGCGAGGCCTGCCATTGTGGCAGGAGGTGGACAGGCAGCTGCCATTCTGGCAGGACAGGGGGCGGACCGAATAGCGCCGAGCGCGGCCGCCGCGAACGGGCTCTCGACCACGTTCGTCGTGCGCAGGTGCCTCCAGTGCCCGGCGGGAAAGTCGTAGAACGCGGTCATCCGGTCCCAGTCGCCGGCCAGGATCTCGACCGCCTTGGGATGGGTGTCGGCGTAGCGGTCACCGAAGGCGTCGCGAGCCTCCGCGGCCCCGGCCCTCGACTCGGCGTGCTCCGCGACCCACCGCCCCCGCAGGCGGCGCACCGTGGACTTCGACAGCGGCGCACCGTCTCTCGTCTTCCAGGATCCCCTGGATGAACTCCTGGAACCTCCCGCGGTCCATCTGCTCCAGCGTCTCCCACAGATCACTGGACTTCCACCCGCTTCCCCGCGTAGCTTCCCTCGTGCGACGGCGTTCCTTTCCCGGGGTCTCCTCCCCGGGTCGCGCGACTGCAGCTATTGCGAGCAATTCATATGACCGAACACGCGGTCCTCAGGGCCCTGCCGGTCATAGCAGGAATCTCCGTAGCGACCACGCGCACAACGGCCCAGGATACCATCACCGTGTCCGGCGAAGTCACGTGCCGGGAGTGCCTGATCGTGCTGGGAACGGTGGTCACGATCGGCGGGCTGGACGGGCCGGGGCTTGAGACGGTCCATCCGCTGTCCATGGTTGCGGTCGACCGGCGGAACCGGATCTACATCGGTATTCACCGTCCCCCCTCCGTCTCCGTCTTTGACGCGTCGGGTCGCTTCATTCGTTCGTTCGGCCGCGCGGGAGACGGGCCGGGCGAGTACAGATCAATCTCGCACATCAACGCTGGCCCCCGGTACATCCACGTCTTCGACCGTGACAATGGCCGAACCATGCTGGACTACGACTTCAACGTCGTGCGGGTCGACCCGTTCCCGGGTCAGATTCACAATACGACCGTGCTGGAGACGGACGCCGTGGCCTTCTCGGCGATGGTCGGCACGCGCGCTCAGGCGGGATACCGGTTCCACATTCCGGATACGCTGGGAGCGTTTACTTCATTCCATATCGGCGCCGGCGAGGGGTTCAAGGCCGCGGCCGACTACGAGAGTCTGTGGTTCGTCGCAACAGACCGAAACGAGCTGCTTCGCTGGAACCTACATCCGCAACCGACGCTGGCGAGGGTCCTCCGGCGCACGGTCGAGGAGTTCGACCGGCATTCGCATCTGGGCCCACTGGACTGGCCTGGAGTCGGCAACGTTGCAATTCGTCGTGGCGCCGACGGGCTGTGAATCGTCTGGAGCGCCCCCGACCCCGAGGCCCCCGAGAGAGAACGGAACGCTTCCATCCCGATGGGGTCGCGCGAAGAGTTTGTAGACGGATGGATAGACCTGGTGGACCCCGCCACGGGGCTCACGGTGGCTCGGTATAGTGGGGACTCCGGCCTGAAGGGGTTTGCCTACGGCTCGAGGTACGTGGTCGCCTACCAGGAGACCGAGGCCGGCGTACCATACATCCATCTGCTCGAGCTCAGGCTGGTGCGAGGGTCTGGAGGGAGCTGAACTCGGCGCAACCGGCTTGCTCACCTGGACAAGTATCGACACCTGACGGAGACCAGGTCCCTCGCCTTGACCGTCAGACCCCTTGAAACCGTAACCGCATTGAGTCTGGCCAGCCCCGAGTCTATCCCCGCGGCACCCTTGCCGTCAGGAATCCCGGATGGAGCTGCGCGAGCCCCAAGTCGTCCACGACCACCGTGCCCTTTTCCGTCCGGTCGAAGACGAGCGAGACCGCGAGCAGCGTCTTCGGGTTGAAGGCGACGTTCTCCTCCGCGAAGTCCGAGAGCAGAATGGAGAAGTGTTGCAGGACGAGCCCCCACGGGTCCGCAAAGCGTTGCGATTCAAGGTCGCGGCGGCGCAGGACCCGGATGGTCAGCGGGCGGCGCAGGGGCCCGTAGTCGGTCAAGCTGACCCGGGCGGTGTCGCCGTTCGCATCGATCGACAGCACCTCGTCGTCGCAGCTCAATCAGCCGCATCCCGCTGAAACGACGATGAAAACCCACAGGAATGCTGGCACCCGGCTAAAGTACCGAGTTCTCATCATGGGAGCTCCCAGATCTTGACCTCGGGAAACTACACCGAGCGCAATGTGGCGAGGCGCCCGTCCGAAAGAAATGCGATGGCTCCGACGGTCTCTGGAAGCCGCCTCGATCCCAGGTACGCACCGTCTGCCACCCGGTAGGAGTCCAGGACTCTTCGTGGATCCTTGGCATCACCGGTCATCACGAGAACGACAGCTTGAGATGCATCGGTGGCAACCGACCGGCCGACCTCAGGGGCCTTGGGGTAGATTCTGGTTGCACATCCACGATCTCACCCTTCTCCGATACCGTCCACCAGGTGGTCCCCTCCTCCTGGGGGAGGTGAACCTCTACTCGAGCCAGAGCACCGTGGGCCGGGATGATGCGCCGGGTCCTCGCGCCCTCCCGGCGCAGGAGAACCGTGGCCACGAACTCGCCATGGTATTCGTACTCCGGGCATGGTGTCCTTCGCGCTCGCGATCGGTCCGGGTGGCCGGTTCAATTGGGCGGGCCGCCCTCTCCTCCCTCTTCAGGCTCGCGACAGTATGATCGCGATTACCGTGTCGTCGAACGACGGATTCTCCGCACATCCGGACGGTGGGGGTGATTTGGACGGTAGCAGCACTGAATGATAGATACTTCTCGCGTCGAAAACGTGCAATTCCCGGCACCAGCCACCCCGCATACTCGTGGCGGGGCCGCTACTCCTGGAGGGGGCGACGGAGGCTATCAGACGCGGACTGGCGGCGTCGGAGAGAGGCTGGACCGGAGTCAGAGCGCCGGCGGAACGTTCGGCAGGATGCCCTCGCACGGCTCTCCGCTGTACCGCCGGATCGGGTGCATGGCGATCTTCGGTGACGAGTTGGGCCGAATGTTCCGGCGGATCCTTCCCGTGCTGCTGTCCCGGGTCTCGGTGACGAGATCGTAGAACACCAGGGCGCTGTCCGCATGGATGGCGCCCGGGGCAAAGAGCCTGTTGCCGTCTGCGTGGATGAGTGCGTAGCAACCGGTCTCGGGGTCGATGATGCTCCCGTGCGTGCGCGAGTCCGCGCCGAGGATCACGAGGTTGTCATGGTCGTCGAGCGAGACCCTTGGCCGCCGTGACCAGTGGGGGCAGGGCTGTCCGCCGATCGTGCATGGCCTCGATGCTGCGCCTTCAACGGGGACCTCCAGGCTGCCCGCGCTGCCGTCCAGCCGGTATATGGTGACGGTGGCGGGTCCCTCCTCCTGGGCCGCCACGAGGTAGGCGGCATCGTCCGTGCAGACGATGTGGGTTTCGGCCAGGAGCATGGTGCTGATCCTGATGCCCTCGGCTACCGTGGTCGCGCGGATGGACTCGCCGCTCTCGCCCACGGAACCGAGCACTTGGTCCTCGCCGTTCGGGCCGCGCCGCACCACCCCGTCCTGAATAGCCACTGCCGGCGCCCCGCCGAAGTCGCACACACGTTGGCTCGGCGGACGAACCGGCGACCAGCTGGCCAGGTAGTTGCCGGCCGGATCGAACTCCAGCACACGGAGGTACCCGGAGATGTAGGCACCCCCGTCCGGCTTCAGCGCTATGCCCTGTCTTCCGTCCCTGAGTTCCTGCGGGCCATCGCCCCTCGGGGTCGAGATCGTCCTGACGTGTTCTCCCGTTTCCAGAGAGAACACCATGATCCCGTCCGGCTCCTCCCGGTCGCCCACGTACAGCAGCTTCCTGTCCCAATCCACCGCTGCCAGTCCGCGGTACATGGACCTCCACTCGTCGTCGATGACCGTCCGACCGGACTCCGTGTCGATCTTCACGACCTCCTGGGCGTGCACGTTGCTGCCCGACGCGACGAGCGCGAGCGCGGCCCCGAGGAGCGATAGCCTTGGCATGGCCGGTTCCTTTCTATTCGAATGACTGGACGTGGTAGGTCTTCCCACAGTTCCCCGTAGTTACGGGCGAGAATAGCCACATGCGCAGCGAAACCGGGGGCGATGAGGATTCTGAGCTCCACTGACGCTGCCTCTGAAATAGGCACGTCTGGGACCAAACGTGCAATCGGTCGCTGGAGTTGGGCTACCCCGTTGTTACTGCGGGTCGTCGCCTATGCGTTACGGCGAGCAACCTGGTGGAGCAGGGGGGGCGGACAGTCGTAAACCATTGTACTCGTCCCTCGGATCGACGCTGACGATCAATACCGTTGAGGGGTATTGCCGATTCGCGCTGTGGGTGGGCCGAATCGGAGGAAGAGAGAACTGCGCCTCATGGTTCCATGCAGATATAGGTTACCGCCACAATAGCGCCCTCGCCTCTTCGGCCAGTATCGACGGTGAAGTCCATACAGGACTGCTCGCCACCCGGACAACCGAACTCTTCGCACACTTCGGCATACGGTGGCAGTCCCAGCTGAGCCAGAAACAGATCCACTGGATCTTGAGGTGGCGGGTCTTGAGGGAGACTTGGTAACCCCAGCACCAAAGCTACCATCGGAACCGCCGCACCCGCCATTGCCAGTATCGCGCTCAACACTCGGGATATTCTTCGGGACATTCTGGATCTGACCTCTGTTTAGACCGGTTTCTTCTGGACACTACTCTATTAACGATTGTATCGCTGCGACTGCTCCATGAGTCTCGCCGCCCGTGATCACCACTACCCGTCCCCGCCGGAACAGGGCGACGACCGGTAGTCCAAATGGACTAGTTCCTCCGAGTCCGGCGAGCTCAGCGCTGGAGACAGCGCGGTAGGGCATCTGCAGCCCCAAGTCATCGGCAGCCAAAACAACCGATGCACTGTCCTCGCGTTCTGCCACGAGGATCATCTCGACTGGTGTTCCGTCCTGATGCAAGGCGTTAAGCGCGTCAATCTCTCGAAGTCCAAGGGCGCACGAGAACGCGTTAGCGACCACTGTCACCCCGGTGTAGCCATGAGGCACTAACGCCGTGATCCCACCGCCATTTGCCCGGCGGAAGGACGGATCGCCGAGTTGCTCGCCGCATCCCGCTGAAACGACGATGAAAACCCACAGGAATGCTGGCACCCGGCTAAAGTACCGAGTTCTCATCATGGGAGCTCCCAGATCTTGACCTCGGGAAACAACACCGAGCGCAATGTGGCGAGGCGCCCGTCCGAAAGAAATGCGATGGCTCCGACGGTCTCTGGAAGCCGCCTCGATCCCAGGTACGCACCGTCTGCCACCCGGTAGAAGTCCAGGACTCTTCGTGGATCCTTGGCATCACCGGTCATCACGAGAACGACAGCTTGAGATCCATCGGTGGCAACCGACCGGCCGACCTCAGGGGCCTTGGGGTCGATTCTGGTTGCACGGAGCGACCTGATTCCTTCCAGCCCCGTTGCGTCAAGCGAATACGAGGCCACGCGCGGGAATGGGATCGAATCGACGCCCTCAACCACCCGCGTCGAGCCATCGCCATCATGGAATACTATTTGACTTGACCAGCGGTAAGCCTGCACACTACCCCACCCCGAGTCACTCGCGGAGGATGACTCGCAAGTGAGGTCCTGTGAGCAGGCGGACGGGCCACGCGTCTCATCCACGATCTCACCCTTCTCCGATACCGTCCACCAGGTGGTCCCTTCCTCCTGGGGGAGGTGAACCTCTACTCGAGCGAGGGCACCGTGCGCCGGGATGATTCGCCGGGTCCTCGCGACCTCCCGGCGCAGGAGAACCGTGGCCACGAACTCGCCCGTGGCTCCGTCGAACACCGTCACCCGAGGCTGCTCCCTATCGAGAGCGAGCACACGACCATCCGGGGCGACCTTGACATCCTCAATTACCCTGAACTCCCCAGGGCCCTGACCCGACCGTCCTACGCTCCAGCGTTTCGTCCCGTCAACATGGAATGCGTGAAGGGTCGCGGCCTCGGCGATGAGAAACCCTCCGCCCGGATCGCTGATCAACCGCCAGGGATCGCCGAACAGATCGCCCTCCCGATCCGTTATCGTAGCGCTGAGTATTGGTTCTGCCAGCCAGCGACGCCGGACTTCCTGGGAATCGGCGTGTCCTGGCCACACGCACAGCCCAATCAAGAGGAGCAGGCTAATGCGTGACGGCGGCTGCCGGATCAACAAGGTCGGGCTCATGGTATTCGTACTCCGGGCATGGTGTCCTTCGCGCTCGCGATTGATGCGGGTGGCCGGTTCAATTGGGCGGGCCGCCCTCTCCGCCCTCTTTAGGCTCGCGACAGTATACCGTCGCGCCACCCTGCAGCCTTATTCGGATCAGAAGGGTGAATAGAGTCCCGGGAAAACCGATCGGTTACACCGCAGAATCGGTGACCAGCTTGCCAATCGTCCTTCCAGTTCAGCAGCCTTTCGGTGGCGGCTTTGTATAATAGACACTTCTCAGGTCGAAAACGTGCAATCGGGCTGCGGAAGGTGTCCCTGCATTTCCCCGCTTCCGTATCTCAGTTGAGAGAAAGCCTTCGTCCTCGGAAGGTGTCGGGTCTCCAATTCAACGGGGACCTCCAGGCTGTCCACGCTGCCGTCCAGCCGGTATATGGTGACGGTGGCGGGTCCCTCCTCCTGGGCCGCCACGACGCTCTTTCCAGATAGATACCTCCCGGACGAAAACCATGCAATCGGTCGCTGGAGTTGGGCTTGCTGGCATAGCCCGCGTCGCGGGCGACCCGCTCCGGCCTGCCCTTGGCGGTGATTGTCCGTGTGGGGCTCGAACAGGCTCAGGACGGTGTAAAGGAGGATGAGCCCGAGGGCGACGTCACCGCTGGGGTGGTAGAGCATTGCTGCGTTCCACGCGGTCGGTGGATGTCGGAATCTTGGGCTGTTTCGATGGAACGATGTAATGTCGGCTTGTCAGAATGTAGCGTCGACTTTACTGACTTGGCTTGCTGAGACCGCTGAAGAAACAGCCCAGGAGTGGAAAAAAACGCATAACCTGCCAGCACCCTCCGCCGCGCGACGCCCCGGACGCGCGAAACGCGTGCTCCATTCCACGATATCAGCATCCGGTGGCCGAAGCGGCCCTGTTCGTCGAAAGCACTCAATCGCGGGCCGTCGAAGACGAAGAGCGAGTCCAGGACGGACGACGGCGCCCAGAAGCACCGTCTCCTGAATTCACCGGGACCCTCGCCCATCCCTCCGGTACGGTTCAGGAAGACGCCGTCCGGGCCGAAGAAGCGTAGCTCGCAGCTCTCCCCGTCCAGCACGGCAACGCGCCCGTCCGACAGCTGTCGCCGCGCCCCGAAGGGCTCTCCGGTCACATCACGCATTACGGCTTGGGGTTCCCGCCGATGGCCTACAGCTCGGGAACCAGAGTGCACTCAAGGCGCTCCCCAGGGGTTCCTGCGAGACCGCGAGACCGACGCCGTTGTGCCCCTACCATACAGCAGTACCGGTGTGCTGCGCGCGCGCTGGGCGATCTGCTCGCGCGCTCTCTCTCTGTCGACCCGCCATCGGTGATACCACGCGCCGACGACAGCGCCGATTACCGCGTAGACCACCGCAGGCACGTTCGGCGCGAGGAAACCTCCTCCACCGGCAGCCACGAAGGCAGCATACGCGCCTGCTCCAGCCAGAATGGCGGAGATGACGAGGTCCAGCGGACCCGCACGCGCCATCAGCCTCGCCGCCCGGTCGCGGACGCGCGCCATCACGCGGGCATTCAGTCTGGCCGGGACCTGGGTGTCCGGGTACAGGAGTTTGCGGACGGCTTCCGCAATCTCCAAGTCCCTCCGGCACGCGGCGCATTCCTCAAGGTGTCGCGACAACGCGGGATCGGCACTGCCGTCGGCGACCTTGGCCAACGAGGTCAACTCCGGACAGCTCATTCTTCCTCCTCCCAATACTCCCTGAGCTTCTTCTTTGCGTGCCGCACGTTGGATCTGACCGTGGAAACACTGGCGTCCATGATCCGCGCCGCCTGGCGAGCTGAGTACCCGTCGAGCTGAGTCAGGACGAAGGCGTTCGCCTGGCGAGCGCTTAGTTTGGCAAGCCCCCGTCTGAGTCGCAGGTCGGTCTCCACTCTCAGCACGTGTTCCCACGGGTCGGTCGCTTCGTTGTTCGGGTGCCCATTCTGGCTCGCGGAGGAGAACCGCTCCGTCGCAGCCTGCCTCGACTTGCGAGCCCGGGCAAGGTTGCGGCACCAACGGTCCGCAGTCCTGTAGATCCAGACAGACAGCGAGCCGTCCTGGAACGTGTGGCACTGCTCGTAGATGCGTATGCAGGCTACCTGGTAGAGATCCTCTTCCTCGTCGGCGTCTCCCGCGTACCGGTGAGCCACGGAGTGAATCAGTGGGCCGAATTGCTCGAGGACGGTTTCAAACCCCTCACCCCTTCGGAAAGCACCGATGTCGATGTCTCGTTTGGCGCGGGCCGGCTCCGGTCGGTAAACGTCGTTTCCGGAGGTGACGTGGGATCCGTTGGTTTGGTTGCTATCGACATCGCCGACGGGCAGCACGGTGTCCGGTACAGCCCGGTCCTCGGGGGGCAGGGCGTCGCTCACGAACGTCGCCGCCACACCAGATACCCCAGCAGGAGAGCCTCGGTCACCGGCAACGCCAGTGGACCCCAAGCAGACAGGATCCCCGATCCCATGGGGTCACCCCGAAGGAACGCTTGGATCGGAGATCCCATTTCCATCAACGAATAGAAGGCGATGGCGCCGACGACGCCGATCGCCAGTCGTGTGTTCCATTGGCGAGGCCGACGCATTCCGATCGTCGCCTCGGCCGCGAGCATCCCCAGGAACAGGTTGATGATCCCGAACACCGCCATGGCAATCGGACGATGCAGCTCCCAGACAAGCACGTTCGGGGGACGGCTCCGCGACTGGTTGCTGCTGAGGCTGAACTCCCCAGGCGGATTCTGCTCGACGAAGCGTAGATTGCGGACCAAGCCGGCCGGTGTGTAGGGGCCAAAAGGCCGTACTTCATCGGGGTTCTCGACCTGCTCGGTCATGGTTCGATGAACCAGCGTCGGCCGGAAGACTGCGGAACACAAGTAGGCCACGGCCGCCGCGACGATCCCGATGGCGATTGCGACTCTGGCCACCCGTCGAGAAAACCCTACAACCCGCACCAACGCCGATCCCCCGGCAAAGAGCAGAAATGGAAGGAACAGTCCGATGTCGGCCACGACGACCGATGCCCACCGCGTGGCAGAGCCAGACCACGCGTACGGCGGCCAATCGGGCGTCACAACCGTCTGGAGGACCGCCAGCAAACCCAGCCACGGCAGGATTGCGACCGAGATAGCGCGACACCATACCCGGAATCCCGGACGGGTGAATCGAGCTGCCGATATTCGCGAGGGTTCGGTCAAAGGCAGTCCACGTCCGAGGTGCAGTTCTCATACCAGCAACACTGTTGGCAACAGTAGGCATCTGGGCCCGTTCCCCGGCAGCAACTGAATATAGGCGCGTCCCTAGCCGGTGTTGGCCGACCCATCGTGCCCAGCGCAGCATTCAAGAGGATGAGGATCACAGTTACGGTTCGCATCGTTCGGTTCTTCTCTGGTCTTCGGGGAACAACCGTCCCCCTGGTTGTGAAGGTTGGCCGCCGATCCTACCGAGTGTCAAGCAGCTCATGAGCGACCTCGGCCAGCTTGGCCCCGTGCGCTTCGCGAACGACCCGACCACTCGCGTCGACCGCGACCACCCACGGGGTACGTCTTGTAACGGGGTGCCCTCCCGGCTGTTCTTCCGATCCGACCGCGGCTGCCACCCCGACCCACCATTGCTGATTCCGCGCGTATTCCGCTGCCACGGCCACCGGGGCCGGCGCAATCGCGAGCACGGTGAGTCCCTCGGCCTCGCCGGAGGCCAGCCACGACGACCACAGTGGCGCGACGCGGCGGGTGTGGACGCAGTCCGGATCGAAGATCAGGAGGAGCATGGGATGCTGCGGGTCCAGCGGTGCAACCGTCCCGTCGTCGTACTGCAGTGGCATCGGGGACAGATCGTCACCGACGGCAACCAGATCAGGGAGGGCAGCCTCGTTGCGGCCTGAGACGATCCCCACGGTCTGGAAAACCGCGAGAAGTGCCAGGCCGATGGCTACCGACACCCCCGTTTTCGACTGTCGCCGCTTTGACCGTGGAATTGCCATCTCAGTCTCGTCTCTGCCTTGTGGTCGTTCGTTCATCCCATTTCCTCCGCTCAGGATCCTTATAAGAGACACGTCTCGGGTCCAAAGCGTGCAATTCCGTCGGAACGGGAGTGTCTGGCGGGGAGCTATCGGCCCGGTGGCCGAGGGCGCTGGGACCAAGTAGGACTTGCCGGATCCGGATGCTCCGATGACCAGCACGGTCTGGCCCTACTTGATCCAATACCTTGAGGCGGAGATGAGGGAGCGGTCGAGGCCGATTGCACGGTTTCGTGCTGAGAAGTGTCTATTATGTACGGACGAACGAGCCTACAGCCACGGACGAACGTCCACCGCAAACCACACATGATCGTGGTCCCAAGTGAGCTTGGCTGACCCAACTGCCACCCATCCTGCCAAGGAGAAACCCGATGAGACGACTATTCCTGCCCGCATTGCTGCTGCCCGCACTGCTGGCCACCTTCGAGAAGGCGGAGGCCCAGATCGAGCCCGTGCCCGGAGACGTGGTTTGCTCCGAGGAGTTCTTCCCGGTCTTCATGAACTGCGTGAAGGCCAACGTCATGTCCGGGCTGTCCTGTGAGGTGCGTCGGTACTTCGCCGACGGTCGCTACGGGGCGAGGTGCCCCACCACACTTCCATCGGACTGGTTCCTGACGTGCGAAGGCTTCATCGACAGCCAATCGTTTCGGTCGTGCCTGAAGTTCTATGTCGATTTCGGCAATACGTGCGTGGTGACCGAGGGACGTCTCTGGTTTCCGGTATCCGCATACTGTGACCTCATCATCTTGCCTGATGTGGCACTGCATCTGCCAGATGACAGTCCGCGCAACGGATCTCCCGACACGAATCCGAATCGACAGCCATTGCGCCTCGGCGGACCGGCACACGCGGATCGAGACTATTCCTGATCCTCTTCGACCGGCTGCGATTGGAATGGCTTCATCAAGGCCTCTTCCCGGAACGTGGCGTGCTCCAGGTGACCCTCCACGAAGTAGCTGCAGTGGATCTCCCCATCTGCCTCGGCTTCTTCAACTGTCATGAGTGGCCCCCCGCTCCTTAGCATTACGATGTCGCCCGCGTGGTAGCCGTCTCTGTGTGCCATGTCTGTCGCCTCGATCCTTCCAACGTCCAACTGGCCTGGTCCCCGGTGCGCGCTTCGGCGTCCAAAGCGTCTTCTGGCCCGGTGTCGTGCATCGCAGTGGAAGCAGTGACCCACGGGGGAAGCGTGTACCCGGTTCTCATCCAGATCAGTTAATGGACACTTCTCAGGTCGAAAACGTGCAATCGTAAGTAGCACGGGCTTTCTGACCTGCACATGTTCAGCGAACAGTTTGGGAGCGCCTCGTGGACGACTCAGCCGCCCGGACCCGTGCCCCCAATATCCGCAACAGGATCCTGATCCGCGCCCCGTCATTCTGGCAGGACAGGGGTGGTACCGGATAGCTTACGGGGAGCAGCCATTCCGATCACAGCGGGTGGCCGGTTCCGCCGGGGGGAAGCCCCGGATGCCGGGCATCCCCACCCTCCCGGATCCCGACCCAGGATACAAGGACGCATGCGATGTCGACCCGATTTCTCTCACCGGCCCTCACCCGGACGTTTCTCCCTGGGCGCGCCAGCGGCCCATCCCCTGCGCCAGTCCTGCTCGCCGCCCTCGCCGCTTTGGCGGTACTCCCCGTGAGCGCACAATCGCAGCTCCCGGACATGGGACGCCGTTCCACCGTATACGCACCGCGTGCGGCCGCCGCGACCAGCCAGCCGCTGGCCACCGCCGCCGCCCTCGAGGTGATGCAGCAGGGGGGCAACGCCATCGACGGGGCCGTGGCGGCGGCCGCGGTGCTGAACGTCGTGGAACCGCACATGACCGGGATGGGGGGCGACGCCTTCTCGATCGTCTGGTGGGCCGAGACCGGCGAGCTCTTCGGGATCGACGCGAGCGGCAGGAGCGGCAGCGGCATGACGGTCGAGGCGCTGTGGGCGCGCGGGCGCGAGCGGATCAGGGGGGCGGAGGCGGTAACCGTGCCGGGCGCGGTGTCGGGTTGGAGCGCGCTGGTGGAGCGGTTCGGAAAGCTGACGCTGGCCGAGGTACTCGCGCCGGCGATCCGGATCGCGCAGGACGGCTTCCCCGTGACGCCGGTGATCGCGCGCCAGTGGGGGGGTGTGAGCGAGATGCTGGCCCGTGACGAGGGGGCCCGCGCGACCTACCTGGTCGACGGGGAGAGGGCTCCCCGGGCGGGGGAGTGGGCCGCGAATCCGGACCTGGCGCGCACCTTCCAGCGGATCGCCGACGAGGGGCCGGGCGTGCTCTACGGCGGGTCGCTGGGGCGTGAGCTGGTGGACGGGCTGGAAGCGCTGGGCGGGTTCCTGACGCTGGAGGACCTCGCGGCGCACGAAGTCCGCTGGGTCGAGCCGCTGAGCACCGACTTCCGCGGCTACACGGTGTGGGAGCTGCCGCCGGCCGGCCAGGGGATCGCGGCGCTGGAGATGCTTGCGATCCTGGAGCCCTTCGACCTCGCCGGGATGGGGCACAACTCCCCCGACTACCTCCACCACCTCATCGAGGCGAAGAAGCTCGCCTTCGCGGACCTGCACCGGTACGTGTCCGACGCCGAGACGATGGAGATCGACCCGATGTCGCTCCTGAACCCCGCGTACGTGGACGCGCGGCGCGCCCTGATCGACCCCGCCGTCGCGGCGGACCGGGTGGGGCCGGGGCGGGCGGTCACCGACTCCGAGACGATCTACCTGAGCGTTGCCGACGCCGACGGCAACATGGTGTCGTTCATCAACTCGGTGTACTCGTCGTTCGGGTCGGGGATCGTGATCCCGGGGCTGGGGTTTGCGCTGCAGAACCGTGGCGCCGGCTTCACGATGGAAGACGGCCACCCCAACCAGGTCGCGCCGCGCAAGCGTCCCTTCCACACGATCATCCCGGGCTTCGTCACGCGCGACGGCGAGCCCGTCATGGCTTTCGGCGTGATGGGCGGCTCGATGCAGCCGCAGGGTCACACCCAGCTCCTCCTCAACATGCTCATCTTCGGGATGGACCCGCAGGAGGCGGTGGACGCGGCGCGCTTCCGGCACCTGTCGGGGCGGCGGGTGGCGATCGAGCGGGTGAGCGACGAGGTGGCGGCGGAGCTGGAGGCGCGCGGACATGAGATCGCGGACTGGACACGGACGGACTTCGGCGGGGCGCAGGTGATTCTGCGCCTGGCGAGGGGGTGGGCGGCCGCGTCCGAGCCCAGGAAGGACGGGCATGCGGCGGGGAACTGAGGGGGAGGGGGACGGCGAGGGGGAGGGGCGGGGCGGAGGCGGGCGCGGGTCCGAGGCCCGTACCGCGCCCGTGGTCAGCGAGCCGCAGCCGCACTACGAGATACCGGCGGAGCGGCTGCCCGAGGGGTTTGTGGACACGGTGCTCGAGGTGCCGAGGGTGCCGGCGGTGCCGCGGGCGTCGGCGACGGTGGTGGTGATGCGGGAGGGGGCGAGCGGGGTGCGGGGCCGCGGGTCGCCAGGCGGGCCCGAGGTGCTGCTGTTGCGTCGCAACCGCGCGACCGGGTTCGTGCCCGGCGCGTGGGTGTTCCCGGGCGGGAGGGTGGATGCGGCTGACGGCGAAGAGGCGCTGGCCGACCGCTGGACGGGATTGACGCCGGAAGGGGCGGCGGGGCGGCTGGGGTTGGGGATGGATGCGGATCCGCCCGCGATCGCGTACTACGGGGCCGCGGTGCGTGAGGTGTTCGAGGAGACGGGGTTGCTGGCGGGGGTGGTGGGGGATGGGGGGCGGGGTGGGGGGGGTGGGGCGAACTCGGCCGGGGGCGCCCTGGACGCGACCGCGGGGCACGCGGGGGCGGAAACTGCGGCTGACCTGCCCGCCGCTCGAGAGGCCCTGTTAGGCCGCGGCGTGCCGTTCTCCCGGGTGCTCACGGCGCTGAACGCCTGGCTGGACGGCACGGCCATCGAGTACATCGCGCACTGGGTGACGCCGGTCGCCGAGCCGCGCCGCTACGACACGCGTTTCTTCGCGGCACGTGTGCCTCCCGGCGCGACCGCCGTCCACGACGAACGCGAGATGACGGGCGCCGCGTGGCTGACTCCCCGTACGGCGCTGGCCCGCCACCGCGCCGGCAACCTCCCCATGATCTTCCCCACCATCCGCACCCTGGAAGACCTGTGCGGCTTCGCGACCGTCGAGGACCTCCTCGCGCACTACCGCGGCCGCGAGATCCCGCGCATACAGCCCGAGATCGTGCGCACGGCGACAGGCGTGGCGCTGCGGGTGCGGTGAGCCCCCGCCTCAGCTCCCCCCCATCCCCTCCAGCACCGTATTCACCACCTGGTTGAACGCACCCCCCCGGATCCACCTGCACACAATCACCAGGTCGTTCGCAGGATCCACGTAGATCAGGTTCGAACCCGCGCCGACGTGGGTCCAGGTGCCAGGCCGCGCGGAGCTCAGCGAGAAGTTCATGAACCCGAAGCCATCGTTCACCTCGCCCGCGGTCGTGGCCATCTCGAACCAGTCCCGCGATAGCAGCTGCTCCCCATCCCAGTTGCCCCTGTGCATGGTGAAGAGGCCGAAACGGGCTTGGTCGTAGGCGCTCAGGATCATCCCGCCGCCCCAGTGCGCGCCGCCGCTCGGCGACTGGATCATGCGTCCGTCGAAGTTGACCCACGAGTTCACGTACCCGTGCCAGGCCCAGGTGGTCGAGGCGCCGATGGGGTCCATCACGTACTCGCGCAGGACCTCCGGCAGCGGACGGCGCCACACCGCGGTAGCGGCCAGGGCCAGCAGGTTCACGCGCGTGTCGTTGTACTCGTAGGCGGTGCCGGGCTCGTTGCGCGGGCGCGTGCCCCAGGTGCTCGGATCCTCCGGGCGGTCGGCCCACTCGGGCTTGCCCCACAGCGTCCCTTCCCAGTCGCTCGTCTGCCGGAGCAGGTGGTTCCAGGTGATCTTGCGGTTGTGCTCGGAGTCGAAGAGGAGCTTGGGTCGCCGGCCTGGCTCGTCCCCGGGCTCGCCGTCACCGGTGTCCAGGACGACGGGCGGCATGTAGTCGCGCACCAGGTCGTGCACGTCGCGGATCAGGCCGTGGTCGTACGCCAGCCCGACCGAGGTGGAGAGGAAGCTCTTCGAGACGCTGAAGGTGTTGTCCGCCTTCGCGGGTTCGCCCCACTCGGCGACGATGTACCCCCTGTAGACGATGACCCCCGTTTGCGGCGCGCGGATGGTGAAGGGGCCCACCGCGTCGCCAAGCGGTTCCCGCCCGAAGGACCTGAGGTGATTGAAGGCGAGGTCGCGGGGCGACTGTGACTCGCCCGCAATCGCGATCTCGACGGCGCGCTCGATGGCTGCCGGGTCGAGGCCGAGCTGCTCCGGCGTGCGGCGCTCCCAGTCCGGGTGGCGGCCCGGGAAGTACGACTGGGAGGCGAGGAGGTGGGGGGTGAGGAGGAGGGCGGTCGCGCAGAGGAGAGCGCGGACCGCGGGCCGCGAAACGGTGTGGCGTGACATGACGGATCTCCCGGGGCTGGATCCTTCCGGTGACTGGTTGACGTCAGGGGTACGCCAAGGTCGTTCAGTTCGACCAGGGCCGCCAGTTAAGGTCCACCGTCCACTGATTGGGCGAAGCGAACCCCACCGATGAACCCATGACTCCCAGCGGGCGAGGACTGGCGTCACGGATTCTCTTGCTCAGTTCTTCGATCCGACGCGACAACTGGTAGCGTTCCTCCTCGGGGGCGCTCCCGAGCTCCTCGATGAGTTCTTGCGTTTCCTCCAGCGCGTCTCGCAGTTCGGCCCTCCGCGAGAGTTGACCGGCAGGCAACGGTTCGCTACACTCTTGTCGGGACGCACCTACGGTGGACCTCCATCGTACTGCCCCCTTTCCGAGGCCCGCGCTCCGGCGCGGGCCTTCGTGTTCCCTGCTCCACACGATTCCTGTGACCTATTTTGCCTACCTCGACGAATTCGGTCACATCGGCCCTTACATCAGTCGCGAAGACCCCAAACACAACGATAGTCCCGTCTTCGGACTTGCTGGGTTCGTGATGCCCATCACGCAGATACGCGGATTTGCGATGTGGGTCTTCCGTCTCAAGAAGCAGGTGTTCTCGCACGAACTGGCGAGGTCCACCAAGATTCCCGCGCAATGGGAGAAGAAGGGGTCTCGCCTCTACACCGTCAAGAACGTGACCCGTTACCGCGGACCCAGACTGCTCACGAATAGGTTGCTCGAAAAGGTCACCACCCTTGGCGGATTTGTCTTTTACGTCGGAACCAGGAAGACCGCAGGCGTAGACAGCCACCACCCCAACAACCTGTACACGGCCACGTTTCTGGAAGCGATCAAGCGGATCGACCAGTTCTGCACGGAGGATTGCGGTCCGGGAGCCAGGTTCATGGTGGTCCTGGACGAACACAACCGACGCTCAGCCATCGTCACCGCGGCAGGGCAGAGCATGTTTGGGGGCACCGAGCCGCGCCGTCGGCTCATTGAGCCCCCGTTCCAGGTAGAGAGCCATCGCTATCAGACACTTCAGGCTGCCGACTGGATCGCCGGGCTGATGGGACGAATCGGGGCGTACTGGGCTGATCCTGTAGCGTATCGAGCGAACGAGGTGTTCTCCAAGTACTTCGGCCAACGGGTCCAGGATCACTCCCGCCGTTCTGGAATACGAGGTGCGAGTCCGCTGGCCCAATGATCGATGCCGGGGGGCTGTCTGGCTCCCTTAAGCTTGGCGAGCCATGGTAGACCCTGCCACGCCTGGAGTCCAGCAAACCATCGCCGGAATCACTCCTGGCCTCGTCGGAGCTCAGCGCACCCCGACCGGCAACCTCCGTACCACCACGCTGGGCGCCTCGAATTCGTCAAATCCGATGAACGCTGCCAGTCCGTCCGGGCCGAACGCGTCGGGCATCCTCGTCGCGCCGGCCGGGAACGTTCCGACATATCGACCGTCGGCGGTCACTACATCGATGGGCCCGTCGCTCTCCAGTGTGCCGCCTCGGCGCTCTACCCACAGGTGGCCTTCCCAGGTGGCGGAGAGGGCGCGGATGACGGGCACCTCGGGGTAAAACGAGAACTCGGGCACATCGTCGACACCGGCACCCGCAGCCATTCCCTCGGCCAGCGCGCGCAGGTTTCTGGCATCCGGCCCCTGTCCGTATTCCTCCATGATCAGGGACGTCACCGGCTGCGGCCGGAACGGTCGGCTTATGACGCGGACAATCTCGCCGGACTCCGGCGACCAGACTCTCAGCGCGTAAGTCGACGAGTCAGAATAGACGATTCCCCCGTCCGGCAGGACGCCGACCAGGAGCGGAGGCTCCAGAGCACGCGGCAACGCGCGACCGCCAGAAGCCGAACGAAGGTTCTGGTCGCCATACGCCGGAAGCCAGGCGTGCACAAGCGTATCAGCCCGCACCAACTCACCTTCCAATTCGAGCCGCAGGATCGGGCGCGACACCGGCTGCGATCCGCCTCCACTCCGGATCTGAAGGCTCGTACCGAAGTCGCCCGCAACAACTCCGCCCTCCGTGTCGGAGAGAATCCCGAGCCGGAAGAAACTCCAATCCGATCCCTCCGGGGGCCGAACCATCCGCAGGAATTCGCCGGATTCGTCGAAGATGTGGTACCTCTGGCGACCCATGTCACCGACGACTGTCGCTCCGTCTCGACTCACGACGTAGCGGTTTGGCCGTCTGAACTCCCCGGGTCCGTCGCCTGTCGAGCCAAACTCGTGTACGAATCCGCCGGTACGGTCGAACACGAGTACCCGCAGGTTGTCGAACAACAGGCCTCCGAGGTCGAAGACATACAGATTGCCGTCCTCGTCGAAGGCCACCTTGCTCACCGTGCCGAACATCTCCCATGGCTCCCCGTCGAGGACCCCGATTCGGTAGACCTCGGCGAAGTCGGCGTCCAGCGGGCGGTCCCGCCCGGTCAACTGCACGGTTTCCTGGCCGATGAGGGACGAGGTTGCGGTGGCTGAGCCCACCAGGAGTACCGTGGCTGTGGACGCGAATCGGGTGGCACGGAGGCGGGACGAGTCCGCCGTCATTCCTGGCTCCCGGTTTCGGGACCGATGGCCGCATGGATCCTCGCGTTCAGCTCTCTAATGCGGCGCTTCCAATCCTCTGGTCTTCCATTCCTCTCCGGAGTACGCTCGATCTCTCCGATCAGCTCCAGCATCTCGGCCAGCGCGGCCTCGAGTACCGGACTCCGGTAATCCGATGTCGAAATGCGTGTGGAGTAGTCGCCGAGCCAGAGCCCGCGATTGCGTTCCCACCGCTCCGCAATCAACGAATCCGAAACCGCCTGTAGAATCTGCTCGGAGACGTCATGATCCAGGCTGTAGCGGATCAGACGCCCCGAGGCTGCTCCGGTGACGTACGCGCTCAGTTCCCGGCCCCGACGCTCGCTGATTGCGCCCGACTCCATCGCCCTCCGGATGAGTTCCTGGACCTCCGCCTCGCTACGAGAAACACGATACACGAATTCCTGCAAGCCAACCGGCAACTCGTCCGGACTGTCCAGCGCCGCTCCTTCGGTCGGATCCACCGATGTTTCGTCGTTGGCCGCCGTTGTCCGATCGCAGTAGATGAGCCCGAACGGCAAAGCGCACAATAGCGTCAGACGGCCGGCAATTCGCATCCAGCGTGGAGTGGGTGGGCGGGTGTCGGTTGAAACAATCATCCTGATTCTCTTTTCAAGTGATTGGGTGTGACCGACCCCACCGGCCGCGCTCGCAGGCAGCGGTGGGCGGAAGCCAGGTGGTTCCGATGCGTTGGCGACGACTCGCAGCAGCGCTTTCGCGTAGGCCTTGGGACACGCACCTCCCACGCCCACCGCCAGTTCGTCACAGCACGACTCTTCGGCGACCCGAAGCTGATGACGGGTCCACCACGCCACCGGATTCCACCAGAAGACGGAGCAGGCCAGCCATTCCAGCCAGCGGACCAGGTGGTCGCGCCGGCGGACATGCGCCAGCTCGTGGGTCAGAATGGCACGGAGTTCCTCGCTGCCGGGGTCGGTCAGGAGGAAGGAAGGGATGAGCATCCGGACCTTCCCCCCGCTCCACCACACCATCGGCGTCACGCGGGCGTTCGTGGTGCATAGTTCGGGTATCCGCGTCAAGCCAAGGTCCCGCCCAACCGCCGCGGCTTGCCGCTGCAGCCACGAGGGGGACCGCCGCATGGCCCTCTTCAGCGTGCGTCGGAAGCGGATTGTTCGCACCGCCGTCCACCCCAGGAGGGCGGCCGTGCCTCCAAGCCACAGGATGGCGAGACCGGGTTGCAGGAACGCGACGAAGCGCGGCCCAGCCACAGGGTCGGCGGACGGTTCCGCCAATTCGACGCGAAGGGTGCCGACGGGTGGCGTGGTGAGCGCGGCCACCGGCTCCATCGGAAGCACCGGCACCGAAACGACCGCCGGCACCAGCAGCGTCAACAGCACCATCAGCCACAGTTGGTAGGAGACCGTGGGCCGGTCCACCGTCCGGTGAACCATCCACACAGCGGCCACAAGAACGATCGAGACCGCCAGCTTGGTGGCGCCGATCTGAAGCAACAGGCCCGTCATGTCCTCTCCCGGGTTTAGCGCACCTCAACCGGCAGTCGTCGCACCACCACGCTGGGCACCTCGAACTCGTCCAACTCGATGAACGCCACCAATCCGTCCGGGCCGAAGGCGTTGGGCATCTTCGTCGCACCTGCCAGGTAGGTGCCCATGTACTCTCCGTCGCCGGTCAGCACATCAATGGGACCGTCCTCCAGAATCTCGTCGCCCTGGCGCATGACCCAAATCCGGCCTTCCCAGGTGGTCGATAGCCGCTGGATCACAGGAATCACGGAGTAGAACGGCGCCTCGCCAACGGTCATCGAGGGGGTCCGGGTCGGCGCATCCGGCAAAGGACCCAGCTGGGCTCGTATTTCCTCCATCCGCCGCACCGTGGGAGACGGCGGGCGTGCAGCGCGTCTCTCCTCCAGTTTCCGCCTGTACGCTTCCTCGGTCCCTTCCGTAACCGGCCAAGGCTCGAACGGCCGCTTGATCGTCCGCGCGTGCGTGTCCCCGTCCGGCGGCGCGATCTTGAGCGTGTACGCGGAAGAATCCGAGTAGACGATGCTGCCGTCTGGCAGGAGACCGAACAGGAGCTTCGGCTCGAAAATGGGTGTGCGGGTCACGCCGCGGTACACTTCGCGCAGGTTGATCGGCTGTCCGTCGTCCCCGGTAATCTCCGGCAGGTCATCCGACAGCTGGAACGCATCCGCCTGTGGTTCGCTCGGCGGGCGCCAGGCTCGCACCGCGACTTCGTATTGAATGTCCTCGCCGCTGAGGAACCGTCTCCAGATCGAGCGGTGGTCGGTCCCGGTGTCCCTGCGAATCCCCTCGTTGCTTGTCCAGTAGACCATCCCTCCGCGGGGGTCCACCTCTATCGGGCCCGACACGAGGGCGCTAACCGACAAGCCGTATTGTGCCGACACGTTCCTGTCGTAAACCATGCGCAGCAGCTTCCCCGACTCGTCGAAGAGATGGTAGGCCTGATGGCCCCTGTCCCCGACCACGGTGATCCCGCTGCGCATGACGCCGTAGGACGATGGGCTCCTGAACTCTCCCGGGCCCTCGCCGGCGCGTCCAAACTCGCGGACAAAACCGCCGAAGCGATCAAATACCAGGATGCGAAGATCCGTTGCGAAGAGGTCGCCGCCTTCGTCGAAGACGTAGAGGTTGCCTTGCTCGTCAAAGGCCACCTTCCCGATCGATGCGAACAGCTCCCAGGCCTCGCCGTCCACGGCCCCGACGCGGAACACTTCGTCGAAATCGGCGGCGATCGGCCGGTCCTCGCCCGTCAGAACCAGTTCCTGGGCCTGGGAGGTCGGGGTGCCGAGCAGGTTGGCGGCCAGGAACCAGGCAAGGAAACACGCGAACGGTGAACGCCTGCGGCGATAGGTTGGCTCGTTCCGTCGATCCTGTAAGACTGTAATGTTGTCTTTACACATTGTCGTGTTCTCGTTACTTTTCTCCGCGACCCACGGCCGCATTGTACCTCGCGTTGAGTTCCTGCATTCGGTCGGCGAGCCCGCTCACGGGACCGCTCAGCCGCACGCGGTACATCCGGTAAAGCGGGTATCCTTCGTCATTGTAGACGGCCAGCCAGCCAGGGGCGAAGAAGCGCGCGCGTGGGTGTGGTTCCACGTCCAGGACCTGCGACACGATCACCCTGCCCACGTCCAATTCCACGACTTCGACAACCCACTCGGTCGCGCCCGGCCCGTAGCGCCATTCACCCATGTACTCCGGCAAACCGGTGCTCTCCACGTGGTCCCGCCAGTCTGGTGTGGGCCGAGTGGCGTACACCCACAACCGCCCGGCCTCGTCCGTGTGCATTGCCTTCATGGTTGTCGGGGGTCGCACGTCGGGTGCAGGAGGAGACGCCGGGTTGTCTGCGGGCCACCAGTCGGCATCGCGTACAAAAGTCCCGAGGTGTTCTCCCGTTGCTGGGTCCCACCGATCGATGCGGTACTTCATTAACATGCGGGCTGACAGCAGGGATCCATCCGGCGCAGCAACGAGATGGCGGAAGGGCAGCCCGGGCGTGCCTCCGGGAATCTCGTCCATCGACAACTGCGGCTGCCCATCCTGTCCCATGATATGGATGAAGGACCAGTTCGCGCCGCGCAGCTCCTCCAGGGTGCGATACCGCTCGTAGCCGCCGGCCGGGAAGCTGAAGTTCAACACGGCCGTCCCGTCGGCGAGGACGGCCATGTCCCCCGCATCACACTCCAGACATACCACCCGCGCCGTGCCGACCACCTCGTAGTCGCGGTCCAGCACGGTGATGCGCCTCCTCGTTCTGTCGAAGACATGGAGCCTGCCACCGTGCTCGCGCACGAACCACACATGTCCGTACTCGCCCGGTCCCTCACCCGCCCGGCCCACACGGCGAAACTCCAAGCCATCGGCGGAAAAGACGGTGAACTCGTAGGTCACGTCGTCGAAGGCTATCGCGAAACGCCCGTCGGAGAGCCGCTCGATGTCCAGAGCGAGCCCGATCACCGATTCGCCGTCGATGCCCAGCACGACATCGGGGGTGATCTCGACCGAGCACGACGTGCAGAGGTCTTCCGTGAGGAGGGCGACCTCCTGGGCGGCTGCGGGTGGGTGCGCGAGGATCACCAGTGGCAGGAGGAGGCTAGTGAAGAATGACCTGTCCATGGCTGGAGCGCCTCCCTTCAATTGAAATCAAGTTCGTTTTCATTTCGGCGACCGAGGCTTCTCGGATCTCGTCTCCAACCTCTGTTCCCGTTGGCCTCATCGATCCTCCTGCTCAACTCTTCAATCCGACGACTCCAGTCCTCGAATCTTTCCTCCGCATCCGGTGTTCGATTGATCTCCTCGATGAGCTCTTGCATTTCGGCCAGCGCGGCTTTCAACCGGGGGAGGTCCATGGTCGGAGCGGGGGGCACGTAGCCAACCCGTAGGCCATCGAGCGTCACGCCCGGTAAGCCGACGTGGCACTGCCGACAATCGCCGGAGGACACGAACGGATCTCGCAAGAACTCCTCGACAAACGTCATGTGTTCCGGAGAGGTTCGGGCAGAAACCTCATCAGGACTCTCGAGCGCTGCCCCTTCGACCGGATCCAACCCGGTTTCCTCGTCGGACGACATCGGCGCCATCGGCCGATCGCAGTAGACGAGCCCGAACGGCAGCGCGCACACGGTTGCCAGCCGGACGACGGCACGCAGCCGGCGGGGTGCGGGGGAGAGGGTGTCGGTTGAGACGATCATTCTGATTCTCCTCTCAAGAACTTTCGTGTTTTCGACTCCGCCGGTCGCGCTCGCGGCAAGCGGTGGGCGGAAGCCGCGTGGTTTCGCAGCACCAGCGGCAATCCGCAGCAACGCTTTCGCATAGGTCCTGGGACAGCAGTTCCCTGCCTTTAGGGCGAGTCTGTCGCAGCACGACTCCTCGGCGGTCCTGAGCTCACGGCGGGCCCACCAGGCCACCGGGTTCCACCAGAAGACGGAGCAGGCCACCCATTCCAGCCAGCGTACCAGGTGGTCGCGGCGGCGGACATGCGCCAGTTCGTGGGCCAGGATGGCGCGGAGTTCCTCACGGCTCATGTCGGTCAGCAGGAAGGCGGGAACCAGCACCCGAACCTGTCCTCCGGCCCACCACACCATGGGCGTGACGCGGGCGCCAGTCGTATGCACTTCGGGAGTGCGGCTCAGGCCCAGGTCCTGGCTGATCTCGGTAGCCAGCCGTTGCAGCCACTCAGGCGGCGTCCGCAGGGCCCTGGCCAGCGTGCGTCGGAAACGGATCGTCCGCACGGGGGTCCACACGAGCAGCCCTACCGTGCCCAAGAGCCACAGGATCGCAATCCCCCTCGGGGCGAGAGCGCCCAGCCGCAGGTCCGGCGAGGTGTTGGGAATCGCCCGCTCCGCCAACACGACCTCGTCCGAGCCAGCACCCGGCGCGGGCACCGGCGCCACCAACTCCGCCGGAAGCACCGGCACCGAAACGACCGCCGGCACCAGCAGGGTCACCAGCACCAGCAGCCACAGCGGGTAGGACACGGCGGGACGCCGCACCCGCCGGTGTACCATCCACACCACGCCCGCCAGAACCACCGAGACCGCCAGCTTGGTCGCGCCGATCTGAAGCAGCAGGCCCGTCATGCCTCCTCCTCCAGAATCCGGCGCAGCCTTTCGATCTCGGCGTGCGACAGCTTGTTCTCCGCGACCAGGCGGGTGATCATCGGCGCAAGGGATCCCTGAGTGAGCCGATTCGCGAGCGACTCCAGCTGGGCGCTGGCGTAGGCGTCGCGGCTGATCGCGGGAGAGAACACGCTGATGCCCAGGCTCCGGTCGCGGACCACGAAGCCCTTGGCGGCGAGGCGCTGCAGGAGCCGCTGCACGGTGCCGTGCTGCGGTTTGGGAGTGTCGGGATAGAGTTGGTCGATGATCTGGCGGGAAGTGACCTGGCCGTCGCGCCAGAGCAACTCCATCACCGCGAGCTCGGCGTTCGGCAGGGCGGGTATCGTCACGGAGGTCCCTTTCGACAGAGGTAACACGACATCATGTCGTCATGTTAAGACACAAAGTCGTGTGTGTCAAGTCGGGGATCTGCGCGCGACGGCCGCCGAACTGTTTCGAGGCGCGTCTTTCGCCCCGCTGAACCCCGTCCCGCCGAACCCGGCCGGCCGTGCCGCCTCTCGCCTACCTCACCTCGGCCGGCAGCCTCCGCACCACCACATGAGCCACGTCGAATTCGTCGAACTCGATAAACGCGGCCAGTCCGTCCGGGCCGAAGGCGTCGGGCATCTTCGTGTCATCGGTCCGGTAGGTGCCGACGTAATCGCCGTCGGCGGTCACCACGTCGATGGGGCCGTCCTCGAGCAACTCGTCGCCCTGGCGCATGACCCAGATCCGTCCCTCCCAGCTGGTGAACAGGCTCCGGATGACCGGGAGTTCCGGGTAGAACGAGGGCTCTCCCATGCCGATCGAGATGCTTCCGCCCCCACCCCCGGCTGGCAGGCCGCCTCCCCCGCCTGACGACGCTCCACCAACCCTACCCGTGATTACCACCGGGCCGCTCGCCGATCCACCGCCCGGCGAAAGCGAACCCTGTTGCGCCCGCTCCAGCATCAGCCTCCCGTATTCCTCCTCGATCCTGGACGTCACCGGTCGCGGGCGCAGCGGGCGGGTGATCTTGCGCGTCACCTGGCCACCGTCGGGGGCGGTGACGTTCAGCAGGTAGGCGGAAGAGTCCGAATAGACGATCCTGCCGTCCGGCAGCAGGCCCTTCAGAAGGTCGGGTTCGAAAATGGACGGCCGGGCAACTCCGCCCATCGCCTGGCGCAAATCGGTCGTTTGCCCGCCGCTGACAGTCAGGCTGCCCGAAATTGTCAGTTCCCGTTCGGCCCGCGGGGGAAGCCATGCCTCGACCACGACAACCGGCTGAGCCGCGTCTCCTTCGAGTTCCACCCGGTTGATCGGGCGATGATCGAGTGGTTCCTGTGCCGCCAGACCGAACATCAGGCCCGTGCCCTGGCTCCCCGAGTAGACCGCACCCCCCCGCGGATCCGGCTCGATGGGAGCCGTAAGTGCCATCATGCTCGAAGCGAGGTTGCTCGAGAACACACTGGTCGCGGCGGCACTGCTGCTGGCGGCACCGCTCGATGACCCGTCGCCGCCGTAGCGCACGATGCGCAGGAACGCTCCGGATTCGTCGAAGAGCTGGTATCCCCGGTGTCCGATGTCGCCCACGACCGTCGTTCCGTCGCGCATGACCGCGTACGAGGTGGGGCTGTTGAACTCACCCGGTCCCTGGCCATTGGACCCGAACTCACGCACAAAGTTGCCGGACCGGTCGAAAACCAGGACGCGCAGAGTCCCGCCAATGCCACCCGTGCCATCGAACACGTAGAGATTTCCCTGCTCATCGAAGGCCACCTTGCGCACGATGGCGAACATCTCCCAGTCCGCGCCGTCGAGCACCCCGACGCGGAAGACCTCCTCGAAGTCGGCCTCGAGGCGCTGGTCGCGGCCGGGCAACTCGACGACCTGCTGGGCGACCGCGGCCGGAGCCGCGACGAACGCTGCGGTGAGCGGGATGAGGACGATGGCGTTACGGGTAGCGGGGGTCATTCTCCTGCGCCTCCATGTTTCCTGTTTCGAATCACTTACCTTGCTTCGACCGGCAACCTGCGCACCACGATGGTGGCCACGTGAAGTTCGTCGAACTCGATGAACGCCGCCAGCCCGTCGGGGCCGAAAGCGTCGGGCATCTCCGTGGCGCCTTTCGGGAAGGTCCCGACGTACTCGCCATCGGCGGTCAGAACGTCGATGGGGCCGTCCTCAAGGATCTCGTCACCCTCTCTCATCACCCATATCCGACCGTCCCAGGTGGCGGACAGCTCACGGATCACGGGGATGACGGGGTAGAAGGGGACCTCGGCAGCGTCGACGGAAAGACCCCTGGAGCTGAATCCCGGAAGCGGCAGGCCCCTGCCCGCCAACGCACCCGCGGACACGCTGGTGCTGATCTCGATCCTGGTCGACTGGCCCGTAGAGGGCCCCCGCCCTTGGGCACGCCTTTCTTCCATCTTCCGCTTGTGTTCCTCCTCGATCCTCCGGGTCACCGGTCGCGGCTCGATCGGCCGTGTGATCGTCCTGACCAGGCCTCCGCCGTCCGGTGCGTTCACCTTGAGCGCGTACGCAGAAGAATCGGCATAAACGATGCCGCCGTCCGGCAGCAAGGTCATCCGGAGCCGTGGCTCGAAGTGAGGGGACCTGGTCATGCCCCTCAGCAGATCGCGCAGTTCCCTGGAGCCGCCGGAAACCTCGAGCATCTCCTCCTGCGCTTCGCGGGGGGGCAGCCACGCCTCGACAACCGTCTCTCCCTGCACCTCATCCCCATCGAGCGTGTACCGGGTGATCGCCCTGTGATCCTGCGCGGGGTCGGTGCCCCCGGGTACGGTGATGGGGACGGCCTCCCACGTGTACACGGCTCCGCCGCGAGGATCCACCTTTATTGGCTGTGACATCGAGAAGGTGGTCGTCACACCAGCACCCGTGCTGGGCAGCTCCTGCCTCTGTCGATTCCGGACCATCCGTACGAACTCGCCCGCGTGGTCGAAGATCTGGTAGGCCTGATGCCCCCTGTCGCCCACGATCGTCGTGCCGTCACGCGTGACGCCATACGCGTAGGGCGCATTGAACTCGCCCGGTCCTTCGCCGGGGGAACCGAACTGGCGCACGAAGGATCCGGACCGGTCGAAGACGACGACGCGCAGATCGTCGTCATCTCCGGCGTCGAACACGTAGAGGTTGCCATCGGCGTCAAAGGCCACCGTGGGAACCGTTGCGAACATCTCCCAGTCCTCGCCGTCGAAGACCCCGACGCGGAAGACCTCCTCGAAGTCGGCGTCGAGCCGTTGGTCGCGGGCGGGCATTTCGACAACCTGCTGGGCGCCGACGGCCGGAGAAGCGGCCAGCGCTGCGGCAGTGGGGACAAGGACGATGGCGTTGCGGGTTGCGGCGGTCATTTCTCCTGCTCCTCCATTCTCGCGGTCTGGAACGGTCGTTGTCGGTGTTTGTTCAGATCAACATTGCCGGCAGCAGCGTTGCCCGATGTCGCGCCCTCGCCCTTGCGATTCCCGGCCCGCGCGCCGAGGATAACCGCTGCCCCGTCACCTGCAACCAGGAGGCCTCCGTGACCCACGGCCCCAACAGATCCCGCCTGCCCATCGCCGCGACCGCCGTGCTGGCGGCCGCCCAGTTCATCGCCTGCGACGCCGGAGGCCCCGACTATTCCATGCTTCTCACCCCCGATTCCCTGACCGCCACGGCCCCCGACGTCTTCCAGGTCCGTTTCGAGACCAGCAAGGGGGACTTCGTGATCGAGGTCCACCGGGAGTGGTCCCCCAGCGGCGCCGACCGCTTCTACAACCTGGTGTCGAACGGCTTCTACGACGACGTGCGCTTCTTCCGGGTGATCTCCGGGTTCATGGCCCAGTTCGGGATTCACGGCGACCCCGAAGTGACGGCGGCCTGGCTCGGCCAGAACATTCCGGACGACCCCGTCATGCAAAGCAACACGCGCGGGTTGGTCAGCTATGCGATGGGCGGCCCCAACACGCGCACCACCCAGATCTTCATCAACTTCGGGGACAACAGCCGACTCGACGCAATGGGTTTCTCACCCTTCGCGCAGGTCGTCGAGGGGATGGATGTCGTGGACGCGATCTACTCCGGATACGGGGAGTTATCACCCGATGGCAACGGGCCGGACGGGCGCCAGATCTATAGTCGCGGCAACGAGTACCTCAGCGCAGACTTTCCGTACCTCGACTTCGTGAGGCGGGCGACGATCGTTTCGGAGTGAGCAGGCGTGGCCTGAGAAGAAGACTGCCCGGTAGGTTCGGGGCCGACGCCGGTCGGATCCTTCGCAGGTGGCTACCTCACTGCGGCTGGCAACCTTCGGACCACCACCCGGGCCACATCCATTTCGTCCTTTTCGATGAACGCGGCGAGGCCATCCGGGCCGAATGCATCCGGCATCGCCGTCGCACCCGGCAGGAAGGTGCCGATGTACCCTCCCTCGGGGGTCAGCACATCGATCGGTCCGGCACCCTCCAGCCGTTCCCCGGTGCGCCCTACCCAGATTCGGCCTTCCCAGGTGACGGAAAGGTCGCGCAGGACCGGTACTTCGGGGTAGAAGCTCAGTTCGGGCATTTCGCTCACCGGTCCCAGGTCGGCGAAGTTCGTGATTCTCAAGGCCGTACCCACCGCGCTGCCTTCCGCGCCCGCCCGCATGACCCCCGCCTCCGCTCCTTCATTGAATTCCTCCCTGATTGCGGGCGTGACCGGCCTGGGCCGGAATGGCCGGGTGATGACGCGGACCGCCTCCGACGAGCCGCTCGACGTGACCTTGAGCGCGTAGGCTGACGAATCCGAATAGACGATTCCGCCGTCCGGCAGGATGCCCACCAGAAGCCGCGGCGAAAGGGCTCGAGGGAGTGCGCTGTTGCCGTACGCGGAGGTGAGGTCCACGACGCCGCCCTCGACCTCGATGCTCTTTGGCAGGCCCTCTCCGGGCTCCCCGAGTGGGGGAAGCCAGGCGTGAATCACCGTGTCGGCATCGAGAAGTGCATCGTCCAATTCCAGTCGCATGATCGGGCGTGAGGTCGGCTGGGGCCGGTTTCCTCCGGGCGGTCCCTCGCCTGTGCCAAAGTCCCCGGCGAATACCGCGCCGCCGCGCGGGTCTGGAAGAATCTCGGATGGAAGCAGGTCTCGCTGGGATCGCGTGGACGGTCGGATGCGGTGTACGAACTTCCCGTTCTCGTCGAAAACGTGGTAGGCCCTCACATCACTGACGATCGTTTGGCCGTCCCGATTCACCGCGTACCTGCGAGGCATCCTGAATTCTCCGGGTCCATCTCCGGCCGATCCGAACCCACGCAGGAATCGGCCCGACTGGTCGAATACCAGGACCCGCAGGTCCGAGCTTAGAAATACCCCCCGGTCGAAGACGTAGAGGTTGGACTGGGCGTCGAAAGCGACCTCTACCACCCTGTTCAAGGTCTCCCACGATTCACCATCGAGGACGCCGACGCGGAAGATCTCGGCGAATCCGGCGTCGAGTGGCCGATCTTGAACGGGTATTTCCACGACCTGCTGGCCGGTAAGCGCAGGCGAAGTGGGCGGTGTCAGCGCAACGGCGATCGCCGTTGCAGCGACGATGGGGCGAATGAGAGCGGAGGCGAAAGCCACTATTCTGAAGCCGGCGAGCTACCCGCCCTCCAGCGCCTCCAGCTCCGCAAGCAAACGCTCCTGCACCAGCCTGTCGTACGCGTCGCCCAGCGGGAGTTCGGATGCCCTCTCCATCATTTCGCGCTGCAGTTCCCGGCCCTCCCGGCCTCTAAGCAGGGGTAGGCGGAGCGCATACTCGAGCATCGCGATCCGCGAGTCGGGCATCAACTCGTTGGCGCGATCGAAGTGGGTGGTGGATTCGCCCCGGTTGGCTCCGTAGGTGATGCGGGCCATCAACTTGCCGGCGCGATCGACGATATCGGCGTGCCAGCCGCCGAGGGCGAGGTGCGCCTCGCCGTAGAGGGAATCGCGGGCGAGCGTCGCCTCGAGGTAATCGCGTATTCTGCCCCCGTAGCCGCGCCGCAGCGCCGTCATCGCGCCGATCGTCTGGGAGTAGCGGCCAAGGGCGTGGGCGGACTGGTAGTGTGCCTCCGGGTTGGCCGAATCGGCCTGAATGGCCAACTCGCCCAGCTCCATCGCACGCTCGAACAACGCCTGTTTTTCTTCTTCCGGGGCCAGGTAGTAGCCGTAGATGGCCAGCGATTTGGTCGCCAGGGCATAGCCGTCGGAGGTGCCGAGGGCCTCGCCGATCTCCACGGCTTCGAGAAAGCGCCCCTCGGTGTAGGCGGCCAGTGCCTCTTCCATCGATTGTGCCTCAGCGAGGTTGGCGAAGAGCGGGCCGGCCGCCAGGAAAAGAGCGGTTGCCGCAGCGAGCCGGAGGAATCGGAGATTGGTCATCTGGGCCTCCCTGGGTCGTGCACGTGCACGCGGATGCTGAGTGTCGTATACCTCGCACACAAGATTCGCAGCGGACGGGGGCATCGCAAGGGGATGGTGGCCGGGTTGGCAGCCGGGGCCGGATGTTGCGGCGGCGCTCCCCTGGCGGCACCGTAGCAGGATGACAAGATCCAGTTTCCTCAGGCCTTCGCGCGTCGGCATTGCGGTACTGGGTGCTGTGGTTGCGACCGCGGGTGTTGCCCCAACCCCGGCAGCTGCACCATTCGTCGCCGGAACGCACGGGCCAGGCACCGTCACCTGCGGCGACCTTATCGCCACCTCCTGGAGCGGTTTCGTCCTCGACGATGTCGCCGAGATACCGGCGAGCGCCACCGACCCCGCGCACTGCCGCGTCCGCGGCACGATCGACACCGAAATCCGCTTCGCACTCCTGCTCCCCCTGCCCGGGGACTGGAACGGGCGGTTCCTGATGGGCGGCGGGGGCGGGTACGTCGGCAGCGTGCAGAACCAGGCCCTGTCCTACGGGGGCCCGCGGTCGGTGCTGACCCGCGGATTCGCCACGGTGGGCACCGACACCGGACATCGCGGCTTCGGCACCGATGCGAGCTGGGCGCTGAACCGGCCCGACCGCGAGGTCAATTTCGGCCACCGCGCCGTCCACGTGACCGCCGAGACCGCGAAGACCATCATCCGGCTCTACTACGGGCGCGACATCGCCTACTCGTACTTCGCGGGGTGCTCCCGGGGCGGCGGCCAGGGGATGATGTCGTCGCAGCGCTACCCCGACGATTTCGACGGCATCGTGGCAGGCGCGCCGGCCCACGACTGGACCGCGCTGGGAGCCCTCTTCCTGCAGACCCAGCAGGCGCTCTATCCCGATCCGGCCGATCTCTCGACCCCGGTGATCACGCCCGAGGCCGCGCGCATTCTCCAAACCGCGATCCTTGAGGCCTGTGACGGGAACGACGGCGTGCAGGACGGCTTCATGACCGACCCGCGCGCGTGCGCCATCGATATCGCGTCGATCCCGGGGCTCACGGACGACCAGCGGCGGGCGGCGGAAGTCATCTACGGGGGCGCCTACGTGGGCGGCCGCCTCGTCTATCCCGGGTTCCCCTACGGCGGCGAGACCGCGCCTGGCGGCTGGCAGCGGTGGATCACCGGCGGCGCGCGGGGAGGCGTCGGCATCCCCAACCTGCACTACGCCTTCGGCACCGAGATGCACAAGTACATCATCTTCGACAATCCGGAGTTCGACTACTCGACCTTCGATTTCGACGACTACGCCGTCTGGGAGGAGCAGACCCGCCGCGCCGCGAAGATCCTCAACGCCACCGACACCGACCTGAGCGGGTTCAAGACCGCCGGCGGCAAGCTGATCCTCTGGAACGGGTGGTCCGACCCGGCGATCCCTGCGACCGGCACCATCCGCTACTACGAAGGCGTGGCCGCTGGCGATGAGGATGTGGCCGACTACCTGCGGATGTTCATGATGCCGGGCGTGCTGCACTGCGCCGGCGGCCCGGGGCCCGATCAGGTCGACTGGATCGCCGCGATCCAGCGGTGGGTCGAGGAGGGCGAGGCGCCGGACAGGCTCGTCGCGAGCAGGATCGACCAGGGCGAAGTGGAGATGCAGCGGCCGCTGTGCGCATGGCCCCGGCAGGCGCTCTACAACGGGAGTGGGGATCCGAAGCGGGAGGAGAGCTTCGAGTGCGACGACCCGCCCGAGGAGCGCCGGAGATAGACCGCGGCTTCGGATGCGCACCCCCCGGCCGGTGGCGAGCCGGAGCGGGCGGCCGCGAGTAGACGGTGGTCCCCAAAACTGGACAATTGATGTGACCAGTCATATTATGTATCCAACTTTTGAAGGAAACTGGATCCATGAAAACAGCGCCCACCCCCGGCGGAAACGCTGCCCGACCCCGGAGGATCGGTGCGGCACGGTTCAAGGCGCAGTGCCTGGCGCTCCTGGACCGGCTCGGTCCTGACGGGTTGGTGATCACCAAGCACGGAAAGCCGATAGCGCGGGTGCTGCCCTACGATCCGGACCCGGCCAGTCTGATCGGGAGCCTGCGGCACGAACTCAAGATCCGGGGAGACATCGTGTCCACCGGGACTCGCTGGGACGCGGAGCGCTAGGCAGGCGTGCTGAACCTCGACACCCACATCCTGATCTGCGCCCTTCGCGGCGAGCTGCGCACGAAAGAACGCCAGTTGCTCGAGCGCAACCAGTGGTCGGTTTCAGCCATCGTCTCTTGGGAGATGGCGAAGCTGGTGCAACTGGGCCGGATCGAGCTGGACCTCGATGACCGGCGAGTGGTCCGCACACTGAGCCGCATCCACTCGTGGCCGATCGACCTGGCCGTGGCCCGCGCCTCGACCGTCCTGGATTTCCGGGGCGATCCGGCCGACGAGATCATCGCGGCGACCAGCGTGGTGCACCGGATCCCGCTGCTGACCAGGGACTCGGCGATCCTGAGGTCGGCGCTGGTTCCGCTGGCTGCCTGGCGGGCCTCGGAATAGGTTCCCGCTGCATTCGGCGCGACGCGGCGACTCCACCGCCTGAGAGCGCGCCAACTGCTCCCGATCTGGCCGCGCGGGCCGCCGTACAGTACCATGCTGACGTGAAGCCATCGCTGCGCCCAATTACGTGAGGAGTATCCCAATGCGGCCCCACCGGATGCGAAACCCTGCACTGCTACGCGCCCCGGCTCTCCTGTTGGCTCCGGCCCTCCTGCTGGCCCCGGCCCTCCCGCTCGCGCTGCCCGGGGATGCCACCGCCCAGGAGCGGCAGAACCCGCCCGGCGAGTGGCGCTACCAGAGCGCCGACGCGTGGGGCACCCGGTATTCCCCTGTCGACCAGATCAACGCGGACAACTTCAACGAGCTCGAGGTCGCCTGGGTCTGGCGCGCCGACAACTTCGGCCCCGGCGTCGACCCGCAGATGAAGTCCACGCCCACCTACATCGACGGGATCCTGTACACGGTGGCGGGGGCTCGGCGCACGGTGGCGGCCATAGATCCCGCCACCGGCGAGACGCTCTGGACCTACCGCGAGCCGCACACGACCCGGTGGCAGCGCTCGATGCGGCAGAACTACGGGAAGGGAGTGGCCTACGGCGAACTCGACGGGCGCGGTGTCATCTACTACACATCGCCCGCTTTCTTCCTCCATGCGCTGGATGCGAAGACCGGGCGCCACATCGAGGGTTTCGGCCACCCCGTCCCCATCCAGGGGTTCCCCGAAACGGGCGTTGTGGACATGCTGCCGCCCCTGCTGGACGGGTGGGGTCCGTGGATGGCTACGGAACAGGATTACAATCCCGATTACGGGATACCGCGTGAGCTAGGCTACATCACGACCTCATCGCCGCCGATCGTGATCGACGGGGTGGTGGTGGTCGGCAACTCCGCCGAGCAGGGGTACATGCAGACGCGCATCGAGAACGTGCCGGGCGACATCCTGGGCTTCGACGCGCGCACGGGGGAGTTCCGCTGGAAGTTCCACGTGATCCCGCGTCCCGGCGAGGTCGGTCACGAGACGTGGGAGAACGACGCCTGGGAGTACACGGGGGACGTGTCGTCGTGGGCGCCGATGTCCGCCGATTACGAGCGCGGGATCGTCTACATCCCCACCAACCCGCCGACGATCGACTACTTCGGCGGATTCCGCCCCGGGAACAACCTGTTCTCGACGAGCGTGATCGCCCTCGACGCGTCGAGCGGCGCGCGCGTCTGGCACTACCAGATCGTCCACAACGACCAGTGGAACTACGACCTGCCCAACGTGCCGATCGTCGTGGACCTGACGGTGGACGGGCAGGCGGTTCCGGCGGTGATCCAGACCACCAAGACCGGCCTCATCTTCGCCTTCAACCGCGAGACGGGTGAGCCGGTGTGGCCGATCGAAGAGGTCGACGTGGTGCAGACCGAGGTGCCCGGCAACTGGACCGCGGCGACGCAGCCCGTTCCGACCCGTCCCGAGCCCATGGAGCCGATGGGGCTCCCGCCGGAGGAGGTCGTCGACTTCACGCCGGAGCTGCACGCCGAGGCGATGGAGATTCTGGCGAACTACCGGGTCGGGGGGCCGTTCGTGCCGCGGCTGCACGTGGGCTACGATGGGCCCTTCACGCAGAACATCCGCTGCTACGGCGGGCTCAACATCACCCACCCGGCGACGCTCGACCCCTCGACGGGGATTCTCTATGCGTCCCACCGGCGGTCGTGCGGCGGCGGCCGGATCATGGCGGGCGCCGAGGCGGACGATCCAGATGATCCCGCGACCACGGGCATCACCATATCGCAGTGGGTCGCGGGGCCGGGGGGCGGGTTGCCCCGGGTTCAGGGGCTGCCCATCCCGAAACCTCCGTACAACCGGCTGTCGGCCTACGACATGAACACCGGCGAGCGCCTCTGGTGGATCCCGATTGGCGAGGTGGCCGAAGCGATCCGCGAGCACCCCGCCGCGGCGGGCGTGGACCTGTCACGCGCGGGCGGGGGCGGGCTTTCGATCCAGATGGTGGCGGGGGACCTGCTCTACGCGACGCGGGGGTCGAGGGGACCGCCGGTGCTCGACGCCTACGACAAGATGACGGGCGAGCAGGTCGGCACAGTGGAAATGCCGGGCGCGGGGCAGTACGGGATGATGACGTACAGCCACGAGGGCGTGCAGCACGTGGTGGTGCAGGTGGGGGGGCCGGGGAGGCTGGTGGCGCTGAGGTTGCCGGGGTGAGGAGCCGCACCGTAGAGGAATCGGCTACCGAGGCTCGCGGGCACCCCAGGCCGGGTGCTCCCGCCGGGCCGGACGAACGTTCCGGTCTGGAGATGGACCGCGAACAGATGCTTCAGCTGGCGAATCAGGTCGCCGAACTTCTGGTTGGCCGGATGGAGAACCTGCCTGGGGAGGTTGCATGGGAGGGAGACTTCAAGGAGTCGCTCAGGGACCAGCTCCTGGAAGCTCCCCCGGAGGATGGCCAGCCGGCCGGTGACGTCCTGACCCGGGCCGCGGAACAGATCCTGCCTCTGGCGGCGCGCATCGATCACCCCCGCTTCTTCGGTTTCATCCCTTCATCCCCCACCTGGCCGGGGGTGCTCGCCGACTTCATGGTGGCCGGGCACCAGGTCAACCAATGCACCTGGCTAACGTCGAGCGGTCCCAGCCAACTGGAGCTTGTCGTCATCGACTGGATGCGGCAGTGGGTCGGTTATCCCGAGGGTGCGGGAGGACTGCTTACCAGTGGCGGATCCGTGGCCGCGATCACCGCTCTTGTGGCGGCTCGGGAGGCTGCGGGGCCCGGCGGCCAGCCGACCGTGTACATGAGCGATCAGAGCCACAGTGCCCAGATTCGTGCGGCCAGGATCGTCGGCGTCGAGAGGGAGCATGTACGCCTGATCGCGAGCGACCGACGTTTTCGGCTGGACCTGGAGGCGCTCGCCGACGCCGTGGCAAGAGACCGGGCTGCCGGACTCAATCCCATCGCGGTATGCGCGAACGCCGGGGCGGGCAGCACCGGCTCGATCGATCCGTTGTTGGAGCTTGCCGACTTTTGCCAAGCGGAGGGGATCTGGCTGCACATCGACGGCTCGTACGGAGGTTTCGTGATGGTCACGGAGAAGGGACGGGAACTCCTGTGCGGGATGGAACGCGCCGACTCGATTGCGCTCGACGCCCACAAGTGGTTCTTTCAGCCCTACGAGGTGGGATGCCTCATGGTGAAGGACGTGGACACGCTGGAAAACGCGTTCGCCGTTCCGCACGACATGCTACAGGACACGATCTGGGGCGCCGGTCATCCGAACTTCTCGGATCGCGGGCCCCAACTGAGCCGCTCGGTGAGGGCTCTCAAGATCTGGGCGTCGGTCCATACCTTCGGGATGAGGGCGTTCCGCAGGGCGATATCGAAGGGAATGGAGTTGGCCGGGCGGGCGGAAGACTACGTTCACGACAGCCCGATGCTGGAGATGCTGAACCCCACTTCGTTGGGGATCGTGTGTTTCCGGGTCAACCCGGCCGCGGGCGTCCTCGACGAACCCGCCCTCGACGAGTCGGCCCTCGAGGAGATCAACCGGGAGGTTCTCGCCAGCATCTTCTGGGGGGGCCGCGCCTTCATATCCTCCACCATGCTCCACGGGACCTTCTCGCTGAGGCTCTGCATCCTCAACCACACGACGACCTGGGAAGATGTGCGCGAGACGCTGGAGGCAATCGAACGCAGCGGGAAGGCGTCGGTGGAGCGCCATCGGGGCGGACCCTGACGCTACGGGACCGGAGGTGCGGGACAGCCGCCGAAACGGAACTCCCGGCTCGCCGGCTCAGAACCGGAACGAGGCGTCGGGCGCGACGCGACCGGCCGCCTCCCACGCCGCAGTGAACACCGTCAGGTCCACCTGCACCACGTCGGGCAGGAGGTCCGCCAACCGCAGGCTCGCCGGCCCGATGGGCTCACCGGAACAGGTGAGGGAGGCGAGGAGGTGCACTTCTTCGTGTTGGCTGCCCTCGTCCTCGTGGGTATGCTCGTCCTCGTGAGCGTGCTGGTCCTCGGCGGCATGGTCATCTTCCATACCTTGGGGCGCCTCCACATCCGCCGAGTCCAGCGCACAGGTCACCTCGTCCGGAAAGGCGAGGAGACGCGCGCCACCGGTTCGGAGTCTGGCGAGGGCCTCCGCTACGGTGGCCCGATCCTCCGCCGAGCGGGGGGTGTGTTCGAAGCCGAACACGGATTCCGCGGGGAGTTCCAGGTCGATGGTGAGGCGGGTGCCGTCCACGGCCAGGTCCGGGCGAGCGATGCCGTGTTCGTGGGCCCCGGCCGTCCCCCGCCGTTCGCCCTCGACCAGGGGAGGAGCAGGATCCGGGGAGGGTGAATCGCCGCATGCGACGAACAGCAGGAGACACGGGATCGTCCACCCGACGAATGGGGAGCGGGCCTGGGGTCGATCGAGTGCAGGGAAGCTCATCGTGACGGAACCTGATGGGGTTGCCTGCGTAACAGCACAAATGCCGGTGCATGAATGATAGTGTGACGAGGTCCTCCGGTACGGCCAGCAGATCGTACCGTCACTCGGAGTGGCGACCGTCTACCGGAACGTGAAGATGCTGGCTGGCGAAGGGTGGCTGTCGGAGGTCGAGCTCCCGGGCGGCGGGCTTCGGTACGAGTTGGCCGACCTGCCGCATCACCACCATTTCCTGTGCCGCTCCTGTGATCAGGCGTTTGACGTCCATCAGTGCCCGGACGAAGTCGAGTCGCTGGCGCCCGCCGGCTTCGAGGTCGACGGCCACGAGCTGATCCTCTTCGGTCGTTGCGCGGCGTGTGCGTGACGGGCCTCCTGGCCCCGTAGCGGCCGGGACATCGTGGGTGGACGACTGGGGCTACGGGCGGGTGCGTTGCAGCGGGGACCTATTCTACGGATCGGTTGTCGATCCTCTGGTTATGTAGCATCGTCCTCATCTAGGGATGGCCACCATCGCGGCCGCATCAAGATTCCGTCATCTTATCCACCCTGCGCGCGCCCCCCCCTCCCCCCTCGTCCGTTTCACGTGATTCGTTGCCGCGCTCTGGGCCTCCCTCCCGTTTTCCGCTTACGCCACAGCCTCCTGGAGCGTCTGCAACAGCTGCCTTGCGTGTGGGGAAGCGGCAGCGACCTTGCTGGGATCGACAGTGGCGAGAATGCTGAACGAGTGCCGGCCCTTGCCCCTCTTGTACTTGCCCTTGGTGCAGTTGCGCGTCGCTCTGTCTAACGCCGCATAGAGGTCTGCCTTGGGGATTCTCTCCACTTCGGGTCTGCGAGGGAGCCTTCGCAGATCGAAGCCCTGACCATAGTACGCCTTCAGGCTGTCCTTGTCGGCGACAAACCAAGCTTCCATGCATTGGACCATAAGGCAAAGGCTCTCGGCGCTAGCGCGAGCGGGACGCGTCCATCGATCCCGCGTCGACACATGCTGCCAAGGTGAATCGGACGTGGCTACGCCCTCTTCGCTGTCGACCAGCAGCATTATGAACTGGTCCACGCCCGCGTTCCGAACCGCAGTACGGAAGTCGTCAAAGGCGTTGTCTCGTGAGCCACATGCGATGACTTTTGGCATTCGGCCCTCAAGTCCTGCCTTCCGAAAGAACTCGCTGAATCCACGCCTGCATTCTCGCTTGAGGGCGGTGGCGTCCCCACCCCCTTCCACATAGATCTTGACCCTCACCAGCGGTTGCCCCCGATCTCACCCCGGCGCCAAAGATCTCCGAGACCATACCGATTAAGCCAGTCGGTCAGTTCGTTCGCCTGCAGACGCCGCATCTCCGTCTGTCCGTCGCGTTTCTCGCACACCACGATGCATTCGGGATGATCCGTCAGGGCGTCAACCAGTACTTCGGAATGCGTCGTTACGATCAACTGGCCCCGCTCCGAGGCCTCCAAGAGCAACTCGGCCAAGGTCGGCAGCACATCCGGATGGAGACCCAACTCGGGTTCCTCGATGCACACCAGCGGCGGCGGGTTCGGGTGACACAGAATGGCGAGGAGACATAGGTAGCGAAGTGTTCCGTCAGAAAGGCGCGTCGCTGGCACTTCGATGTCGCCTTCGTGGAAGAACACCTGGACGGTGTTGGCCTCGATGATTACCTCGAAGTCCGTTATTCCGTCGTACAACCTGCGCAGGGACTCGATGAGCCGGGTCTTGACCCTCGGCGACCGACGCAAGCTGTTCAAAACGAGACCGAGGTTCTTCGCGTCTTCGCGAAGAAAATCGTTGGACCGATCGGTCTTCTGCGGTGTTCGCAGCACGGTGTCCCGTCCGAACTCCCATTCGCGGTAGAAGCGGATGCGGCTCAGCGCATCACCGAGGTAGGTCAGGACGGGGTAGTGGTCCGGATCCTTGCGCTGGGCCAGAATCGATTGCTCGCTATCGACGGTCTCGATGCGCAGATTGCGCTCGGTGTTCTCTCCAGCGGTGTCCAGATAGTTGATCGTCGCCCGCCCGCCGGCGTTCTCGTAGTAGAGATAGGGCGTCGGAAACCCCCCGTACGCGTGCTCATTCGTGATGCGTTCCTCGGTCACCTCGAAGCGCTGGCCGCGAGCAGCGAACTTCAACTCATGGCGCAGATGCTGGCGGCCCTTCGGGTTGTCGAGAATGGCCTCGATAGCCGCCGCGGATACCTTCGGCTCCCCGCTCCAAATCCAGTCGCGTACCGCGTTTCCACCCCGAGTAATGGCGCCGGCGAGGTCCCCTGGGGCTGCCTTCAGGAGCGTGATGCTCTCCAGTAGGTTGGATTTCCCAGAGCCGTTGGGGCCGATCAGGACATTCAGCGGTCGAAGATCCAAATCGATGCCCTGCGGCCCGAACGAGAGTAGCCCGCGGGCGTCCAGCCTGTGGATCAGCATCGCGATTGGTCCTTGGTGTGTGGGCGGGCGGTATCCGGGAGACTCCACCCGGAAGATGCCACGATTGCCTGCGGGGTCGCAACCTGCGTGGGACGAATCCACGCGCTTCCCTACGTCTTTCGACCGAACCGACGGCTCACCGGTGCTCCGCTCCGTTCGACCGAAGGGCGCTGCGTGGACGATCTGCGTAGTCCGGCCGACTGACACCGTGAGCGTGGAGGAGCGGAAGCCGAACCGATCCACCGATCCGCGGTAGTCTCTTGAAGCCTGACTGTCGGTCTCACTGAGCAAACTGCCGTGACGCATTGCAGCGATGAATTGGCGCTCATGTGCCCCAATCACTAGATTGGACGCACGGAAAAAAGCCCGTGGCCAAGGGATAGCTTGACCACGGGGTCCCGCTTGCCGTCACCGCTGGGATGGAAACAAGCCGGTGTCACAGGCGCTACGGCGGCGGTGCATACTCACCTCCTTTCTGTTCGAGGGGGTAGTCGAGCTGGAATGGAGCGCCGGGGTGTTGAACCCCGCAGAGCTGGGTCCAATCCCAGTCCGGTGCCCTCCACGCGCCCCTCCAGCTCCCTAGCCCTCGTCTTCGGCGCTTTCCGAAGGCGAGGGCTTTTGCGTTGCGAGTCTGATGGTCCCTGTCATGAAGACGTTGACCAGTTCCCATTCCTCCTGCGTGATCGCCGTGGGCGCCCTGACCTCGACCGGGTTCTTGTAGGTCGGCAGGTAGAACGAGTGAGAGCGCCAGTCCGGTCTCAGCTGATCCTGTTGACGTTGCTTAGCCGAATTCGGATCAGCCTGCTCCTCTTTGAGCTCCGGAGCTGGTTTTCCCGCCCGGGATGCCTCCAAACCGTCTGGGCGACCGTCCGCCTCTTGCTTGCCCTTGGTCGGCCGAGGGCGTGTCGGCGCCTTGAAGTAGCGCGAGTGCTTCACCCCCGCGGCCCGAAGTGCCGCCAGAAAAAACCGGACGGCGCGACTGAGGGTGCTGCCTCGAACGTTTCCGTTATCCCGGAAGCATTTCCAGAGTTGATCGGCCGTGCCGTTCTCAAGCGAAAGACCCGCTATCACGGGTTCGTAGGCCCCCAACACTACATCGCGAAGAGCAGCCTTCCATCCCTCGCCGTCCCCGTGCTTCGCGACCAGCGTTTTGAGCGCATCAGTGGGTACTCCATCGGAGTCCGTCAGCTTCAGGAAGGAGAGCGCGACCCGGATGTTACTCTGCGTGGCGCCGGACATCTTGCTCATCACGGTCCGGTCGACTTTCTGGGGCAGGCCCATCTCCGCAAGTCGAGCGAGAAAGGTCACGAAGCTCTTCCAGGCGGCGTAAGGTACGGTCGTCTTTTGGCTCTTACTCTCGGCCATCGTTCGATCCTCCATGCGTACGGTGCAAGTGATTCCAGCTATGATCCTACACCATTCCGAGAATCAGATCAATGCCCCGGTACAGAGGCACCGCCACGTCTACCCCAGCCCTGCGCCATCACGCCATGCCGTGAAGAGGCGGAACAGAGACGCCGTATCGTCAATGTCGATAATGTTTTAGAACGACTACGCCATTCATGCCATAGGTGTCTGTGTATACTGTGTGACACACCAGATCCCTAGCGGCAGCATCGCCGCAGATCACGATACCTGTGTCGACACTCCCCCCAATGCGATGGCCAACGGCCGGTCTGGGCGCCGACAAGAGACCGGTGACGTGTCGTTCCATACGCTGCGGATCGCGGTGGGACCTTGCTCGGCTCCTCGACAATTCCGCTCTCCGAAGGGACGAGGTGCCGACCCGGATTCCCGCCATTCTGGTACGATTCTCCCGCTATTCCGCGCGGGTGGGATCGGATCCGCTCCAACGGCAAGGACGGCAGATCGTGCAGCCCTAGTTGACTTTAGACGATTCCTTGCCGCGATCCCCTCCCCCCTCGACCCCGCCGTACCGTCAGCCCCTCCCCACCTCCCCGCTCAACCCCCGCGCCTTCCACAGGTAGAACGCGACCGGGAAGAGCAGCAGCACGACCGCGCCCGAAGTCACCACGCCCCCCACCAGCGGCGCCGCAATGCGCTTCATCACGTCGGCGCCCGCGCCCGCGCTCCACATGATGGGCAGGAGTCCGAACACGTCCGTCGCGATCGTCATCATGATGGGGCGGACGCGCTGGACGGAGCCGCGCCGGATCGCGTGCATGAGCGCGGCACGGTCGGTGAGGAGGCCGCGGTCGGCGTAGTCGCGCACCGAGACGTTGAGGTAGAGCAGGAAGACGATCGCGGTTTCGGCGTAGAGGCCGGCCAGCGCGATGATCCCCACCCAGACGGCAATGCTGAGATCATAGTTCAGGATATGCAGTAACCAGAACGAACCTGCGACCGCGAAGGGAACGCCCAGGAGCACCATGGCCGTCTCCGTGACGGACCGGGTGGTCAGCTGGATGAGGACGAAGATCAGCAGCAGCGTCAGCGGGACCACGTACATCAGGCGCCCCTGCGCGCGCTCCAGGTACTCGTACTGGCCGCTCCATGAGAGAGTGTAGCCGGGGGGCAGCGCGACCGCCGCCGCGACCGCTTCGCGCGCGGTCTCGACGTAGCTGCCGATGTCGATGTCGCGGATGTCGATGTAGACCCAGGCGTTCGGCTTCGCGCCCTCGCTCTTGATGCTGGGCGGGCCGACCACGTACTCCATGCTCGCCAGGCGGCCCAGCGGCACCTGGTGGCCCTCCGGGGTTGCGACCAGGACCGACCTCAGCGCGGGGAGATCGTCGCGCAGCTCACGGCTGTAGCGCAGGTTGACCGGGTAGCGCTCGAGCCCCTCCACCGTGGTCGTCACGTTCATGCCCCCGATCGCGGTCTGGATCACCTCCTGGACATCGCGCACGGTCAGGCCGTGGCGCGCGATCGCCTCGCGGTCGATCCCGAAGTCGAGGTAGTTGCCGCCCATGACCCGGTCCGCGTACACGCTCGCCGTGCCGGGAACGTCCCGCAGCGTCGCCTCCACCTCGCGCCCCAGCCGTTCCAGCTCCGCGAGATCGGGCCCCGCGATCTTGATCCCCACCGGCGTGCGGATCCCCGTCGAGAGCATTTCGATGCGGCTCCGGATCGGCATGGTCCAGGCGTTCGTGAGCCCTGGGATGCGCAGCGCGGCGTCCAGCTCCTGGATCAGCCTGTCCGGCGTCATTCCGGAGCGCCACTCGCTGCGCGGCTTGAGCGCGATCGTCGTCTCGATCATCGAGAGCGGCGCCGGATCGGTCGCCGAATCCGCCCGCCCCACCTTCCCGAAGACGTGCCGGACCTCGGGGAAGGTGTAGATGATGCGGTCCGTCTGCTGCAGGATCTCGCGCGCTTCGGTGATCGAGACACCCGGCAGCGTGGTGGGCATGTAGAGCAGGTCGCCCTCCCAGAGCGGCGGCATGAACTCGGAGCCGAGGCGGGATAGCGGCACGATCGTAGCGGCGAGGGCAGCCACCGCGACGACAATCACCCACCGGCGGAAACGCAGCACGAATCCCAGCAACGGCCAGTACGCCCCGGCCAGCAGCCGCCCCACCGGCGTTCTGCCCGCGGGCCGCACCTTCCCCCGCACCCAGTACCCCACCAGCACGGGCACCAGCGTCACCGATAGCAGCGCCGCAGCCGCCATCGCGTACGTCTTCGTGAACGCAAGCGGCTTGAAGAGCCGTCCTTCCTGCGCCTCCAGCGTGAACACCGGCAGGAATGACACCGTGATCACCAGCAGCGCGAAGAAGAGCGACGGACCGACCTCCCTCGCCGCGCGCGCGATGATCTCCCAGTGCGGCCTCTTCCCTCCGTCCTGCGCCAGGTGCTTGTGCGCGTTCTCAACCATCACGATCCCGGCGTCGACCATCGTCCCGATCGCGACCGCGATCCCCCCCAGCGACATGATGTTCAGCGTCAGCCCCTGTACCCGCACCACGATCATCGCGAGCAGGATCCCCACCGGCAGCGCGATCACCGCCACAAGTCCGCTCCGCAGGTGGAACAGGAAGACCAGGCACACCAGTCCCACGATCAGCAGCTGCTGAACGAGGCTGGTGCGAATGCTCCCCACCGCGCGGTCGATCAGCGAGGTGCGGTCGTAGGCGACCTCGATCTCCACACCCTCCGGCAGCCCCGCTCCGATCTCGTTCAGCCGGGCCCGCACGTCCCGGATCACCCGCCGCGTGTCCGCACCGGGCCGCACCACGACGATTCCGCCCACTGTCTCCCCCTCCCCGTTCCACTCCGCCAGCCCGCGGCGGCTCTCCGGCCCCAGCGTCACGCGCGCCACGTCCTCCACGAGGATCGGCGTCCCGTCCGGCCCCACGCCGAGCCCGATCCGGCGGATGTCATCCACGGACCGGATGTACCCGAGCCCACGGATCATGAACTCCTTCTCGGCAACCTCGATCAGGCCGCCGCCCACGTCGCTGTTGCTCTCCTGGATCGCGGTTCGGATCGCCGAGATCGGCAGACCGTACGCACGCAGACGGTTTGGGTCGACGGTGACCTGGTACTGGCGCACGAAACCCCCGACGCTGGCGACTTCGGAAACGCCCGGGATCGCCGTCAACTCGTACTTCAGGAACCAGTCCTGGATCGAGCGGAGTTCGCCCAGGTCGTGGCGGTCGGACCTCAGCGCGTACATGTACGCCCAGCCGACGCCCGTCGCGTCCGGGCCGAGTTCGGGCGTGACGCCCGGCGGGAGCTGCCCGGCGATCGAGCTCAGGTACTCGAGGACGCGGCTCCGCGCCCAGTAGAGATCCGTCCCGTCCTCGAAGATGACATAGACGAACGACACGCCGAAGAACGAATAGCCGCGCACCACCTGCGCGAAGGGCGCAGCCAGCATCTGGGTGGTGAGGGGATAGGTGACCTGGTCCTCGACGATGCGCGGGGCCTGGCCCGGATACTCCGTCTGGATGATGACCTGGACGTCGGAGAGATCGGGGATCGCGTCGATGGGCGTGCGGGTGAGGGAAAACGTGCCCGTGGCGACGACCGCCAGGGTTCCGAGAACGACCAGCAGGCGGTTCCTGATCGACCAGTCGATGATGCGTGCGAACATGGAGGGGCCTCCCTAGCAGGATTTTCCTGCCGCCGAGTCAGCGGTGTCCGGCGGGTGGTGCTCGTGTCCGGGACTCCCCGGGGCCATCGGCTCCGCCTCGCTGGCGCTACCCAGCAGCTGCGAAATGGCCGCCCTCAGATTCGCGTCGGAGTCGATCAGGAACTGCGACGAAACCACGATCGTCTCCCCCTCGGCGAGCCCCGACGCGACCTCCTGCATCCCCTCGCTTTCGGTCCCCAGCACCACCTCTCGCGGCTCGAAGACGCCGCCCCCCAGCGCGACCACCACCACCGCGCGCGTCCCGCTGTGCAGGATCGCCTCCGACGGCACCATCACCGCATCGACCGCCCCGCTCGTCCGCACCGTCACGTTGACGTACATCATCGGCCTGAGCCGCAGGTCGGGGTTGGCGACCTCGACGAAGGCGGTCAGCGTCCTCGTCTGCGGGTTGACCGCGGGCCGGAAGAACAGGATCCTGCCGCTCCAATCCCGCCCCGGGAAGGCGTCGGCCTCGATCACAACCGCCTGACCCTCCCGAACGTGCCGCAGGTCGTCCTCGTAGAACTCGGTCTCGGCCCAGAGCGTGGAGTGGTCCGCGATCTTGAGGACCGTCATGCCGGGCCCGAGCTTCATCCCCTCCATCGAGTCGCCCATCTTCTCGACGATGAAGCCGGATGCGGGCGCGAAGACCCGCACCGTGCGCGCGACTTCCCCGGACTCGGCGAGTTCGTCGATCTGCTCGGGGGTCATGTCCCAGTAGAGCAGGCGCTCCCTGGACGCTTCGAGGAGGGACCGGGCCCGCTCGACGGCTTCCGGGTAGGCTCCGCCGTCGCGCAGGCGCCCGACATAGTCCATCGCGCCGAGGAACTCGCGCTGCGTCGTGACCAGCTGCGGGCTGTAGATCTCGAAGAGGACGTCGCCCCGCTCGACCGTCTCGCCGACGTTGTTGACGGTCGCGCGCTCGATCCAGCCCTCGTACTTGGTCTGCACCGAGACGACCCGCTCCTCGTTGTGCGCCAGGATGCCGACCGTGCGGATGGAGACCGGCAGCGCGCCCCGCCGAACGACATCGGTCCGGACCGCAAAGTTCTGCAGGAAGGCCTGGCTGACCCGGATGCCACCGTCGGCCTGCGCCTCGTCCGCATAGACCGGAACCAGGTCCATCCCCATCGGCGACTTGCCCGGGCGGTCGGAGGTGTAGTTCGGGTCCATCGGGGCCCGCCAATAGAGGACTTCGCGTTCCTGGGGATCGGTCGCGCCGGCGTCGCGCTCGCCGGCGGGCGGATCCATGGCCGGATCGGCCGCGCCGGGCATGGCCATCCCCTCGTGCTCCGCCATCCCTTCGTGCCCTGCCATCCCCTCGTGCTCCGCCATCCCCATGGGCTGGTCCATCTCCGGGCCGTCCGCCCCGCCCCGCATCAGCAAAGCCGTCCCGCCGGCCCCGACCACGATGCCGACCACAACGAAAACCGCCCCGCGCATTCTGTTTCTGCCGCTCATGATTCCTCCTCCGGAAAAGCCGAGCCGATGGCCCGTTCCATCTCTGCCAGCGCCTTCATGTAGTCGGCCTGCAGGCGCGCGAGGCCGAGGCGCACGTCGAGGAGCATCTCCTCGCTGTCCAGGAGTTCCAGCACGCCCGTGACCCCGGCCGAGTACGCCTCCTCGGTCGCGCTCAGCGCCTGTTCCGCCTGCGGAAGGAGCGCATCCTCGAAGAGCGCCAGCTGCCCCTCGATCGTCGTCAACCGGAACGCCGTGGAGCGGACGGCGAACGCCACCCCGTTGACCGCGTCCCGGTAGGCCTCTTCCGCGGCGGACAGCCGCGCGCCCGCCTCCCGAACCCCCGCTTCGTAGCTGGACCTGAAGACCGGGATGCTCGCCCCGAGGGTGAGGCTGTAGGTGTCCCGGCCATTGCCCGGCGGCGGATTCGTGCGGCCCGGCTCGTCCCGCCGCCCCAGCACGTTCCCCCATGCGACGCCGACGGTGAAGTCCGGCCGGTAGCGGAGCCGCGCAAGACGCATTTCGTGGCCTCCGCTCTCGATCCGCAGACGCGCCGACCTGACCTCGGGCCTGTCGCTGAGCCCGGCGCCGTGCAGGGCCTCCTCGTCGAGCCCCACCGCCGGACGTTCCCCGATCTCGACCGCCGGGACCGGCGTGTCCACCGGCCGGTTGGCCAATACGTTCAAAGCCGCTTCGAAGTCGGTGCGCTGCCGCAGCAGATCCTGGCGCCGGTTCATAACCCGCGTGACCTCCGCCTGCAGCTTCACGACCTCCTGCTGCTGGCCGAACCCCTGCGAGTAGCGGGCCTGCGCCAGCGCCTCGTAGTGGAGGAGGAGCTGCTCTTCTTCCCCGGTGATCCGCAGCGCCTGATCGAGGTAGGCCAGGTCGTAGTAGGCCAGCTTGACCTGCCGGACCACCTCGGCCCTCTGCTCCGCGTAGGACTGGTTCATGATGTCCGACTGGGCCGCGGCGATCTCCCGGCGGTCCGACAGCGTGCCGAACCAGGGCAGTGCCTGGCTGACGGAGATGCTCGACAGTTGCGGTCCGACCCGCGTCTGGGCGCCCGCCAGGTGCTGGGTGAACGACAGCGCCGGGTTCGGCAGGGTCGACGCCTGCGGGATGCGCGCCCGGGCGGCCTGATGCTCCAGAAACGCCGCGCGCACCCGCGGGTTGCCTTCGAGCGCTTCGGCGATCAGCGCGGTGAGCGTCGGGTCGCCGTTGGTGGTGTACGACGGCGTCTGCGCGCCGGCGGGCGCCGGGTCGATGTATTGCGGGACGGCGATCGCGGAGGCGACCGCCATGATTCGCAGAATGTGCATGGTTGCCTCGCCATGGATGGGACAGGGCGGCTGATCCCGCTAACCGGAGTGGTTCGTGGGGGACCTGGTGCCCTGCAGGTGTGGTGAGCGCCCCGTTGGGGAGCGCGGGTGATCACACCGTGAGGCGAGGCGGGGGAGTTTCGACCGCCAGGTCGGCGGTGGCGAGCACGGGGGTGACTTTGTACGCCGTCCGAACAAAGACAGCGGGGATGCGCGACATGACGGATCGCGCGGGGCTGATCGTGGCAGCGCCGCAGGCCATCATCATCGGGCAGGAATCGCCGGCGCCGTGGTGGGGGGATCCGTGGGCGGGCGCCGTCTGGCTGTGCCCGGCGGTCTCATGTGCGCGAACTGCCTCGGGTGTGGCGGCCTGGTGCGCGCGAGCTGCCTCGTGCGTGGCGACCCCGTGCGCGGAAGCGGCCTCGTCCCCGGCGACCCCATGGTGCGTGGACGCACCCATGTCGCAACGGAGCGCGACCAGCTGTGACGATGTCAGGGCCGCGAAAGCCAGGATAGCTACGGGGCGGCGCATGGAGGAAATGTGGCTTGGGGGCGGTCGGTCGTCAAACCCCTGGTGTTGCCCGGACCTGCGTGAACAATCGAGGGCCAAGCGGAGAGAAGTTCTGCCGGAATCACGAAAAACAGACTTCCCAGGTTCATTTTGCGTCGCAAAGTGGACTTGGGAATGCCAAAGCGCTACATCGGGCCTATCAATCAAGAAGAGGGCCGTCCCGCGCCACCACCAACACCCGCCACACCATCCCGTCGCGCAGGTAGCTCCGCGACAGCCCGTGCCGCGCCAGCACGGCCTCGACTTCATCCGGGTCGTGGACATACACGCGGAACGGATGGCGGCGCAGGCGCTGGAAGAAGTTCACCACCGCCACGCCGACGCGCATGAGCCGCGTGCCGCGCGGGAAGATCAGTCCCAGGGTGCGCCGCGCCCGGACTGCCGCCGCGCCCAGGAGCGCGGGCATGTCCGGATAGCAGCACACCACCCGGTCGAGCGTGACGATGTCGGCGGCCTCGACTTTGTTCGCCTCCCGAACAAAGTCCCCCTCGACGTAGGTCATCCGGTCGGCGTATCCCTGCGCCTCCGCCTCGGTCCGCGCCGCCGCGAGGTAGGCGGGCGAGGCGTCCGCACTGGTCCCACGAGCGGCCCCACGCGCCATCAGTTCGTGCTGGATCGCCCCGACGCCGCCGCCGATGTCGATGAAGGTGCCGCCCGCGACGCCGGCGCTCGCACCCGCCACCGCGTCGAGAAGCTGTCGCGTGGCCCGCCCGGGGCCCTTGCGGCGGTAGTGCCGAAGCTGGCGCCGAGCCATCCGGTCGCCGAACATGTCTTCGATTCCCTGGCATTGGCAGCAGGTCATGGGGCCTCGGCTGGCGGCGCGCACAAGGGGTCCCCGCCGCGCTCGGGCGGAGACGTCAATCCGGACTCGAGCAGGACGCTTGCGCACTTCGGACGGTCACGGCACATCGTAGTGCCCCTGCCCGTCGGCGGCCAGCGGGGTTGACGCACCCCGCCCGACTCTCGATAGTCCGCCATGACACACTCCAAGCTGCAGAATCCCCAATCGGCCTCCAGCCAGGTCACCCTGACGCTCCCCGACGGCTCACACCGCACGGTCGCCGCAGGCACGCCCGTCGCCGAGGTCGTCCGCGGGATCAGCGAGGGGCTCCTGCGCAGGGCCCTCGCCGTGGAACTCGACGGCGAGCTTCTGGACCTCGTCACGCCGGTCCGAAACAGCGGCCCGTTCCGGATCCTCTTCGCCCGGGACGCACAGTCGCTGGGCGTCCTCCGCCACTCCGCGGCCCACGTCCTGGCGACCGCCGTCCGCAGGCTGCGCCCCGAGGCGAAGATCGGCTTCGGCCCGGCCATTGACGACGGATTCTACTACGACTTCGAGGTCGACGAGCCCTTCACCCCGGCGGATCTGGAAGCCTTCGAGGAGGAGATGAAGCGCGTCGCCGCCGAGGCCAGCCCCTTCGAGCGCGAGGAGATCGACCTCGACGAGGCCCGCGTCCGCATGGCCGACGACCCGCTCAAGATGGAGCGCGTGGCCGACTTCGACGAGGACGAGGTCATCTCGACCTACACCAACGGGGACTTCGTCGACCTCTGCCGCGGGCCGCACGTCCCGGACACCTCGCACATCCGCCACTTCCGCCTCCTCAGCACCGCCGGCGCCTACTGGCGGGGCGACAGCGACCGGCAGATGCTGCAGCGGATCTACGGCACCGCGTTTTTCAAGGCGAAGGACCTGAAGTCCCACCTCCACCGCCTGGCGGAAGCCAAGCGGCGGGATCACCGCCTGCTCGGCCGGCGTCTCGACCTGTTCCGGTTCCATCCGTCCGCGCCCGGCGCCGCCTTCTGGACGCCCCGGGGCACCGTCCTCTACAACGAGCTGCTCGCCTTCGAACGCGCACTCCAGAAGGACGACTTCCTCGAGGTCATGACGCCACTGATGTACAACAAGTCGCTCTGGGAGACCTCGGGGCACTGGGGCAAGTACCGCGACGACATGTTCCTGATCCTGAACAACGAGTCCGGCACCCACGACGCGTCGCTCAAGCCGATGAACTGCCCGTCGCACTACCTGCTCTACCAGGCGACGCGGCACTCCTACCGCGAGCTCCCCATACGCTACGTGACGTTCGACGTTCTGCACCGTAACGAGGTTACGGGCGCGCTGTCCGGCCTTACGCGCGTGCGGCAGTTCCAGCAGGACGACTGCCACTGCTTCATCGCCGAGGACCAGATCGCCAGCGAAGTCGCCTTCCTGATGCGCTACATCCTGGACTTCTACGCGGCCTTCGGGCTCGAGGCGACGATCAACTTCGCCACCCGCCCCGAGGTCCGCATCGGCGACGATGCCCTCTGGGACCGCGCGGAGGGGGGACTGCTGGCCGCGCTCGAGGAGACCGGACGGCCGTACCAGCTCAAGGAGGGCGACGGCGCCTTCTACGGCCCCAAGATCGACTTCGACATCACCGATTCGATCGGCCGCGCGTGGCAGTGCGGCACCATCCAGCTCGACTACAACGCGCCGGAGCGGTTCGGGCTCGAGTACGTCGGCAGGGACAACCGCAAGCACCGCCCCGTGGTCATCCACCGTGCGGTGAGCGGGTCGCTGGAGCGCTTCATCGCGATCCTCATCGAGCACTTCGCGGGCGACTTTCCGCTCTGGCTGGCGCCCGAACAGGTGCGGGTGATCGCGATCGGCGCGCACGCGATCGATGCGGCGTCGGCAGTTCGCGACCGCATGGCCGAAGCGGGGCTGCGCGTCCACCTGAGCCCCCGCGCCGCCGAGACCGACTTCCGCGAGGAGATCAAGGACGCGTCCAACCTCAAGGTCCCGTACATGGCGATCATCGGCAGCCGCGAGGCCGAGGCCGGCACGGTGTCGCTGCGGGCCCGCGGGACGAAGAAGAAGCAGGTGACGCTGCCGCTGGATGAGGCGGTGGGGCGGCTGCGGCGCGAGTCGGCAAGGCGGGAGCTGTGGGGTGCGGGCGGAACGATGGAGCCGGTAACAGAGGTAACGTGAGACCTGCTCCAGCGCTCACCGCGGCGCTCTCCGCAGCAGCCCTCCTCGCGACCTGCGACGATACCCCCGCCGACGGTGCGCCCCTCGCCCCGATCGAGTTCAGCGCGTCGGACATCGAAGTCATCGGCAGCTCCGACTCGCTCGCCGTGGTCCAGGACATGGAGGTCCTGAGCGACGGTTCCGTCTGGGTCCTGAATTCGCAGCCGCCGTTCTTCACGGGATTCGGGCCGGATGGCGAATCGCTCGGCGCTCACGGGCGGTCCGGCGGAGGACCCGACGAGTTCCCGATGCCCTCCGGCTTCGTCGCCGGAGGATGGGACGGCGATGCATGGGCCTTCGACTTTGTTCGCCACGCGATCATTCGGATCTCGCAACCGGGCGAAGACCTGGCGGTGATCCCTCTTCGCTCGGCCGACCTCCCGGCCGGAAGCGTGAAGGGCGGCATGAACATGCTGGGAAGCGCGGTGCGGACCGCCAGGCTGGGCAGCGAGATCATCGTCCCCCGCTCGACCGCGACCATGGAGTCGGGGCCGCTTCAGTTCCGCTTCTCGCTCCTGCTGGCCGACCTGGTCGCCGTCGACCCCAGGACGGGAGCGACACGGGATCTCATCGCGCTGAGCGAGGCTCTGGACGACCCGTCCGGTGACTTCATCCCCACCGAGGGCGCCTTCCCGCTCTGGTACCGGCTGTGGGCTCCCTGCGGCGAAGATCTGGTCCGCGTCCATGATCGGGTCAGAAACCAGCTCCGCGGATTTGACGGATCCGGAGCCGAGGCGGATCCCATCGAGCTTCCGCCGGTTCCGTTCACCGACATCACTCCACGGCAGTTCGCCGCCGCGGTCTTCAGGATGAGACAGGCCCAGCTGACCAGCGACGTCGCTGCTCGAATGACGGAAGAGGACAGCCTTCGGGTCCTGGACCGGATCGCCCGGACCGTGCGCGGCAGACCGCACGAGCTCGCGAGCTACCTGCCTCGGTATGTGGACCTGCGCTGCACCGGGGAAGGGACGATCTGGATGCACCCCCTCGATCCCGATGTCGGCGGACTGAGCGGCGGTTCCCGCTGGCTGCGGATTGCGGCCGACGCAGCCGACGCGCCCGCCGGAGCCGTCCATGAGGTGTACCTGCCCGACCGGTTCGACGCGTTCCGCTTCACGGAGTCACGGATCTGGGGGATAAGCCGAGACGAATACGACATCCCGTCCGTCGCGTCCATTGCCCTCCCGGGCCGCTGACCGCAAGATTCCCGTTGTCAGCATTGCCGTTCGGTTTCGCGCTGGACTCGATTCTCGGCGTCATTGGGGAGGTGAGGAATGTTGCGGCGATGGAAAATTGGATTGACCCTCGGACTGTTGTTCTTATCGCCGGGCTGCACGGGTGATGGCGGCACCGGCGAAGGGGAGGCGGTAGCATTTGGGGCATGCGCCCGGCTTGCCGAGCGGCGTTTCGAGGTGGGCGACACGGTCGTTCTGGATCAGGAGGACGGGTATCCGTGCCGGATTGAGCTGATCGAAACGGGGCCTGTTTTGGTGTCGGACCTGGATGGCTCGCTGCCTGATCCCGGGACGAGGGTCGTCGTGGACAGCCGTGGTCGAATCTATACGGATGTCCTGGGCATGAGTCGCACCATCGCCATTTGGGATTCGGCCGGGCGATTCGAGCGGAGCTTTGGCCGGGCGGGGGACGGACCGCGGGAGTTCGAGGACTACGGTGTGAGTGGGCTGTTTCTGGACCGCGACGACAATCTGCACGTTTTCAGCGGTTACGGGCAGTGGACGGTGCTCTCCCGGGAATTGGATTGGCTCTCCCGGGTGCAAAGAATGCCGCGAATCATGATGCAGGGCATGTCAAGCCCCATCTTGATGCCACGCGGTGAAATCGTCACCTCGCCCGGCAATCTTCGGGACCAGCTTCCCCTCCAGGGCTTTGCTGTGCTCACCACGGAGGGCGAGGTTCTCCATACCTTTGGCAAGTATCCCGAGTACGGCGGAACGATGAACTGGGCCAGCCATGCGCGTAACCCATTGACCTTGGCGGACGAGGATCACTTCTGGGCCGGACCGAGCGCGATGCGGAGTCAGTATCTTGTTGAGAAGTGGGGAACGGACGGCCAACTGAAGCTGGTGGTCCGTCGGCAGGTATCGTGGTTCCCCGATGAGGAGCCGCGAGTTTTTTTGGAGGAGCCGCCGGACGCACCTCCGGAACCCCCAACCGAGGCTCCGCACCCCTCCTTGCGCGCCCTGAGTGCGGACACGACGGGCCTGCTGGTGACTTACACCCAGGTTCCTACCGAGGAGTGGGTCCACATCATCGGCCGTTGGAGGAACCCGTTTGATGAGCCGCCTGAGGACTATCCCAATGCGTATTCAGCGTACATTGAGGTGATCGACACGCGTGCGGGCGTCGTCCTGGCATCCAGGCATCTGGCAAGCTGGTTCGACATCGAGGGCTTCCTGCCCGGTCGGATGAAGGGATTCCGAAGGGTAGAGCTGCCCAGCGGTTTGATCGAGATTCGATTCTTTGACATCGTGTTGACCGACCCTGCACAAGGGCGATAGTCAACCTGCCCGGCGGCCCCACATCCCCAGCACCACCCCCACCCCCACGACCGTCCCCGCCCCGATCACGTTGAGCCACAGGTAGGCCACGTCGGTGCGCCACTCGATGAGCCCGACCGCCACCATCCCCAGGACCAGCCCCACCAGCGCGCCCATCCCCCGCGCCCGCGGCACCATCGCCAGCAGGAAGACGCCCAGAATCGACCCGTAGAAGAACGACCCGAAGCGGTTCACGACCTCGATCAGCGAGCCGAGACTGACCGCGTACACCGCGACAATGCAGGCGAACACCCCCCAGAACGCGGTCGCGACCTTCGACACCCTGAGGTAATGGGCATCGCCGGCCTCCGGGCGGAACCAGCGGCGGTAGAAGTCGATGATGCTCGTCGTCGACAGCGAGTTCAGCTCGGACGAGATGCTCGACATGGCGGCCGCGATGATCGCCGCGATGAAGAGTCCGGCCAGCCCGATGGGCAGTTCGCCCAGGACGAAGCGCGGGATTATGTAGTTGACGTCGCGCGAGGGCTCGCCTGTGACCTCTTCCGCCATCGTCAGGGCCTCGGCGCGGATCTCCTCGACCGTGGCCTCCCGGGCGAGGAAGTCGTCCATGGCCGCGCGTCGGGCCGCGTCCTGGCCGGCGGCGTCCGCCACGCCCCGCGCCGCCCCCTCTCTCTCCACCAGCGCCTCGCCATAACGCGCCTGCAGCGCCCCGTACTCCGCTCCCCGCATCTCCACCACCGCGTTCTCGTGCGCGGGGTTGTACAGCAGCGGCGCCGGCTGGAACTGGTAGTAGACGAAGACCATCACGCCGACGAGGAGCACCAGCGCCTGCAGCGGGATCTTCCAATAGGCGCTCATCAGGAGCGAGGTGCGCGCCGCGTTCACCGACTTCGCGGCCAGGTAGCGCTGCACCTGGGACTGATCCGTGCCGAAATAGGACAGCATCAGGAAGGTGCCGCCGATCAGCCCCGACCAGAAGGTGTAGGTCTCGTTGATGTCGAAGGAGAAGTCGAAGACCCTGAGGCGGCCCGTCGCGCCCGCGATGTGGAGCGCCTCGCCCGGCGACACCGGCATCTGCACGATCAGCACGACCACCACGGCGAGCAGCGCGACTACGATCAGGATCATCTGCTTGACGTCGGCCCACGTCACCGCCTGGATCCCGCCCAGCATGGTGTACGCAACGGTCGGCACGCCGATCAGCGCCACGGACCACATGAGCGGCCACCCGAACACCGCCGAGAAGACCACCGCCGGCGCGGCGATGATCACCCCGCACGACATCCCGCGCGACAGCAGGAAGAGGAACGCGGTCATTGTGCGCGTCTCCGGCCCGAAACGCCGCTCCAGGTACTCGTACGCGGTGTAGACCCCGGCGCCGCGCAGGAACGGCACCAGCGTCACGCCCAGGATCACCATCGCCAGCGGCAGTCCAAAGTAGAACTGCACGAAGCGCAGCCCGTCGGTCGCACCCTGCCCCGTCGTGCCGATCATCGTGACCGCGGACAGCTGCGTCGCCATCACCGACAGCCCGACCGCCCACCACGGCAGCGAGCGGTTCGCGAGGAAGTAGCCCTCGACCTCCTTCGTGCCCCGCGCCCGGCGGATGCCGTCGACGAGGACGTAGGCGACGTAGCCGCCGACGATCAGCCAGTTGATGGGGTGCATGAGCGGGCTAGCAGTCCGTGGATAGAGCCGCGCGAGCACCGAGAGCGGCGAGGCGCCGGGCTGGCAAGGCGCGACGAGAGGTGAATAGCAGGGCTATTCGCCCGAGGAGCAACGAAGAGCGAAGCCAGGAACGAATGGAATGTATGGTGTACATGACATTTCGTAAAGCAGAGTTTACAGTGTGAAGATTGTGAGCGAAGCGTCCAGCGCGGATGCATCGCCGCTCGAATGCCGGGGGGATTCTGTCCACGGGCTGTTATCCGTGGTAGGTGGCCTGGAGGAGCCAGAGCAGGATCAGCGCGACGACCTGAACCAGGAGGACGCGGGCGAGAGTCTTGCGGAAGGGGGAGTCCTGTTCTTCGCCGCTCATGACCGGTTCCTCCACCGGGCCGCGTTGGCTTTGATCGCGTCGCGAACAAAGTCCGCCAGCCCCTCGGCACGCTTCTCGAAGTACGCCGTGAAGCGGGGGTCGGCCGTGTACATCTCGGCGAGCCCTCCGTGCATCCTGTGGCTGCAGGGGTAGAACCAGCGGTCGATGTGGCACCGGTGCTCCTCGGCCAGGTCCATTGCGGCGCGGCCCGCAGCGTGGTCGCCGGCGGCCATGAGCTCTGCGAGCCTGGCGAAGACCGTCTCCCCCTCCTCCCTGATTCGGGCCCAGTCGTCCCTGCCGTAGCGGCGGGTGCGGCGCATCGACTCCCGGTACGCTTCGCTGTCGCCCCAGCGCCGCTCCACCTCTTCCTCGTACTGCGTGTGGTCGAACTCCTCGAGTCCCTCGAACATCGTCGCCTTTTCCATCTCCGTCTCCTCGTCCAGTGCCGCCAGGGCCCGGTCAACCCCGCGGATGATCCTCCGTGTCCTCTCCAGCCGTGCCTCCAGCAACTCCCGCTGCGCGACCAGCGCTCCCCGCCGGTCGTACGCCGGAGCATCGAGCATCTGCTCGATCGCGTCCAGCCCGAACCGCAATTCCCGCATCAGCCGGATCTGCCGCAACCGCTCCAGGTCGCCGTAGTCGTAGAGGCGGTAGCCGTGCGCCGAGCGCCCCGATGGGACCAGGAGCCCGATCCGGTCGTAATGGTGCAGCGTCCGGATGGTGACGCCTGCCAGCGCGGCGACCTCGCCGACGGTGTGGTGGGTCGCGCGGGCGGGGTCGCCGGCCCGGCCTCGCGGGACTGAAGCGGTCCCGGGCGCGGGGCGGGTCGCAGTGTGGGGTTGGCTGTTCATGCGGGGCAAGGTAAACCCTCACGTTACGTCAGGGTCAAGGGGGGTGCGAATCAAGGCAAGGAATCGTCCAAGTTGAACTGGGACTGCACGATCTGCCATCCTTGCCGGTGAGGCGTGCCCGATCCGGCCGAACCGAAACTGCGGGAAAATCGTCCAGATTGGCGGGAATCCCGTCCATCGTCCCCAATTCGTGTCGGCAGCAGCCTGCATTCGGGAGGAGCACAGTTTCGGACAGTGCCCCCGACACGCGGAGTTTCCGAGGAGGTCCACGTTGCTACGTCGGCCACGCCGACACGTCACGACCACAGCAAGCACCTATCCCGCGGCAGTTGCGGACCCGCCACATCTTCGGTTTCGGTTGACAGATGAGCCCGCTCTGCTTGAATCCTAACCCGTCGGACCCCACATTATGGGGTTGGAGACGGTTCTTCCCACCGCGACCAGGAGCACAGACCATGCTTGGAGAGGGCACGGGCACCAAGACCGGCAGAGCCGCTAGGACCGGACGGTTCGTTCCCTGTGACGTAGGCTCGGCACCGTCCAACGATTACGGTGGCCGAGACAATCGAGCGGACGAAGTAGGGTGCCCTACCGATGTCGGTGCCGTGAGAACGGTCGGGTCAGCGATCCGGATGGCGATAGTCCGCGAACACATGCCTCTCCCGGGACCCTCGTGGTCGGGCTGGACGCCTGGTACCGCCGGATCGTTGGCTGGGTGATGGTGCCGCGGATCGCGGCCACCTCTCCCCGGCGAACCACGAAACCCTCGTCCATGCGCCCTGAGAGAACCCTAGCATGCCGGGAGGAAGGAGGCTCTGAACGCTTACCGCACCCTCTCCGCTCGTCAGCCTCGGTCGGTAGTTCTCCCAACCGCTGGAGGCGACCAAGAAGAAACCCAATCAAGCTCAATCAGCCCGATGAACTAGTTGTCCGGGCAGGTGGGGACCCACCGCAGCCGGCAATTGCGCCGCGGACGCCTTATCGGGACTTGACTGCGGAGCCCGTCTCTACAGAGGCGTTCGGTGAAGGTAACGGGCTTGTGGACGGACGTACTCGGCTCAAGTTCGTAGACCTGTTTTCGGGACTCGGTGGGTTTCACGCGGCTTTGAAGCGGTTGGGACACGAATGTGTCTTCGCTTCCGAGATCGATGCCAAGCTACAGGATCTATACCATGCCAACTTTGGCATTAGACCGTTCGCCGATATCCGTCACTGTTGGAAGGATGTTCCTTCTCACGACATCCTTTGTGCAGGCTTCCCGTGTCAACCATTCTCCAAGGCAGGCAGCCAACTCGGGTTCGAGTGCCCTGAGTCTGGCGATCTTTTTGAGTACATCTTGCGCATCATTGATCGACACACGCCGACGTTCTTGATCTTCGAGAACGTTCCGAACATCCTACGCCACGCCGATGGTAAGACGTGGGCCAGAATACGCGACAGCCTGATCGAGAGGGACTACTCGGTCGACTTCAAGGAGTTGTCACCTCATTTGATCGGAGTTCCGCAAATCAGATATCGCGCTTTTATCGTCGCGTGGATGGGCAGCCCTAAGGACTTCGATTGGCCCGAGTTGATCTCACCTGAAGACGACCTTCACCTCTCCAAGGTACTAGATGAACGTCCGAACGACGCAGACATCTTGTCTGCCCGACAGGTCGAATACCTAGAGGTCTGGGAAGAGTTCCTCGGTCTTATTGGCAATGATGCGAAGATGCCTTCATTCCCGATCTGGGCGATGGAATTCGGTGCGACCTATCCGTATGAGAAGCGCAATCCATCAGCTTACAGCCAACGATACCTGGCACGCTTCAGCGGCATGTTCGGACGTTCGCTAAAAGGCAAGACAAAAGGGCAGCAGATGGCTGAGCTTCCACCCTACGCCCAAGGCGAAACACTGTTTCCACGTTGGAAGGCGCGCTTCATCCAACAGAATCGAGGATTCTACGCGGCTCACGAGGTCCGCCTACGCGATTGGCTCCCAAGAATCATGTCGTTCCCGCCGAGCTTTCAGAAATTCGAATGGAATTGGCAGGCCGGGACGAGGAGCGTTTGGGACAAGCTCATTCAATTCCGCGCATCAGGGATAAGGGTCAAGAACCCGGCTACCGCTCCGTCACTGGTTGCGCTCACCACGAGTCAGGTGCCAATCGTTGCTTCGGAGGGACGGTATATGACGATCCGTGAATGCGCACGCTTGCAGAGCTTGGGCGACCTCCCCTTGCTGCCCACTATCAAGACGCGAGCGTTCAGGGCACTGGGGAATGCCGTCAATGCTGACGTCGCCCACTTGGTTGCCAAGGAACTTCTCAAGAATACATCGAATCACCACAGTCACAACGGCGACATAGCCTCGGTCGCAATGAGCGGATCCCATGCCTAAAGAGATTGAGTACGCGGCCCTGTCGGAGATACTGCTCGATCCGAGGAATCCGCGGCTGGCTCGTGCAGTCCAAAATGGCGAGCTAACCCAGGAAGAGGTCTACGACCGCATGCGTGACTGGTCATTGGAGGAACTCGCCACGTCATTCCTTGAGAGTGGCTTCTGGGTGCATGAGGCAGTCCTCTGCGTGGCCGAAGAGATCGACGGGAACGAGCGCCTAGTGGTCATTGAAGGGAATCGACGCATCGCGGCTCTCAAGCGCCTCAAGAGGACCTACGAAGGAGACGAGCGCTCAACCAAATGGCTGGCGCTGATCGAGGGTGTCGACACCCCGCCCGATCTTTTTACCAGGATTCCATACATAAAAGTCGAGAAACGGAGCGACGTTGATGCCTTTCTGGGTTTCCGCCACGTTACGGGCATAAAGGAATGGAAACCTCCTGAGAAGGCAGCCTTCATTGCAAAACTGATCACGGAGCGCAGCCTATCTTACCGTGATGTGATGCGCAGGATTGGGAGCAAGACACCGGTTGTCGAGCGCAACTACATAGCCTATTGTATCTTAACCCAGATGAAGGAGATCGAGGGGCTTGAAGTCGACCGGGTACAGGATCGCTTCAGTGTACTCTTCCTCTCCCTAAGGTCTCCGCACGTCCAGAAGTTCTTGGGCGTTGACGATAAGTTCGGCATTGAGCCATCGCAGGTACAGCCGCCTGTGGACGCTCACCACCTACCTAACCTATGCGAATACGCGATCTGGCTCTTCGGGGATGAGGAGACGCTTCCGATCGTGAAAGATTCTCGACAGGTGGACAAGTTCGCGCGTGTCTTGGCCTCCGAAGAAGCGCTCAAGTATCTCCGAGCAGTGCGGCGGCCAAGCCTCGACAAGGCCTATATCATCTCAGGCGGCGATCAGCAGGAGTTGTATGAGATCATCTCAACCGCGACGTATAATCTTCAAGAAGCACTGTCGTCGATTCACCTATACAAGGATGACGAAACGCTGATCAACATGGTCCAGCGTCTGATCGTGAATGCTGACCAGATCAAGAAGACGCTAGGTATCGCCTGAGCATGCTGGAGATACCGTCGGTCGGGTTCCATTACTCGAAGAATAAATCGAACGTTAGCACTGGGTTTCTGGCGGACTGGTTAGAGGCAAACATACTCTTTGTGGAGTCGAGTGTAGCCAAGAGCGATGTCGTCGACCTGCTCTTGGAATACCAGATCTGTCCTGAAAACGGGCAGGATCTAGCCCATGACATCGCAGTAGATGGTTGGAGCGAGTTGGATCGCCGGAAGCGTTGGGGCGGGGTGCCTTCGTCCGTATCGATAGGCAGTTCGCGGATTGAGGCACGCGATTCTTGGGAGAGCACGCCGATTTGGTCGTTTCTTGTGCTGCTATCGACGTTCGCGATTTATCCCGAGTGGGCGAAGCGTCACGGAGCCTACGATGTTCAAGGCGATCTGTTTGAAAAGGTCGTTGAAAAGATCTGCCCCGCATTGCTTCCTGGCTGGACCTCGTACCGCACCGGATGGTCTCCTGACGATACTACAGACATCCGCACGATCGTGGCAGAACTCTGTACTCGCTTGTGTGTAAAAGGGGCGACCGACTTGGAAGAATGGGCCACTCCGACAACCAAAGACGGTGGCCTCGACATCGTGTGTTATCGCCAATTCGAGGATGACCGGGAGGCCCTGCCCACGTTCCTCCTCCAATGTGCTAGCGGCAAGAACTGGCGCGACAAGATTGACACTCCAAACGCAAGAAGGTGGCAGAAGTACCTTAATGCGGCGGTCCGTCCAAGTACTGGTATTGTTGCTCCATTCGTAATCGAAGCCGGAGAACTAAGAAGAGCGGCACTTGATGGTCAAGTAGTCGTTTTCGACCGGTTGCGGATGTTGAGTGCGACTAAAGCGGCGGGAACATCTCTTCCCGAGGATCTACTTGCGGAATTGCTTGCGTGGATGCGTCCACCCGTCGAAGACCTGCCGAGGGCAGCGTAAGCCGATTGGCGGCTCGTTTCGTTGCCGCCACCCGCACACCGACGGGGCGACCGGACCGCAAGCGACCTGAGCGACCCAGTGCCACAGAGCCCCCAATTGGGACGCTTTCCGTTCCGGAGCCGCGATGGATGCCCAGTCGGGAGTTCGCGGCATCGAGCCGGGGGACAGGGACCGGCGCGCAGTCCGTATTTCGGGCTGGAGGGTGGGGTACTAGATTGCCCGTGAAAGTTGTGGGGGTCCTACGCCAGTACGGCGTTCCGTGCAGGGATCGGATCAAACAGGGGCGGGTCTATACCGTGAGTGACAGCGGAATCATCGGGCAAGCCTACGGGCGGAAGATTCACGTCCGTGAAGTGGTCGCCATCGACGAGGCCGGGGACGGGTTGTGTTGGGTGCGCCTGACCCGGTTCGGCGACGATTGGCTCCTGATTCGCTCCGATGCCCGCGACGTGTCGCGCGCGGTGCGGAAGCTCCGCCAGATACCGGCGGGTGAGCAGTCGGATCGGTTCCCGGAGGTCGGGGCGTGAACCTGGTCCTCTACTTTGCCCTCGGGGCGGTGGCCGTCGCCATCATCTTCGGACTGTCCACCGACGTGCGAGCCGCTGTCCGCCGCCTGTTTCCTCCGCGCCGTCAGTAGCGCCGGAACCATCGGCACGGCCAATGCATCGGACCCTCGGGGGCCGGACCGGCCTGCTCGGCGTGGCGGCCGCGGGATCGGGGGTGTCTGCTTCCCTTGCCGCTTGCTGCTGCGTTTCGCCGAATTGAGACACCAGTCGTGGGCGCTCTTTATTGACCTTGATCGAGTCGGTCTTGTTGATCCTCTTGACTCCGGCCTGCGGTGCTATTCCCCATGCGTCTGAATGCCGTAGAGGTTCCGCACTACGCGATCCAAGTCCTCCTCCTCGGCTCTCACATCGGCTGCGATGTCCGAGTTCTTCGCCGTCAGAATCGCGCCCACGATGCGCGCAACTTCGGCCTGCTCCGCTTCGGTGCAATCCGGAATCGGCAATCTGGCCCAGTCGTCCGGATAGAGATGGATGTTGCTGCGACGATTGGCGAGCAGGAAGTCCCGGGCCGGCGCCGAATTCATGACGCCGAGGAGGAACTTGATCCGAAAACGGTTGCTGGTCTCCTCCAGATCCTCACGCAGCGGCAGATCCGGGCGCTTCGGCCTTTCGTCCCTATAGCGGGTCTTCAGCTTGATGGAGCGATTGCGGACATTCCGGAGATCCGTCCACCGCACGAAGGACCAGGCCGAGTGGTTGTGCAGCAGTTTCGACGAGTCGTAAGCAACGCGCAACTGCGAAGCACCCGCAGCCATATCGGCCGCGATCAGCTTCTCGTCGACCTCATACCTCTCGGGAAACGTGGGCCGACTGAGCAGGCTGGGGCACCGATTCGTACCCCATTCCAGCCATCTATGGGTCGCCGGAAGCCATCGCGCCAAGTGTTTCCCCTCCACATACCGCTTCGGATGCCGCGCGTCTCGCACATCAGCTACTAAGTCCTCCAAGCGAAACTCCCCCGGAGCACGCTTCTCGTGGGCGTGGGCGACCATCCCTTTACTGATGTAGCAGATCCGATCCAGCGGCACTGTGGCATTCCCGTGCCCCTCAGACCACGGTGAAGCCGTGTCCTCGGGGAAGAACAACTGGCGGGGCGTCAGTTTGCCTTGTTGATTGGTGGGCAGTTGGGTAATCCGGCCAAAGCTCCCGTCGTGAAGCCTGCGTTCCGGCCGGTTCAGTCGTCCATCCGCCTTCTGGTACACGAAAACGACGTTCCTCACGGTCGCCTCGAAGACACGAAGCCTGCTCAGGAAGTCCAGACGAACGATCCGGGCATTGCTCAGGAACCAGTGCTGGGACTTCTCCGCGTACTTGGCGTGGCAGTAGGCGTCGGAGACGATGTACGCGATCGCGCCGCTGGGCCTCAAGAGTCGGAAGCCTCTCTCGATGAAGGGAACGAAGAGATCCCACTTTTCCCACAGGGTCTCGTATCGTCCGCTTGCCATGATGCGTTCCCGGAGCTCCTTGTGCCGATCATCCGGGAAGTCGGCTCGCACATACGGTGGATTGCCGATGAGGATGTCGAAGCCCTCTCTCACGCCGAACATGAATCGCGGCTCGAACCAATCGGCGCTGGCGTTCTGGTCGTATGGATCCCAATTGGCGATCTTCATCGCTACACTCTCGGAGAATCCCGCTTCGCGCAACTCCGTGGCCAGAGCTTTCCGGAGAGCCTTATCCCTCCTGGTGCAGTCCAGCTTTTCAGGCCTGGACCTCGCATGGAAGTGCCGTTCCCGGTTGGCGACGAGACGCTCCTCGATGTCGTGCGCCCGGTCCCCCGGGAAGGTTCGTTGTTCTTCACTCAAGCCCAGCAGGGTGGACGCCGCCACGATGCGCGTGTCGAGATTCGGAAGGGGCGTGATGCCCAAGTTGTCAGCCGCGTCGTCCTGTTCCTGTTCGATGGCCAACGAGATGAAGAAGCGAAGGCGCGCGATGGAACACGCGATGGGTTGAATGTCCACCCCGAAGATGCTGTTCTGGATCAGGTAGAGCTTCCGTCCGAAGTCCCCTGAGTACCGGGAAAAGGCCTCGCTGATTTCGAGCAATTCCTCGTCGCGCGCCGACCGCGACCGCTCGTCGAAAGCTGAGTCGGCACGGTCCATGGCCCTCTCCTTCTGGAGTTGCCGCCACACTTCGTTGTCGGGATCCAAACGGCGGAGGGCCAATGTCAGCTTCTGGAGCGCGGCCATGGCGAACGCCCCGGACCCGACTGCTGGGTCCAGGACCCGCAGCTTGGAGATCGCGCCGATGATCGCGTGCGAGTCCGCTTCTTCGAATAGTTCGCCGCCGTCCTCGCCGTCCTCGTAGTCCAGTAGGTAGCTCAGCCGCTCGCGCCAGAACACGAGATCTCCGTCACCGGGCTGGACGTGAGTCCCAATCGCTAGGATTAGCGCTTGGTCTACCATGTAGTCCACGATGTTGCGCGGCGTATAGAATGAGCCGGTTCGTTTCCGGTCTCCACGGACCTGCTCGCGGGTTTCCGGGTTGTGAGCAGCAAGTAAGTTCTCGAAAACTCGACCGAGGAGTTCTGGATCGAGCGCAACCTCTATCTCCACCGGCGTGTTCTCTTCGACCGTGAACTTGTAGCGGTGGAGTAGGTCAATGAGACCGCCCTCTCCAAAGAACAGCGAATCTGGCACATCAGGCCCGGCTCCGCCGCCCACGACGTGCCGAGCAGCTTTCGTACCGTCCAGATCGGCACCGCCAAGCAGGTCGATTGCGTCTGCGGTATCTCCTGACATCTCGTCGTCCAAGCGGTCGAACAGCCCGCCGTTGACGAAGGGCGTTTGCCGCATCAGCGCTCCGAACCGATCCATGTCGCGAATCAGCGACCCGTGGTGGCGCTGGCCTGGGTACACTTGGTGACCAGCGGTAGTGGGGACGCGGGTGCTGAATCCGCGCTGGTCCATTGGCCTGTTGAGCGTCTCGAAAAACAGGTTCTCCAGTACCGCCCTATAGTAGTCCGACCCACCGAAATCGCTCAGCATCGTCTGCATCGCGCGTTCGTCGAACCAGTCTTCGGCCACCAGCCTCTTTTCTTTGAGAAACCACACAAACAGCAATCGCGTGATCAGGCGTATGACCTGCTCCTCCGGTCGCGCGGCATCGGGAAAGGAGGATTCGGACACAGCCCGCTTGAACCACTCGAAGAGCTCGGAGTAGAAACGCTTGTTGAGCTTCTCCGTATCGAGGACGCGCTCCCAAGCCCGATGGAGTGCATCAAACGTCGCCGCGGACAGTTCCAAGCAACCGAGCGCCAAGTCTCCCAGAATCTCGACGTGCGCTCGATGCGGGTTGGTCACCCGGATGTCCTTGACCAGAGTGGCCCGTTCGAGGACATCCCGCTCCGGATTCCGCATGTGTGCTCGTCGGTGGATCACCGCCAGCGTCAGGACCGTGGATCCGTCCTCACGGCGATGCCGGAAGAACACGATGACGGGCATCATGAAGGGACGATTGATCGCACGGGTCATCTCCGCCAGCTTGTGGCGTGGATGATCTCCATCCGCGAGGTCCACGGCGAGAAACAGGAAGGACTCGGCCCGGCTGGCTTCGTAGGCACCAAAGAGGTCTGCCTGAACGCCGAACTCGTCCTCCGTATACTGGAAGACCATGTCGATACGGTCCAAGGTCTGCTGTACGGCTTCCCGCGGCCTCTTGGCGATCCTCCGGTCGGGTGCCTCTTCATCAGCCCATTCCAAGAACTCATCCCACGCGAAGTCGAAATCCTCTTCGTGGCGCGCGCTACTGTATCCGAGAACCTCAAGCAACGCCACGGCGCGCGTGCGGAGACGCCCCGTCTCGAAGTTCTGAAGCGCGTCCCGGATCGCTTTCCGGATTACCGCCGGATGGCCCGCAGCGCTGGCGTCAGGCTCCATCGGACTCGTCCCGGATCACCACCCAAGTCACAAGCTCGAAGTTGTCTTCGCTACTCGGCTGTTCCGCACGTTTCGAGATCCTCGCGCCACGGCGCTGGGTCAGCCCCGCCAGCATCTTCTTGTGGAATGGGCGCACGATGCTTCCGAGCGCGGCTCGCGCCATCCGGTCATACTTCGCCATCCTCTCGCCGTGGCCCGTCTCGTTGTCGAACGCATCCACGAGGGCTCGGAGCGGCTTGTCACGTCCCCGCGCCACCGCCCCGAAGAGCGCTAGAATCTCCTTAGCGTTCGCGAAGCTGTACCGCACGGTGCGGTCCTCTCGGACGTAGGCCAAGAAGTACGGCTGGAGCCGGTTCGGGGTGGGATCTTTGGGGCTCCGCCTCTGCTTCAGGCAGAAGATCGCGCCGGGTCGTAGCCCGCCGGGCCGCTCACGCGTACCATCCTTCTCCCACCATGACGGTACCACCGCGAGCAGGCCGAATGGGGCCTCCTCCAGCGCATTTCTGTTGCGTTGCAGGTAGTTGTATAGGTCGGCCAGAAAGTCGTCGAGCGTGAAGTCGGTCAGAGAAACGCCATCTTCCGCGTCCTCCATGTCCAGGGTCTCTTCCCGGAGCTTGAGCAACTGCTGGTCCCGGAACTTCAAGTCCTGCTCCGCCGCTTTTCTAGCCTTGCCCACCCCGTCCGCGTCGGCGTCCAGTGCGAGTGGGTCGTCCGCTCCCGTCCCGGCGGCGTCGGCCAGCATCATACGCGCTTCGACCCGGTTCTTGAGGTCCAGGTACCGGTCCAGGTCGTTGGTGGGCCAGAAGTTGATCATCCGAACCTGGCGATTGGCGCTCCCTATTCGGTCGATTCTCCCCATGCGCTGCATGAGTCGGACGGGGTTCCAGTGGATGTCGTAGTTGACCACCAGATCGCAGTCCTGAAGGTTCTGCCCCTCCGAGAGGCAGTCGGTGGCGATCAGGATGTCTATCTCGTCTTCCGCGTCCGGTCTTCCGTTCGTCCATTCGCCGTCCGACATCAACTGCGAACGCGGCGAGAAGCGGGCGAGAATGTCCTCAAACCGGACACTCCCAGCCATCGTTCTGTTGCCCTTGCTGCCGGCCACCAGAGCCATGCTGACATTCGCCTCGCGCGCCCACTCCTCCAAGTTCTGGTAGAGGTACAGGGCCGTGTCGGAAAAGGTGGTGAAGACGAGCGCCTTGCGGTTCGGTCGTCCTTCGGTGTCCGTCGGTGCCTCGCGCACCTTTTCGGCTAGGACACCCCTCAGCGCCTTGAGCTTCGCGTCGCGCTCCGGGGTGACCATGCGCGTCTGACTCAAGATCGCGCGGAAGTTGTCACGGTCTTTGCGGAGGTCGCGTTGCAGGCGCTCCACAGCGAGCTCTTCAAGCGGGTACGAGGCTGTTCCTTGACCCAACGTGAAGTCGTCGTCCTCTTCGTCCTCCGCAACGTCCAGCCCGAACTGGTGCCTGCCTTCGCCCGTCGCCTCCCACCGCTCGATCATTCTCAGGATCTCGTCCATCTTCTCGATAATCCGCTCCATGGTCAGCGCGAACGAGTCCACCGAACTCTCCAGACGCTTGAGCAGGTTCACCCGGATCATCCCGATGAGCCACCTTTCCCGGTCGCGCTGGTCGAAATTCAACTTCTTCTTTTCCTCATCCAGGTCTGTCGTGTCTGTCTTATACAGAGACGGCATGTAGGCGGCCATCCTGAATCGGCTGATGGCCTCGTGCAGTTGGTCGTAAGACAGCTTGCCCCGCGTGTCTGTGGGCGGATGCAGGTTCCTCGGCGTAGCACGCTCCGGGAAAGCGCCGTGCTCCTTCTCGAAGTCGGGATAGTAGGCGCGGATGTGGTGGCGTGACCGGGCGATGGTCACCGCATCAAGCACGGTCAGGAAGTCGGCCCCGAGGCGTTCCAAGAGGACCGCCTTGTTCCTGGTGCCGTCGTCTGACCGGTTCTTCTCCCATGTCTGGAACGCCTTCTGTGCGCGCCCGAACACCCGCTTGATGGCACCGACACCCAGCCCCGTGAACGCGTCCTCCCGTTTCTCGGTCATCAGGTAGATCTGGTTGCGCAAGACGTGGAGGCTGGTGTTCACTGGGGTCGCGGAGAGCATGAGGACCTTGGTCGGCACTCCCTTCTTGATGACCTCTTCGAGCAGGCGCCGGTAGCGACTCCGGGACACTAGGTTCCCTTCCTCGTCCTTCTTGTCGCGGCCCTCGTTGCGGAAGTTGTGGGACTCGTCGATGACGATCAGGCCGAAGGCGCTCCATGGGAAATCGGCCAGATCGACGATTCCGGCCTTGCCACTGGTCCGGCTCAGATCCGTATGGGCGAGAACAGTGTAGTCGAACCGGTCGGCGATGAAGGGGTTGGAGGCTCGGCGCGCGCTCACCGGATACCTCAGCCAGTTCTCCTTGAGTCGGCTCGGGCACAGCACCAGCACATCCTTGTTTCGTGCCTCGAAGTACTTGATCACGCCCAACGCCGTGAAGGTCTTCCCCAGCCCCACGCTGTCGGCGATGATGCAACCGTTGTGCTTCTCAAGTCGATTGATGGCGCTAATCACGCCGTGCTGCTGGAAGGGGTAGAGTTGGGTCCAGATGCGCGAATCGAACAGGTGGACACTACCGGCGAGCTCGCGACCTGCGCTCTCGCGGTCCAAGCGGTCGCCAAGGACATGGTACAGTGTCTTGTAGTAGACGAACTCCGGCGAGTAGTCCCGGCCGAGCCTGTCGAGTTCGTCCAACACCTCTTGTTTCGCATCGCGGGTTATCCGCTCGTTACGCCAGAGGTCGTCAAACCACTCGATTAGCGGCTCACGATCCGATGGGTTCCGCACCTCGAGATTGAGTTCGATGTTCGGAGCCTGACCCAGCCCGAGCCCCCGGCGTGTGAAGTTCGAGCTTCCCACAAGGGCGGCGGCCGTGCCGCCGGGGTTCGCGACGTGGTACATCTTTCCGTGGAGGAAGTTTCTCCGGCTGACCGTGCGGATGTCGGACTTCCGCTCGATCCAATCCGCGCAAGCACGGGCCAATGGCTTCTGGCGCAGTGCCTGCGTCAACTCCAAGCCTCCTTCGTCCGTTAGCCGGAACGCTTTGTCCTCGGCCTCCTCCGGGTCCAGCGCGCCGACTCCTCGCGGGTCCCCGTACAGGAACCGCATCCGGCGTATCCCTTCGAGGCGGGCGCGCAGGTCCCCGTACCCGTAGATCGTGAAGTACGCGGAGACCACGGAAAGCAGGCAGTCCGGCTCCATATGGCTGTCCAGGAATGAACCGACCTTCCTCGTTCGGTTGTCCACGATGGACGTAGCGCCATCGGTGTCCTGAGGAGGTTGCGGGGGGGTCAGTCCCATCGGTGTCGTGAGTCGGGGACGGTCGCTGGAGTAGAGATCATCTCGGGCGCGGGCAGTCTAGTCTAGTGGGGGTCTTCGGCAGGGGCGGTCGAATGATGGGGCGGGCTTCCCCGTCCAAGCAACCGATTGCGAACTCGGCGAGTGCCCGGATCAGAGACCTGCGAATGTCGACGGAGCGGGCCGTGTCTCAGGGATGGTGAAGGAAGATACGAACTCTTCGGGGAATTCGCCGAACAACTCAGACTTCAGGGCTGCCTGGCGGACACGGCGCTCCGGCTAGCGTATGAAACCACGGCCGGACGAGCAACCGCAACTCCCGAGACGTTGCGGGGGTGTCGTTCTGCGCCAGTGGCGGCGGTATTCGCCGGGGTTGAGACGGCATGGTACGACCTGGAACGTTCTGGAACGGTAGGAAATCTCCGACGGGTTGACTTGCTGGCGAGGGGCACTTCAGCGTTCGGGCATGGAGACGCCGAAGCAGTTGGTCGACACGCGGGTGAACGTGGTCCTCGGGGACACGCCCTCACCTTACCCGATGGCTTTCGCGGCGAAGCCCCCGAACGTCTTGGACCGCTTGGTACGCGCGGAGTGGGACGGGCCATCGGGACGCGACTGGCGGCGCGTAGTCGGACTCCGATTCCGCAAGTCGCTGCCACGGCGCAAGGTGGGAAATATCCTACATCCCATACACTTGCGTGATTTTGCGACCCCATGTTTGCCTTCATGCCATGGAGATCGCGACGAGGCGGGTAGCGCCGCATATGGTGGGGTTCCAGCCCGGACGCTACGCGCATGACGGCCTTTCACCTCGTAACGGCGCAGACACCCCGAGGCTGGCGGCCGGTCCCTCACCCGAGGGCACGCGAGAAGCCGTTGAAGCCCTTCGGCTGGCTAGATCGCCCAGCCGAGCGGATCGTGTACACACGCCCCGAACTGTTGCGCCGCGGCAGCCAAGCCGAACCCGCGAGGCTTGGCCGCCGGAAAGGCCGTGCCCAGCATCGGCGGAGCGGACGAGTCCTGCGGCAGCCAAACGGGCGCGTGGGCGCGTGGAGGACACCGATGCGGCGCGTCGAGCCCCGGCCCGTTCACGGGCGCGGCGCACGGGCTCGTCGGAGACCGCTAAGGCGGTCAAGTATCCATCTCACAAGCGGACGCCCGTTTGTCACGAAGCAACTTGCCTCGCAGCGCCCCTTTGCGACGCTTCCGCTTCGGCGCCCGTTCTTGCCCGGCTCGATCATCCGTGAACGCTCCTCGCCGGGCTGGGCGTCGGGAAGGCCGGGCAGGAGTACTCGCGCGGCGGCTGCGCCGTCCAAGTGCGGTCCTGCTGCACCAGGGCGTTGGCGAGGACGAGGAGCTTCCGCATCACGGCCGTCAGGGCGACCTTGCGCGGCTTCCCCTTGGCGAGGAGCGCCTCGTACTTCCGCTTGAGGTCGGGATTGTGATGGGCCGCAACCAGAGCGGGCATGAAGAGCAGCCGGCGGACCCGGTGCCTGCCGCCCTGGATGAAGCTCCGTCCCTTCCAGTTTCCGGACTCCCGGGTGACCGGGGCGAGTCCCGCGAGGCTGGCGGCTCCCGACCGAGTGAGCATACCCAGTTCCGGCAAGTGGACGATCAGTCCCGCGGCGGTGATGTCCGAGATGCCCGGGATCGAGGTCAGGATCTCGGCCCGGCGCTCCATTTCCTTCTCCTCCCCGATCCGCTGCCGGATCTCGGCATCGATGAGCTTCAGCTGGCGGTCGATCTGCCTCAGCCTCTGCCCGGTGACCCGCTTGCCCACGGGAGTGCGCAAGTTCCTGCTCCGGTTGGTGATTGCGGTCCGATCCCTGACCAGCGCGTCGCGGATCTGCTGGAGCTCGGCAAGGTCGCGCTGCCCCTTCGACCGCGCCTGGGTCGGACGCAGGTCTTCGACAGCGGCCGCCATGGTGGCCAGCATCCGGGCGTCCACCGCGT